>JBEKPY010000001.1:0-168779 GCA_049520275.1 Bryobacteraceae bacterium
ACGCGGCGGCGGCCAGGATTGGCCGCCCCACAAAGGAATCCTCCATCATACGCACATTCTGTTCTTGGATTTGCAGGCCCGTTCCAAAAGTTAAGTGCCATTGGGCTGAGAGCCTGCCCCACTCAGTAATACAGAGAGTATCCCTCGGAGTTTCGTCGAGGACTCCTCAGCATCAAGGCAGGGGGCGTTTGGCCGCCGCGGCCGGCCGGATCAGCGCGCGCGCCACGTTTGGGCGCACTTCGATTCGTTCGATGTTGTCCAGCAGGAGCGTGCCGCCGCTGACGGCGACGCCGGACTCGATACTGCGGCGCCCTGCCGCATCCGCTATCGTTGGGAGCGGTATAATTCCAGGAATCGGACGTATGGCTAAGGCGTCGCGGGCTGCTGGGACAGCGGCAAAAGTCGAGGATAAATTCGAAGGCGCGCTCACCGCGCTAATCGAGCAGGTGAAGCGCGACAGCTCCATTCTGGCCGCGATCCTGTGCGGCAGTTTGTCGCACGACACGGTCTGGTCGAAGTCCGACATCGACCTGCTGCTGGTGACCATCGACGACAAGAAGGCCGACAAGGACAGCCTGTGCCTTTACGCCGATGGCATCAACGTCCACGCCATCCTCATGGCGCGCGCCGGCTTTCGCAAAATCGCCGAAGGCGCTATTCGCAACTCCTTCATGCATTCGCTGCTGGCCAAGGGACGCCTGCTGTATACCCACGACGAGAGCATTACGGCCCTCTGCGAACGCTTGTACGTGCTGGGCAAGCGCGATACGCAACTGCAACTGCTTGCGGCAGCGAGCCACGCGCTGCCCGCGGTGTACAAAGCCCACAAATGGCTGATCACGCGCGGCGATCTGGACTACACGGCGCTCTGGATTCTGTACTCCGCCAATTCGCTGGCAAAAATCGAAGTGCTCGAAGCCGGCCTGCTCGTCGATCGTGAAGCGCTCCCGCAAGCGCTCAAACTGAATCCAGCGCTCTTCAACGTCATTTACACCGGCCTGCTCAACGCGAAGAAGACGCGGCCGGCGGTGGAGTCCGCGCTCTCGGCAATCGATGAATACCTGCGGGAGCGCGCCACCACCATCTTTGCGCCAATCATCGAGCATCTCAGGGAAGTGGGTGAAGCTCGTTCGGCCACCGAAATTGAAGACCACTTCAAGCGCAACTTCGGCATCGAGGGCGTTACCGGCGCATGCGAATACCTTGCCGACCAGGCTCTGATCGGCAAAGCACCGCTCGCCGTCCGGCTGACCAAACGGAGCAACGTCGACGTGAACGAAGTGGCGTTCTTCTGCGGGACGAAGATGGGCCATGCCTGGTAGCGCCAGGCGGGCCGCGGCAAAGCCCGCCGCGCGCACAACCATCGCGGTGCAAGGCGCCCGCGTTCACAACCTTAAGAACGTGTCTCTCGAATTGCCTCGCGACCGGCTGATCGTGGTCACAGGACTTTCCGGTTCGGGCAAATCGAGCCTCGCCTTCGACACCATCTACGCGGAAGGCCAGCGCCGGTACATGGAGTCGCTTTCTACCTTCGCCAAGCGTTTTGTTTCGCAAGTGGCGAAACCCGACGTGGACTTCGTGTACGGCCTCTCGCCGGTGATTTCCATCGGACAGAAAACTACCGGCAGCAATCCGCGTTCGACCGTCGGCACCATGACCGACATCTCCAGTTACCTGAATCTCCTGTTCGCCACCATCGGGGAACCGCACTGCCCGCGGACCGGCGAGCGCGTCGCCAGCCGCACGCCGAACCAGATCCTCGAAGCCGTTCTGGCGCTGAGGGAAGGCGCGGAAATCGAACTCCGCGCGCCGGTGTTCAAGGTGTACGGTGAGGAGTTAGACTTCGTTTTCACCGAGGTCCGCAAGAAGGGCTGCCGCCAGTTGATCGTCGACGGCAAACGCCTCGACCTCGCGGAAGAGCTCTCGCTCGACGAGCCGGAGGTCACCGACATGGATGCGGTCGTCGATCGGGTGATGGTGGGCCGCAAGCACGAAAAGGCAATCAAGGCGGCGATTGCGGCAACCCTGCTGGTGGGCGACGGGCTGATGCAAATTCAGGTGCTGAAAGGAGCGTCGAAAAACGAAGCCGGCCGCTTCTACAAAGGTCTGTGCAGCGCCACACACCACCACGTCTACGGCGGCATCGAACCCGAGTACTTCATGTTCAACAATCCGGAAAGCGCCTGCCGCACGTGCGGCGGGCTGGGCGTGCACAAAATCACCCATCCGGAGCTCCTGATTCCCGACCCGAAGCGCAGCATTCGCGGCGGCTGCTTCGTAAAGGAAGCGTACAGATACAACCCGGACACATGGGACGGCCGCATCATGTACACGCTCGCCACGGTGCTGAAGTTCTCGCTTGACGCCCCGTGGGAAAAGCTGCCGCAGACAGTCCGCCACTCGATCCTCTACGGCCTGGACGGCCGGAAACTGCGAACCACCTCACCGCCCGAGTCGAAGGTGAAGCGCGACGATTGGGACAAGCACGAAATCGGCTTCGGCGGAATCGCACGCCGCATCGAGCGCAATTACCGCCGCTATCGCCAGCGCGGCGAAGCCAGCAGCGGCATGGAGGAGTGGCTCGACAGAGTGATGGTGGAGCGCACCTGCCCCGATTGCAACGGCACGCGCCTGCGTGCCACCCGTCTGCTCTTCACCATCGCGGGCAAAACGGTCCACGACGTGGGCGCTCTCAACTTCGATGAGCTCTACACCTTCCTCGGCAGTCTCAGGCCGGCGGGCCGCGGCGCCGATGCCGGGCGCCAGGTAGTCGCCGAAATCCGGCGCCGCGTGGAACTACTGCTCGGTATCGGCCTCGACTACCTGAACCTCAACCGGCGTTCGGGCACACTCTCGGGCGGCGAATCACAGCGTATTCGCCTCTCCACCCAAATCGGATCGGGACTGATGGGCATGCTCTATGTTCTCGACGAACCCAGCATCGGCCTGCATCCCAAAGACAATGTCAAGATGATCGCCACGCTCGAAAGCCTGCGCGACATCGGCAACACAGTAATTGTAGTCGAGCATGACGAGGACACCATCCGCGCGGCGGACCACATCGTAGAGATGGGGCCGGGACCTGGCGTTCATGGCGGCGAAGTGGTAGTGCAGGGCACACTCGAGGACGTCCTCAAGTGCAAAACGTCGCCGACCGGGCAATTCCTCTCCGGCAAGCGGAGCATTCCAACGCCGTTGCGCCGCCGCCAGGGTACGGGAAAGACGCTGACGGTGCGTGGCGCGAGAGAGAACAATCTGAAGTCGGTCGACGTCACATTCCCGCTAGGCAGGCTGATCGCCGTCACCGGCGCGTCGGGTTCCGGCAAGAGCACACTCATTAACGAGATCCTATACAAGGCTCTCTGGAAGCGGCTGGTGGACACGCGTACGTTGCCGGGCGATCACGATGGCATCGACGGCGCCGATCACGTGCACAAGGTTGTCAACATCGATCAATCTCCCATCGGCCGCAACAGCCGATCGAACCCGGCGACCTACATCGGCTTCTACGATACGATTCGCGACCTGTTCTCTCGCACTGCGTTTTCCGTGGAGCGAGGTTATACTCCGGGCCGGTTCAGTTTCAACGTCAAGGGCGGCCGCTGCGAAGAGTGCCAGGGCGAAGGCGTCATCACCACGCAACTGTACTTCATGCCCGATGTCGAAGTGACGTGCGCGGTCTGCAAAGGCGCCCGCTTCAGCGCCGAAACGCTCGATGTCACCCTGCGCGGCAAAACCATCACCGACATCCTGAACATGCCGGTGGAAGAGGGAGTCGCCTTTTTCGCAAGCGAGCCAGCAATCAGCAAAAAGATCGAGGTACTTAACGATCTCGGACTGGGCTACCTCACTTTAGGGCAATCGGCAACGACGCTCTCGGGCGGTGAGGCGCAGCGCATCAAGATTGCCGCCGAGCTTGCCAGGCTGCAAAGATCGAAGCACACGGTCTATATCCTCGATGAGCCCACTACCGGCCTGCACCTCGCCGATGTCGAACGCTTGCTCGAATGCCTCAACCGCCTGGTGGACGCCGGCCACACAGTCATCGTGATCGAGCATCACCTGGATGTGATAAAGACCGCCGATTATGTGATCGACCTTGGCCCGGAAGGCGGTCACGCCGGCGGCGAAATCGTGGCGACGGGCGTGCCCGAGGAAGTGGCGTCGTGCAGAGAGTCCCACACTGGCCGCTACTTGCGGGCCCGGCTGCGTGCGTAACCGGTACGCGAGTCGGCCGCACACACTCCAGGTCATATCCGGGTGGCCGCCGCCTCTGGCGCTCACCGGTATGCCTGGAGCAGATCGAACGGGCCGGAGAGCTCGCGCGGCGGCTTGCGAATGGCCAACTCGTTGCCGCGGCGCAGAGGCAGGACATGGCCGTGTGCTTGCCGCGCGCTGCAGGAACGCGGCTGGCGCCGCGTGTCCCCTATCCGCTTTCATGTCGCGCACCCACCTCGCTACGGGCGTTTGGCCGCCGCAGCAGGCCGGATCAGCGCGCGCGCCACGTTTGGGCGTACTTCGATTCGTTCGATGTTGTCCAGCAGCGGGAAGGGCTGGTTGACGCGGGCTTCGGGAAAGACGGGCTGCAGGAAGTTGCGGATCAGGAAATCGAGCGTGCCGCCGCTGACGGCGACGCCGGAGATCTCCACGCTCTGCAGGTATACCGCGGCGCGCCCGTGGGCGGATCGAATGGATGCGGTCACCCTCAGTGGCCGCTCGCCTTCCAGCAGCTTCGCCAGGAACCAGTTGGTGGTCTGGCCGGCCACCTGACGGATCTGCACGAAATCGACCAGCGCGGTGCCGGTGGCCGAGCCGTTCCCCAGCTCCACGCGGGCGGCGCGCAAGCCGCGCGGGACGTACGCGGGCAACTGGACCGCCGCATATGCGTTGATCTCCTGCGCGGTGAAGACGATGGTGGAACCGGGCGCGGCACGCCCGCTGCGGATCAGGTCCAGCTTCGAGGCGGCGCTGGCGGCCTCCGGCGAGGTGGGGACAGGGCTGCCGACGCCCGCGAACAGGACCAGCAGCGGCAGAAGAGCCGCCTTCCCATTTATTCTCCACTGCGCCACTTTCCCATGATACGGAATCGCCCCTGCGGGCTCGGACGCGGCTGTCGCCGCGTGTTGGACATGGCCGTTTCGGCCACCGAACCGGATGAAAACGACTGGCGGGGCTCTCAGCCCCGCCCTCGCGGTCCGGGTCACTCGCCGCTCCCAGGCGGCGCCAGGCGAGTACGCGGCGGCCCGCTATTCAAACTGCCGGCGAAACTGCGCGAACTGATCCTTGAGCGATTCCAACTCGTCCCTCAGACGGGCCACCTCGGCTTCGAGCTGTCCCACGCGGTCCGCGCGTGGCGGCGGGGCATCGGGAAGCTCCGCGGCGTTCATCTCCGTGGCGGGCCCGGCGCCCGAAAGCAGATGAGCAAAGCGGACTTCCTTCTCGCCGGGGCGCCGCGGCAGCCGCACCACCAGCGGCTCGGGTTCCCGCTCCATGAGCCGCTGCAGCACGGTTTCCACCTCGCCGATGTCGTCGAAACGGTGCATCCTCTCGCTGTGGCTGCGCAGTTCGCCCACGGTCTGCGGCCCGCGCAGCATCAGCTCGCACAGGATGGCCGTTTCCCTCCGGTCGGGATTCAGTTGTTCGCTGAGCCGGTGGGCGTGCTTGGGCACTCTGCTGCCGGCGCCGGTGATGCGCAGCGCCAGACCGCGCGCGCGCAGCGATTCCAGTGCCCGCTCCACTTCGTCCTCGTCGTAAGAGACCGCCGGCTCGCGATTCGATTTCTGATTGCACGCGTTGACCAGCGCGTTCAACGAGAGGGGATAGTACTCGGGCGTGGTGATCTCTTTTTCGATCAGCGCGCCCAGTACGCGCACTTCCATCGGCTGAAGGTCGAGTTCCAATCTGCTCCGAGTATACCGGGCCGGCGGCGCTCAGTGCGGCTGGGTGATGGCGCTGTTTGCCAGAGTCATGAGCTTCTGGCAGCAGCCGCTGAGATTGATGGTGATGTCGCGCAGGGAAGAGCCGTCGAAGCGCAGCCGGGGCGGCTTCCGGTGGTCGGGACAGCGGACGCCGTCGAGCTTTCGTTCGGTGGCTCGCTTGAACTGCTCCACGCTGTCCACGAGAACATAGTAGCACCGTTTTGTTTCGAAAGGGACACGCGGCGCAAGCCGCGTTTTTGTTGTGCCGGGCGCACCCCTCCTCAACCTGCCCCGCCTGGCCGCGGCGATACCATGGAATGGAGCGGCCCAGCCCATGGACTTCGTCGATCAGGTAAGGAACGCGGTGGACATCGTCACGGTGATCGGCCAGTACGTGCGCCTCAAGCGCGCCGGGTCCACCGCCAACTACAAGGGGCTGTGCCCGTTCCACAGCGAGAAAACGCCCTCCTTCACGGTCAACAACGACAAGGCCGTCTACTACTGCTTCGGCTGCCAGGCCGGCGGGGACATGTTCCGGTTCGTGATGCAGATCGAAGGCCTGTCCTTTTTCGAAGCCCTGCGCCAGGTGGCCGAACGCAACGGGATTCCCGTGCCCCGCCGGTC
Organism: Bryobacteraceae bacterium; assembly: GCA_049520275.1. Taxonomy (GTDB): domain Bacteria; phylum Acidobacteriota; class Terriglobia; order Bryobacterales; family Bryobacteraceae; genus CAWACP01. Next base: position 6,543 of record JBEKPY010000001.1, read on the forward strand.
CGATTACTCCGATCCCGAAGCGAAACTGCGCGCCGCCCTGCTGGAGATGCACGATCTGGCGGCCGGCCTGTTCCAGAGCAACCTGCAGAGTCCGGCGGGCAGCGAGGCGCGGGGTTATCTGGCCAAGCGCGGCCTCGCGGAGGCGCAGTGGAAGGAGTTCGGCCTGGGGTTGTCCGACGGCGGCGGCCAGCAGCTCACCCGGCGGCTGCAGGAACGCGGCTTCGCGCCGGAGATTCTGGAGCAGTCCGGGCTGTCCATGAAGCGCCAGGATGGCAGCGGCTTTTTCGATCGCTTTCGCGGCCGGCTAATGTTCCCCATTCACAACGAATCCGGGAAAATCATCGGCTTCGGCGGACGGGCATTGCGGGCCGGGGACGAGCCCAAGTACCTGAATTCTCCCGAAACAGCCCTCTACAAGAAGAGCTCGGTGCTCTATAATCTCCATCGAGCCAAAGAGGGCATCCGGAAAAAGGACCGCTCGATTCTGGTGGAAGGGTACATGGATGTAATCGGCGTCTGGGGGGCGGGCGTGCGCGAAGTGGTGGCCAGTTGCGGCACGGCGCTCACCAGCGGCCAGGTGCGCAGCCTGAAGCGCCACTCCGAGCGCATCGTGGTGAACTTCGATCCGGACGCGGCCGGCGCCAACGCGGCCGAGAAGTCCATTCATCTCCTCCTCGACGAGGGCATTCATGTGCGCGTTCTCGAACTGGACGGGGACCTCGATCCGGACGAGTACATCCGCCAGCACGGCGCCCCGCGATACGAAGCGAAGCTGGCCGCCGCCGTGCCCTATTTCCACTGGCTGGCGGACCGCGCCCGCGCGAAGTTCGACATGCGCGACGTGGACGGCCGCATGCAAGCGTGGAAGTTCCTTCAGCCGGCCGTCCAGCGCATTCCGGACAAGCTGGAACGGATGGCCGTGGTCAACGATCTGGCCGGATACCTGGGGGTGGACGCGGCGGCCATTCTGGAGCAGTTCCGCCGGAGCGCGGGGGAAGCGGACGGGCGCAACGGGAGGACTGTTGCGGACCCCACGGCGCGCGTGCCCGCCCTCGAAAAGCTGTTGTTGCGCGCGCTGCTGGACAGCGCCGAGGCCCGCGTGGCCGTGCTCCCGCGGCTGGGCCGCCTGCCGGCGGTGCGCCACTTCGTGACCTGGAACATCTTCGAGGCGTTGCTGGCCGCGGCCGGGCCGGAGCCGTTCCGCTATGGCGATCTGGAGGCGCGGCTCGACGAGTCCGACCGCCACCTATTGCCGCGCCTGCTTTTGGCCGATAACACCATGGGGGCCGAACATGGCCTGGAACAGGCCCTGGCGTGCGTCCGAAGGCTTGAGGCGGAGTCTGGCAAGCGCTCCATCGCCGATCTCAAGGACGAGATTCGCACGGCCGAGCGCGCCGGGGATTTTGAAACGGCATTGCGCAAGGCGGAGGAATTGCGCCGCCTCGAGCGCGAATGAAGATGGCTGCAAAGCTCGTGTTGTACACTAAGTGGGTCTGCGGGAGATGTTCGCTGGTTTGAGGGGTGCCAGTGGCGACTGACGAAAAACTCAGCCGGGTAAAGCAACTCATGGAGTCCGGGAAGGAGAAGGGCTTCGTGCTGTACGACGAAGTCAGCGAGCTGCTCTCCGACGACTTTCCGGCCGGCCGTGAGTTCGAGGATCTGTTGTCGGACCTGGACAGCGCCGGCGTCGAGATCCTCGAAGAGCCGCGCACCGAGTTCGACAAGAAGGCCGAAGAGGCCGAAGAGTTCGCCGACATCGAGCTGGCCCAGGATTTCGGCGACAAGACCAACGATCCCGTACGCATGTACCTGCGCGAGATGGGCACCGTTCCGCTGCTCACCCGCGAAGGCGAGATCGAGCTGGCCAAGCGCGTCGAGCGCGGGCAGAGCAGCGTGCGCAAGGCGCTGTCGCGGTCCTCGCTGGTGATCCGCGACCTCATCCAACTGGGCGAGGATCTGCAGAACAGAACCGTATCCATCCGCGACGTGCTCATTCTGCCGGATCTGGGCGGGGCCGAAGAGGACTTCAGCGAGCAGGCGGCGGAGCTGCTGGTCCAGATCGAGGAAATCGAGAAGCTTTACCGGAAAGCCCAGCAGGCGCGGCAGAAAATGCAGGCCGTTTCCCGCAGCCTGAAACCGAAACAGCACCGCGGTCTGCGCTGGGCGCTGGCCCGGACCATGGTGCAGATTTCGCGCATTATCCGGGGCATTGGCTTCAGCGGCCTGGTGCGCCGCAATCTGGCCGCCCGGCTGCGCACCGCCGTCGACGAGCTGAAGCCGGCCGAACGGGAGATCGCCCGCATCCAGCGCAAGCTGGAGGAGATCGGCCAGGACAATCATGCTTCCCGCGAGCTGCGCAAGGAGTTGCGCACCTCCAGCCAGCGCATCCAGCAGCTCGAGGACGACAGCGGGGCCTCCGCCACCGAACTGCGGCGCACCCTGCAGATCGTGGAACGCGGCGAGCTGGAAGCCGAAGCGGCCAAAAAACAACTCATCGAGGCCAACCTCCGCCTGGTGGTCTCCATCGCCAAACGCTACACCAATCGCGGGCTCCAGTTCCTCGACCTCATTCAGGAAGGCAACATCGGGCTCATGAAGGCCGTGGAGAAGTTCGATTACCGCCGCGGCTACAAGTTCTCCACCTATGCCACCTGGTGGGTCCGCCAGGCCATCACCCGGGCCATCGCCGATCAGGCCCGCACCATCCGCATCCCGGTGCACATGATCGAGACCATCAACAAGCTGGTCCGCACCCAGCGGCACCTGCAGCAGGAGCTCGGGCGCGAGCCCACCACCGAGGAGCTGGCTTTGCGGATGGAGCTGCCGGTGGGCCGCGTGCGCAAGGTGCTGCGCATCGCCCAGGAGCCCATCTCGCTGGAGACTCCGGTGGGCGAGGAAGAGGAATCGCACCTCGGCGATTTCATCGTGGACCGCCGCGTGGTGTCGCCCTCCGAAGCCGTCATCAACCTCAACCTGAGGGAGCAGACGGCGGAAGTGCTGAAGACCCTCAGCCCGCGCGAGGAGAAGATCATCAAGATGCGCTTCGGCCTCCAGGACGGCAGCGAGCACACGCTCGAAGAGGTGGGCCAGCACTTCGCGGTGACCCGCGAGCGCATCCGGCAAATCGAAGCCAAGGCCCTGCGCAAGCTGCGCCACCCCAGCCGCAGTCACCGCCTGCGCGCGTTCCTCGACACCAGCCTCCACGAGTAGGCGTTGTACTGCCACACAGCTTCTTCGCGGCGCGAGCCTCTTCAGCGCTCCGCTCGCACGACAATGGTCACGCCGCGCGTATCGCCCGCACGGTCGCACCCGCGGGGCCGCAGATCGGTGGTCAGACATACGCGGACCTCTTCCAGAAACCGCCCGTCGTCCTTCACCGCGAAAGCGTCCCCGGGAAAATCGGGATTGGCTGCCGCGAATTGCCGGCGCACCGCGGCGGGGGTTGTCTCCACACGCGTTACGGGCGGCTGAAAGGCAGGCGGAATCTGAACCAGCCGGTACGCACGCGCGGCCGCGCGAAAATAGTCCGTCTGGTTAAGGCCGGAGCATACGCCATGGGTGGTCCACTCGTGCTCGATCAGGCCATCATCGGGCATGAGACCGCGCAACTCGGCGGTGATGCCGGAGGTATCGAAGGCCGGCCCCGGACAATTCTGCGGGCCGCGGCCCCGCGCCGACTCCGGCCACAGCCCGTGCAACACGAATCCGTACGCTCGCGCGCCGGCGCACTCCGCGGAGCTGTCGCTCGTTTCCGCGCAGTGCTGGGGCGACCAGGAGAGGCTCAGCACGTAATAGCCGGAGGACTGACCCGGCCCCGTGCAGGCGCACAGCAGCAGGGCCAGGGCGCACCCGGCATATACTCGGGAAAGGGAAAACAACATCATGGGTCCTGCGGGTCTCGGTTTCGCCGCCTTCGCCATGTTCATGCAGGTGGCCATCTATTGTGCGATTGCCTTCGTCATCTGGAAGTTCTACCAGATGATATCCCGGATCGGCGAGGACGTCGCCGCCATCAGGAAACAGCTTCAGCGCCGCGCCGGCGAACCGGACTTTGACCTGGAGATTCCCGCGGACCCGCTGGAGTAGCGCCCGAAGGCGCTTTCGTCCCCGCTTTGGCGCGCCGCCGCAAGACTGCGGCAGGCGTCAGCCTTGCAGGATGCCCATTTCCTTCGCTACGCGGGCCAGAATCTCCACGGCGCGGTCCAGCAAATCGAGACTGTGGGTCGCCGTGACGATGGTGCGAATGCGCGCCCGGCCTTCCGGCACCGTGGGATATCCAATGCCCGTGGCCCACACCCCGTTCTCGAACAAGCGGCGCGAGAATTCGTGCGCGGTGCGGGCTTCGCCCACCAGAATCGGCGTGATGGGCGTCTCGCTCGCGCCGGTGTCAAATCCCGCGCGGCGCAGGGCGTCCTTGAAGTGCCGCGTGTTGTCCCACAGCTCCGCGATGCGCTCGGGCTCGCTTTCCAGCAGGTCGAACGCGGCCAGACAGGCGCCCACCACGGCGGGCGGATGCGAGGTGGAGAACAGGAACGGCCGCGCGCGGTGGTACAGATACTCGATGAGATCGCGGCTGCCGCACACGTAGCCGCCGAGCACGCCCACGGCCTTGGACAACGTTCCCACCTGGATGTCCACGCGCCCGTGCAGGCCGAAGTGGTCCACCGTCCCGCGGCCATTGCTGCCGAGAACGCCGGAGGAGTGGGCGTCGTCGATCATCATGATGGCTCCATGGCGCTCGGCGACTTCCACCAGCGCGGGCAGCGGAGCGATGTCGCCGTCCATGGAAAACACGCCGTCGGTGATCAGCAGCTTGCGGCCGGGCTTGTCCGCCAGATCGCGCAACAGCACGGCGGCGGCGGCGGGGTCCCGATGCGGGAACACGTGGATCTTCGCGCGCGAGAGGCGGCAGCCGTCGATGATGCTGGCATGGTTCAGGGCGTCGGAGATAATGTGGTCTTCCGGACCGAGAATGGCCGAGACCGTCCCCGCGTTGGCGGTGAAGCCGGACTGGAAGACCACGCACGCCTCCACCTTCTTGAACGCGGCGATGCGGCGCTCCAGCTCCATGTGCAGATCCATGGTGCCGGAGATGGTGCGCACCGCTCCCGAGCCCGCGCCGTACTGCGAGGCCGCGTGCATGGCCGCTTCCACCAGCTTGGGATGATTGGCCAGACCCAGATAGTTGTTGCTGGCGAGGTTGATCACCTCGCGGCCGTCCACCCGCGACACCGGTTCGCAGGCGGACTCGAGCACGCGCAGGCGCTGATACGTGCCGGCCTTCCGCCAGTCGCCCAGTTGCTCACCGAGCCAGGAAAGAGAATTCGCCGTGGTCATATGGTTTCCTGAACCAGTATGACTCCGCGGGAACGGACACGCGGCGCGAGTCCGCGGCGCCTAAGCCACCGTGCATGTAGGCCCCAAAAAGCGCGAACCCCCGCGGCGCCGGTCGATTCACGGCAGCCGCGGGGGTCAGGGTAGCCGAAGGCCGGGCCTTCGAACGAACTATCTCGCGTGATGTGACCGGTCCACAGGAACTGCGGACTCGTCACTGGCGAGCCCTGAGCTTTAGAGCGGCGACTTCAACAGTCGGCCACCTCACGCGTGGGTCGGAAACTACTATCGCTACCAATACTCATTTTTCGACTGGACCACCTCCTTTTTCAGTGATGAGTACATGGTACGGCCTCACCCCCCGGCCTGTCAAACTATTACTGGCGGCTCCAGGTTGCGACTGAAAATAGTTGCACAAACGCCTCGGGAGGGGCAAACTATCGTTAGCAGGCTGCGGAGCGGATGAGCCGGCACGAGAAACTAGTCGATCGGTTTTGCAGCAGGCCGAGTGATTTCACGTGGGCTGAGCTGAAGCGTCTGCTTGCGGGGTTCGGCTACAGGGAATTGAGCGGCCCCGGATCTCGCAGGGGGTTCGTTCGCGAGAACGGCGTCACCATCAGCCTGCATGAGCCTCATCCGGGAAGCGCCCTGAAGTCTTATCAGACAAGAGAGGTGTTGATGCACCTCGAGCAGGAGGGACACCTGTGAGCGACGTCATGGAGTACAAGGGATACATCGGTTCGGCCGGCTACTGCGACGAGGACGAGGTGTTCCACGGAAAGCTGGAGGGGCTGCGAGATCTGGTCACCTGGGAGGGAACCGATGTACGCAGCCTGAAGAAGGCCTTCCGCGAAGCCGTGGACGATTATCTGGCCACGTGCGAACGCCTGTCCAAGAAGCCCGACACCCCGTTCAAGGGCTCTTTCAACGTCCGCGTCGGCGCCTCCCTGCACAAACGCGCCGCCCTGTATGCCGCCGAACACCACAGGAAACTGAACGCGGTAGTCAGCGAGGCTCTGGAACACTACCTGAAGTAGCCCGCCCCGTCGCCACCGCAGGTTGCGCAGCAGCCGCACGGACTGGGTCTGGTTTCCCGACGCCTTCTGCAGCGCGTGAATCAGCAGGCGCTTCTCCTGCTCCACCAGGGACATTCCATCCGCCGCCTCCACCGGGCTCTCGATAGTGGCGGAGACCGCGGCCGCCGCGCCGGAGCTGCGCACGGCGATGGGCAGACTGGCCGCGGCGATCACGTTCGACGAACCAGGTTCGCCGCTCTCCCGCTCTCCGGGGAGAGTTGACGTCCGATACTATATGTAGTATCAAAGAGATGGGGGCTTCGTCCGCCACCACCAGGTTGGAGAGTGAACATGAAGAGTGCCGGATGGCCGAACTCGAAAAGGTCAGGAACAGAATACGAGAGATAGCGGGGCGGACCAGGAACGTTGCGCTCTCGGAGATCAAAGAAGTGCTCAGGGAACTGTCGCAGCACGGATTCACGGTCTACTCGTGGCCGGCAGGAGGGCACGCTGAGATCTTTCAAGTGGATGATGAAACCTTCTCGATCTGCACGCACCACCGCGGATCTAAACAGTTGAAAGCTTGCTACGTACGAGAGTTTATCAGGGTCATGATCAAATTGGGGATGTATGAGTAAAGCCACTCGGGATCTTGCTCACTATCTAAACCTCCCATACACGACGGTGCTCCGTCTTGACGAGGAAGGAGACTGGGTCGCCCGCATCCAGGAATTGGAGGGCTGTGTCTCGCATGGGAACGACCAGGAGGACGCCCTCGTCAGTTTGCGCGAGGTGCAGGAGGCATGGATTAAGAGCCGTCTTCAGACCGGCAAGTCCATCCCAAAGCCGGAGTCCGAAGAGGAACTGCCCAGCGGCAAATGGTTGCAGCGCGTGCCGCGCTCCCTGCACAAGAAACTCGTTGAGACTGCTGCAAATGAACAGGTCAGCCTCAATCAACTTGTTACGTCTATGCTCTCCGAAGCGGTATCGACTCGACCGTACATGAAGGCATTGCCGGTGACGGTCGAGAACCTTCATCCTGAAGAGCGTCCTATGAGAGGACCGACACGCGCAGCCTGAGAAAGGCCTTCCGCCCCGCCCCTACCGCAGGTTGAACTTCTTCATCTTGTAGCGCAACGTATCCCGCGTGATGCGCAGCAGGCGCGCCGCCTGGGTCTGGTTTCCCGAGGCCTTCTGCAGCGCGTGAATCAGCAGGCGTTTCTCCTGCTCCACCAGCGACATTCCATCCACCGCCTCCACCGGGCTCTCCACGCTGGCGGAAACCGCAACCGCGGCATTCGAGCTGCGCACGGCGATGGGCAGACTGGCCGCGGCAATCACGTTCGATTCCTCCAGAATCATGGCCCGCTCCACGGCGTTGCGCAGTTCGCGCACGTTGCCCGGCCAGTCGTGCGCCAGCAGCAGGTCCTCGGCCTCCTGCGATACACCCTCGATGCTCCGTTTGAACTTCCGGTTGTAGTGGTCCACGAAGAACCGGGTGAGCGGCAGGATGTCCTCGGGGCGCTCGCGCAGCGAGGGCACCAGAAGCTGGATCACGTTCAGGCGGTAGTACAAATCCTGGCGGAACGCGCCCTCTTTCACCGCTTCGCGCAGGTTCTTGTTGGTGGCCGCGACAATGCGCAGGTCCACGCGAATGTCGCGCAGGCCGCCGAGGCGCCGGAAGGTCTGCTCCTCCAGCACGCGCAGCAGCTTGGCCTGCAGCGACAGCGGAATTTCGCCGATTTCGTCCAGAAACAGGGTGCCTTTATCGGCCAGCTCGAACAGCCCGCGCTTCTGCGCCCGGGCGTCGGTGAACGCGCCCTTTTCGTAGCCGAACAGCTCGCTCTCCAGCAGCGTCTCGGGAATCGCCGCGCAGTTGATGGCCAGAAACGGCTCGGACTGGCGCAGGCTCTGGTAGTGAATGGTGGCGGCGATCAGGTCCTTGCCGGTGCCGTTCTCGCCCTCGATCAGAATCGATGTGGCTTCGCTGATGGCCACCCGCCGCACGAACACCAGCACCTCGCGCATGGCCTGCGATTCGGCAATCACCTGGCGCTTGGATGGCTCGGCTTCCTCGGTAATGTCCTTCACCGTGGCCGCGACGCCTTCCAGTTCGCCGTTGCCGTTGGTGAGTTGCACGGTGCGAATCACCACCATGCGCTCGCGGCCGTTGTCGGTATGAAGCCGCACCGTGCCGCTGGGCAGGCAGGCCGCCGGCCCCAGGCCCTGGCTGATGGCGCAATCCCCCTCGCACGGACCGCACTTGAATACGTCGCGGCAGTGTTTGCCCACCAGTTCTTCGGCGCTCACTCCGAACAGCCGCTGGGCAGCCTGATTCACACCCGTAATGCGCGAGTCTTTGTCGTACAGGAACAACGCGTCGGAGATCTGGTCGAAGACCGCTTCGAGAACGTCGGCGCGATGCCAGCGAGGGTCCAAATTGGCCACTGGGTACTCCGCAGTCAGGCTTTAACCTACATTATACGCGCTGCGTCCGGGAAATGGGTGATTTGCCCCAAACGTCCGCTTTCTTGTGTGAGTTGCCCCCTCCCCAATCCAGCGGCGTAGCCGTAAGTGGCTGCGGATCTGTGACTTTGCCCGCCTGACGACAGTCTGGCTGCCGGATTGCACAACCCCTTCGCGGAAGGTACGCCCGGACCAGGTGCGTGGTTTCACAGAAACAGGAAATACGAACATGAAAACCGTGCAAGTGGCGATTCGCGATGCAGCATGCGCGCAGAGCATCTGCAACGTCCTCCGGCGCGAGGGCAGGCACACCGTCGTGGTGGTGGATCAACCGGACCTCTCCCTCGAAGGCGTTATCGTCCTCGATTGCGAGCATCTGGAACGTATCGGAATCGCGGCCGAGCAGCCCGACCGTTTTGTCCTCGTCACGCGAAAGGACCCCGACCGGCTGGCCCGCATCTGGAATGCGGGAATTCGCCACGTGGTCTTCGAGGACGATTCCCCCAACACGGTGCAACTGGCCGTGAGCGCCGCGGAACTGCGACAGTTGCGGCCCGCTCCCGGGAGGGAAACCGGGGACCAGAGGGGATCGGTGGGCGCCCAGTCGCGCAGGCATTCGCAAGTTCGCCGCGGTTCCGGTCTCCCCATTCTGGGTGGAAGCGGGACGGACCGGTGCCGGGCGTGCCATCACCGTTTTCCGGCCGCGAGTCCGGACGAATTCTGAAGGAGGTGTCAGAGATGATTCCACTGGTTGTAGTGTGGTGTTTGATGGCGGTCGCGGTGCTGGTTCTGGCCGCGATGCGCAAAATGGCGGCGAAAGACGAGAACGAAGTGATCCACGTCGACGACAAGGCCTTCGAGGATCGCCAGGAGGCCATTGCGGCGCGCCTCGAGAAGATCGACTACTGGGGCAAGATCGTTACCGCGGTTACCGTCGTGTTTGGCCTGTGCCTGTGCGCGGTGTACCTTTACCATGGCTGGATCTTGAGTCAGACTATCCAGTAGGAGCCTTTCCGCGGGCCGGCCGGCGCTCCGGCCGGTCTCCCGAGGAATTCGCGCAGAACGGAGCCTCGGCGAGGCGTGCCGGAGTTGCCCGCGTGGCGGCCCGCCGCCGGATACTTTGCGCTTCTCTGGAGCAGGCCGGCGAACAAGGGCGCCGGGGCGTTTTCGATAGCGCGAAGCCCGCCGATGCTGACCAAAACCGAGACCGATCTCATCACCCGGCGGCCCACCGCGGAACGCCGTGTCCTTGAGTTCTTCTTTTCCCCAAAGACCGTCGCGGTCATCGGCGCCTCGGAGCGGCCGGACAGCGTGGGCCGCACCATTCTCTGGAACCTCATCAGCAGTCCCTTCGGCGGCACGGTCTATCCGGTAAACCCGAAGCGTCACAGCGTGCTGGGGATCAAAGCGTATCCGGGCGTCACGGAGATTCCCGAGCCCATCGAGCTGGCCGTCATCGTCACCCCCGCCGCCACCGTGCCCGGGATCGTTCGCGAGTGCGGGGAAGCCGGAGCGAAGGGCGCCATCATCGTTTCGGCGGGTTTCCGCGAGGCCGGGCCGGCGGGCGGGCGGCTGGAAGATGAGGTGCTGGCCGAGGCGCGGGCCGCCGGAATTCGCCTGATTGGGCCCAATTGCATGGGCGTCATGCGGCCGGTAACGGGATTCAACGCCACCTTCGCGCCGGCCATGGCCAGCCGGGGCAACGTGGCGTTCCTCAGCCAGAGCGGAGCCCTCTGCGCCGCCGTGCTCGACTGGAGCCGCCGCGAGCAGGTGGGCTTCAGCGCGTTCCTGTCCATCGGCTCCATGGTGGACGTGGGCTGGGGCAGCCTGATCGACTACTTCGGGAACGACCCGAAGACGCGCAGTATCGTCATCTACATGGAATCGGTGGGCGACGCGCGCAGCTTCCTCTCCGCCGCCCGCGAAGTGGCCCTGCAGAAGCCCATCATCGTGATCAAGGCGGGCCGCACCGAGCAGGCCGCGCGCGCCGCCGCCTCGCACACCGGAGCGCTGTCGGGCAGCGACGACGTGCTGGACGCGGCCTTTCGCCGTTGTGGCGTGCTTCGGGTGAACAGCATTTCCGACATCTTCTACATGACCGAGGTGCTGTCCAGCCAGCCGCGCCCCAAAGGCCCGCGCCTGCTCATTGTGACCAACGCGGGCGGGCCCGGCGTGCTGGCCACCGACGCGCTGCTGATGGCCGGCGGCCAACTGGCCAGTCTCTCGGAAACCACCGTGGCCGCGCTCAACGAGTTCCTGCCCAAACACTGGAGCCGCAACAATCCGGTGGACATCATCGGCGACGCCGACGCGGACCGCTACGTGAAAACCGTTGAGGCGCTGGCCAAAAACCCCGATGGCGACGGCCTGCTGGTGATCATGTCCCCGCAGGGCGTGGCCAGCCCGGTGGATGTCGCCGAGGCTCTGCGCCCGTTCGCGAAACTGAACCATCGTCCGATTCTGGCCAGTTGGATGGGCGGCCTCGATGCCAGCCCCGGGGAAATGGCGCTGAACAGCGCCGGCATCCCCACGTTCCCGTTCCCGGATACGGCGGTGCGCGCGTTCCACTACATGTGGAAATACAGCTACAACCTGCGCGCCCTGTACGAAACGCCGGTCCTCACCGAGGAGCCGGGCGTGACCATCGACCGGGCCATGGTCTCGGCCATTATCGACCATGCGCGCTCGTCCGGCCGCACCGTGCTGACCGAGGTGGAGTCGAAGCAGATCCTGAAAGCCTACTCGATTCCGGTGGCCGAGACCGTGGTAGCGGCGACGGCGGACGACGCGGTGCGGGCGGCCCGGCAGACCGGTTATCCGGTGGTGCTGAAGCTGCACTCGGAATCGATCACCCACAAAACCGATGTCGGCGGCGTGCAGCTCGATCTGCGCCACGAGCAGGCCGTGCGCAACGCCTTCGAGACCATTCGGCGCTCCGTGGACGAAAAGGCCGGGCCCGGCCATTTCCAGGGCGTCACCGTGCAGCCCATGGTTCCGCGGGCGGGTTATGAGCTGATTCTCGGCGCCACCGTGGACCCGCAGTTCGGACCGGTGCTGCTGTTCGGCGCCGGCGGCCATCTGGTGGAGATCTTCAACGACCACGCCCTGTCCCTGCCGCCGCTCAACACCACGCTCGCGCGACGCCTGATGGAGCAAACCCGCATCTACACGGCGTTGCAGGGCGTGCGCGGGCACAAGCCGGTGGACATGGGAGCTCTGGAGCGCCTGCTGGTGCGCTTCAGCCAGCTTGTGGTGGAGCAGCCGGCCATCCGCGAGATCGACATCAACCCGCTGCTGGCCATGCCCGACCGCCTGGTGGCGCTGGACGCGCGCATGGTGGTGTACGCACGCGGCGTGGATCTGGACACCGTGCCGCGGCCCTCCATCCGGCCCTATCCGAGCCGCTACGTGGGCGAGTCGAAGCTCAACGACGGCACCCCGGTGGTGATCCGGCCCATCCGGCCCGAGGACGAGCCGCTCATGGTGGAGTTCCACCACACGCTGTCCGAGCGCAGCGTGTATATGCGCTATTTCCACTGGATGAAGCTGGACCAGCGCATCACCCACGAGCGGCTGACGCGCATGTGCTTCATCGACTACGACCGGCAGATGGCGCTGGTGGGCGAGAACCAGGGGAAGATTCTCGGGGTGGCGCGGCTGGTGCGATCGCCGCTGGCCAACGACGCCGAGGTGGCGGTGATCATCAGCGACGCGTGGCACGGGCGCGGGCTGGGGTCGCAACTGGTGGAGCGCGTGGTTCAGTTCGCGCGCGACGAAAAGGTGGCGCGGCTGAACGCCAGCGTGCTGTACGAGAACCGGCCCATGCTGCGGATTCTGGAGAAGCTGGGCTTCCGCCTGATTCCCAGCGCCGACCCGGAAACCGTGGAAGCGACGGTGGAGCTGGGGTAGCGCAGGACACGCGGCGGCAGCCGCGTTCTCGCCTGGTACGGCAACAACGCGGCTCTCGCCGCGTGTCCTGGCAACCAGAGGGTAGATCATGACAAGAACAATCTCGCTCCTTTCCATCGTGCTATTCGTGGGCTCGGCGGCTGCGGCTATCAACGAGTATCCTTGCGCCGGAGGTACGACGTCGTACGTCGCAAGAACCGGCCTGACCTCGTGCAAGGTCTCGCGCGAGACGGCGTTCGGCGAGGCGCGCGTTCCCGAAGGCTCGACCATCTCTCTGCGGGAGGACAAGCCGGCTTTCACGTTTCTCAGCCGCGATGCCCGGATCGACGGCTACACGTGCCGCGGCGGCGAACACGACTGGAGCACCGCTTTCTACCCGAGCGGCAAACTCAAGGTCTGCTGGCTCGCCGCGGACCAGGACGTGCAAGGCGTTCCGTGCATGCGGGCTTCCTTCTTCTCCGACGTCTTCGGCGGCACCGCCGGAGTGCATTTCTACGAGAACGGGAAGCTGCGCACGTGCAAAGTGTCTCGCGACACGAGCATCCAGGGTCGCAGATTCCGGAGTCGTGACCATGTCTTGCTGAGCGCCGACGGCACGGTGCTGCAAAAGTAGGTACCCGAGATCCCCCTCAGCTTTGCACGTATTCGTTGTGGCCGGCCACCAGCAGCAGTATGTTGCCGCCAACGGTGTGCACCATGGGGTGCGTGGTGTCTCTGCCCATCACCACAAAGTCGCCTTCCCGATAAACGATGTCGCCCCAGCGGATGTCGCCACTAACTACCAGGCACTGTTCGTCATCGTGATGACGGTGCGCCGGCAGGTGCGCACCCGCGGTCATGCGCAGCAACATGGTTGTGCGGCGCGATTTGCGGTCCCGGAACAGGATCTTCACGTCCACCCCGGGCATGCCGGAGTCGATCCAGTCCTCGTCATGGCTGCGCACGTCGGCCAGGGGTTTCAGCGACTCGTAACTGGCGATGCCGGCGAGCAGCCGGTTGCGCAGAGATGGCGGCGGAGGGACCGGGTCCACCACTTCTGCCAGCAGGGCGGCCGCTTCGCGCATCTCCTCAACCAGATCGCGCGGCACGCCGGCCCTCTCGGCCACCGGCAGCATGGTCAAAGCGGCCAGCGCGGCCTGTTCCTCGCGATCCACAGCCGGACGGTCCTTCTCTGAGGCGCTCATACCGCCCTCCGGGCTTCCAGAATCTCGCGCAGACGAAGCAGGCCCACCCGCACACGGCTCTTTACCGTTCCCAGCGGCTGGCCCAGACGCGCGGCCAGCTCGGTGTGGCTGAGTCCTTCGAAAAAAGCGACCGTCAGCGCTTCGCGCTGTTCGCGAGGCAGTTCGTCGAGGGCCCGCCGCACCTCGCTTCGCCATTCTCCCTGCACTGTCTGCTCCTCGGGTGAAGCTTCGGTGGAGGCGGGCTCGGGGATCCTCTCCGGCGCAACGGCGGCATCGAGCCGCGTGGCCCGGCGGCGGATACGGTCAATGGCGATGCTGCGAGCCATCATGGCGAGCCAGGCTCGGACGCCGCCGCGTGCCGGCGAATAGCTGGCGGCGTTCTTCCATGCCTTCATGTACACGTCCATCAGGGCCTCTTCCGTTTCCTGGGGCTGGCCGAGAATGCGCAGAAGCAGTCCGTTCAGGGACGGTGCTGTTTCGTCGTACAGGCGTCCGAGAGCATGCTGGTTGCCGAGGGCCATTTCGGCGACGAGGGCGGACAGAGCGGGATCGGCCGGCGGCGTCCGGGCACGCGCTGGCTGCGCTCCTGTGCCGGCATCCGGGAGGTGGCTCTCGCCGTTCATCGAGATGGTGAGAAGACTATCAATCGCCGGAATCACCAGCATAACCTGGAACGGCTCCCCGAGTCCGTAAAGTGATACGGCTGCGGCCGGGTTTCGGATGGTTCATCGGCCAGGACTCATCCGCTTCGGCGGCGTCCGCGTACTTTGCTTCAGGAGGCAGAACATGAACGAGCAACAGAACACCGAGACCATCAAAGCCATGTATGCGGCGTTCGCCAGAGGCGACGTCCAGACCATTTTGAGCGCGCTGACCGACGACGTGCAGTGGAGCCTGGACGGCCCGGCCACCATTCCGTTTGCCGGCACCAGGCGCGGCCCGGCCGAGGTTATGGGATTCTTTCAGGCCCTGGGCAGTACCCAGGAGAACCAGAAGCTGACCATCGACACGTACGTCGCGCAGGGCGATGTAGTGGCCACCAGCGGCCGGTACGCAGCGAGGGTCAAGTCGACCGGAAAGAGTTTCGATTCGCCGATCGCGCACTTCTTCACTTTCCGCAACGGCAAGGTTTCGAAGTTCGTCGATTTCGGCGATACGGCGCTCATGGCTGAAACGTACGAGCAGGCATCGGCCGCGGCGCGATAAGAAGAGCCGATCGGCATCGGCTGTCATTGGCCGGCAAGCGAGGTGTAAGCTGAAAGCTGATTACCGAAGGCTGATGGCCGCTAGTGCCCGAACTGCCTGAAGTCGAGACCGTGGTGCGCACGGTGGCGCCGAAGCTGACCGGCCGGCGCATCGTCAGCGCGCGGTTTTCCTCAAAGCACGTGGTGCGGGAGAACTTCGCGCGGCTGGCCCGGCGCGTCGCGGGACGCAGTATTCACGGCGTCGCGCGCTATGGCAAGTTCGTTGTCATCGCGCTGGACCGCGGCAATTTGCTGATCCATCTGGGCATGACCGGACGGCTCATCGTGGATGGCGAGACCGGGCCTCACACGCGCGCCGTGTTCGAACTGGACGAGGGGGAACTGGTCTACAACGACCCGCGCCAGTTCGGACGCATCGAGTGGAGCGAGGGCCTGCCGGAACGGGTGGCGCGACTGGGGCCGGACGCGCTGGCGGTGACCGAAGCGGAGTTCATCGAGCGTTTGAAGGCGCGGCGGCGCGCGCAGATCAAGCCGCTGCTGTTGAACCAGGCTTTCCTGCGCGGGCTGGGGAACATCTACGCCGACGAAGCGCTGTTTGCCGCGGGCATTCATCCACGCGCGGATGCGGCCAGGTTCAGCCGCGTGCGCGCGCGACGGCTGCATGGAGCCATCGTTGACGTGCTGCGCGCCGCTATCGCCAACAAGGGCTCGTCCATTTCCGACTACGTGTACGACGAAGGGCGGAAGGGCGGTCATCAGCAGCACTTGCTGGCTTACGGACGGGAGGGTGAGCCTTGTGAGCGGTGTGGTGCGCCGATCCGGCGAATCGTGTTGGGTGGGCGCGGCACGCACTATTGTCCGAAGTGCCAGCGCGCGTGAATCATCCAAAATGCTGGAATCGCCGTACCTGTACGAGGAGGAGGAACGATGAGATCAGGACTTGCCGCCGCCTGCCTGTCGATGGCGCTGCTGGCGGGATGCACACATGACACCAGCGCCGATGTTCAGGCGCTCAAAGACAACGAGGCTCGGTGGAACAAGGAGTACGCAGCCAGGGACTTGGAGAAGGTCGTGGCGCACTATGCGGACGACGCTGCATTGATCGCTCCCGGCGGTCCGCCGGTGGTCGGCCGTGAAGCCATTCACGCGGCGTTGAAGGAAATGGTGGCTGATTCGAACCTCTCCCTGAAGTTCCAGGCGACGCGCGTGGAGGTGGCCAGCTCCGGCGATGTCGGGTGGACGCAGGGTTCCTACGCGTTGACCGTGACCGACCCCGCGACAAAGAAGCCGATCCGCGATTCGGGCAGCTACGTGACCACATACAAGAAAGCCGCCGACGGGTCCTGGAAAGCGGTCTCCGATATCGCCTCCTCGGGCGTGGCGCCGCCAAAGCCGTAGATCAGACGTCGACGCGCACACGCTTGACGTGCGATGTCTCTCCGGAGAGGATGCGGACGCGGCTCTGCGGGACGCCGAAGTGATCGGCCAGGAAGGCGCACAGCTCGCGGTTGGCTTTGCCTCTTTCGGGCGCGGCGGCCACCTTGATTCTCCAGGTGCCGTCGGCGAGTTTGCCCACCAGTTCCGTGCGCGAGCTCTTCGGTGTGACTTTGACCGTGATATCCACTTACACCAACTCGGCGATCGTCTCCAGCAGCACGTGCGTGCGGCAGGGCTTGCGGAGCACGCGCGCAACGGGCAGGTTGTCCACGCCGGCGGCTCCGGTGAGCACAATGATGGGCACGCGCGATCCGATGGATGCGATCAGGCTGAGGCCGTCCGGGACAAGATCCATGACGACGAGGTCGAACTCGGGATGCTCCAGCGCGGCGGCCACATGGTCAGCCACGAGAACCTTGTATCCGGCGCGCTCCAGCACCATCGTGCGCACGTCGAGCTGATCGGGATCGTCGTCCACCAGCAGCAGCGTGGGCATCACGCGAAGGTAATCGCGGCGATCACCAGCCTGGGCATCTGCTTGTTCCAGCTTTCGGGGATGTTGTCGAAAGCCAGCCGAAAAGCTTTCGTGGCGCCAGGCTTCAGGGCGCTCCTGACGATGGGCACGCGCTCGCGGAGCACCACCTGTCCGTACGCGTCGTAGAAGACGCAAACGATCTCCACCGACTGCAGCGCCCGGTTTCCCTGGTTCTGAATGTTGCCCTCGATCTCGGTGACGGTCTGCTTCAGGTAGGTCTCGGTGGACTTCATCTGCACGCCGGAGAGGTCGAGGTAGCGGACGTATTCCTTGGCTTCGGGCGTGAGCGGGGTAACGCTGGTTGCGGGCGGCGTGCAGCCGGCGAGGGCCAGGAGCAGTGCGACGATTAACGTGGATTTATTTCCCACTGACGGTCATCTCCTCGATCACCAGCGTTGGCGAAGCCGTGGAGCCGCGAAACCGGAGGTCGTTCGCGACAGCCAGGATGCCTGACAGCATCCGGGCGAGATTGGAGGCGATGGTGATCTCAGAGACAGGATATGCCAATTCGCCGTTCTCGATCCAGAGGCCGGCGGCGCCACGCGAGTAATCGCCATTGACGACGTTGACTCCCTGGCCGATCAGCTCGGTGACGTAGAGGCCCTGGCGGATGCCGCGGAGCAGTTCGGCCGGCGGCTGCGCACCCGCTTCGAGGAAGAAGTTGCCGCGGCCCACGCCGGCGTTTCCGGTGAGACCGCGCGCGGCGTTTCCGGTGGTCCTCAGGCCCAGTTTGCGGGCGGTGTAGGAGTTCAGCAGCCAGCTCTTGAGAACGCCGCGCTCCACCACCACGGTACGGCGCGTGGGGACGCCTTCGTCGTCGAACGGGGAGGTGCCGAACAGACCGGGGATGGTTCCATCATCGACGATGGTGACGTGTTCGGGGGCGATTTGCTGGCCCAGCTTATCGGCCAGGAACGAAGCGTGCCGCCAGACGGAATCGCCACTGACGGCCTCGAAAACGTGGCCCAGCAGGCTGCGCGCGACTTCCGGATCGAAGACCACCGGGACTTTGGCAGTGGCCACCTTGCGCGCGCCGAGGCGGCGCAGGGCCCGTCTGGCGGCGTGAAGGCCCACTTCGACGGCGGGCTCCAGAGCCGCGGGAGTGCGCGCCACGGTGTACCAGAAGTCGCGCTCCAGCCTGCCGTTTTCCCGGGCCACGGGGGTGACGCTGAGCGAGCAGCTCGAGGTCCGGTAAGCGCCGCGGAAGCCCAGAGAATTGGCGAAGACGCGCGAGCCGGTGTGGGAATCGAAGGACGCGCCTTCGGAGTTGACGATGCGCGTGTCGGAGGCGAGCGCAGCCTCTTCGCTGTCCATGGCCTGGCGAATCTTCCAGGCGCTTTCGAGGCGGGCGACGTCGTCCGAATACAGCGCGAGGTCGCCCGCGAGCGCGCCCAACTCGGCGGCGTCGGGCATGCCCGCGGAGGGGTCCTCGGTGCTGATGGCCGCGATCTCCAGAGCCGATGCGACCAGGCAGCGCAGGCCCTCGTCAGACAGATCCGACGTGTAAGACGAGCCCGAGCGCCTGCCCACCAGCACACGCAATCCGGCGGCGCGCGAGCCCGCCTCCTTCAGCGTCTCCAGCGAGCGCATGCGCACCAGCGCGGTGAACTCGTCGCCTTCCGAGACGGTGCATTCGGCGCCGGTGGCCCCGCGTTCCACGGCCAGGCGGACGGTGCGAGCGGCGATGCCGGGGTCGATCATTTCCTGGACTCCAGGCAATTCGGTGACGGGCACCGAGATTCCGCAGCAACCAGTGTCGTGTTCTTAGCGGCTCTACGGTGCGGGAATTCGGTGCCCGTCACCGAATTGCTCCGGCGGTCCCGCCGACGGTCATGCGGTCGATGCGGATGGTGGGGATGCCCACGCCGACGGGCACGCTCTGGCCTTCCTTGCCGCAGATGCCGACGCCTTCGTCCAGCCTGAGATCGTGCCCCACCATGCTCACGTGTTTCAGCGCTTCCGGGCCGTTGCCGATGAGCGTGGCGCCGCGCACGGGGCGGGTGATGCGGCCATTCTCGATGAGGTAACTCTCGGAGGCCGCGAACACGAAATTGCCGCTGGTGATGTCCACCTGGCCGCCGCCGAAGTTGGCGCAGTAGAGGCCGCGGGGCACGGAGCGCACGATGTCGGCGGGGTCGCTTTCGCCCGCCTGCATGAAGGTGTTGGTCATGCGGGGCATGGGGATGTTCTGGTAGTTCTCGCGGCGGCCGTTGCCGGTGCTGGTCTGGCCGAGCAACCGGCTGGAGAGCTTGTCGGCGAGATAGCCGCGCAGGATGCCTTTTTCGATGAGCAGATTCTGGCGCGTGGGAGTGCCTTCGTCGTCCACGTTGAGCGAGCCGCGGCGATGCTCCATGGCGCCGTCGTCCATCACGGTGCAGATCTCGCTGGCCACCTGCTGGCCGATGCGGCCGGAGAAGGCGGAGACGCCCTTGCGGTTGAAGTCGGCCTCGAGGCCATGGCCCACCGCTTCGTGCAGAAGAACTCCGGGCCAGCCGGGACCGAGGACGACGGTCATCTCGCCGGCCGGCGCTTCCACCGCCTCCAACTGCACGATGGCCTGGCGCGCGGCCTCCCTGGCGAAGGCTTCCGGGCTTTTGGGGCCGGTGAATTTGTCGAGGCCGATGCGGCCTCCGCCGCCCGAGAAGCCGCTCTGCGGACGGCCGCCGTTTTCGCGCGCCAGAACGCGCACGCCGATGCGGGCCATGGGCTGGCGATCCGTGGTGATGGAGCCGTCGCTGGTGGCGACGAGGACGTGGCGCAGGCTGTCCACCCAAGAGGCCTGCACCTGGACGACGCGGGGGTCGCAGGCGCGGGCGGCGGCATCGGCGCGTTTCACCAGATCGGCGCGCTCGGCGAGAGTGGTCTCGGTGGGTGCGGTGAGGACCGGGTAGAGATTGTGGGCAGGGCGGCCTTCGTCGAGCGACGTCTTATCCACTTTCGAGGGGCCGACGGCGATGATGGCGGCCACGCGGCAGGCCTTGCGGATGCTTTCGGGGCTGAGATTGTCGCTGTAGGCGTAGCCGGTTTTTTCGCCCGAGATGACGCGCACGCCCACGCCGAGGGAGATGCCCTGCACGGCGCTCTTGACGATGGATTCGTCCATGCCGATGCTGCTGGTGGCCAGGTATTCGAAGTAGAGGTCGGCGTAGTCGCCGCCGGAGGCGAGCGCCACGGCCAGCCAGCCCTCCAGATCGCCGGTGGCGATGGCGAATTTCCGTCCGAAAAAGGACTCGGGGAGGGGCATGGACTCAGGGTAGCGCAGTGGGCGGAGTGGGACTGGAGGGAGTAAGGGGAATAAAGGGAGGAAAACCGGGCTGGGCGGGCGGTTCGGGTGGGTCGTGTTTGCCGTGGGTTGCGCGGGAATTGGCTTCGTTTTGTTGGGCGCGATGGCGGGCGGCGTGGGCCTCCAGTTTGCGCAGCGCCAGGAGCTGTTTCAGGGCGCGGTAGCCGGAGCGCTCGGCGGCCGCGGCGTGACGTTGCAGAACGAGCAGGGAACCGGCGGTGTTGTGGAGGAGCGTGGAGACGATGCGGGAGTCGGCGTCGGCTGGGCCGGCGGGACCGACCATTTCCTCGATCAGGAAGCGCGCGTAGGCATTGGTGGGCTTGAAAGTGCGGTGGTATTCGCCGATTCAGCCGTCGAATTCCTCCTGATTTTCGTTGGGAAGGACGCGGAAAGCCGCGGAAAGGCCGTGTTTGGTGGCGTTGGCGCTGGAGGCGGCTTTGCCTTCCGGCGTGCGCGGGCCGGTGCTGGCCTGGGCGTTTCTGCGGTTGGCGTGAAATTGTGCCTGTGTAGCCATAGGTGGTCCCAGGGTAGCGCGGGTGGATGCGGATGGGCGGGTAACGTGGTGGTTTGGCTGGAGGTTGGTGTTGTGAATGTGAGTATTCTGTATATGGCATACTAAGGGTGTGGCGTGGGAAGTTGAGTTCACCGATGAGTTCCGAGATTGGTGGGACGCCCTTTCCGAGGGACAACAGGACGATGTGGCGCACTCGGTTCGGCATCTCATGGAATTCGGTCCGGCGCTCGGTTTCCCGCACAGTTCGAAAGTCGGCAGTTCCCGCTATCCGCAGATGCGCGAGTTGCGGACCCAGAGCGCCGGGCGGCCGCTGCGGACACTCTATGCATTTAACCCGCTCCGCTCAGCGATTCTCCTGCTCGGCGGCGACAAGACTGGCGATGATCGCTGGTATGAGAAGTGTGTGCCGGCCCCAGACCGGCTCTTTGAACGGCACTTGGCGGAGCTCAGGAAGGAGGGAGGTATATCTGATGCCCACTCGTAATTTTCGTGAGCTAGTGAAAGCGATGCCGGCTGACCGGCAGCGGAGGCTTGAGGAGAGATTTCAGAAGAGTCTGGCGGCTATGCCGCTCGATCAATTGCGAAAGGCGCGAGAGATGACGCAGGTGCAACTGGCCGAAGTGCTGGGCGTGAATCAGGGAGAGGTCTCGAAGATTGAGCATCGGTCGGACATTTGTGTGAGCACACTGGCTGAATATGTTGAAGCACTGGGCGGCCGGCTCGAAATCCGCGCGGTGTTCGAGAATCGGGAAGTGCGGATCACGCAGTTCGAGGAGCTGGCGGGGTAGGGTGGTGATCCTGACGCCGCCCGGGCCGACCGGCAGGTCCCGCGACATGCGGAGCGGCCGCTACAGAAGAGTGAACGCGAGGTGCTGCGTCGTCATCGGCGCGAGTCGTTTCGGGCCGCTCATCCCGGTAAATCGAGTTGACCGGGAAACGCTTGAAAGAGCTTCTCAGTGGGTAAAACCAAAACGGTTGTAGCAGCAACGCCGGATGAACTGGCTGCCGCGCTGGGACTTTCCCACGGCGCGGCCAGGGAATGGCAGATTCAGCATGTTCTGGTGAAGCGGCTGAAGGAAGTCGCGCGACGGCAGAAGATGACGCACGCGGAAATCGCGAAGCGGGCGGGCACTTCGCGAACCAGGGTGACCGCGATCCTGAACGACGATCTCGAACATGTGTCGAGCGACCTTCTGATTCGCATCCTGGCGTCTCTGGGTTATCGCGTGAAGGTCTCAGTGGTCAGGGCTGACAGCGCGGCGTAGATCGGCGGTTGGATGACGATGGCCTGGCGGGAATTGTCGGCTTTGTGGTACGACGGCCTTGTGGTCGCCGAGCGTAGGCTGCTTTTACGGCCCGGCGGCTATGCTGATGTGGATTGCCTGACTATTGCAACGGAGTTTTGCAACGCTACCGAGCTTCAGGGGCCGGGCCGCTGGGAGGGTCCTTTGGGCCTATTTCGCGACCGAGTTATACAACACTGGAATCGGCAGTTTCTGGGCTTTTCGTCGACGCTGCAAAACTTTGTGAAACGAGGTGGAGCGCTGGGTAACCCTCAGCTTCCGGGGTGGCTCCTCACTCGGATCATATCACCCCATGTTCTCGATTGTCACTCGCGCCGCCGTGTTCCACAAAGCGTAAGTTTTGCGACCGCAACCAGCAGCACCGCCAACAAAGGCGACATTCCGAGCCGTAGTCCGTAGCTGCGGCCAACCTCTAAGAGTTCGGGGTTGGCAGTCAGAACGGCAAAGAGCGCGTCAGCTTGCCGCAGCAATTCAGGCGGTACGTCAAGCGGGCTTTCCGAGCCGCAGAAGTGGGCAAAGGACCGCGAGCCGCGCGTGGGAAGTTCCACCGGCCGCGCAGCCGACCCGCGGAAGCGCGGCGCATCGGACCAGGACCGAAGCGACGGCCCTACAGCCGCTTCAATATTTCCCGGGCCTGCTGGTAGCCCTCGAACTGCTTCTCGGCCTGCTTGAACTCGGGCGTGTGAACGCAGCGGCGCGCGCCTCGGTGATCCACCGGGAAGCGCAAATGCAGCATCTCGTTTTCCAGCCCGAATGGGCCGATGTCGCAAACACCGGGGGGGGCTTATCGCCTCAACGAAAGCTCGAAGTGGACGCCTTCGGTTTTTTGCAGGACTGTGAGGATGCTGGAAAGATCGGCTGCGGACGGGCTGCCCTTTGGCCCCAGCATACGCATGAGGCTTTTGACGGGAATGCCGGTCTGCTCTTCGAGCGCCTGAAATCCGATGGTTGCGTTGACGTAGTCGCGCAACACGGACTTTCCGGTTTCGAGGTCGCCGGCGAGATAGTTTCCACGGCCTCGCGCAAGAGCGCTTGCCGGAATTTCGGTTCGCGCTGCGCCCGCGCCCGGATGGTCTCCTTGAAGTCATGGGTGAGGGGCATGTTTTTTCCTCCGTTTGTAATCGGCCCAGCACACCTGAGCCGCTGCAATGTCGTTGTCCTGCCGTTTTTTGGTCCCGCCACCGATCAGGATCACAAGGCGCGCCGTCCTTGCCAAAATAGATGCGGTAGCCGGGGCCGAAATCAATCTTGCATTCGAGAACGCCGCATGGCGCGATGCGGTTCGATGGGATGACCCAGCGGATAGCGCGGGCAAAATTCCGTGCACGACGCGTGCCGAAGCTCGTGCTGGGCGATTACACGCGCGTATGTCAGGTGCTTCTGAATCTCATTGGGAATGCCATCAGGTTCACCGCGAAGGGTTGGGTTGAAGTCGCGGTCGATGTAGCGGAGTCCGCTCCGTCGGCGCCAGACGACGGTCTGCTGATACGCTTCTCGGTCATTGGAGAAGGTACTTCCCTCGCCCGGTTTGCTCTCCACAAGGATGTCGCCACCCCTGAGTGCGACCAGCCCCGAGCAGATCGCGAGGCCCGCTGCTGCCGTACTTTCGCGCGGTGGCGCCATCCGTCTGGCGGAACGCCTCGAAGACAAGGATCTGCTTCTCCACCGGGATGCCGATCCCGGTGTCCCCGCGCCGCGGTGCCTGTCTCATGCGTCTGCGCTGCCCATTGTGCCGTCAACCCCAACGGTTCCTCCGCGGGTCCTCCGCCGCTCCGGCGGTCGCGTGCGGAATGTCACCCGCCTAACGAATCTGGCCGATCCAGGAGCCGTAAGCCGGCAGCACGACGTTGTTCAAGTCGTCCGGCTGGCCGGCTTTCCCGAAAGAACTGAGCAGGGTCGACGCGCGTCTGCCGTTCAGCCCCTGAGGTTCCAGGTTGAAGCTCACGGTCTGCGGCTTCGCGCTGAGATTGAGGGCCACCAGGACGGCCGTGCCGTCGCCGGCCCGCCGGAGATACGAGAGCACGTTGTGGTCCGTCTCGTTCACCAGAGCGAAATCGCCATCACGAAGCGCGCTGTTGTCCCTGCGCAGACGGATCAACGCTTTGTAGTAATTGAAAAGCGAATCGGGATCGCTACGCTCCACGGACACATTGCGAGTCGGGTAGTCGGGGGCCACCGGCAACCATGTTTTCGCCGCTGTGCTGAAGCCGGCGTTCGTATCGGCGGTCCACTGCATGGGCGTGCGCTCGCCATCGCGGCCTTTTTCCTTCGGCCACCCAGTGATGCCGATGGGATCGCGCACATCCTCCTTGCGCTTCGGATCGCTATTGTCCATGCCAAGTTCCTGGCCGTAGTACATCAACGAGACGCAACGCGGCGTCAGCAGCAGAGTGGCAATCAGCCGGGCAATGGCGGCATCGTGTACGCCGTCGCCGTAACGGTTCCAGCTCCGGGGGTTGTCGTGATTGTCGAAGACAAACAGCGGGGTGTTCCCGTTCAGCGCAAGCTCCGCGTCTCGAAGTTTGTTGCGGAAGTCGTCCGCGGACAGATGATTGAGGAAGCCCAACTGCGTGTCCATGGGAAGCTGCAGCTCGTCGTTTTTCGCGCCGTACATCTTAACCAGTTCCTGGACGTTGGGAAGATAGGTTTCGCCGATCAGTACGCGATCCGTAAACTCGTCCGTGACCTGCCGCAGCTCGCGCAGCACTTCGTGAACCTTGGGCAGGTTGTCGGTGTACTCGTGCCCAACCACGGGATCTCCAAACGCGCTTACGCCGGGGAGCAATCGTTCATCGCGCAACTCGGGATCTTCGAAGAGCGTGGTGATAGCGTCCAGCCGGAAACCGGAGACGCCACGCCGTATCCAAAAGCGCACCATGTCGTATACGGCGTTGCGCAAGTCGCGGTTGTACCAATTCAGGTCGGGCTGTTCTTTGTAGAACATGTGGTAGTAGTATTGCCCACGCTCTGGATCCCACTGCCAGGCCGAATGCCCGAAATCCGACTGCCAGTTATTCGGTGGCTGGCCATTCGCCTTGCCGTCGTGCCACATGTACCAGTCGGCCTTCGGATTAGTCCGTGACGACCGGGATTCGACAAACCAGGGGTGGCGATCCGAGGTGTGATTCAGCACCAGATCGGTAACCACGCGGATATTGCGCATCTTCGCCTCGGCTACGAGACGGTCGAAGTCCGCCATCGTTCCATACTGCGGGTCGATGGCGTTGTAGTCCGAGATATCGTAGCCGAAGTCCACCTGGGGCGACGGATAGAACGGAGCGATCCAGATGGCATCCACTCCGAGGTCGGCGAGATAGTCGAGGTGGCTGGTGATGCCGTTCAGGTCGCCCACCCCGTCCCCGTTGGTGTCTCCGAAGCTGCGCGGATAGATCTCGTAGATGACGGCGTGTTTCCACCAGGCCTCGTTCGTCTTCGCCGGGGTAGCGTTCTGCGCGGGTACTACGGTAATCGCGGCCAGGGCGGCACACACGCCCAGTACTCCGCTTCTCCAGTTACTCATTGGTTTCTCCCGACTGCAGTATGGCGGTGAATACCCGGGGGCACAAAGAAAGCCGGCAGGGTCGGCGCCCTGCCGGCTTCGATGGAGTTATCTCCTCAGAACCGGATGGTTCCGGAGAACTGCAAACTGCGCATATAGGCGCCGGCCGCAAGCCCGGTAATCTGGCCGGCGCTGGGGCTTTGTACGTCCCCGTTTGGCAGCCCGAGATTGGTGTGGTTGAACACGTTCCGGGCGTCCGTTTTCAACTGGAACGAGATTCGTTCGGTGATAGCGAACGATTTGGCCATGCTGAGGTCCTGCTGAATGAAGTGGGGACCGAACAACGTGTCGATAGGGTAGTTGCCGAATGTGTTCGCGGCCGGAATCAGGAAGGTTGTGCCGATCCCACCGACGAACCACTGCTTGCGGTTCCCCTGCGCCCCGGAGTACGGATTTCCGGTGCCGATATCCGGCCGGTTGTTGGGGCCGTCGTTCGGCTGGCCGCCCTGCGACCCGTAGTTCTCGAGCGATGGACTGAATGGGAATCCGCTGTAGTAAGTGGTGACGCCGCTCAACAACCAGCCCCCGAGAACGAAATCGATGGGCTTGCTCACGCTGGACCCGTACTGCCGGCCGTGGCCGAACGGTATCTCATAGGTCTGCGCGAAGGTCCATTGCTGGCGCGGCAACATGGCGGTGTAGCCTGCGCCGGCGGCGCGATCATAGAGGACGTAATAGCTGGTGTCGTAGGCCCAGCCATCGCCCCACTGCCGCTGGTACGTGTAACTGCCCTGCATTGTCCAGCCCTGCCAGGCGCTCACCTTGACAGTGCCCTGGAACGAGTTGTACTCCTCGTTGAAGCAATCGCAGTAGTAGGAGAGGCTCTGCGTAAAGCCGTAACTGTTGTAGAACGGCTTCTCGAGGTTCGTGTTGGAGACTCCGGGGCTAAAGCTCGGCTCATTGGAATTGAAGTTCTGGCCGGTTCCGAGGAACCCGTGCCGGTTCGCATTTCCGACATACGCGGCCGTCACCGCCACCCGGTTGCTTACCTGCCGCTGGATAGCGATATTGTACAGGTAAGTTGTCGGCAACGTAATGGTGGCCGGGCGATACTTCGGAGTGACATCCAGCGGAAGCGGGAAGGTTCCGTTGGTACTGACCGTTACCGGCGTCAGGGAAGGGGGACCCTGGGCCAGATTGAATACGTCGGTAAACCCGTTCGGGGCCGACATGTTCTGCTCGGACAGCACCGGCGGATTCTGTGTCACGTTGTGGCCGAAGGTGGAACCAAATGTCCCCAGATCGTAGGCCCAGCCATAGCCGGCCCGGACGACGGTCTTGTGATCGAGCTGATAGGCGAGACCCACTCGCGGCGCGAAGTTGTGCCAGTTCATGGTCTCGATCCCGTGGCTGGAAACGCCGCCCACCCCGAACACGTACATCAAACCGTTGGCGGGGTCAAACGTGGCTCCATTCCCGGCGGCCACACTTTCCGGGAAGACCATCTCCCAGCGCAGGCCGATGTTGATGGTCCATTTCGGTGTCGGACGCCATTCGTCCTGACCATACCAGAACAACCGCGGCTGGGTTTCCGATGCGTTGGTGCTGCTGCTGACAAACCGGTCGAAGCTGGACACGTCGCCCAGCAGGAATGACGCCAACCCGATGCCAGGCGACTCGTTCTGGCCCACGGCGGGCACGTCGCCGGTAAGGCCGCCGTTGAAGTAGACCTCACCCGCCCGGTGGCTGTCGCTGGGAACACGAAGGTTCTGGGCAAGCCGAATGTCCGCCCCGAACTTGAAGGTATGCTTGCCCATCGTCTTGCTCACGTTATCGACAAACTGAAACTGATGCTCGGTCTCGGTGAGCGGGCAGTTGCATTGATTGACCCCCAGAGCGTAACCGAGCTGGAAGGCATCGTTCGACGAGGGAATGTCGAAGTACGGCATGCCGGAGGTGTAGGTCTTGTCGAGGTTCAGTCCGGGGATGCCGGCCTGGGTGGCGGGATCGGTGCCGTAGCCGTTGGGCACGTCAAAGACGTGATATTGCATCCAGCCTAATCGGAATTCGTTGACCATGGTGGGGTTGATCGTACTCGTCCAGCCGAGGGCCAGGCTCTGGTCCGAAGACGACGAGCTGCCCGAGTAGTTGCCGAAATTCGGACCGCCGGCCTCCAGACCGAAGGCGCCCGGCGCCGATTCGGTGTAGCCCGCGTAGCTGTAACGGCCGAAGATCACGTTGCTGTCGTTCAGGTAGTAATCCTCGCGAGTGTTCCACTGATTTCCCGTGACTGCCACGTCGCCGTTCACCGCGTAGTTGTTCACGAAGGGCGCGCCGCCAATCTGCTGCGTATTCGGCATGGGGAAATACTGGAGAAGCGCCAGGGCCTGCGAGCTGAGGTCGTGGGTCGGGATGATGTTGCCCGGGTAGGGGGTGCGTCCCACGCCGGTGGCCGGGTTCCCGGTGGTCGGATCGTAGATCTGGTAGTTGGCGTTGTAGGCGAGCCAGTCGCTGAAATTGCCCGTGCGATTCAGGGCGTCGGGCACGCTGGTGACCAGAGATCCACCCTGCGCTTCCCGGTTCAACTGGGCATCGCCGAAGAAGAACAGCTTGTTTTTCTTGATCGGTCCGCCGATCGAGCCGCCGAACTGATTCTGGCGGTACAGGGCGGCCGGCAGTCCCACGAAGGGATTCTCGGCCTCGGTGGTGAAACCCGGAGTATTGAGCTGCAGGTATTCGAAGGCGTCGCCATGGAACTCGTTGGTGCCGGACTTGGTGGAGTAGGACGCAACGCCACCGCCCACGTACTCGTGTTCGGTATCGAAGTTCTGCAGCGCCTCCTTCATTTCGGAAATGGAATCGAACGTGGGGTTGATCACGATGATGCCCAGGATGGGATCCTGGTTCGTGGTTCCGTCCAGCTCGTAGCCCATGGCCGAGAACAACTGGCCGTCGACCACCATCTGGACGCTTCCCTGCGGATTCTCGTCGGCGGCGTGCTGCCAGCCGAGCTTTGCCGACCCCGGTTCCAGCAACTCCATGGACTGCATGTTGCGCCCGATATTCGGCAGATCGTTGATTTCCGCCGTTGTGAACGTTTGCGCGACATCGGCCCGGTCGGACTGGAGCAGCGGGGCTGCTGCGGAAACCTCCACCGTGGTATTGACATCGCCTACCCTGAGCGATGCGTCATAACGCGCCACCTCGTCGACCCGCACCGCTATGCGGTCGGATTCGACCTTTTGAAATCCGGCGGCCTCAACGGTCACTTTGTAGGCGTCGGGAATCAACTGACGCTTTTCGTAGTTGCCGGACGCGTCCGTAGTGACCACGAATTGCGTCCCCTTATCCACATCTGAAATGGTGACTTTGGCATTGGATACGGCACTACCGGACGGATCGGTAATCGTGCCGAGCATGGTGCCGAAAGCCTCTTGAGCGTTTGCCTTCACGCCGAGCCAGAACAGCAGGGCGCAGAAAAAAAGGAGGGGGAACATGCCCCGCTCGCGTAAACCAACCATAGTCTTCTCCTCTTGGAAGCCTGGCTGCACATCGCATCTCGCAAGCATCCAGTCACAACTCGCACCACGACGGAAAGTCTCTCCCAGCTAGTGGAGAAATACTAGTTAAAAACGACCAAACAAATCCGGATTCGAGTGTTACCGATCATTCGGGACGAACAGCAGCACCGGCGGGTGGGGTCACTGCGCCATTCCTCTTGTTCTTCAACAGGGTGCGCCAGACGCTTCCATCCGGTGCGGAGCCTCTTCCCGGGGGAATATGACTGCCGGCACCAGCTTGCGACAAACACGTGACAAACATGAACGGAGTGTTTTGGCGGTGTTACCTGAAGTCGTCAAGCATGTTACGTCGCCGTGGATCAGGGACCTGCACCGATGATCAAGCAATCCGTGGAGGGGGATGCGCTGAAAACCTGTCGGCAGAGCCGATCGCGATCAGGGCTTCCGCGGCGCACACCACCCGAGTAGTTAAGCTGATGCACTTCCGCCGCGATTCTGGTCGGCATGCAAGGATTCTTGTGTTCTCGGGGACTGCTCACATAGGCGGTCCTGCCGGTGCAACTGCTGAACGCCAAGCCGGCGCGTGAACCTGCGGCGGGCCTATGAGATCCTTCGCAATTGCCGCCGGACCCCAAGCGCGATCCTCCCGTGGAGGCCGACCTGGCATCCATGCTGCCGCAACAGGACTATCCGGGCCTGCCCCATGTTCGCCCGCGCTGCGGCGCAGCAACCCTCTAACGCGCGGTATGCTTACTGTCTGGGAGCCGCGCTTGGGCGCTCCGGCAAAATGGATGAGGCAGTCAAGGAGCTGAGGCGTAGCGTTCAACTGGACCCCTCTCGGCCGGACCCATATCTGGAGCTGGCCCGGCTCTACAAGAAAGCCGGCCAGGATGCGGAAAGCTGCCGCACCATCCAGGAGTATTTGCGCTTCATGCCCCAGAACATCCGGCTGCGTTCGGCGGAGTGACAGGTGCTCCGATGAGGTTGTGGAGAATTGCCAGGGCTTCATTGATGCTGGCCTGTGTCGGGGCCGCGCAGGATCTCGCACCGGAAGTGCTGATGTTGGCGCGCATCAAGTCTCATATGCGGGAGGAACTCTCTCACATACCAAACTACACATGTTTGGAGACCATCTCCCGCTTCCGCAACGATTCCGGTTCTTCCCCGCCATCTCACGGGCAACTGACGGCGGTGGACACGGTCCGGCTCGAAATCGTCTATAGCGATCATCGGGAATGGTACGGCTCGCCCGGCGGCCGGCACCTGAGCGTGGACAATCCCGTCGCGTTCATTGGCAGCGGAATGATAGGAAACGGCGCATTTGCGTCGACTCTGAACAACGTCCTCGCGGAAGCCAGTTTCACGTACCGTGGCGAGGAAACCGTCGGCGGCCGGACGGCCGTCAGATATGATTTTCGACTGCCACGCCTGCGGGAGGCATTGCGGATCTCTATCCCCGGCGGTGACGGCATGGTTAGCGAGGAAGGTTCGTTCTGGGTGGACCCGCAATCGCTGGATCTCATCCGTTTGGAGTCTCGCGCCGATGAGATCCCACCGTACCTGCCGTTGGAGGAGGCGAGTACGAACGTGAACTATGCTCGTATGCGGATCGGCGACCACGACGTGCTGCTGGCACAACAGGCCGATTCGCATCTGCTTGAAGCCACGGGTGTGGAGAGCTACAACCGCCTTGAGTTTACCACTGCCGTGCGTATTCAGCGCAAAGCGAAATCCGCTTCGATTCGGCGCCGCCGCAGTCGTTGCCATCGGGATCGCCTCCAGTCCCCTCCTCCCCGGATGCCGCCGGCAAAGCCGTTCCAGCCTTGCTGCTGATCGCCGTGCAACTCACAACGCCGATTTCAGACGAGGACACGGTTGGCACGCTGATCGAGGGAAAAGTATCCGGTGACGTGTTACGCAAGGGGAAGATCCTGATTCCAAATGGCTCTGTGGTCCGGGGAAGAGTTCGACGCCTTGAGCGATACCAGGAGGGTGGCGCCTTCATCGTGGGACTTGAGTTTACGCAAGTGGAGGTGCGCGGCGAATTACTCCCGTTCTACGCCGATCTTCTGCGAATTGATAAAAACCCACGAATCCGGCCGACACTTTCCGAACAGGTTCTCGTCCGTGATCGGGCTGGGGTCCAGTCCAGGAAGGAAACCATCACCCTGCCTGAGCTGCCCGGCGTGGCTTCCTTCTTCGTCGGCGGCACGACTTTAGCGGTTCCCAGCGGTTTTCGTATGGTCTGGAGGACGCGCGGGCCCATTCGGTAGGGTTGACCGCAAGGATGCCGGGCCGTCACTACCGGATTGCCCCCGGCGTGCCGGTCCGCTCCAGCATTTCTCTGGCTGCCTGCAGATTGCGTCTGGCTGTGTCCAGGAGCGGATCAAGGCGCAGGGCCGTTTCGAACTCCTGGGCGGCTTCCCGGAAACGGCCCAGCTTCGCCAGTGTCGTGCCGAGATCGTTATGCAGGGTCTCGTCGTCCTCGCGGAAGCGCAGAGACTCGCGATAGCACGAAGCTGCATCCTCCATGCGCCCCGCCGCGGCCATATCGTCGCCCCAAAGCCGCAGCACCTCGCCCAGATGCTGCCCGGCTCCGGCGTCGTCCGGGCTTTCGTGGAGGACTTGCCGGAACTGCTCCGCGGCCCGCTCCCACTGCTGCCCTTTCGCGAGCGCGTTAGCGAGGTTGTACCGCGCGTTCGTATACCGCGGATTCGATCGAAGCGCCCGTTCAAACGTGTCCACCGCCTCGCGTGCATTTCCCGCCGCCAGCAGCGCCGCGCCCAGGCTGTTCAACGCCACGGGCTGGTCGGGCCGCGCCGCCACCGCGCTGCGCAGATGGAGAATGGCCTCGGCCGCATTCCCCTGGGCAAGCTGAAGCGCACCCAGATTGAAGTGGGCCGAGAAATCTCCGGGATACTTGTCCAGGCGATGCCGCATGATCGCTTCCTGCAGCTCCATGCGGCGGTCCTCGGCGCCGCGCGGCAGCACCTGCAACCAGAGATGGCTCATTTCGTCGGTGGCCTGATTGCCGCCGAGAACGCGCCTGGGCGGGTGATTGGGGTTTCTCGGATTCCCGTCGGAGTTGTCGTAGTGGAAGCGCATCGAGACCACGCTTCCTTTCGGCAGGAACACCGGCGCCGTGTAACGGTACACCGCCTGCCAGTTCGCGTCCCAGTCGGGAATTCGAATGAGCCATTTGCGGCTGCCGCCGGGAAGCGTGGCATAGCCTTCGAGCAGATGGCCCAGGTAGTGAGCGTGCGGGTAAACCGCGAGGACATCCATGTCCATGGGGACCGTGAAATCGTCGCTGACCAGAAAGTCCCGCGCGCCCGCGGGAATATCGAGCGCGCCATCGTGCTCGAGCTGCAGCAGCATGGGGAACTTCGTTCCGGGGTGGCTTGTGAAATACAATCCGATGGCCGGCTGCACCATTTCAGGTTTGCCCGTCGGCTGCATGTGAACGTTCAGGATGAGGTCGGTCGAGGAATCGGCTTTCCACGCCATGCCCTCCGGCTCCTCCCATGGGATGCCGCCGGGTTTCCAGAACAGGAAGTGGCTGTCGGGCTCGAACGTGTCCGCCTCGACGTTCAGGTCCATGCCGGGGAAGCCCGATCCGGGGGACTCCTCCGCGGTTTGCGCCGAGTGGGTCCGGTCGATGAGCACGTTCGCGTGATGTACAACGCGAGCGTTGCCTGGCCGGATCTCGATAGCCTTCACCCAGCGTGTGCCGGCCAGTTTCAACGGCAGCACAAAATTCCAGTATTCGTCGGGACCGTCCGCGTGCATGGAATAGGGGCGCGACGCCTGCAGCACCAGGTCCGGCGTTCCGAGCTGCCATCCAGGAGTGAACTTCGGCGCAGGCCCGGCATCCGCTGGGTCGCCCGCGTGGGCGCCGTCCCGCACCCACTGTTCTATGGTCCGGATCTGCGCGTCGCCGATCCTCTGTTCGCCCTGAAAATCGCCGTAGCCCGGCTCCGGCAGCCAGGGTGGCATGTATCTGCGCCTGGTGACCGCGACAATCTGCAGCGCATGCTTCTTCGCGTCCTCCCAGGTAAGGAGGGAGAAGGGGCCTGCCTCGCCGGGACGGTGGCATGGCGCGCATGAACGGTACAGGATCGGCGCGATGTGTTTGTAGAAGGTAATAACTTCAGTCTTGCCGGGACACGCGGCCGCCACAAGCGCGGCAAAAAGGAACGTAGATCTCATTCCACGTCAGCCAGGTAGCAGCCTACCGCGGGCGCGGACGCTTCGGGCTGGGGCCTGCCGTCGAGGGCAGCGCGGATGGCGTCCTCAAGATCGTGCCGGGTCGGGCTCGCCATGGCCTTCCCGAGAGCGACGAACCGGTTATCGATGCGCCCGTGATACAACAGTTTGCCCGTTGCCGAAAAAACCGCCGCTTCCGGCATGACCGTGGCTTTGGCGCGGCGTACCAGCGCGTGAGCGGGATCCCGAATCACCGCGCCGGGAAACCCGTATTGCTCCATGTGCTGCCGGATGTTGTCGCTGGTCTCGTCCGGATCGGCGTAGACCATCGAAAAGACGACGCCGCGGGGGGCAAACTCGCCGCTCAACCGCTTCAACTCCGGAGCATACCGATTCGACACCGGACAATCTGTGCGCACAAAGATAAAAACCCGGACTTCTGCGGCCAGCGCAAAAGGATCGACCGGCTTGCCCTCGAGGTTGAGCGTCCCCGAAACCGCCCCAAAGGCAATCATGGCGGTGGCCCATAACAGCAGGAAGCGCCAGCCGTGCACCGGAGTATTGTAACAGTTCACGTGGATGTGCTCTGGTGCGCTGCCCGCCCGCGCGTCGCTTCACGGCACGCCTCTCGGGCTCTCAGTATACTTTGGCTATGCGTCTGTCAGTCTGCGCTCTGGCTCTGAGCTGTTGCGCCGGCAGCCTCGACATTTCGCGGCCCGTCCGCTCGTGGGAGTTTCTGGACGCAACGGGGCCGCGCGCCGCATGGCTCGGCAAGGAAGACGGCACTCTGGAAGCGTACGTCTATCCTCTGAAGATCCTCCGGGATCTCCGGCTCCGTTTTGAAATCAACGGTCATCTTGCGCCGGGCGAGGGCCTCGCCAGACGTGTTTCTTACCGGCCGGCCTCTGCCAGCATCACGTACACGGGCGACGATTTCCGCGTGGTGGAAACGTTAGCCGTGCCGGCGGAAAAGGCGGGCGCACTGATGGTGTTGGACGTACAAGCACGCGCCCCACTGCGCATCGACGTCGAGTTTGCGCCGGACTTCCAGCTTATGTGGCCGGCGTCCATGGGTACGGCCGGCGTGGAGTGGAATCCGCAGGCGAAGAGTTTCGTGTTTGGGGCTGACGGGCATCCATTTTCGGCGGTGTTAGGGTCGCCCGACGCCACGCTCGGATCGCTCGCCTATGCGACCAACTATACGTCCTCGCCCTCATCGTCTTTCCACCTCGGAACCATCACAGGACATGCGGAGCGAGTGGTGGCAATTGCCGCATCGATGAAGTCACGCGACGAGGCGCTGTCCACGTACAAGAGCCTGGTGGCGGAGCCGCGGCGGGCGATCAAAGAAGCCGAGCGGCAGTATGCGGATTACCTCGCCAACACAGTTACACTTGACTTACCCGATGCCCGGCTGCAGGAAGCCTACGACTGGTCCCGCATCAGCGTTGTGAAAGGGTTTGTCGATAACCCCTTTCTCGGCCGCGGGCTGGTGGCCGGATATGGACTATCGAAAGGCGCATATCGCCCCGGCTTTGCCTGGTTCTTCGGGCGCGACTCGTTCTGGACTTCGTTCGCGCTCACTTCCGCCGGAGACTTCGCCAATGCGCGGGCGGCGATTAGCTTCGTCTCCCGTTTTCAGCGCGAAGACGGCAGGATCCCGCACGAAATCTCGCAATCGGCGAGCTTTGTCGACTGGTTTCACCAGTTCCCTTACGGATACGCGTCCGCCGATGCCACGCCGTTGTTCGCCATCGCCGTGGGCGACTATGTACAGGCAAGCGGGGACATCGCCTTCGCGCGCGAGCAGGAGCCGCGCCTGTGGAAAGCGCTCGAGTTCATGCGCTCCACGATTGACGACACCGGTTTCCCGAAGAACCTCGGCGTGGGCCATGGCTGGGTAGAAGGCGGGCCCCTGCTACCGGTGCGCGTGGAACTTTATCAGGCCGGCTGCTACGTGGAGGCTCTCCGTTCCTTGGCGACTCTGGCGCGTCTGCTGAATGACGACGCGCGTGCACAGCAGCTCACCGCCGAGTTCGAACAGAAGCGCCGGGTATTGAACGAACGCTTCTGGCTGCCGGAATCGCGCCGGTACGCGTTTGCGCTGGATGTGCAGGGCCATCCCGTGGACCAGCCCAGTGTGCTCGCCACCGTCCCCATGTGGTTCGACCTGCTTGACCGCCAGCATTCGCAGGAAATGATCGACCTGCTTTCCGAAGAGCAGCATGCCACCGACTGGGGGATGCGCATCATCTCATCGCACAGCCCCATCTACGACCCGTCCGGCTATCACTTCGGCTCGGTGTGGCCGCTGTTCACCGGCTGGGCCGCAACCGGCGAGTATCGCAATCATCAGGCGGATGCCGCGCTGGCTAACCTGCGGGCGAATGCGTGGCTCGCTCTGGACGGGGGCGGCGGCAACACCACCGAGGTGCTATCCGGCGATTGGTACTCTCCACTCTCTACAGCGTCGCCGCATCAGATCTGGTCGGCCGCCATGGTGGTGTCGCCGTTGCTGCGCGGTTTGCTGGGGCTGGAGAGCGACGCGCCCGCCGGAAAGATGCGCTTCGCTCCGCATCTGCCCGCCGATTGGCAGAGGGTCGGCGTGCACGGCATCCCGTTCGCGGGCGGCCGCGTGGATCTCCGGCTCCGCCGCGACGCGAACGTGCTGACGCTGGAAATCGGCAATTCGGGATCGCGGTCGTTCACGCTCGATTTTGCGCCGGCCTACCCGCTCTGCGCTCGCCTGACTGCGGCCGACGTGGACGGCAAGGCGGTGACGTGGACGGACGAATCCGAATACAAGGACCGGCATCCGCGCTTCGCGCTCCCGGTTGGTCCGGGCAAGACAACGCTCACCATCCATCACCGCGGGTTGTTCGGCTATACCCTGCCGTTCGCGCCGCCGCGCCTCGGCGAACCGAGCGCCAGCCTGAAGATCGTCTCCACGCGCTGGACGAACGATGCCCACACCCTCACCCTTACGGTTTCGGGCCGCCCATCGCGCGACTATCGCCTCGAGCTGGTGAATAGCGAGCAGTTGATGAACGTCGATGGCGCGTCAAGGGGTAACGGCGGGGAATTGACCGTTCACATGCCCGCCGGCGCCGCGGATGAATATGTGAACCAGCAGATCGTGTTCTCGCTGCGGTAGGACCAGGTTAAGTTTCAATACTGTTCACTTTGGGCTTCGTCCGCTAGTGGGACACGCGGGTTTAGCCGCGTTTTTGCCCGGTACCGAAGGGACGCGGCTTGCGCCGCGTGTCCCTCGCACGCAAAGTGAACAGTGTTGGGGTTAAGTCTTTTACCGCTCCGTCCGCACCGCGACGATCTCGTCCTCCACCGGAACGCCGCGCTTGATCTGCACGTGCAGGAGCGCTTCGAAGGGCTGGCCGGCGCCCGCCGGGCCCAGACGCTTCATCAACGCCGACAGGGTGTTGGCGTGACAGACGTATTCGACGGCGGCCTGTGTGCCGGCCGTGGCGGTTCCGGCCAGCAGAAGTATCCAGTGCGGCGGCGTGATCCCCGGAACCAGCGCGATGACCGAGTAGTCGTCCACCAGGGGCCGGCCCGGCGCCATAATGTAGCGGGACTGTTCGCCGGGCCGCGGATGGTGGTTGATGACGGCGAGGTCGCCCTGACGCGGACCGCTGGTCAGTCTGCTGAACTCGAACTCGCGGGTGACCGTGACCTCGTTCAAGGTGAGGTTCTCCGCGGGCGATCCCACGAAAATCACGTCGTAATTCTTGAGGTCGTCCAGAGCCAGCAGTTGCCCGCGCTTGACCCGGATTACACGGTGCAGGCTGGAAAACAAGCCGTCGAGCTCGTGGATGGCCAGCACCTCTCCGGTACCGGTGTAGTCGTCGAATATGGGCTGGCCGGCGTCTTTCTCCGGCCGCAGGTAACGCAGCCCGGTGACCGGCTGCCCCACAAAAGAGGCATTACTGAAAATGACCCAGGGGTCCTCCGGCTGGCTGAGGAACGGTTTCCAGAAATCCCGCAGCACCGGGGCAACGGTGTCCTGGGCGGCGGGCGCCGGCGCTGTCCCAGGACGAACCACGAACCATACGATGCCCGCCGCCGCCAGACCCGACAGCAGCGACGCAGACAGGACCGTGGACAATCGGAATCGCCACCGCGAGGAGTCCTGCCGGTTTTCCGGAATCACCGGAGCCGGGGTCTTCACCTCCGCCGAAGGGTACACCGCCCGGGGTTTCTGTCGAACAAACGCCACCATGTAATTACCCTTCGGAATCTCGACGGTTACAGGGTCGGCAGCGCCTTCGGTGGAGTAGTATTCGAGCAGCTTGGAGCGCAAACGCGCCGCCTGCACGCGGACGGTGGAATCGATCCGGGGATCGAAATCGTCGCCGCGCCCGAATACGTCAAGGGCAATCTGCGCCTCTTTCACCTGTTCACCCGGATGCTCGACGGCGCGAGCAGCAAGGTAAATCAACAGCTTCCGGAGGGACTCGGAGCCCTGCAGGGCGTGGCTGTGCAGGATTCGATCGACCTCCTCTCGTTCGACGGAATGCCTGGGACTACCGGTCACTAGAGTCGAGCGTAGCAACTCCCCCGCTCCGTCGCAAGGCACTGGTTTAGGACACGGTTAGGTCTGGCGAGGTCCCTCGTTCTGGCCACGGGACCGGCGGTAATTCAAGCAATTCGTGCCGGGCAAACTCGCGTTGGGCAGGACCCGCCCGGCCATGTCTGCAGCCATTTCACTTCACGGCCGCAATGAAAACGCCAAAAGGCGCAAGGGTGACCCGCGACAGGGGGACCGTCGACCGTTTGCCACCCAGGGGAACCAGCAACCGGCCCGAACTGCCCTTGACTCCCTGACTCGCCAGATCAAAGCGCAGGGTTCGCGCCTCCGCACTCATGTTCAAGGCCACCAGTACCGAATCGCCAGTGCCCGGATTCTTCCGCAGGAAGGAAAGAACATGTTCGTCGTCGCGATTGACGGCGACGTACGATCCATCCCGCAGCGCGGGCTCGCTGCGGCGCAGAGCGATCACATGTTTGCAGAAGTTGAGAATCGAGTCCGGGTCCCGGCTCTCCGCGCTAACGTTGCGCCGCACATAATCCGGCGCCACCGGCAGCCAGGTCTGGTCCGCCGTGCTGAAGCCGGCATTCTTCGAATCGTCCCATTGCATCGGCGTCCGCTCGCCGTCGCGGCCCTTTTCCTTCGGCCAGCCACTCTTCCCGATCGGATCCTTCACGTCCTCCTTACGCGCGGGCGGCGTGGTGCGCATGCCGATTTCTTCGCCGTAGTACATCTGCGGGGTTCCCCGAGCGGTCAACAAAAGGGTGGCCATCAGCCTGGCGATCTGGTCGTTGTGGACGCCGTCGCCGTAGCGGTCCCATAGACGCGCCTGATCGTGGTTTCCGAAGAAGAAATACGGCTGGCCGCCCGCCGGATTCGATTCGATCTCGTCCAGCAATTTCCGGAACTCGGGCGCGGACAGCTTGTCGACATCGGCAACCTGAAAATCCATGGGGAGCTGAACCTCATCGCCGTGCTCGCCGTACATCCGGGTGAGTTCGGCGACGTTCGGCTCGAACGCTTCGCTGATCAGCACGGGGTTTCCGGGATACTTATCCACCACCTGCCGCATCTCCCGAAGCACGTCATGGACCTCGGGGAGATTGTCCGTGTATTTGTGCTCGATATTCGGGTCTCCGTAGGCGTTCGTCCCAGAAAGGATCGGATCGTCGTGCAAATCGGGGTCCTCGAACAGCCGCGAGACCGCATCGATGCGAAAGCCGGCGACGCCCCGGTCGAGCCAGAAACGAAGGACGTCGTACATGGCCTCGCGCACTGCGGGATTGCGCCAGTTCAGGTCCGGCTGCTGAACATAAAAGTAGTGATAATAGTACTGATTGGTTGCAGGGTCGAGGGTCCAGGCGGAATGGCCAAACCAGGACAGCCAGTTGTTGGGCGGCTGCCCCGGGGCTTTTCCGTCGCGCCAGATGTACCAGTCGCGTTTGGGATTGTCCGGTGAGGCGCGCGAGGCTTGAAACCACGGGTGCTGATCCGAGGTGTGATTGGCAACGAAGTCCATGATCACCCGGATGTTCCTCCGTTTGGCCTCGCCCACGAGACGATCGAAATCCTCCATGGTGCCGTACTGCGGGTCGATCGCCTTATAGTCGGCGATGTCATAACCGAAGTCGACCTGTGGTGACGGGTAGACTGGCGTGATCCAGATGG
This sequence comes from Bryobacteraceae bacterium, assembly GCA_049520275.1. Lineage (GTDB taxonomy): Bacteria > Acidobacteriota > Terriglobia > Bryobacterales > Bryobacteraceae > CAWACP01. Next base: position 46,170 of record JBEKPY010000001.1, read on the forward strand.
CATCGATGCCCAGGTCTCTGAGATAGTCGAGGCGGGCGGTGATCCCGTTCAGATCGCCCACCCCATCGCCGTTGCTGTCCTGAAAGCTGCGCGGGTAGATTTCGTAAATGACCGCGTGCTTCCACCAGGGCGTGGAGGCTTCCTGCGCGCGTATTCCAAGCGTCGCGGCTGCAACCACGACGAGGGTCCGCACAAGTAGTTTCCGGCTATTCAGAGGCACGCATAATATTGATCGGTTACCCTTCGGTGCACAAGTATGATCGTGGTTGAAACAGTTACCAACGGCAAGCCGCGCCCTGACGGCGGGTTTGCCGCGCGGTTACCGGTTTGTTAGTCGTGTTACAGACAGCCTGAGCGCGTTTCGTGTTTAGAATAAACTCGTATGGGTAACCGCCGACTGTGGTTCAGCTTTCTGGCGCTGGTATTCGCTGCGCTCGGTATTGGGCCGGGCGCGGCGCCGCAGTGGGGCCTGGGTGCGTTCGTCCGGCCGGAGGGCGCGAACCCGGTTGTCACGCCTCACGCCGAGTCCGTCTTCTTCTGCCCCATGCGCAAAGCGCCGGTTCACTGGGAGGCCCTGCACACGTTCAACCCCGCGGCCGTGGTTCGCAATGGCAAGGTCATGCTTTTGTATCGGGCCGAGGACGACACTGGCAGCATGGAGATTGGCGGCCACACCTCGCGGCTCGGACTGGCCGAGAGCGATGACGGTCTGCACTTTACGCGACGAGGAGCTCCGGTGTTCTATCCCAGCGACGACGGCCAGAAGGCGCGCGAGTGGGAGGGCGGCTGCGAGGATCCGCGGCTGGTGGAGACCGAGGACGGCTCCTATGTCCTCACCTATACGCAGTGGAACCGAAAGACCACCGATGCGGCCATTGCCACCTCGAAGGATCTGCTGAGCTGGACCAAGCACGGCCCGGCTCTTGCTCAAGCTTCCGGCGGAAAATATCTGGATCTGTCCTACAAATCGGCGGGCATTGTCTGCCGAGTCACTCGGGGCCGTCTGATTGCGGCCAGGATCAAGGGCGAGTACTGGATGTATTGGGGCGAGGGAGCAGTCCGCCTTGCCACCTCGGACGATCTGATCCACTGGCAGCCGGTGGAAGACTCCCACGGCGACCCCGTCGTGGTGCTGCGTAAACGAGCGGGCCACTTCGACAGCAGCTTTCCCGAAGTGGGCCCTCCGCCGGTTCTTACACGCGACGGAATCGTTGTGCTCTACAACGGGAAGAACGCCGGCTCGAATGGCGATCCGGCATTGGCACCGGGGACTTACGCCGCCGGAGAAGCGCTGTTCGCCGCGGACGATCCGGCCAGACTGGTGGCGCGAACCGATGGGCCGGTCTTCAAGCCCGAGCTGCCGTTTGAGCGAAGTGGTCAGTATGCCGCGGGCACCACGTTCGCGGAAGGTCTGGTCTTCTTCCGGAACAAGTACTTTCTGTACTACGGTTGCGCGGACTCTTTTGTCGGCGTGGCTGTCTCGGGAGACTGACGCGCGACCGTCTGCTAACATGGCTCTTTCCGTCGAGTCATGTCTTTCGTGCCGTCCATCCGCAAGTCAATCAGCTCTGTTTCGCGCCGCGGATTTGTCCGCTCACTCTGCGCCACCCTTCCTGTTTTCTCGTTCGACCAGCTCGTCGCCGGGGTCCCGCTTGGCGTCGAGTTTGTCAACGTCGCGCGAGAGGCCGGGTTGCGTACGAAGACCATTTTTGGCGCCGAGCGGAAGAACACCTTCCTGCTCGAAACCAACGGCTGCGGCTGCGCTTTCATCGACTACGACAACGACGGGTGGCTCGACATCTTCCTGCTGAACGGAACGCGTTTCGAGGCAGACTGGCCAGCCGGCCAGGCGCCGGTCAGCCGCCTCTACAAAAACAACCGCGACGGCACCTTCACCGATGTCACCGCCAAAGCCGGCGTAGCGCGTACCGGCTGGTCCCAGGGCGTCTGCGTTGGCGACTACGACAACGACGGCTTTGACGATATTTACGCCACCTACTGGGGCGAGTGCGCCCTGTGGCACAACAACGGCGACGGTACGTTCACCGACGTTGCCCGCAAAGCCGGAGTCACCACCAACCCCGGCCATGGGCGATGGCGCTGGAATACCGGCTGCGCCTTCGTCGATTACGACAAGGACGGCCACCTCGACCTGTTTGTCGCTAACTACATCGACTTCGATCCCAAAACCGCGCCGCGTCCCGAAGCCGGCCCCTGCCTCTACAAGGGGCTCCTTGTGGCCTGTGGCCCGCCCGGCCTTAAGGGTGGCAAGAATATTCTGTTTCACAACAATGGAGACGGCACGTTCACCGATGTCAGCCAGAAGTCGGGCATCCTGGACACGCCCGGCACTTACGGCCTTGGCGTTCTCGTCGCCGATTTCGACAACGACACCTGGCCCGATATCTACGTGGCCGACGATTCGACGTCCGCCATCCTGTACAAGAACAACCACGACGGCACTTTCACCGACATTGCCATCGACGCCGGCGTCGCCTACAGCGCCGACGGCAAGCCGCAATCCGGCATGGGCGTGTCCGCGGCCGACTACGATTGCGACGGGAATCTCGACATCGTCAAAACGAACTTCGTCGGCGACACCGCGACCCTGTACCACAACCTCGGCAACTTCCTCTTCGAGGACGAAACCTTCCAGGCCGGTCTGGGAAAAAACACGCGGTTTCTAAGCTGGGGCGTGTGCTTCATGGACTTCGACAACGACGGGTGGGCCGACATTTTCATCAGCAACGGTCATGTTTATCCCGAGGTTGGCGACACGCTCATCGAATCGGGCTACCGCGAGAGGAAGGAACTGTATAAAAACCTACGAAACGGGCGTTTCGCCGATGTCTCGCTGGATGCCGGGCCGGGCATTAACGAACTGGTCTCCGGCCGCGGCTGCGCCGTTGGCGACTACAACAACGACGGCGTGCTCGACGTGCTGGTCAATTGCACGAACGATTTTCCGCAACTGCTGCGCTGCACCAGTACTCTCAAGAACAACTGGATCAGGATCAAGACCGTCGGTGTGAAATCGAACCGTTCCGGGATCGGAGCGCGGATTTATTGCTCGACGCCCGGCCACCGGCAGATGGACGAAGTGCGCAGCGGCGCCTCGTATGTCTCGCAAAGCGACCTCCGCGTTCACTTCGGCCTGGGCTCGGCGGAAACTGCCGACCTGGAGATTCGCTGGCCGAGCGGCGAGGTGGATCGCCTTCCCGCCGTGAAGGCCAATCAGGACCTGATCGTAAGAGAGGGCAGCACGAAGCGTAGGGACTGACCGGCTGCGCAAGAAGGCCGGACGATGGCTGGCCGCGGATAAAGCGCCGATCTTGTTGGGTTTTTTCCGCAGTCTCCCGGAATCGCGCTCGTCTAATTGCCGCGCGGGGCGGCCGGCTCGCGCACGGTCAGAATCTGGTTCGCCTTCACCCGGGTCAGCGTCTGTTTGGCGCCATCGGGCCAGCGGATCTCCAGGTCCGCCGTCGTCTCGGAGCCCAGGCCGAAGTGGAGCCGCAGGTCGTTGGCCGAGTAGAAGCTGGATTGGCTCAACACTTCCTGCGCTTGCACTCGCCCGCCATAACGAGCGGTTACGCGCGCGCCGATCGCGCTGCGGTTGGAGTGCGTGCCGATGAGCTTCACCTTGAGCCAGTGGTTCTTGCCGCTGGTGTCGTTGCGGAGCAGGGACGGCGGCTCATTGAGGTTGACGATCAGAACGTCGATGTCGCCGTCGTTATCGAAATCGCCGAATGCGCAGCCGCGGCTCGCGTGCGGTTCGGCGATGGCCGGCCCGGCTTCCGCGAGTAACTCCTCGAACCTGCCGCCGCCCAGGTTGCGGAAGACAACGCGGGGGGTCTTCATCGGATAGCGCGGTATCCTGGCCTCCACTTCGGGGTAGATGCCGCCGGTGGCAATGAACAGATCGGGAAGGCCGTCGTTATCAAGGTCGGCCATTCCGGCGCCCCACGAAATGAAGCGGGTTTCGACGCCCAGGCCGCTCTGGTAGGTGACGTCTTCGAATCGCCCGTCGCCGAGATTCTTGTACAGGATGCTGGTGTCGTCGGTAAAGTGCGTCTTCAGGATGTCGAGGTTACCGTTGGGCAGATAGTCGCCGGCCGCTACTCCCATGCCGGCCTGTTCCACGCCGTCTTCGTTCACCGCGACACCCGATTCCAGACCCACGTCGGTGAAGGTGCCGTCGTGGTTGTTATGGAAAAGGAAGCTGGGGGTGGAATCGCAAGCGACGAAGATATCGGTCCACCCGTCGTTGTCGAAGTCGGCGGCGGCCACCGTCATGGCGTAACCGCGATGGTCTTTGGCGATGCCCGAGGATGCGGACACGTCGGCGAAGGTGCCGTCGCCGTTGTTGCGGAACAGCGACAACGGAAGCGTGGGAAACCCGCGCGGGCCGCAGTGGACCGGGACGCCCTGCCAGGAGCAATACACGCTGGATCCAAACTCGGGGGCATGCTGGAGGTCGAAGTCGAAGTAATTGGCCACGAAGAGATCGAGCCAGCCGTCGCGGTTGTAATCGAGGAAAGCGCAACCGGAGCCCCAGCGCGAATCGGGATGGATAAGTCCGGCCTGCCTGGTTACGTCGCTGAACGTGCCGTCTCCGTTGTTGCGATAAAGAACGTTCTGGCCGTAGTAAGTGATAAACAGGTCGTCGAAACCGTCGTTGTTGTAATCGCCCACGCAAACGGCGGAAGCCCATCCGGATCGTAGCAGTCCGGCTTTCGCCGTTACATCGGAAAACGTGCCGTCCCGGTTGTTCTTATAGAGACGGTTAGAGGCGCCCTTCGCGGAACCGTCGAGCCGCGATCCGGAGAGCAGGAAGATATCGATCCAGCCGTCGTTGTCATAGTCGATGAAAGCGCAACCGCAGCCCACGGCTTCGAGCGGGTAGCGTTTGTGTTCGATGCCGCCGTAAGTAAGCGGCTCACGAAGGCCGGCTCGCTGCGCAATATCGGTAAACCTGGCGTCGAACGGAAGGCCGGAGGGCTTCCCCCGGGGTTGCGCCTGGACGTTGCGGGAAACCATGCCTTGCGGAAAGGCGCAACGCGCCAGACCGAGTCCGGCGGCGGTCTTCAAAACGCTGCGGCGGGTAACGCGGCTTGAGCGCAACGTATTAGTTGTTTCCCTTCAGCTCTCGCCAGCGGGCAAACTCCTTCTTGGCCTCGTCCGGCTTGTCTTCCTGCATCAGTGTTTGACCCAGCATGTAGTGAGCGGAGACATTCTGCGGGTCCAGCAGGAGTGCATGCCGCAGCACACCTTCGGCGTTCGCCAACTCCTTCCGCCGGAGATAGCCCTTACCGAGCAGGATAAAGGGCCCGCTGTAGTTCGGATTAAGCCACACCGAGCGCTCCAGCGGCGCCATCGCTTCATCCCACCTTTCCAACCGGCCGTATGCGTCTCCGAGGCGGTAGTGGGCCATCGCAAAACCCGGGTTCACCGCGATCTCCTTCCTCAGTTCCTCGATGGCGCCCTCGAAATCGGCGTGATAGATGGCCGCCTCTCCGAGCAGGAAATGCGCTTCGGGAATCCTGGAATCGATCTCCAGGGCGATCCGCGCCTGCTTCGCCGCCTCCGTCTCCAGGTCCTTGTGCATCATCATCCGAGCCGTGGTCAGGTGCGCGGCCGCCGAGTCCGGACTGACCTGGAACAAACGCGCGAACGCTTTCACTGCCCTCTCGCTCTGCTGAGTCAGGATGCAGGCATTGCCGAGCATGTAGGCGGCTTCCGGCAACGGCGCGTTTCCTCCGGTTGCCTTTTCCAGCCACGGGATCGCATCGGCGTATTTCGCTTCGAGGAACAGGCTTTGCCCCAGAAACAACACCGACTCCTGGTATTCGGCGGCGCCGGGCTGTTCGGTCTTCAACGCTTCGGTGAACTGCACAACGGCGTCGGCGAACTTGTGCTGTTTGTAGGCCGCAAGCGCCGACTGATGTTGCGCGCTCACCTCCACCAGAAGGAACAGAACCGGCCACATGTGACCAAGTATATTTCAGTACAATGGTGCCATGCGCGGGGTGTTATTAGTCCTCGGACTACCCCTCATCGCGTTGGCTTTCGCGACCGTGCAGCAGTTGGAATCGAAGGCTGACGCTCTCAAAGCAAAAGGCGACGCGGCCGGCGCCTTGGCGGCGTACGAGGAAGCCGCCGCGCTTGACCCCAAATCGGCTCGTCTCCAGGATGAGATCGGGTTCCTGCTTGCCGTGATGAATCGCCGCGAGGAGGCGATCGCGCATTTCAAGCGGGCCATTGACCTCGATTCTCATTTCGCGCCGGCGCATTACCATCTGGGCGTGTCGTACTGGCTTGCGCAAGACAAGGACCGCAGCATCCCTTACCTGCAGAGCGCGGCCGCTCTCGATCCGGACAATGCCGCATACCGCTCGAAGCTCGGCCAGGCGTTGGAAGCCTCCGGCCAGTACCAGGACGCGATCCCTCACCTCAAAGCCGCCACCGCTCTTCAGCCGTCCGACGCCGCCTCCTGGAACGGTCTTGGCCTCTCGCTGCAAAGAACCGGCGACGCCCTGGGAGCGCTGGATGCATACCACCATGCCGTCGATCTGACCCCTTCCAACGCCGAGTTCCGCAATAACTACGGATTGATGCTGGTGCTCACGCGCCGCCCGGATGAGGGCATCGTCGAGTTCGAGAAAATCCTCGCTGCGGCGCCGTCCAACGACACTGCCCGCTTCAACATCGGCTATGCCCACCTGCAAAAATCCGAGCTCGACCTGGCAATCGCGGCCTTCCGTGTGTGTATCGCCCACGATGCCAACAATGCCCCCGCTCATTACAACCTCGGAGTCGCTCTGAAGAATAAGGACGACATCGACGAAGCGAAGGCGGAGTTCGCGCGGGCCCTGGAGATCGAGCCCGCGCTTACCGAAGCGCACTACATGATCGGTATCGTCTTCTGGCAATCCGGGGAATTCGACGACGCCGCCGGCCATATGCGCACCGCGATTGCCCAGCGGCCGGACTACGGCGAAGCCTATTTCATGCTGGGTACCCTGCTCAAGCAGAAGGGCGAACTCGCGGCCGCGGTGGAGCCGCTGCGTACTGCGATCCGCCTCCGGCCGAATGATCCGGGGCCCTACAACACGCTGGCTCAGGTCCTGCGTCAGATGGGCGATATCGAAGGGAGCAGGCAGATGTTCGCGGAGGGCGCGCGCGTCAAGAAGCTCGGCGAGTCGAAACTCGGCGTCATGCTGGGGCGCTAACGAGGCGGGAGTGGGAGACCATGCAAACCTTGCCTCCCGCTGCCGCTCCCGGGGGACAGCGCTATACTCTACGCAAGCCGGAAACCCGCAAGACAAAGCACTCCGCGTCGGTCGAGTGCTTGATCCTGGCAAAGAGTAGATTCTCGGAGTAATCGAACATGAAACGCATCGCAACCGTACTTGCAGTCGCTCTCGCGGCGGCTGGCGCCGGCGCGGCACAGACGAAGGTGGGAATCGTGAACCTGCAGCGTGCCGTCGCGGAAACGGACGAGATCAGGAAGACCATCGCTGACGGGGCCGCGAGGTACCGGCCGCGCGAGGAAGAAATCGCGAAACTGCAGGCGGACCTGCAGAACCTGCAGCAGCAGATCGGCAGCGGGAAACTGAGTCCAGCCGCCGAACAGCAGGCGCGCGCCGAGGGCCGGTTCAAGGAGCGGCAACTGCAACGAAAAGATCAGGACCTCCGCGACGACGTGGCCCGCGAGCGCGACGACATCATCGGTCACGCGAGGCAGCGCATGCAGCAGGTGGTCCAGACGATCGCCGAGGAGCGCGGCCTCGATTTGGTGATTGACTCTTCGAGCACGGTGTCCTTCAAGACGGGCCTGGATATTACCGAAGCGGCGACCGCGGCTTACAACAGAGCCAATCCAGTAAAGCCATGATCGGTCCCGAGCCACCGGTGGCCGTGCTCGCGCGACGGCCTTTCACCACAATCTTTCAACTCTTTAATCCCTGTCCTCTGCGGCTTGCAGACCACGCGCCGTGCCTCGCTCAGAACCCGTGCTACGTTCCAATCAAGAGTCCGTTGCTCAGTCGTCGGAGGGGCGGATCACGAGGCGTAGGGAATTCTAGATACCTCCGCGCAAAGTTGCGAGCGACGAATGCTTGCCGGTGCATCACCGGCCCCACGCCGTTGCGGGTTACAAGCGGTCTCTTCGCCGTGAGGGTTAATCAAGCGGCTCGGGAGCGCTCCTCAGATCTTTCGCACGACAGCTTAAAATAGCAGCAGCATGCGTGCCGGACCCATCCTCGCGGGCGACCTGCGCGCGCTGGCCCGCGCCGCCACCTCCATCGAAAACCGCGCGCCCGGCGCCGAAGCATTGCTGCGCGAACTATTCCCCCACACCGGCCGAGCCCTGGTCATCGGCATCACCGGCCCACCCGGTGCGGGCAAAAGCACCCTCGCGGACCACCTCATCCGGCTTCTCCGCGAGGAGGGCCGGCGCGTGGGTGTGATCGCCGTGGACCCCTCCAGCCCCTGGTCCGGCGGAGCCATCCTGGGCGACCGCATCCGCATGCAGCGCCATCACCACGACCCCGGCGTGTTCATCCGTTCCATGGCCACCCGCGGCTGTCTGGGCGGCCTCGCGCGCGCCACCACCGACATGACCGTGCTGCTGGACGCCGCCGGTTTCGACACCATCCTTATTGAAACCGTGGGCGTGGGCCAGGACGAGGTGGAGATCGCCAGGCTGGCCGGCGTCACCGTGGTGCTGCTGGTCCCCGGGCTCGGCGACGACGTGCAGGCCCTCAAGGCAGGTATCATGGAAATCGCCGACGTTTTCGTTCTCAACAAGGCGGACCTCCCCGGCGCGGATCGCCTGGAGCGGGAGGTGCGGGCTGTGCAGGGTCTGGCCAGGCGGGCGCCCGAGGTCGACAAGGCCTGGACGCCGCCGATCGTTCGCACGGTGGCCAGCGAGGGCCGGGGAGTGGCGGAAGCGCTGGCGGCGGTGCGAGCGTATCCGGGCCAGCGCAAGGCTGGCAACTGGGCGGCGCTACTGCGGGAGATGCTTCGCGAGCGTCTGCTCGAACGATTCGCGGACACGGATTTTCAGAAGGCGGGCGAAGAGGTGGCCGCCAGGCGGCGCGATCCGTATTCGCTCGTGGATGAATGGATCAACACGCACAGAACATGACTCGACCCACCATCGGCATCATCGGCGGAAGCGGGCTCTATCACATGCCCGGCTTCGAAGCGCAACAGGAGGCCACCTTCACCACGCCGTGGGGCAGCCCCTCGGACAACTATGTCGTCGGCAAGCTGGCCGGCCGCGAGGTCGCCTTCCTCGCCCGCCACGGCCGCGGTCACCGCATCTCGCCCTCGGAGCTGAACTTCCGCGCCAACATTTACGGCTTCAAGTCGCTCGGCGTGGAGCGCATCATTTCGCTGAGCGCAGTCGGCTCGCTGAAGGAAGAGCATCGCCCGCTCGATTTCGTCATTCCCGATCAGTTCTTCGACCGCACTCGCGGACGCGTCTCCACGTTTTTCGGCGACGGTCTGGTCGCGCACATCAGCTTCGCCGACCCGGTGTGCCCGCAGATGGCCACGCTGCTGCACGGGGCATGCCTTGCGGCCGGCGTGAACGCGAAGCTCGGCGGCACATATCTGTGCATGGAGGGCCCGGCGTTTTCCACCCGAGCCGAATCGAACGTCTACCGAAGCTGGGGCATGGACGTCATCGGCATGACCAATCTGCAGGAGGCCAAACTGGCCCGCGAAGCCGAGATCTGCTACGTCACCGTGGCCATGGTCACCGACTACGACTGCTGGCATCCCCATCACGACGCCGTCACCGTGACCGAGATCGTCGCCAACCTCATGAAGAACGCCGAGCACGCCTGCAAGGTGGTGGCCCAGGCCGTGGCGGCCATGCCCGAGGCGCGCGAGTGCGGCTGCGGATCGGCGTTGCAGCACGCGCTCATCACCGATCCGCAGACGGTGCCCCCGGCCACGCGCGAAAAACTGGAGTTGCTGGTTGGCAAGTATCTGGGATGAGCCGGCGTCGCGAGCCCTTTTTCGCGACGTCATCGAGCCGCTGGCGGACCGCTTCGAGCCTGCCCTGTGCGACGAATACGTGCGGCTGTTTGCGCCGGTGGTCGAGAGCGTGTACCCGGATCTGCCGGCGGCCGAGCTGGTCGCGCGCTACGAACGAGTGCGGCGCGCGCGGCCGGTGGTGCAACAGCCGCAGCGCGTCTACGTCCTTTCGCGCGTGACGCTCGGCGCCGATGTCGCCGTGACCAGCATCGTGCTGGACGCAGCGAAGAAGCGCTGGCCGGATGCCGGGATCGTGTTCGCCGGACCGGCGAAGAACTATGAGCTGTACGCGGCGGATCCGCGTATTCGTCACCTGCCCGTCGCCTACCCACGCGCGGGCACGTTGCGCGAGCGTCTGGCGGTGCGCGATGCACTGAATCTCGCGCAGCCAGACGCCATCGTAATCGACCCCGATTCGCGGCTGACCCAGCTCGGCCTCCTCCCGGTTTGTCCCGAGGATCGCTACTACTTCTTCGAAAGCCGCGCCTACGGCGGCGATTCGGCCGATTCACTGGTGGCGCTCACGAAGCGCTGGGTGTCGGAAGTGCTGGGCATCGCGGACGCGCGCGCGTTTGTCGCCGTCCCCCCAGCCCCGCGCCAGCCGGACGTGACGGTCAGTTTCGGAGTGGGCGAGAACCCCGCCAAACGCGTGCCCGGCCCGTTCGAGGCCGAGCTGTTGCGGCTGCTCCTCTCCCGTTACGGCCACGTGGTGGTGGATTCCGGCGGTGGCGGCAAAGAAGCCGAGCGAGTCCGCGCCGCGGTGTCCGCCTCGGGCGATCGCGCCGAAGTCTTCACCGGCTCGTTCGCGGAGTTCGCCGCGCTCATCGCGCGTTCGCGGCTCTACGTGGGTTACGATTCAGCCGGGGGCCACGTGGCCGCCTCCTGCGGCACGCCGCTCGTGAGCATCTTCGCCGGCTTCGTGTCGGAGCGGATGCTGCAACGCTGGCGTCCCGACGGCCCCGGCCCGGTTTGCGTGATCCGCGCCGATGACGACACCCCCGGCAACGTGCTCGCCAGGGTGGAGCGGGAGCTCGTTCGTCGCTCAGCGCCAGCAGCAGGGCCGGCCGGGTAGCTATTGCCGTCATGGCGCGCCTGTTACTGGACCGCGGCCCCGACGCGACTCTTCGCACTCCCGACGATCGGAGCCTCTATGAGATGGCAGGGGAAAGGGCCATCGACAAACTGCGGGTTCCACACAACCAGCATGTTAATGCCTTGATCTCGTCAGCATGCTGCCGGCCGACGTTCACTCGCAATTCTTAGGTGCCCATCAGAACCTCAGCCGACCCCAATTGGCGGACATGGCTAAGGTGCACCCCAGACGGTGGTTTTCAGCCAGGCGTTCACGCCTCGCCACGACATAAGTCATTCGGTTTTCAAGTACATAGGATTGGCACGTCGCTTGCACTTAGCAGAGCCGGAAGGATTGGAGGTTGTCGTGAATCGGATAATGCAGACAGTATCGTTCAAGTCCGCGATGCCGGCGTTAGCTCTCGCCGCGGTTCTGATGTTGCTGGGCCCTTCGGCGGCCATGGCCCAGCGTGGCGGCAGCGGACACGGCGGGCACTCTGGCGGTAGTTTCTCCGGCCGTTCGTTCTCCGGCGGCGGTGGACGCGGCTATTCTGCCCCGTCCTATTCGCACCGCAGCTATGCCGCCCCCAACGCGGGACACAGCTACTCCGGCGGCCGCAGCAACTACGGCGGCCGATACTCCGGTGGAGGAGGCGGTTACTACCCTGGCCGGTTTTACGCCGGCCGAGGCTATTACTACGGTGGACGCTTCTGGGCTCGCCCCTACTTTGGCGTCGGGATCGGCATCCCGTTCGGCTGGGGCTACAACGCGGGTTACGGTTGTGGCTACTATGACGGATACGGCTATTGGCAGCCGGCTCCGTGCTATACGAACCTCTACCCGGGTTACTGATCTTATCGCTCTGACGAATTGACCAGCGCGCGAGCGGCGAGGCCGCCCGCGCGTTTCTCGTATCTGGCCCTTCACTTCAGCCGCCCATCCCTGGTCGTGATGGCTACTCCGGCCCCACGCGGCTGGAGAAATGCCGGTAGATGAACACGGAATAACAACCCGCGAGGATCATTCCGGGGATCCACCACACCAGTCCGATCTGCAATCCGTACAGCGGAGCTGCGGCGTTGTGAACGTCCAGACTGAACTCGGGATGCGGATTCGCCGGCAGCACCAGCGGATACACGCCGAAAACCACGCTGGTGAGCATGCCCACCAGGTACGCGCAGGAGGACAGAAACGCCTTCAGGCGATCGTTGGCGCGGATGAATACCAGCATGCCCCCCAGACCCAGCGTGGCCAGCGCCGGGAACACGTAGCCCCACGGCCATTTGGCGAACTGCCCGTACAGGTGCGGCTGAATGCGGAAGCTCGCCAGCGTGATGGCGATGGTGAAAAGCAGAACGGCCCACCACAGGCGCCCGGCCGCCCGCCGCGAGCGCGTACTGAGGTCGCCCGCGGTTCGCAACGCCACCCAGAGCGATCCGTGCAGGGCCAGAGCGCAGAGCGCGGCGAGGCCGACCAGAACCGTGTACCAGTCGATGATACCCGCGTTGGCGCCCGGCAGGAGATTCGTCCACAGCGGGATGAAGAAGTAGCCGGAGGCGTCCAGCGGTACGCCGCGCACTACGTTGCCCAGAGCCACGCCGAACAACAGGCAGAGCAGCGAGCTGGAGCCGCCGAATACGACATCCCAGAACGGACGCCACAGCGGGCTGTCCACGTGATTGCGGACCTCCACCGAAACGGCGCGCAGAATGAGCAGCCACAGAACGATCATCAGCGCCAGATAGAAACCGCTGAAGCTGGCCGCGTAGAGCGCGGGAAAGGCAAAGTACAAAGTGCCGCCGCCCGCCAGCAGCCAGACTTCGTTGCCGTCCCACACCGGCCCCACGGTGCTCAGAATCTGCTTGCGTTCGCGCTCGTCGCGCGCCACGAACAGGTGCACCAGTCCCGCGCCAAGGTCGAAACCGTCCAGAACAACGTATCCGGCCACCATGATGGCCACCAGGCAGAACCACAAGGTTTCCATTTAATGGCCTCCCTTCGCCGCTTCCAGACCGCCCGGCCCGTGTTCAATCTCGCGCCAGACCAGCCACAGGAACAGAATGCCCAGAATGAAATACAAGCCCATGAAGCCGAGCAGCGTGAACAGGCCGTTGCCCGCGGAGACGCGCGGCGAGATGCCAGCCGCGGTCCGCATGATTCCGTAGATCAGCCAGGGCTGGCGGCCCACCTCGGCGGTGGTCCATCCCGCCGTGTTGGCGATGTAGGGGAAAGGAACCACCAGCAGCAGGGCCCAGAGCACTGGCCGCGCGGTGAACAACGTGCCGCGCCAGAGCAGGAATGCGGAGACCACCATCACCGCGATGAGGATGGTTCCCAGCCCCACCATGATGTGATACGCGTAGTAAAGCAGCGGAATGTTGTCCGGCCATGCGTCGCGCGGAAAATCGCGCAAGCCTTTCACCTCCGCCCCCCAGTGTTGCCAGGTCAGGAAGCTGAGGGCGCGGGGCACGATCAGCGGATTGTCCAGCGCGAGCCGGTCCATGTCCGGCTGCCCCAGGATGGCCAGCGGCGCACCCTGCATCGTCTGAAAGTCCCCTTCCATGGCGGCCAGCGTCACCGGCTGATGCCGGGCGATCATGACGCCCTGGCGGTCGCCCGTGGGGAACAGCATGAGGATGGTGGCGATGAGGCCTGTTATCACGCCGACGCGCACGAATACGCGCGCGTGCTCTTCATGGTCGCGCAGCAGCAGATAAAACGCGCCCACGCCGGCCATGACGAATGCCGCCGTCACCACGCTGCCGGTCATGTTGTGCGCGTACTGCCACCACGTCCACGGGTTGAAGATCAGGCCCAGCCAACTGCTGAGGATGATCTCGCCCTTCGGGCCCAGCGTGTAGCCCACCGGGTGCTGCATCCAGCCGTCGGTGGCGATGATGAAGAAGCCGGAGAGCCACGCCCCCAGGCAGGTCATTAGCGTCGAGAACCAGTGCAGGCGGGGGTCCAGCCGTTTTTCGCCGAACAGCACCAGGCCGAGGAAGGTGGATTCCAGAAAGAACGAGAACACGCCCTCCATGGCCAGCGTTTGTCCGATGACGCCGCCCGCGGCCCGCGAAAAGGCCGCCCAGTTGGTGCCGAACTGAAACTCCATGGGGATACCGGTGGCCACGCCCATGGCGAAGTTGATGCCCAGGATCTTCGCCCAGAAGCGGACGGCTTCGTCGTACACGGGTTTGCCGGTGCGGATGGCCAGAGTTTTCAGGATGACCAGGAGGAGCGCGAGCCCCATGGTCAACTGCGGGAAAAGGTAGTGATAGGTAACCGTGAAGGCGAAATGAAGGCGATGGATCGCCAGCGCCGAGTCCATACAAGTCCTCCTCGATGAGCATCATATGCGATTTTGAGGGTGGGTGGGACAGCCCGCGTCATTCGTCCGCTGCGAGCCGCTCGAACTGGTTGATGCGGACGGTCCCCTGGGGAAAGACAGCCCGAATCTCAAGTTGTCCTCCCATGGCGGCGATGCACCGCCGCAAAGTGCTGACGTACATGTCGGTCCGGTGTTCCAGCTTGGAAACCGCGGATTGATCCACGTTGAGGGTCTGCGCCAGTTCCTGCTGCGTCATGCGCAGCGCATCGCGCAGTTCTTCGAGCGCCATTGTCTCTTTGAGGCGAGCGTGGATTTTCTCGCTGGCCGCGATCACCTCGTCCGGCATACCTGCTTCGAGTTCCCTGAACTTGCGCGCCATTAAGACTCTCCTTCCTTCCGGAGTTGTTCGAGATAACGACTGTAGATCCGGTCCGCCAGCGGGACGAAAGTGTCATACCACCGGTCGCTTCCGGTCTTGTCGCCGCCGATCAGGAGGATCGCGGTTCGCCGGGGATCGAATGCGTAGAGCACTCGGTACGGTCTCCCGGCATGCTGGACTCGCAATTCGCGCATGTGATCGTGCCTTGAAGTCTCGACGCGAGAACAGTAAGGGTACCTGAGCGCCACGCCGTATTCTTCGAGCAGCTTCACGTATGCGCGGACACTCGCCTGTTCCTCGGCGGTCAGATGGCCCCACCAGTCCCCGAATTCATCGGTGAACTCCACATCACATGCCATCCAGTTCATATTATGCCTTCGATGGCATGTACGGGTCAAGTAGGAGATCGGTCACCTCGGTCACCTCGGTCACCGTTTGCTTCAGGGGCTTATGTCGGGTGTTCAGACTGCCAAAAAAGGATTATTGATGCGCACGCCGCCCAGTATCGCGCCGTGTTGCATGTCTTCACTGAAGAGGACCTCCGTGCCGGCCAGACGCGCCGCGTGAACGATCATCGCATCCCAGAAAGAAATTCGATTCAGGCGGTGCAGCTCGATGGCCGCGATCACATCCCCTTCCACGAAGCGAACCACTCGGGCACGCGTGAGCAACTGAACCTTCCGTTGCGCCGTCTCAGGATCGACGCCCAGTCTCCTGGTTGCCGCGGCATAGTATTCCTGCAGGACCTGAATGGAAACAACCAGCAGACCGGACCGCTGATAATCGGTGATGAGCTGAATTGCGCGCGCCTGCCTGGCTGGCGCGGAAGCGTCGTCGGCGTAGATGAAGACGTTGGTATCGAAGAATACCGGCCGATTCATCGCCGCTCGTGAAGCTCATCCCTGTCGAACTTCCACCCGCGGGAGTCGCCGTGAGCAAGCTTTGAGAGGCGCGCAAACTCTGTGGCATCTTCGTTTGGATCCGACGTTCCCGCCAGTTGATCGAGGTAGTCCCGCACGAGCTGATTGACACTCGTTCCCAGAGCCTCGGCTCGGCGGCGTGCACGGAGAATCACGTCGTCGTTGACGGAAAGTGTGACATTCATGTACACACAATACGTGCGCACGGGGGACGTGTCAAGTGGTAGCATTCCCCTGCCTCCTCCCGGTTGGAGGCTAGCCGTACAACCAGCGGACCTTGACCAGGGTGGTCCGGTAAACTGGCTTGACCGGCTTCTCGGTCGTGATGAACTCATCTGCTTTCAAGAGGAAAGCTGCAGCCATATGCAAGGCGTCCATGGCGGCCAGCCCACATCGCGCCGCCTCCGCGCGGGCAACCTTTTCAATCCGGTTGAGCCCTTGGTACGTGGTGGCTGAGGCCATGTATCGCTCGTAAAAGGAGAGTTCAAGTTCCTGCCGGTAGAAGGCCGCTTTCGGAAGGACCTCCAGCGCCAGGAAAGGCGATGTCAGGAAAACACGATTCGAGTCCCCGAGTATTGATAAAGCGATCTGTTGGTCAGTACCCCTGGACCGAGCCGCGGTAATAAGGACGCCGCTGTCAAGGAACGTCCGCGTTCGCGTTTGTGGCAATCAGCGAGCGCCCCGGCGCTCGGAGACCTCTCTGGCGACCTCTTTTCGGTTCAATGGCTTTATGCCACTCGAAGCAATTCTCGCCGCGATCCTGCGGAGATCCCGCCCAAGCGGCGACACAGTGGGGTCCCGGTTGGCGCCATTCTTCGTCGCGGTTGCAGCTCTTCGCTTCACAACTGTATTGTAAGCCGCGGTTGAGTCGATATCCAGAGGAGCCCGATCATGACCCACGACGCCACATCCTGAGGTCGCCGATTTCGGGGCATGGTGGCTGTCCGGGCTGGGCACTCAGACGGAATGCGTCTCGACCTCGTCTCCGAGGAATGCGTCTTCGGCTTCAATCCTGCGGCTGGCCGATGTCTTTCAGGAACGACGGCTCATGCCGCAAAGACGACTCGGGCATCTCTGAGAACCTGCGGGCGTACCCAGGGTTTCAGTCCGCGCCTGGTAACGAGATCGACCCTGCGCCCGGCGAGCGACTCCAACTCCTCGACGAGCGACTCGAACTTGATCAGACCGATGCGTACCCCGGGCTCGAACTCCACCATGATGTCGATGTCGCTGTCGGGACACGCCTCACCGCGGGCTACCGACCCAAACAGGGACAGTTCCTTGACACCGTAGCGGCGGCACACCGCCGCGAGCGACGGGCCGTCGACCTGCGTGTCACCAGGCTGGAGCGTCTGGTTCATGAATCCGACCTCCATTATGCCCTGGCGAGGGACCGCATGGATGTTACTGATCTACCGGAGTTGCTTATCAATGCGCCGGCGTGGCGGGGACCCTACTTCTGCTGGGCCATCAACTCGTAGACCTTGCCAGTCAGGAGCTTGATGTCCGAGCGGATCTCGCGGATGTCCTCGCGGACGCCGGAGATCATGAAAAGGTTTATTACCAGGCTGGTGATGACCGCAATCACCGGGAGTCCGATGGCCAGGTAAACCTGTGCGTTTGTCATGTTCATCGCCCTGGTCTTCATTCTACAGCTCGATCAAGCCGCTCGCAGAGATGCATCCCCTTTTACGTTGTGCTGTTTTTCTTCGGGAGGCTGGGCCTGCGGCCCGTTCCCTGCTCTTCGCGATTGCCAGCAGGATGTCCCCGAGGCGATCCGCGCCGGTCCTCACAGGGGGATCGCGTCCCGGTACACCGGTTCCCGGATCGGCGGTTTCACCCAGCCGTCGCTTGCTATGTCGACCTTACGGCCCAGGAGACCCTCCAGCTCCAAAACGAGAGCTGCGTGGTCCATGAGGCTGGTCCCTTCGGCCCATGTCACGAGCAGGTCAATGTCGCTGTCGGGGCGGGATGCCCACGGACGGGACGGAGACAGGGAGCCTAGTTGCGAAAGTTCTGGCTATGCAGGAGGACTTGCTTAGGACGGCGTTCGACGGTAGCTCAGGGCCGCAGGCGGATACGCAGTACCGGGCTGTCCGCGAGCGTCTCCTGTCGGAAGGCTCTATACGAGACTTGGTTCCTGAGGCTCCTGAAGGTGTGCCGAACCAGGGATCACTTCCAAGCTCTGTTCACTAAGAACTTTCGCGATGCTGAGGCAAGAAGAAAGGCAATATGGGACTGGTTTGCACCGATCCTGAACCGAGTCGAGTTTGGGGATCAGCAGTCTGAAAAGCGTCCTGCAAGGGCGATTAGGGCCGCCCAAAGCTCGTCGTTCACAGACGCCACAGCCTCAATATCGCCGCTTGTCTTCGTTGGCCATGGCCATTCAACGGTTTGGCGCATCCTGAAGGACTTTCTTGCTGAAGAATTGAGACTACCATGGGACGAGTTCAATCGCGAGCCCACGCCGGGAATCTCGACGACTGAACGGCTCCGGGCGATGCTTCGGAGTGCCACGTTTGCGCTACTCGTGATGACCGGGGAAGATGAAAGAGAAGGCGGGACGCTTCATGCTCGCGATAACGTCATACACGAAGTCGGGCTCTTCCAAGGCAGATTGGGTTTCGAAAAAGCAATAATCCTCTTGGAGGACGGGTGCGCGCGTTTCTCAAATATCGACGGACTCACGTATGTCGGTTTTCCAAAGGGAAATATCGAGGGATGTTTCGAGGCGATTAGGAAAGTTCTTCGTCGTGAGGGTCTGATCCAATAATCCGGCCGCTCCAATCGCGATAGCCTCCGCCCTACTCCTCCGCCTCATATCCCACAATAGCGATCCCGGCCTCGTTGGCCCGCTGGATCATCTCGTCCTTATCCAGCAGCAGGGTCCGCCCCGCATCAACGGCCAGCGCCGTCGTATTCGTTTCCCGCATCACGCCGATCGTTGCCGCGCCGGCCACCGGCACATCGAACAGCAGATGCCGCCGCCGGCGCGACACCTTCACCAGTCGCAGCGCACGCCCGTTGGCCAGCGACGCGGCCCGCCGCAGCATGGCGTCGGTGCCTTCCATCGCCTCCACGGCCACCGCGGCGCGCTCGCACACGCACACGCTCTGACCCACGTCCAGCAAAGCCAGCCGGTTGGCCACGCGGCGGCCGTAACGAATGTCCTTCTCCTCTTCCGCGTTGGGCTTGCGCTTGGTCAGCGGGCCCAGCCCCGCCAGCAGCGGCTTCAGCAGCAGCGTCGAATCCACCAGGCGAATGCCCTCGTCCTCCAGCACGCGCGCCACGCCACCAATCAGCGCGTCCGTGTTTTTCGCCCGCAGCGACGTGAGCACCTTCAGCAGGCGCCAGTCCGGGCGGATGGAAGAGAAGATGCTGACGTGCTTCACCTGGCCGGCCATGATCAACTCGGTGAGTTGCTCTTCCTTCAGAATCTCGATCAGCCGGCTGAGCTGGCCAATGGACAGCCAGTAGCAGCGCGCCGCCAGCGTCTCAATCTCCGGCGAAGCCTCCTCTTTAATACCGATGGCGACGATCTCATGGCCCATGGCCCGCGCGGTTTCCAGCGCGAGGATGGGGAAGCGGCCGTTACCGGCGATCAGGGCGTAGCGGCTCATTTGACGAACCCGCGTTTGGCCGTGCGGATGAACTCGATCAGCGTGTCGCGCTCCGCCGACGCGGGCACCTCGGCTTCGATTCGCTCCAGCGCCTGCGTGGTGTTCAACCCCGCCTTCGTGAGCAGGCGGAAGGCCTTGTGCAGCTCGTCGACGGTCTGCGCGCTGAACCCGCGCCGCTCGAGGCCGGTCTTGTTGGCGCCGAAGACGCGCACCTCCCGCTCGGTCACGGTCATCGAGTAAGGAAGCACGTCCTGCGTGATCACGCTGTACCCGCCTACGATGGAATGGCGGCCAATTCGGCAGTACTGGTGCACCGCCGAACCCGCGCTGATCACCGCCCAATCTTCCACCGTGATGTGCCCGCCCAGCGTGGCCGCGTGCCCGAACACGATGTGGCTGCCGGCCTGAACGTCGTGGGCCACGTGCACGTAGGCCATCAGCAGGTTGTCGTCGCCGATGGACGTAATCATGCCGCCGCCCTCGGTGCCGCGGTGGATGGTCACGAATTCGCGAACGCGATTGCGATCTCCGATGCGCGTCTGGGAGCGCTCACCCTTGTACTTGAGGTCCTGCGGGGCCAGACCCACGGTAGAGAACGGATAGAAGATGTTGTCCTCGCCGATGGCCAACGGCCCTTCCATGCACACGTGCGACATCACTCGCGTGCGCGGTCCGATGCGGACATCCGCGCCGATGAGGCAATACGGGCCGATTTCGGCGGATTCGGCGATCGCGGCGGTGGGATCGACGATGGCAGTCGGGTGGACCAGCATCCCTGGCTCTAAGCGACGGTAGGGGGCGCTTCGGTCTCTTCCGTGACGCGATCAGCCAGCTTGCACATGACCTGCGCCTCGCACACGACAACTCCGTCCACGGTCGCCTTGCCGTACAGCTTCGCGACGGTGGCCTTGCGCTTGCCCACCATCATCTCGATGCGCAGCGTGTCGCCGGGGCGAACCTGCCGGCGGAACTTTGCTTCCTCAACCGACGCCAGCAGCACCAGTTTCTTGTGGCGATCCGGAATGCTCTTGAGCACCAGCACACCCGCCACCTGTGCCATGGCCTCCACAATCAGCACGCCCGGCATCACCGGATAATCGGGGAAGTGGCCCATCATGAACGGCTCGTTGTAACTCACGTTCTTGATGCCGACAATGCGCTCCGCCTCCAGTTCGAGGATGGAATCCACCAGCAGGAATGGGTATCTGTGCGGAAGAATTTCGCGGATAGCGTCGATATCGAGGAGAACGGGCATGTCTGGGTAACCGTTATTATAGCGTTTTCCCTGAAGCACTTGCGCGGGCAACTGGCGGGGCGCGCCGCACACTCGGGCCATGGCTACTCGAAAGTCCGGTATCCCGCGCGAGCGCACCAGCGAGCCGAAGCCGCCCGCGTACAAGCCGCGTGAACCACGCCCGGCCCGCTCGCCGCGCGATTCGCAGTCGGAGCAGAAGCCGCACCAGCCAAAACCGGCGCGGTGAGTCAGCGCCGGTACACCACCCCGCCCTTCATGACGAAATCCACCTTCCCGAGCGTGCCGATCTCGGCGAGCGGGTCGCCGGGCACGGCGATGACGTCGGCCAGGTACCCTGCCTTGAGCGCGCCAATCTGCCCCTGCCAGCCGAGCAGCTTCGCGCCATTGAGCGTGCCCGCCTGCAGGGCGGCCAGCGGCGTCATCCCGTACTTCACCATCAGCACGAACTCCCGCGCCTGCGTACCATGAGGAAACGGCCCCACGTCCGAGCCCATGGCGATGGGCACGCCGGCCGCAAGCTGCTTGCGAAACTCGCGGGCGTGGAAATCAAGCATGGAACGCTCGCGCGCCGCCTCCTGAGGCGAGGTGGCGTGTTCGGCAAAATACTCGACGATGGTGAACGTGGGCACGGCGAAGATCTGCTTCTCGCGCATGATCCGCATGGTCTCCTCACTGAGCTGGAAGGCGTGCTCGATGGACACCACGCCCGCCCGCGCGGCATAGAGCGTGCCGGGCTCGCCGGTGGCATGCACCGCGACGTGCGTGCCGGCACGCGCGGTCTCCGCAACGGCCGCGCTCAGCTCCGCTTCGGTGAACTGATACGGCGTCGCAAACCGGCTGTCCTGGCCCTTGTCCTCGATGGTGTCGTGGCCGGTTTCGTAGATCTTGATGAAATCCGCGCCCTCCTTGAGCTGCTCGCGGATCACCGCGATCAGTTCGGCGGCATTGTTAGCCCACGTGGCGTTGGGCAGCACGTGCTGCGCCGGGTTATAGCCGATGGCGTCTTCGTGCCCACCGAGGATGTCCACCGCGTTTCCGCTGATGCGCAGGCGCGGTCCGGGAACCAGCCCCCGATCGATAGCATCGCGCACCGCGGTATCGGCCGAGCCCGCGCCTTCGGTGCCCATGTCGCGCTCGGCCGTGAAACCGGCCATCAGGTCGTCGCGCGCCGCCAGCACCGCCAGAATGGTTCGCTGCGGCACGGACTCCTGTACCGTCTGCAGATCCTCCGCGCCGGGGTGCAGAAACAAGTGTACGTGCGCGTCCACCAGACCCGGCAGCAGCGTACGGTCGCCCAGATCGATGACTTCGGCATCAGCCGGCCGGGTCACCGCCGAGCCGGCTTCGACAATCCGGCCGCCCTCCACCCGCAACTCGCCGGGGGTCAGCATCCGGCCGGTTTCGACATCCAGCATTCGCGCCGCGTGCAACACGATGGCGTGTTTCGTCGCGGCAGCGGCGGCACCGGCAAGAAGAACAACAACGGCGAGACTGGCGCAAAAGTGTTTGGTCATGGCCTTTGCGCCAGATCATACCACTTCCGTCAGGCTGCGCTTGCGCTTGCTACCTTTTGCCCGAAACCTTTAGACTTGTCGTAGGCAATTGAACAAGTTGAGCACCAGCTATGACGATCCCCGCGAAGTACGAAAACGGCGTCTTCAGGCCCCTTGAAATCGTGCAAATGAAAGAGGGCACGGTCGTTGAGGTGCTCGTTCCGGCCGAGCAGGAACCCGCGGGCAGGAGGCGCTCCATCAAGGATCTTCCCTTCTATGGTATGTGGAAAGACCGTACCGACATCGGCGATGGAGTCGATTACGTGAACAAGGTCAGGGACAATCCGCGCGGGTAGTGGGCGGGAATGGATGGCCTCCCTGATCGATACCGATGTGATGATCGATGTATCTCGCGGGAATGCGAGCGCCGCCAGCTACCTTGATTCTCTGAGCGATCCCGCGATCTCTATCATCACCGCCCAGGAACTGATCGTCGGGGCAAGGGACAAGCGGGATCTTGTTGGTATCGGCTCCCTCGTATCGACGCATCCCGTGATCCACATGGACACGGCCATCGGCCAGCTTGCATACGATCTCCTTAAGCGGTACGCGAGATCGGACGGCCTGCGCACCTTCGATTCATTGATCGCGGCTACCGCGATCAAGCGGGGTTCGAACTCGTCAGCAGAAACCACAGGCACTTCGCGATGATTGACGGTTTGCAGCTTGAATCGCCGCGGTACTAGACTAGGTTTGCTGGCCGCTCTTGATTTGCTCCTGGCGCTCCGCTTCGATCAGTTCGGGCCCGGCCGGGACTGTCTTCATCAGGCCCACACAGCATCCCCTGGCGCAAACAAGCTCAACGAATGTCGGCTGCGTGAACATGAACCTACTCGATCCGCCAGGCTTCGATAGTGGCGCGACGGCGATCTGCCTTCACATAGTCGGGAAAAACAGTAGGCCAGGGCTGCGCCTCGCTACCCTTTCCTGTTCCTCCCGCAGCCTGGATGGAGAGAAGCGATTCCCAACCCAGCGCGTGAGCATTGGCACCTCAGAACGAGTAGCCGACCGACGCCTGCAGCGTGCGCGGCTCCACGAAGTGCGTGCCGCTGAATGTCGACAGGAAGTTGTACAGCGCCACCTTGTTGGTAAGGTTGGTCACGGTGAGACGAAGCGAAATTCTGTTCCGGGTCTCGCTGCGGAAGAGATTGTCCGTTCCAACGGCCATGTCGAACAGGTTCCTGGGCTTCACGCGGTCGGGGTTATGATCGTCGTTCTCGGTTCCGGTTGCCGGCAGCGTCAGCAGCGTGGACTTCACCACGCCGCTGCAACTGGCAATGGGCGCGGTCACCGTCGCGGGGACGCCGTTGCACGACAGTCCAATGTCCACCTGCTGGTTCGGCGTCAGCATCATGGCGGCCGCCGCGTCGGGCACTCCGCTCACCACCAGGCCGCTGTCGAAACGCCAGATGAAATCCACCCACAGGCCGTCCTTCTTCGGCTGGTAGCGCAGGTTGGTGGTCTGCTGGAACGCCTGATCGTGGTCGATGCGAAACACCGTCGCCTGCGCCGCGGTCCCCTGGAAAATCAGGCCGCCTGTTTCCGGCGGGAAGTAGCGGGCTCGCGTGTGCCCGAACGTGGTGTACGCCTGGAAGCCATGAAAACTGACCGTGCTGAGGCGGCCGCTCACGCCGTCGACCTTCGAGTTGTGCCAGGAGATCGGGAACGTGATCGGCGTGTTGAACAGAACGTCGAAGTCATAGGCATTGTGCGTGTACTTCCAGAAATAGTCGGCATCGAACAGAAGGAACCGGCCCATCTTCTGCTGCAATCCGGTGTTGAACTGATTGCGGGCGCCCGGCTGGATGGGCACGCTGGCCTGCGCGCCAAAGACGTTCTGCGCCAGTCCTCCGGCGCCGGTGGAGCTGGAGAGCAGCAGGTTCTCATTGAAGGGGGTTTCGAAGGTTCGCGAGTACGCAGCGCGCAGGACGGTACCCGTCGGTTTCAGAAGATACGACAAGCCCAGCCGCGGCTGCGGCCCGTTCGCCGAGACCAGGCCATCGTACTGGTCGTCGCGGAAACCGGCGTTGACGGTGAGCCCGCCGAATGTCATCTCGTCGGTCACGTAGAACGCCGCCTCGCTGATGGGATGCGCAGCGTGGAACAAGAAAAGCGATCCACCCCGCGTCAGGTCGTAAGGAATCAGCCCGGGCAGCAATCCCGGATTGGCCTGATATGTGGGATTGATGGTGCTGCAGGTGTTCGGATTGGTCACTCCGGGCAGTAGCAGTGCATCGCCACTGGCGTCGAGACAAACCGGATTGAAGTTGGGATCGGTGATTCCCATCGAGAAAGTTTCATCCAGCCGCGTCTGTTGCACCTGCGTTCCAAACTTCAGGTTGTGGCGCCCGTGGATGGTCGACAGATCCGCCTTGACGCCGTAGTTGGTCAGAAAACGAAGCTGCGACTCGGTAACCGGGGTGTCGTCGAACGGATCGCTGCTTCCGTAGTAGTTCACCTGGTCGCGCCGCACGTAGGGATTCACGGTCAGCAGCGTCTTGGCGCCGAAGGTGTGCTGGTAGCCCGGCGCCACGTTCCACGTCATCACGCGCTGCTTCTGGTCCTGGCTCAACTGATCGAAGCTGTTGGGCACCTGGAACCAGTTGCGCGCCACGAACAGGTCGAGGTGGAAAATGTCGTGGTCGTCCGGCTGGTAGTCAAAGCGGTCGAAGACACTCTCGTTGTTCCCGATATCGTGGATCGGCAGAAGCTCCGGAGTATCCAGAAAATGGCCGGTGCGAACGCCGTTGAGAGCGACGAAGTTCCCGAACTTCGGTCCGCCTATGCCGAAGGTGGCGCTCTCGTCCCAGGTTCCGAACGTGCCCCAGGAGGTGTCAAAGCTGCCAAAAGGCTGCTGCGCGCCGAGCCCCGATTTGGTGGTCGCGTTCACCACCAGGCTCGATTTGTCCCCGTACTCCGCATCAGGCGATCCGGTGATGATTTCCATGCTCTGAATCGCATTCGCGGGAATCTGCGTCGAGAAAACCTTGCTCTGCTGATCGCTGACCGTTTGTCCGTCGAAGACGAAGCTGACCTGGGCGTGATCCCCCAGCGGATGGAAGAACCCGTTCGCATCGCTGGCCGTGCCACCGGTGCTGTTGTTGATGATGTCGCTGAGGCCGGCCGAGGGATCGATACCAGGCAGCTTCGAAAAGGTGACCGAGTCCGTATCGGTGTGCGCCGACGTATCCGTCTCCACCAATGCGCCATTGGCCTCCACCTCCACGGTGGTGCTTGCCGTAGCCACGTTGAGCGTAAGGTTCGCGCTGAGGGGGACGGTGCCGCGAACGTCCACCTCCTGCGTGGCCGGCGCAAAGCCGGATGCCTTCGCGGTCAGGCGGTAGCTGTTAAAGGGGACGTTGCCGAACCGGAATGCTCCGCTGTTATCGGTTTTCGCGGACTGTTCGTAGCCGGTGTTCGGGTTGCGCAACTCCACTATCGCGCCCGCAATGACCGCGCCGGATGGATCGGAAACGGCGCCGCCGACGGTGCCGCTGGCAATGGATTGCGAAAACGCGGGGACGGCTGCCAGCAGAGCGAGCCAGACGGACATGTGAAAACGAGATACCTGCATGATCTTCTCTCCTCGTCATGAAGCTTTGGGCCAACGGGCTATCCCCCGAAACTCGGAGGACAAAACTATAGGGAGAAAGACAATGCAGGAGGACCGCGAGAAAAACGGAGGGTTGCGAAGTGCTCCACCGGACGCCGGCCTGGTTCCCGAACGCCCTGCCAGTTCACTGCGGTGGGCGGCGCGAAATGCACCATAGCCACAGCCGGACCGACGGGCAGATGACTGGCGTTACAAATAGGACAGCAGTGATTGTCCGCGTCCCGGTGTTCGTGGATTGCGGCGGCGGTCTGCAGGCCCACAAAGCAGGTGAGCAGCAGCGCTACCAGGAGCGCCCGTCGCAGGCTGCGGGATGTGAATACACCAATCACGCGCGGTTATTTGACGATTCTGGTGTGCCTTCGGTTGCAGAGTGTTGGGGAGACGCCGGCAAAAAATGAGAAGGGCCGTCGACCACGGACGGCCCATTCTGCGAAGCTTCGCTTGTCCGGCTCAGGGGCGAATTACGTTCTCGGCCTGCAGGCCCTTTGGCCCTCGCTTGACCTCGAACTCCACTTCACAGCCTTCATCCAGACTCTTGTAACCATTCATCTGGATGGCCGAGAAGTGCACAAATACATCATCGCCGTTGGAGCGCTGGATGAATCCATACCCCTTTGCGGCGTTAAACCATTTCACGACACCTTTTTCTCTCACTACTTATCTCCTACTCTGAGTGCACTGAGCCTCAAGCGCGGGCAGGAGCCGAACACACAGCTCCGGCGCAGCCTCTTTGACTACAGGACACATTTCTTAATTGAAACTGCCCCATAGTAACCTGGTCGGCATCCTGGCGGCAAGTACAGAATTGGTCTAACGTGAAGCAAGGAAAGATTCTTTTCGGTTGGCTGGCCGCCGGAGTGGATCGCGGCGTCGCGGGCCGGCATCGCTGCCGCCGGATTCCTTCCGGTAGGACCGCAATGCGAATGTGGCTGTGGATCAACACGATACAACAAAAAAGCGCAAAACGCCGCGAACCCGCGCCGCCATACAAATCAGGGACTTGCAGACTCCGTCGGTCCGATGCAGCGGGCGATGCCGGTTGCGGAGTGCCGCTCGCTTTCCGTCCAGTACTGGTACGCTCATCGGTAACAGCGGCCGCCGGGGACCCCCTGATCCACCGCCTTACTTCACCGCGATGGTGACGCCGCTCTGCGACGACGCCGCACCGATGGAGACTACTACGGCGACATTGCCAGTGGACGCGAGGTCAGCCGGCACGCTCGCGTTCACCTGCATGAGGCCTGGGTAATCGGGCGCGGGGCCCGCGAACAAGACGGTGGCCGGCTCGCTGCCGATGGTCACCACAACGTTGCCGGGTCCAAAGCCGGTTCCATACAGAACAATCGCATCCCCGCGAGCGCAGGGCTGCGCCGAAGAGTTCACGCGGTTGTCCTGATTGAGCGCCGCCGCCTGCCCGGCGCCGCCCGCGTCCGTGAACAGCGCGGGGGTTGCGCTGGCGGTGTGCACCGTCGCGGTCTGATCGGCCACGCCGTTCTCCAGCACGGTGATGCCGACCGGCGCGCCGACACTCATGGCGTGCGGCACCAGCACGTTGAGCTGCGCCGTGCCGGCATAAAACAGCGTCGCGGGCTGGCCGCCGATCTGCACCGTCACCGCGGACGGATTGAACGCGCCGAACAGGCTCACAATCTCGCCGGGAGAAATGGGCCCTGGAGCGAAACTCGCGGCGCTGACTACCTCAAGAACGGTCAACTCGTTTACAGAAATCTGCGGTGTGAGCAGGCGAATGCGATTGTTCCCCGTATCCACCACGTAGATGCGCCCCTGGCCGTCCACCTTTACATCCGACGGACCGCTCAACAGAGCGCTCGCGGCGGGCCCGCCATCGCCCGCGAATCCCGCTATGCCCGTACCCGCCAGCGTGGTCGCCGATCCCGACGGCGAGATCGAAACGACGGCGTTGTTCAGGCCGTCGGCGACCAGAATATTCCCGCTCGCGTCCACCGCCAGACCGTCCGGCTGTCCCCGTCCCGTGCCGAACGACGCGCCCCACCCCGACGAACTGAAGCGCAGCAATTGACCGGAGCCGGACTGGGCCACATACAGATTCCCCTGGCCATCACGGACGACGGCTACCGGCTGTGTCACCGGCAGGAAACTGGTGCTCCCGTCAGGCGCGAGCAGCGTCACCCGGTTGCCGCCCGTCTCCGCGATGTACAGGGCGCCGTCCGGATCGGGGAACAGATAGGACGGCGCACTAAGGTTGTCCAGCAGCGTGGAAACGGCGCCCGACGAACTGCGCTTCAGTACGCGGCCATTGCCGGTGTCGGCAATCAGCAGGCTCCCATCGGAGGCGAGCGCGACCGAGCGCGGCGCGTTCAGCGTCGCGGCATCGCCCGTGCCATACACCGTGCCTACGATGCCCTTCGCGGTCACTTCGCGAATGCGGTTCTCACCGGTATCGGCGATGTACAGGTTGCCCGTGGCGTCGAGGGCGCACCCCGCGGGCGCCACAAATCGCGCCGCGGTGGCCGGTCCGCCGTCGCCAAACCCCCCGGGACCGGTAAGGCCGGCGATGGTCATATGAACTCCCGCGATGTCCACCACCTGAACCAGATTGCCGCTGGAGAAGACCACGTTCCCCGCGGTATTGATCGCCAGTGCACGCGGGTTGAACTGGTTCGAACCGGGGATCGGGGAATCCGGGCTCCCCAGCATCCCGGCCGCGGCCACGTACAGGTTGCCCCCGGCGGTGAGCGCGACATCCACCACCTGCGGCGCCTGTGCCACGGTGGCGATGACGCCAGAGGCAATCGTGCGCACCCGCCCGTTGCCGCTGTCCGCCACATACAGCGTCCCGTCAGTGCCAACGGTGAGTCCCGCGGGCCAGGCCAACTGCGCCAGTGTCGCATTGCCGTTGTCGCCGGAGAAGCCTTTCGTTCCGGTGCCGGTGACAATGGTGAGCGTTCCGCTGCTGGCCAACTGGTAGATGCGCTGGCCGCCGAAGTCGGAGATGTACAGCGAGCCGTCGGGCGCGGCGGCGACATTCCGGGGCGAGATCAGTTGCGCCTTGAGCGCGTCCATGCCCGCGGATGTGCCAAGGGGCGTGGTTCCACCGCCCGCCACGGTGGTGATGATCCCGTTGCCGTCGATGCGCCGCACGCGTGCGTTGCCGAGGTCGGCTATATAGAGGTTGCCGGCCAGGTCCAGCGCGATCCCGTAAGGCTGGTCCAGTTGGGCCAATGTCGCCGCGCCGCCATCGCCGGAGAAGCCGGGCTGTCCGGTGCCCGCAATCGTCTCGACAAACCCGTTTGACGCCACCCTGCGGATGCGGTGGTCCGCGGCATCGGCGATATACACATCGCCGGAACTATCCACCGCTACGCCTTCCGGTTGCAGCAGCAGCACGGACGTGCCGAAACCGTTGTCGCCGGAAGCGTCACTACCCGCCAGCGTCTCAATGGTGTATTGCAGAGCGGAGGAATCGGCCGCAATGCCCAGCGCAAACAGGAGAGGAATGGTCAGTAGCACGGAGTACGACTCCAGGTACAGCAGTGCCTGAGGGATGGAAAAATCTCATGGGCGCTGCCGGGCGTTGGCGTCGCGGCAGTGGAGGGACCGCAAGCGAGCCGTCAGAAGACCAGTTCTTCGAGGCGCGATCCCTTCACCACGATGGTCTCGTGGCGCTCCGGACCGGTGGAGATGCAGCCCACCTCCACGCCGGTGCGCTCGGCGAGAAAGCGCAGATAGTCCACCGCCCCGGCAGGCAGATCCTCAAACCGCGCGAGGCCCCGGGTGGAACCGCTCCATCCCGGAAGACTCTCGTAGACCGGTTCGATGGCTTCGAGCGCGGTGGCCGTCGCCGGCATGTCGTGGATCTCTTTTCCGCCGATGCGGTAACCCACGCAAACCGGCACCCGTTCCAGCCCGTCGAGCACATCCAGCTTGGTGATCACCAGACTGTCGAACCCGTTCAGCATGGCCGTGTAGCGCAGCAGCGGCGCGTCGAACCAGCCACAGCGCCTGGGCCGGCCGGTGACCGCGCCATACTCCTTGCCCGCCTTGCGCAGATGTTCGCCCATTTCGTTGTTGAGCTCGGTGGCGAATGGACCCGCGCCCACGCGCGTGGTGTAGGCCTTGGAGACACCAATCACGCCGCTGATGCGGGTGGGCGGCACGCCCGCTCCCGTGCAGGCGCCGCCGGCCGTGGCGCTGGAAGATGTGACGAAGGGATAGGTGCCGTGGTCGACGTCGAGCATGGCGCCCTGCGCGCCTTCGAACAGCACGCGCTTGCCGGCGGTGATGGCATCGTTCAGCAGCCGCGCGGTGTCGCAGACCATCGGCTCGATGCGCCGCGCGAAGCCGCGATACTGGGCGCGGATCTGCGCGTAGTCGATGGTGTCGGCGATGCCGAACGTGCGCGCCAGCAACTGCTTGTCCTCGGCGAGCGCGTCGTAGGCGGCGTCGAAGGTCTGCGTCTCGAACAGGTCGGCCACGCGCAGGCCGCGACGTCCGATCTTGTCCTCGTAGCAGGGGCCGATGCCCCGCGAGGTGGTGCCCAGCGCGGTGCGGTTGGCCCGGTCCTCGGACATCTTCTCGACAATGCGGTGGAACGGGAACAGCACGTGCGCGCGGTTGCTGATGGCCAGTTGCGACGGCACGTCGATTCCCATCGATTCCAGCGCGTGCATCTCCTCCAGCAGCGCGGCGGGATCGATGACCACGCCGTTGCCGATCACCGCCTGCACGCCGGGCCGCAGGATACCGCTGGGAATCAGCTTGAGGATGAACTTCCGCTCGCCGATGAAGACCGTGTGGCCGGCGTTGTGGCCGCCCTGGTAGCGCGCAACGATATCGAAGTTCTGGGAAAAGAGATCGACGACTTTCCCTTTCCCCTCGTCGCCCCACTGGGCGCCCAGCACAATGACATTTCGCATGAAGGCGTAACCAACCCAGTCTACCGTACCGGCCGCGGCGGGCTTGTGGATCGAGGTGGGGCAGGCTCTCAGGGGGGCACTCCGCCTGGCGCGGGTCCCCGGCCCATGGGCGTCAGCGTAAGACGGGGTTCCCTCCGAGTCATCTTGCGCTACTGTGCGTTGAGGATTGAGATGACGGTGTTTACAGCCTCTCTCAACTTACTGTGACGGACCCGGCCAGTCGCATAGAGCACGATTCGGGAATCGGCAGTGAACAACCGATTCGGGCGTATGTGGCTTTGCCGATTCAGACCCCCAATATCGAAATCGGACGGGTCAAGCGCGATGGAGTATGGGGCGGATTTTGCCCGGCTGGTGATCTGGCTGAGCAGCATGTCATCACCACTCAGCGTCGCGAGAACGAGCGCAGGACGCCGCTTCGTCTGGGAGAGGTCCGAGAACGGAAAGTGCAGAACTACGACGTCTCCTTTTACAAATCTGCCCAGGCTGCCTCCTCCTCGGGCGAGAGCCATTCCTTCATCAAGGAGGATTCAGCGAGCAAAGCCGGCGCGGCGGCATCGGCATCCTTGGATTTGAGGGAGTGGATAAAACGAAGTACGGCGTCGAACTCCTCCTCCGGCACAGTTTCCAGTTCCCGAACGATGATTTCCTTCTTGCTCATCCGCCTTACCCGCCTTCATGTTAGCGGATTGGTGACCGCGGCCCGGCCCCTTCGGCTATGCGGCGGCCTGGACTCGATGCCGCAGTTGACGAGCCGCGCGTCAAGGAACCATGATCGCAACCGCACCGCTCATCTCCGCGAGTTCACGTTTACGGTCCAGTGGCCGGCTGTGATCGCCCGACGTCTCGCGTTCGTTGTGGCGACCGTTCAGGACGGGAATTGCCTCGCTCTCACCTGGGAAATGGCGGATAGCGTCAGAGCCATTATCGTATCGGATCCTTGCAATACCACTGCTTCTTTGCGTCGGTGGACACTTTGTCGGGGGCCGAGAAGTCAAAAGAGCCCAAGACGTGGATTGACTCCCTTCTTATCTTCCAGCCGGACATCGTACAGCCCGCGCACCTCCTTACCGGCCGATTCGGCCGATCCGTCCGGCATCGCCTCAATGGTGAGGGAGCCAACTGGATTCCTGTCGAAGAAATCAACCTTATTGCGGCAAACCGTCACCTGCCTTTGCCCGGTTAGCCAGTGGTACCGAGTCTGCGCGAGCTATGATCTGTATTATCTGTATTGAATGGCTACGCACCTGATTAGTCCGCAATATACCGAGGCCAAGCTCAGTTCTCATTGCACAGTGGAGGACAAGATCGACGTGTTCGAGGACTGGATGAACGGCTGGCTCCTTCGGCATGCTCAAGCATTGTGTGACGACAAGTACGTCTTTCGCAACGAGGCTGGGTTTGCGATATTAATGCTCGCGACCGCCTACTTTGAGCCAATTGAGTCATACCACACGGGTCAGTCGAGCGAGGGTCGCTCGAAGGCATTTTTCAGGCGGGGATTTCTGCGGGTGTTCAGCGGGCTTCCCGCTACGCTCAGTGAAAAGGGCTACGCCGAGCCAGACTCGGTCGCGAACAAGATTGCCGACGAGATTTATGACCACTTGCGTTGTGGCCTCTTCCACGAGGGCGGGACCAAACACAAGCTGCTGATCAGAGAGGACACCGCCCCTCTGGGCTGCATGCTGGAGACGACGACTGGAGAGGTGGGATCCATCGTTATAGACCCTCGTAGGTTCCTTGCGGAGGTCCAGTACCATCTCGACGCCTACGTTCGACAGCTTCGCGACCCATCCCAGGCTGGTTTACGCAAGAGCTTTGAGGGATTCTTCGATCACAGAATCTCGTGGTCCAGTCAGACGGTCCTGCCGCCGCCCGTTGCGAGTTCCTGAACGCCACGCGCTGACATGCTGCCCGATGCCGCGGGTTGTTCGCTTTCATTATCCCTGCTCGCCTCGCGCATGGAAGTAGTTTCGGTAGACCTCTTTGACCTTGCCAACAACTATCACGTACTCTGCCCCGTCGAACTTCGGAAACATCTTAATCCTCACGACAAGATCGTCCTGCGGAATTATTTTGAAGCCGACCGAGACATTGCACTCCCTGACAGGAAATTCGCGACGATCGGGGCAGCCAACCCATCTTCCAACATCATCGGACTCGCCGAGTATCGCCGGCAACACGTACACGCGTTCAAAAGCCCGGAGACCGTACCTCTCAACGGCGTACCCGTAGGCCATCTTTGCAACAAACCGCGCGAAATCCTCGGCCGTGTACCTGGGCGGGAGCACCCTATCCGCGTGATGTCTCCTTGCGATCTCCTCCCCTCTCTCGGCAAGCTCAAAGACATCCATCGACGTGCACTCGATTCCGCTCGCATATACGCGCCCGTCTATAGAGGCAGGAAGCGGAAAGATAGGCAACCGAATTACCTTCCAGTGGTCTTGCCAAACAGCATCCACGCGCTCAATCTGTCCCTGTCTTTCGACAAGCATCGCGCGTGGCCTCGCCCTGCTCTTGGGGTGTCGGGTTCGCGTGCGGAGGGCGGCTCGGGCGGCGAACATCCCTTTCAGTATCTTCGCCTCCAGCGCTGACGTTTTCTTTGCGCACCGTTCGCAGCTTGCCTCAAGGAGTACCAGCAAGCCGCTTAGTCCATAGGGGGTTACGTGCTCTTCCGAGAGCTTGCCTTCGGTCGTCCCGCAATAGATACACGTGCCGATCCTCGCCACTTGCCTTGTGTCAATAACTCTTCTCACAGGATCGCCTTCGCCTTTTCCATTCTCCCTCTGTTGTAATCGTCGAGTCGTGCTAGCGGATTGTCGGGTCGGGCACCCTCCAGAAACCCGCCCAAGTCCACCCTCAGTGTCGAGCCCGCGCGGGCCACGGGCCTGCCCCACATCGAATCGTTCGCGGATTCTGGAATGTCCCCCTCATTTCCCCCGCGCCTTCGGGTGCGCCTTGTCGTACACGGCCATCAGGTCCGCCAGCGACACCTGGGTGTACTTCTGCGTGGTGGACAGCCGCGCGTGGCCCAGCAGCTCCTGAATGGACCGCAGGTCTGCGCCCGCGCTGAGCAGGTGGGTGGCGAAGGCGTGGCGGAAGCTGTGCGGATGCAGCGACGCATCGCCCGCGAGGAACCGCGCATAGAAGGCCACAATCCCGCGCGCGCCCCGATCCGTCAGCCGGCGTCCGTTGCAATTCACGAACAGGGCGGTCTCTCCGGCCGCGGCCTGGCGTTCCCCGAGATACTGCTCCAGCGCCGCCGCGGCCTTGCCTCCATACGGCGTCTGCCGCTCCTTCTTCCCTTTGCCGCGCACGCGCACCCAGCGCGACGAGAGATCGAAATCCTCCAGGTTCAGCCCGCATAGCTCGCTGATGCGCAGGCCGCAGCCATACAGCAGCTCGAAGATGGCCAGATCGCGTTTGGGAAATGGACGCTCCATCTTCCCGGCGGCAATGGCGTCCAGAAGCGAGTTGGTCTGCTCCTCGGTGGGAACGCGCGGCAGCGTCTTCGGCGCTTTGGGCGTGCGCACCAGGCGCGCCACGTTCTTCTCCACCAGGCCCTCCCGCAACAGGAACCGCAGCAGCGAGCGCACTGCGGCCAGTTTGCGCCGGATGCTTACGGTGGTCAGGTTCAGCTCGTAGAGATGCGCCATCCACTCGCGGATCAGCAACACGTCGAATTCCGCGGGCGCTGGGGGCGGGCCTTCCGGCGGGGTCAGGTACGCGAGGAACTCATGAAGGTCCGTGGCGTAATTGCGCACGGTGTGCGCGGAGGCGTCCTGCCGGCGCAGCTCGTCCAGAAAGCGATCGATGGCTTCAGCGAGCTTCATCGGTCGACCTGTGAACCGGCGGGAGCCACGTACTTGCTAAACCCCGCAATAACGCGGCTGGCGCCGCGTGTCCTGTGAGCGAATCCATCACGTCGCGCATCCCCTGTAGCTTTCCAGCGCCGCCAGCGCGCGCCGGCAAACCTCGGCGTGACGCGCCTTCCGGTCGTGCCGCAAACGATGGCGCGTTTCCTCGTCGAGGGCCGGCAGCAGATCGAAGGTGATGTTCGCAGGCTGGTAGTTGGAAGCATCGGCGCCGGAGATGTACGCGCACAGCGACCCCAGCGCCGTCTCCCGCGGAGGCGCCACCGGCACTCCACCCGCAGCCAGACACGCCGCGTGCCGCCCCGCCAGCAACCCGGTGGCGATCGACTCCACGTAGCCTTCCACGCCCGAGATCTGCCCGGCAAACAAAACGTTCGGGCGTGAGCGAAGCTGCAACGACGGCCCCAGCAGCGCCGGAGCGTTGATGTAGGTGTTGCGGTGGATCTGCCCGTAGCGCACGAACTCGGCCCGCTCGAGGCCCGGAATCATGCGGAACACGCGCGCCTGTTCGGGGAAGCGCAGGTGATTCTGGAATCCCACCAGGTTGTAGCTGTCCGCCCGCAGGTTCTCCTGGCGAAGCTGCAGCACCGCCCAGGGCCGCCGCCCTGTGCGCGGATCGGCCAGCCCCATCGGTTTCATCGGACCGAAGCGCAGCGTCTCGCGCCCGCGCCGCGCCAGTTCCTCGATGGGCAGACACGCCTCGAAATAGCACGCGCTGTCCTCGGCGATGTGCGCGGGAACGCTGGCGGCCTCCAGCAGCGCGTCCAGGAAGCGCTCGTACTGG
Source organism: Bryobacteraceae bacterium (assembly GCA_049520275.1). GTDB lineage: Bacteria > Acidobacteriota > Terriglobia > Bryobacterales > Bryobacteraceae > CAWACP01. The sequence goes on from JBEKPY010000001.1 coordinate 81,514, forward strand.
TCCTTATCGAGCGGGCAGTTGATGTAGTCGTCGGTGTGGTCCATGGACTTGCCGTATCGCGACGCGCGGAAGGCGATGGACATGTCGATGGACTCGGCTTCGACAATCGGACTGATGGCGTCGTAGAAGAACAGCCGCGCCGAGCCGGTGAGGCGCGCGATGTCGGCGGCGAGCGCGTCGCTGGTGAGCGGTCCGGTGGCAATAATCACCACGCCTTCTTCCGGCACGCGAGCGACCTCTTCGCGCCGAATCTCGATGAGCGGGCTCGCTTCCACGGCCCGGGAGACCTCTTCGGCGAACGCGACGCGGTCCACCGTGAGCGCGTGTCCGGCGGGAACGCGCACCCGCCACGCGGCCTCGATCAGGAACGATCCCAGACGCCGCAGCTCCTCCTTCAGCAGCCAGGGCGCGGTGTTCTCCTGTTCGCTCTTCAGCGAATTGCTGCAGACCAGCTCGGCAAACCGATCAGTGTGATGCGCCGGCGTCTGGCGAACCGGCCGCATCTCGTGGAGGACCGACGGCAGGCCCGCGCGCGCCACCTGGAGCGCCGCCTCCGCGCCGGCCAGTCCGCCGCCAATGATGTGAACAGGGACCACTGTTGAAGAGGATAGCGGAGCTACGAGCGCGAAATCTTCCGCGCCCGCCAGAACGAGGCGACTCCGAACGAGGCCAGGAAGACGGCGAAGCCAAAGCCGGCCACCATCATCGGCAGGCTCTGGCTGTCGCTGCCCGCCCGCCGCCACGTCGACAGCGCCACGAAAGTGGCCAGCAGCAGAAAGATGAACCCAATGAGCTGGTTCCAGAGAATGCGGATCGGCCGAACGATTGCGGGCAGGATATGATGAAGGAACTTGCCGGCCAGTGCGAACATGTTTCTGTTGCCAGTGTAACGAACCGGGTGGCCGCGGGGCCGGCGATGGGTGTACTATCTACTGGAACGGTGCTTTCCTGACGATATGATGGTTGAGACGCAGGAAAGTGTGAAACCTGTGTTAACCTCTGCTCATCTCGTTTAAGCAGGGGTGGTACCGACAGCCTGCTGAGGAGCCGATTAAGAGAGGTACTCACTTGGACGACCGACTCAAGGAGTTGATGCAGGAGTTGGGGAACGCGATCAATGAGTCGCTCTCCGATTCCGACCGTATCGCTGGTGCGATCGGCGAGATCAAGCGGGCCGGGTACGACGTGTTCCTCGTTCTCGAGGCCACCATCGGATTCAACAAACGCGAGGAAGGCGACGAGGAATCGTCCGAGCAGACCGGCGCGGAAGAAACCGAGGCGCCAATGAAGCGCCGATTCGAAGCGGGCAAGATCCGCCTTACCAGTCAGGATCAGAAGTTCCTCAAAGCTCTCAAGATCTCCATCGACGAAGAAGCCGAACGCTAAGGTCTGTCCTGCTGCACACGATTCGCCGTGGGGCAAGGTCCCGGCCTGCGGCGGGTTCGCCCGATGCGTTGCGGTTAGGCCGCTTCACTCCGCCATCGACAAATCCGCGATCGCGATCAAATCCAGCGGTACGGTATCCCCATCCGTCTCCGGGCCGGCGCGTGGCAGAACCGCCACCGCCGCCAACTCGTCCATCTTCAGGGAATTGACGTGGCGTTGCCGTTCCACGGCGTGTTTCATCCGGCGCGCCAATGGCTCCGCGTCCAGTTCCGACTTCACCAGGAAGTCCTGCGCGCCCTCTCGCAGCAGCAAGGCTTCCAGAGAACCGTCCGGTTCATCCGCCATCACCAGAATGGGCGTGGCCGGCGCCACGCTGTAGACGGCCATGAATGTCTCGTGCAGCACGCGGCTGTCGGGCAGGCTGAGGTTCAGCAGGATGGCGTCGAATCCGCCGTCAATGGCCAGATCGCACGCTTCGGCGGCCATCGCGGCGAATACCGGTTCCCACGCCATCCACTGCGGCCAGACCCTGGCTTCCGCGGCCTCTTCCAGCAGCTCCCGGAGGAATCGCTCGTCTTCGAAGGAGTCTTCCACCACGAGCAGGCGAAGTGTCTTGTTGTTGGCCACCTGCATGGTGCAGTGCGGCAGGGCGGGCGCTGTTCTCACTCTTTGTCGAGCCGGTATTCCTTCAGCTTGCGGTACAGCGTGGTCCGTCCGATGCCCAGCAGGTGCGCGGCTACGGCGCGATCGCCGTGCGTGTACTCCAGCGCGCCAAGGATCGCCTTCTTCTCAATCTCGGCGAGTGGAAGAACCGGACAGGAGGGCGGAGCCGCAGGCGGAGGAGGAACCGCGTCCGGTGACTGGCTAACGGACATGGGCCGGGCCGGCGCATCCGGTGCGGGCGCTCCCTGCACGGAAGCAACCGCGGCCCGCGCCATCGACTGCGAGCGGTTGACGGCAACGTAATTCTGCAGGCTGGACGGCAGATCCAGCACATGCAGCAGCGGCCCCGAGTTGATGGCCACCATGTGCTGAATGCAGTTCTCGAGCTCGCGCACGTTGCCCGGCCAGTCGTAGCCGAGCATCGTCTCCAGAGTTTCCTGGGTCAGCGAGTGCGCTCTTCCGTACCGCGCCAGAAAATGTCCGATCAGCGCGGGGATGTCCTCGCGGCGGTCGCGCAGCGGAGCGAGCCGGAGGTTCACCACATTGAGCCGGTAGAACAGGTCGCGCCGGAAGGTGCCCTTCTCCACTTCCTTGGCCAGATCGCGGTTGGTGGCGGCGATGATGCGAAAGTCCGAGCGGCGCTGAACCAGCGCGCCCACCGGCCGGAACTCTTTCTCCTGCAGCACGCGCAGCAGCTTCGATTGCAGATCGAGCGGCACCTCGCCAATCTCGTCGAAAAACGCCGTGCCGCCGTGCGCCATCTCGATGAGGCCGGTCTTCTGGCCGATCGCGCCGGTGAACGCACCCCTGGCGTGACCGAAGAGCTCGCTCTCCATCAGCGGCCCCACCAGCGACGAACAATCGATGGGCACGAAGGAGCCCGTGGGATTGACGTCGTGGATGGCCCGGGCAATCACCTCCTTGCCCGTGCCCGTCTCTCCCAACAGCAGAACGGGCCAGCGGCCCTTGCCCAGCTTGTCCACCAGCCGCAGGATGTGCCGTATCCTGGGCGACTGACCGACAATCGTGTGTGGTTGTGCCTGATCGATCATCGCAACTGGAGAGGGCGGCTTCCCCTTCGCTACCTATAGTGTAAGGACTAAAGAAAAACTCTATCCCGAAGTTGGCCCGCGACATAGCCCGCAAATGCGGTGTATCCTCCGCAAAAGGGTGGGGGGATCGGATCACCGGCCTGCAGCCGTGGAGACGTCATCCAGGCGAACGACGAAGCAATGGTCCGCCTCTCCACGGAGACGTTGTTCCAGTTGCTGGGCTCCCTCTTCGCTGGTCTCGCGTCCCACCAGCACGCGCCATAGTTGTGGGCTGCCCTGGCGCACGACGAGGCGTGCTGTTCCATATCGCCGCTGCAGGGTGGAGCGCACCTGCTCCGCGCGCGCGCGATCGGCGAACGCGCCCACCTGCACCGCATAGAAGGTTGCGGCGGCTGGCGCCACCGGCGGCGCCGAAAGGATGTCGAGGCGGACTCTGGCGACGCCGGGCCCGATGAGATCGATCTTCTCCGCGGCGGCGTGCGACAGATCGATGATCCGTCCGTCGACGAACGGACCGCGATCGATGATGCGCACATCGACGGTCTTCGCGTTGCCGAGGTTGGTCACCCGCACCCACGTGCCGAACCGAAGCGTGCGGTGCGCGGCCACCAGCGTTTCCATGTCGTAGATCTCGCCGTTGGCCGCCTGGCGTCCATCATAGGGATGACCGTACCAGCTTGCGAGGCCCGTTTCACCGGACTTCGGAGGGACCGCGGGCACCGCGGCGGGAACGTGCGTCACGGGCGCGTGTGCGGTGTGCCGCTTCGCGCATCCCGCCATTGCGAGAGCGCAGGCGACGCCAAGCACCGCGCAGAAAGCGGCCGGCGCACTGCTTCGTGGGCATTCGTAGCGGCGCCGACGCATCTATCCGGATGCTAGCGCGCCTGCGGTCCGCAAGCAAGAACAACGCTTGCGCGGAATGGTCTCGAACGCTCCAAAACAATTCAAGGCGTCGATGTTTCTGGCGTCGCGGAGGCTCCGCGGGGGCCGCGCGCGCCGCGTAACTCTCATTTTTTTCTTGACTTTCATTGCGATCCACTTTATATATGAGTCACGGTGCGATCCTTCGGGGTCGCGCAAATCTGATGTTAGGGAGAATCAATCGATGAAGAACGCTGCAAAGAAAGCTGCCAAGAAGGCTGCCAAGAAAGCGCCCGCGAAGAAGGCGAAGAAGTAGCCTCGGCGCCGGAAGGCGCCACAGCCAAGGGTTCATGCAACAGGCCCCGAGTCATCGGGGCCTTTTTTCTTGCCCGCCGTTCGGCGAGAGCGCCCCCCGGCGGAACGCGGCTTGACGCCGCGTGTCCCTCGCCGGTACTACGATAGCCTGCAGGAGCTCTCATGCGTGTCATCCTCACCGTCTTCCTGCTTTGCGGTCTTGCGCCGGCCGCCGACAACGGCGCTCTGGTAGAGCGCGTCGGCGACACCGGCTTCATCCAGCTTGCCTCCGACAGCTTCCACGGCCTGACGCCGAGGCAGAAGGAGCTGGCGTGGTGGCTCTCCCAGGCGTCCATCGCGGTCGATCCGATCATTTACGATCAGCTCTCCCGCTTCGGCCTTCGCCAGAAAGCCGTGCTCGAGATGATCGTCGCGCACCCCGAAGGCGTCGATCCGGCCGCGCTGGCGAAGATTCTGTCGTTCACCAAACTGTTCTGGGCCAATCGCGGAAACCACAACGAGATGTCCGCCCGGAAGTTCCTTCCCGAGTTCACGTACGAAGAACTCCGCGCCGCCGGTCTGGCCGCACTCGGTCACCGCGCGAAGGGTATGATGAGCGAGGCGCAGTTCCTGAGCGAACTGGACGCGCTACGGCCCGCGCTGTTCGACGCGGAGTTCGAGCCGATGATCACCGCCAAGAGCCCGCGCGGCGGCCTGGACATTCTGCAGGCGAGCGCGAACAACTTCTACGAAGGTGTCTCGCTGGCCGATCTGACCGGCTTCACCGAACACTACCCGCTGAACTCACGGCTGGCGAAGATGGACGGCGCGCTGCACGAGGAAGTCTATCGCGCCGGCACGCCCGATGGCAGCGTGCCCCCGGGACGCTACGCTCAGTATCTGCAGCGCGCCAACCAGTATCTGGCGCGAGCGCAGCAGGTGGCCGAGCCCGCACAGGCGAAGGCCATCGGCGATCTCATCCGTTTCTATCAGACCGGCGATCCGAAGGACTGGCTGCAGTTCGGCGCCGACTGGGTGCGCAACAACGCCACCGTCGATTTCGCCAACGGCTTCATCGAAGTCTATCGCGACGCCCGCGGCGCCAAGGGCACCTCGCAAAGCTTCGTGACCATCACCGACCAGAGGGTCAACTCGCTCATGCTGAAGGTGGCGGCCAACGCGCAGTATTTCGAAAACAAGGCGCCATGGGCCGACCAGTACAAGAAGCAGGGCGTGCAGCCGCCGATGGCCAAGGCGGTGGAGGCGTTGATCGAGACCGGCGACTTCAGCGTGACCACCGTCGGAGACAACCTGCCGAACGAGGACGAGATCCACGAGAAGTACGGCAGCAAGAGTTTCCTGTTCACCGGCTCCAGCCGGGCGCTTAACCACGCGACCGGCGTCGGGCCGTTCCGCGAGTTCTCCTGGAACGACGGCGAGTTTCACATCCTCGAGGCGCACGCCGACGAGGCCGAGGACCTCATGACCGCGCTGCACGAGATCATCGGCCACGGTTCCGGCAAACTGAATCCAAAGCTCACCGAGGAGCCGGCCTTCTACCTGAAGCAATACTATTCGACGCTCGAAGAGGCCCGCGCCGATTTGATGGCCTTGTGGAACGTGTGGGACCCGCGGCTGCGCGAGCTCGGTCTCATCTCCAGCCCCGAGGTGGCCAAAGCCATGTACTATCGGGCCGCAATGGCGCCGCTCATCCAGCTCCGCCGCGATCCGAAAGGCGACACCCTCGAAGAGGACCACGAACGCGACCGCCAGCTCATTGTCGAGTACATCGCCGACAAGACCGGCGGCATCTCGAAGAAGGTGCGCGATGGCAGGATGTACTACTATGTCGACGACTTCGAGAAGATGCGCCAGGGCGTCGGGCTGCTTCTGGCCGAGCTGATGCGAATCAAGGCCGAGGGAGACTACGACGCAATCAAGGCCCTGATCGACCGCTACGGCGTTCACTTCGATCCGGCGCTGCGCGATCAGGTGGTGGAGCGGTACAAGAAGCTGGGCCTGCCGTCGTACTGGGCGGGCATCAACCCGGAACTGGATGCCGACGTCTCGGCGGACGGGGCCGTTCACGATGTTCGCGTGACTTATCCGGGCGATGTAGTGCGTCAGTACCTGCGCTACAGCGCCATGTACGACCGGCGCCTGCAGTAGCCGGCTCGGGCGCGACATGGAAATGCAAGCACCGGGGACACGCGGCGGCGGCCGCGTACTCGCCTGGCCCGGCAAAAACGCGGCTGGTCGCCGCGTGTCCCTGGCGCAGGCAATATGCACTGTCGTGCAGGCGCTCGGGATGTGGGGCAGGTTGAAGGTCGGCTGGTGTCCTTTCAGTCGAGCCAGCGGTTGGAGACGGCCGCGTAGGCGTCAACGCGCCTGTCGCGCAGAAACGGCCAGTTGCGCCGCACCTCGTCCACTTGCGCGGGATCGCACTCGGCCACCAGGATCTCCTCCTTGTCCGTGGAGGCCTCGGCGATCACCTGCCCGAACGGGCCGGCAATGAAGGACGAGCCCCAGAATTCGATCCCGGTGTCGGTGGGCCCCTTTTCGAAGCCGACACGGTTCACCGCGGCCACGTATACGCCGTTGGCGATGGCGTGCGAGCGCTGGATGGTGCGCCAGGCGTCGAGTTGTGCCGCGCCGTGCTGCTCCTTCTCGGCCGGGTGCCAGCCGATGGCGGTGGGAAAGAACAGAATCCCCGCGCCCTTCAGAGCAGTGATGCGCGCGCCCTCGGGATACCACTGATCCCAGCACACCAGCACGCCGATGGGGCCGAAGGGCGTGTCGAACTTCCGGAAGCCGAGGTCGCCGGGCGTGAAGTAGAACTTCTCGTAGTAGAGCGGGTCGTCGGGGATGTGCATCTTGCGGTAGAGCCCTTCCACCTCGCCCGTTGCGCCGATCACCGCCGCGGTGTTGTGATACAGGCCCGGCGCGCGCCGCTCGAACAGCGACGCGATAATGACGATGTTCAACTCGCGGGCGAGGCAGCCCAGGGTGTCCGTGGTGGGGCCGGGGATGGTCTCCGCCAGCGCGAACAGCTCGGCGTTTTCCTCCCGGCAGAAATACTGCGAGCGGAACAGTTCCTGCAGGCAGACGATCTGGCCACCCTGCGCCGCGGCTTCGCGAATCCGCCAGATGGCCTTCTCCAGGTTCTCGTTCGGATCGAGCGAGCAGGACATCTGGATCACGCCCGCGCGGAACATGCCCTGACTCTGGCCAGTGGTCTGGTGGCGCATAGTCTCATTGTCGATCACCGGGGAATGAGAAATGCAGGCAGTGCCGGGCTCTTTCAATGCCTGGCGATGTGGCTTGCATGTTGGGAGTCGCCGTGTTAGTGTGTCCGATGTGCCCGCGCAGCCGAAGTCGAACCGGCGAGTGTCTCACGCGGCCTGATGGTTCGACGCCTTCGGACATTCGCGGGGTCCCGGACATCTGGAATTGATCTCGCGCCCGTGCTCCCGGAGCTGCTTATCCCGGGGGCGCGGCACGAGGAGATGGGGGAAGTCGAAGTGCGCGGAGGAGGAATTCGTGCTCGTTGATTTTCTGTATTCGCACCCGGTCTGGATGGTCGGGCTGCTGGTGGTCGGTATCCTGACTGGTCTGGCGCTACTCGGGCTGTACATTTTTCACCGCCTCGTGGACGTCCAGGTGCGGCACAAGGATACCGAGACGGTCGGACTTACCTATGCCATCGTCGCGGTCGTCTATGCCGTGCTCATCGCCTTTATCGTGGTGGATGTCTTCGAGACCTTTGCCAGGGGCGATGAGATCGCCACCGCCGAGGCGAACCAACTGAGCAACCTTGTGCTCGATTCGGCTGGACTGCAGCCGCAGATGGCCGAGACGGTTCGCGCCGACCTCGACAAGTACATCGACATCGTCATCAAGTCGGAGTGGCCGAGCCAGCAGCAGGGCAAGCTCGACGACGCGGTGTTCGAGCCGGGCTGGACGGTGCTCGCCCATCTCAGCGCGCGGCTTGCTGCGTTCGAGCCGGCGACGATGGGGCAGAACGTCAACAAGGGCGCGATGCTGCATGCCATGAACGACCTGATCAAGGCGCGGCGCAGCCGCATTATCGCGGCGGGGGAACATCTGCCCGCCGTCGTCTGGCAGATCCTGCTCCTTGCCGGCTTCGTCGCCGTCGCCTACACGTACCTCTTTGGCGCGCACAGTTTTCGGATCCATATGGCCATCACCGGCCTCATCGCGGCCACGATCGCGCTCGTCTTCGTCCTCATCATCGCGCTCGACTATCCGTTCCGCGGCGAGGTCAGCGTGGGCGACGATGCGTTCGTCAGCGTCAGGGCGACGGCGTCCGGAGCGGTCGAGCACGAAGCGAGCAAGCCAGAACAGCACCATTGATCGTGGAATTCCGATGAAAAACTACTCCCACCGCAAGAGGACCTGGTCATGCTGAACGACTGGTTTTATTCTCATTCAACCTGGGAAGTGGCGGGCGCCGTCTGCTCGGTCCTGGTCTTCCTCTCGCTTGCCGGTCTTTTTGCCTTCCATCGCCTGGTCGACTGGAACGCCCGCGAGGAGGACACCTCGATGATCGGACTGAGCTACGCGCTCTGCGGCGGCATCTACGCGGTGGTGCTTGCCTTCGTCGCGGTGGGCGTCTACGAGTCCATGGAGAGGAGCACGGCGATTGCCTCCGCCGAGGCCAATTCGCTGGGCGGCCTCGCCTTTGACAGCGCCGGGCTGCCTGCCGAACTCGCTGTCCGCGTGCGGGCCGATGTCGACAAGTACATCGACATCGTCACCAAAAGGGAATGGCCGAGCCAGCAGGCCTACCACATGGAGGAGCGCAACTACGCGGAAGGCTGGTCGCAAGTCCGCCGGATCAGTCTCGATCTCGCCAACTTCGAACCGGCAACCCCGGGCCAGGCCACCGTCAAGGCGGAGATGATGGAGGTCGTCAACGAACTCTTCAGCGCGCGCCGGTCCCGGCTGCTGGCGGCCACCGCGCATCTCCCCGATGCCGTCTGGCAGATGCTGATCTTCGGGCTGCTGCTGGTTGCCGTTTACGTCTACCTGTTCGGCCCGCACAGTTTCAAGACTCACATGGCGGTGACCGGTCTGACGACGCTCTCGATCGGTCTCGTCTTTACGCTGATCATCGCTCTCGACTACCCATTCCGCGGGGATCTGAGCGTCGACGATGACGCCTATCTGGGAGTCAGGGAAGTGTCCGACCGCGCGTTCGCGCCCGTTGTTGCGGCGCCCGCCGGCGGCGAACATGCCGGCGCGCACGAAGTGGAAAAGTAGCCAGGCCGGCTTCAATAAGGAGGCCCGCCGAAGTTATCGAGCGCCATTATCCCGCCACGCCGGAAAAGTGAGCCGACGCGATGGCTCAGTTTGTGGGCGCCGGCTTCGCCGCTGACGCGCTTTTCATATCCGCTGGCGTGGGCAGCGTGGAAGCATTCCAGCCGCCGCCGAGCGCGCTGACGAGTTGGACGGCGGCCACCATGCGGCGCGCCAGCAACTGCACGGCGGTGCTCTCGTCGCCCAGCGCGATGGTCTGGGTGGTAATGACGTTCAGGTACGAATCCGTGCCCCCTTTGTAGCGGTCGATTTCCAGCCGCAAGGATTCTTCGGCGGCCTTCACCGCCACATCCTGTTGATCCACCTCCTGCGCCAGGATGCGCAGCGCGGCCAGGTTGTCCTCCACGGCCTGAAAGGCGGACAAGGTGGTCTGCCGGTAAGCGGCGACGTTGGCGTCATAGGCGGCTTCGCTTTGCTGCAGTTGCGCGCGGCGGCGGCCGAAATCGAACAAGGTCTCAGAAAGGCTCGGACCCACGGACCAGAACCGAGCCGGCCAGGAGAAGAAACTCGCGAGGTTGCCGGCGCTGAGACCGGCCGTAGCGCTAAGGGTCAGTGTCGGATAATATGCCGCACGCGCCAGGCCGATCTCGGCATTGGCCGCCGCCATCTGCCTCTCCGCGGCGGCGATGTCGGGCCGCCGTTCGAGAAGCTGCGACGGAAGGCCGGCCGGAATGGGCGGAGGGGACCCGGCGATTTTCCCGGGCGGCAGCGTCAGGTTGGATGGCGGCTGCCCGGTGAGCACGGCGATGGCGTGTTCAAACTGCGCCCGCGCCACACCCAGGTCGATCAACTGCGCGCGCGTGGTTTCCAGTTGCGTTCGCGCCTGCATCACATCGGCCTTCGAAGCCACGCCCCCGTTGAAGCGGTTGGTGGTGAGCTGCAGCGCCTTGTCGTAGGCGGTCACGGTGTCGGTGAGCAGGGCCGTCTGCATGTCCAGCCCGAGCATGTTGAAGTAGTCGACGGCGAGCGTCGTCTGCATGCTGAGGCGCACGTTCTCCAGATCCGCGTCGCTCGACTGCGCGCTGGCCGTTGCGTTCTCCACCGACAGGCGGACGCGGCCCCACAGGTCCGGTTCCCAGGAAGCGCTAAAGGGCAGGCTGAAGGTGTTGGATGTGGAACCCCTCCCCTGGATCAATTCGTGCGAGTTGGTGATGGACGGGGATGTGCCGATGGTGGGGAAGTAGCCGGCCCGGTTGAGAGCCACCAGCGCGCGCGCTTCCCGGAACTCCGCCTCGGCCTGCTTGACGTTCTGGTTGGAGACGCTCACCATCTCTTCCAGCTTGTTCAGTTGGGGGTCTCCGAACAGCTCCCACCATTTGCCCTTAAGCACGCCGTCGCTCGGGCTGGCCACTTTCCACTGATCGTTGCCGCCGGCGATTTCCTTGTATGCGGGCGGCGTGGCCACGGCCGCACGGTTATACCTCGGGCCAACGCTGCAGGCGGAGAGCAGCAGGCTGATGGTGAGGACAGGAAGGAAAACGGTGACGTTCACCCCATTTCCGAATTGTCCCAATCGGCGTTCACCGGCGTTCATCGGCGGCCAGTCCTTTCCCGGCGTCCTTTCAGACTCACTTAAATAGGAAATGAGGTGAACGTCACCGTTTTTCATATTCAATCCGTCGCTCCGGAGGGCAGAGGCCCCAGCGGCCGCGGTGCGCGTCCGCGCGAGTGCTCGAACCACAATCGCAACCGATCCATATAAAGGTAGACCACCGGCGTGGTGAACAGTGTCAACGCCTGGCTCACAATCAGTCCGCCGACAATGGCGATTCCCAGCGGCTTCCGCAACTCGCCGCCGGTGCCCATGCCAATGGCCAGCGGCACCGCGCCCAGCAGCGCCGCCATGGTGGTCATGGTGATGGGACGGAAGCGCAGCATGCAGGCTTCGTAGATGGCGTCGCGCGCACTCTTTCCATCGATGCGCTCGGCGTTGAGCGCGAAATCGATCATCAGAATGGCGTTCTTCTTGACAATGCCGATCAGCAGTATGATGCCGATCAGCGCGATGATGGTCAATTCCATCTTGAACAACAGCAGGGCCAGCAGCGCGCCCACTCCCGCCGATGGCAGCGTCGAAATGATGGTGATGGGGTGGATGTAGCTCTCATACAGAATGCCCAGCACGATGTAAACGGCGATAATCGCGGTGACGATCAGCACCGGCTCGTTGGCGAGAGAATCCTGGTAGGCTTGCGCGGTGCCGGAGAAACTGCCCTGCACGGAGGCCGGCAACCGGATCTCCTCTTCCGCCTTGTCGATGGCGTCCACCGCCTGGCCAAGCGACACGCCCACCGGCAGATTGAATGAAATGGTCACCGAAGGAAACTGGCCCTGGTGGTTCACCACCAGCGGTGTGTTCGCGGGGCCGATGTGCGTGAAGGCGGAGAGCGGCACGTCGGCGCCGCTGGAAGTCTGCACGAAAAGCGTATTCAGGGTGTCCGGAGACTGCCAGTATTGCGGCGCCACTTCCATCACCACGTGATACTGATTCAACGGCGTGTACATGGTGGATACCTGAGCCTGGCCGAACGCCTGGTAAAGAGCCGTGTCGATATTCTGCGCCGACAAGCCGAGGCGCGAGGCCGTATCGCGGTCGATGGCGACGTTCGCCGCCAGCCCCTTGTTTTGCTGATCGGTGTTGACGTCCTCCAGCTCTTTGACGGTGCGCAGCTTGGCCAATACCCGTGGCGACCATTGCGTGAGCGCCTGCAGGTCCTGGCTCTGCAGCGTGAACTGGTACTGCGCGTTGGTCAACCGCCCGCCGACGCGAATGTCCTGCACGCCCTGCAGGAACAGCGTGGCGCCGGGGGTGCCCGAGGTCTCCCCGCGGATTCGCGCGATCACCTGGTCCACGCTGACCTTGCGCTGCCTGATGTCCTTGAGCGTGACGAACATGCGGCCGGTGTTGGTCCCGCCGGAACCGCCGGTGAAGGAGACCACGCTGGCCACCGCCGGGTCCTTCATGACGGAGCGCACAAAGCCGCGGACTTTCCGCGACATCAACTGGAACGAGATATCCTGCTCGCCCTGCGCGATGCCCATCATGCGGCCGGTATCCTGCTGCGGAAAGAAGCCCTTGGGCACGATCACGTACAGCCGGATGTTCAGGGCGATAGTAAGCAGGAGCACCGCCAGCGTGATCGCCGGATGGCGCAGCACGGAACGCAGGATGGTCCCGTAGGTCCGGAGAATCCAGTTGAAGAAGCGCTCGTTCCAGCGATATATGAATCCGTGTCCGCCCAGGTCGTGCTTCAGCAGGCGCGCACACATCATCGGGGTAGCGGTGAGCGACACCACCATGGAAACCAGGATGGCCACCGAGAGCGTCACGGCGAACTCGCGGAAGAGGCGGCCCACAATGCCGCCCATCATCAGGATGGGGATGAAAACCGCGATGAGCGAGGTGCTCATGGAGACCACGGTGAATCCAATCTCACTCGCGCCGCGGAAGGCGGCCTGCATTGGGGGCATGCCCTGTTCGAGGTAGCGCGTGATGTTCTCGATCACCACGATCGCGTCGTCCACCACAAACCCGGTGGAGATGGTAAGCGCCATCAGCGAAAGGTTGTCCAGGCTGTAGCCGAGCAGATACATAGCGCCAAAAGTGCCTACCAGGGACACCGGCACCACGATGCCCGGAATGAACGTGGCCCGCGCGTTGCGCAGGAAGATGAACACCACCATGATCACCAGGGCGATGGAGATCAGCAGCGCCGTTTCTACGTCGTGAATGGCGGCGCGGATGGTGGTGGTGCGGTCCATGCCGACGCTGATATGAATCGCCGGAGGAACGTCCGCCTGAAGCTGGGGCATGAGCGCCAGGACGCGATCCACGGTTTCGATGATATTGGCCCCGGGCTGGCGGAAGATCACCAGAAGGATGGCCGGTTTGCCGTCGGCGATGCCATCGTTGCGCAGATCCTCCACCGCGTCCCGCACGTCGCCAAGGTCGGAGAGGCGCACGGAGGCGCCGTGGCGATAGGCCACCACCAGCGGGATGTACTTGTCGGCCTTCAGCAACTGGTCGGTGGTGCTCAGTGCCCACGCGTGGGTACCGTCAGCCAGTTCTCCCTTGGGCCGGTTTGCGTTGGCGGCCGCGAGAACCGTGGCCAGATCGTTCATGCTGATGCCGTACTTGTTCACCACCGCCGGGTTCAGCTCCACCCGTACGGCGGGAAGCGAGCTCCCACCGGCGAACACCTGTCCCACTCCCTGCACCTGCGCCAGCTTCTGCGCCAGTATGGAAGAGGCGATATCGTACATCCGCGGCTTGTCGACGATGTCGGAGGTGAGCGTCAGAATCAGGATGGGCGCGTCGGCGGGATTCACTTTGCGGTAGCTGGGATTGCTGGGCAGGTTGGCGGGCAGGTATCCGCGCGCGGCGTTGATGGCCGCCTGCACGTCGCGCGCCGCCGCGTTGATGTCGCGATTCAGGTCGAACTGAAGGGTGATGCCGGTGGAGCCGAGATAGCTGGTGGAGGTCATCTCGGTAACGCCGGCGATGCGTCCGAACTGGCGTTCCAGCGGCGTCGCCACCGAAGACGCCATGGTCTCCGGGCTGGCGCCGGGGAGACCGGCGGACACCTGAATGGTGGGAAAGTCCACCTGTGGCAGGGGAGATACCGGGAGCAGGCGAAAGGCGATCGCTCCGGCCAGCGCGATGGCCGCCGTCATCAGCGTGGTGCCTACGGGCCGGCGAATGAAGGGAGCCGAAATACTCATGGCGCCTCCGTCAGCTCCAACTGTTCGTTCGGCCGGTTGCCCCGTCCACGCCCCACCCAGCTCCCCAGCCGGTCAAACGCCAGATAGATCACCGGTGTGGTGAACAAAGTGAGCACCTGACTGATGATCAACCCGCCGATAATGGTGATGCCCAGCGGCCGCCGCAGCTCCGAGCCGGTGCCCGAGCCGAACGCCAGCGGAACCGCACCCAGAAGCGCCGCCATGGTGGTCATCATGATGGGACGGAAGCGCAGCAGGCATGCCTGATAGATGGCCTCCAGTGGCGGTTTCCCCTCCACGCGCTCGGCCTCCAGCGCGAAGTCGATCATCATGATGGCGTTCTTTTTGACGATGCCGATCAACAGGATGATGCCGATGAGGGCGATCACCCCGAGGTCCTGCTTGAAGAGCATCAGCGCCAGAATCGCGCCCACGCCGGCCGACGGCAGCGTGGAGAGAATCGTGATCGGATGGATGTAGCTCTCGTACAGCACGCCCAGAACGATGTACACGGTGACGATGGCCGCCAGAATCAGGATCGGCTCGTTGGCCAGCGACGCTTCGAATGCCGCGGCCGTCCCCTGAAAGCTGGTCTGCATGCTGGCCGGAATGCCGAGGTCGGTGCTCGCCTTGCGGATGGCGTCGACGGCCCCGCCCAGCGACGCGCCGGGCGCGAGGTTGAACGACAGCGTCACCGACGGGAACTGGCCCTGATGGCTCACCGCCAGCGGCACGTTGATCTGCCGGACGCGCGTGAATGCGCTGAGCGGCGCCTGCGGGGCGGCCGACGACGAGTTGGAGGTTTGTGTCCCCGATTGCACAGGCGAGGAGGAGCCCAGCGGCGAGGTGATGGGAGACCCCGTCTGCGTGGAGGTGATCTGAGTGGCTTGCGCCGCCGCGGTGGTGGAACTCGAAGGGCTCGTGGTGGTGACGGCCGTGGTCGCTTTTACGTAGATGTCCTTTAGCGCGTCCGCGCTGATCTGCCATGCCGGCTGTGTTTCCAGCACCACGTGGTATTGATTCAACTGGGTAAAGATGGTGGAGACCTGGCGCTGTCCGAACGCGTCGTAGAGGGTGTCGTCGATGTTCTGCGGCGTAATGCCGAGCCGCGCCGCCGTATCGCGGTCGATATCCAGCATCAGGCCGAGCCCGCCGCTCTGCTGGTCGTCGGCAACGTCGCGCAGGTCCGGCAGTTCCTTCATCTTGTCGAGCAGGCGCGGCACCCACGTGGTCAGTTCGTCCACGTTCGGACTTTCGATGGAATACTGGTACTGCGTCCGGCTGACCCGGTCCTCCACCGTCAGGTCCTGAATCGGCTGCATGTACAGCGTGATTCCGTCCACCTGCTCCAGCTTCGGTTGCAGGCGGCGGATGATGGACGAGGCGTCCGCGTCGCGGTCTTCCAGCGGCTTGAGGGTGATCTGAATGCGTCCGCTGTTGGGGGTCAGGTTGGTGCCATCCACGCCGATGAAAGACGAAAGGGACTCGACGGCCGGGTCCTTGAGGATCACTTTCGCCAACTGCTGCTGCCGGCGCCCCATCGCGGCGAATGAAACCGTCTCCGGAGCCTGCGATATGCCCAGGATCTCGCCGGTGTCCTGCACCGGGAAGAAGCCCTTGGGAACAATGATGTAAAGGTAGATGGTAGCCACCAGCGTGGCGACGGCGATGAGCATGGTCCCGGTCTGGTGGTTCAGCACAAAACGGAGCGAGCGTCCATACCACTGAATCACCCGCTCGAAGACGCGTTCGGAGGCGCGATAGACCGGCCCCTGCTCGCTCTCCGGCTTGTGCCGCAGGATCTTCGCCGCCATCATCGGCGTGAGCGTCAGCGAGACGATGGCCGAGACGATGATGGTCACCGCCAGGGTCACCGCGAACTCGCGGAACAGACGGCCCACGATATCGCCCATGAACAGCAGCGGGATGAGCACCGCGATCAGAGAGACGGTCAGCGAAATGATGGTGAATCCGATTTCGCTCGCGCCCCGCAGCGCGGCTTCCAGCGGCCGTTCGCCCGCCTCGATGTAGCGCGAAATGTTCTCGATCATCACGATGGCGTCGTCCACCACGAACCCGGTGGAAATGGTGAGCGCCATCAGCGACAGGTTGTCCAGGCTGTATCCCAGCAGGTACATGACCGCGAAGGTGCCGACGATGGACAGGGGCACGGCCACGCTGGGGATGATGGTGGCCGACGGGCTGCGCAGGAAGAGGAAGATCACCATCACCACCAGCGCGACGGTCATCATCAGCTCGTATTCGACGTCGCGGACAGAGGCCCGGATGGTGGTGGTGCGGTTGGCGATGATGCGGACGTCCACCGAGGACGGCAGGGAGGCCCGCAGCACCGGCAGCACTTTGCTGATGCGGTCCACCACGCCGATGATATTGGTGCCGGGCTGGCGCTGGATATTAAGGAGCACCGCGGGCGTCGTGTTCACCCAGGCCGCCTGCTTCACGTTCTCGGCGCTGTCCACCACGACGGCCACGTCGGAGAGGCGCACCGCGTTGCCGTTGCGGTAGGCCACGATAATGGGCTCGTAATCGCTGCCGGACAGAAGCTGGTCGTTGGCGGCAATGGTCCAGGATTGGCGCGGGCCGTCGAAGTTGCCCTTGGCCTGGTCGACGTTGGCGTTGCCCAGCGCCGTGCGCAGATCCTCCAGGCTCATCCCGTAGGAGGCCAGCGCCGTCGGATTTGCCTGCACGCGCACGGCGGGCCGCTGTCCGCCGCCGATGCTCACCAGTCCGACGCCCGGAAGCTGCGAGATCTTCTGTGCCAGGCGCGTATCGGCCAGCTCCTCCACCTTCGGAAGCGGCAATGTAGTGGACGTGAGCGACAGGGTCAGGATGGGTGCGTCGGCCGGATTGGTCTTGCTATACAGAGGAGGAGTCGGAAGATCGCGCGGCAAATAGCTTCCGGCGGCATTGATGGCCGCCTGCACTTCCTGCTCGGCCACGTCGATGTTCAGGTCCAGCGTGAATTGCAGCGTGATCAGCGAGCTGCCGAAGGAACTCGTCGAGGTCATCTGGTTCAGGCCGGGCACCTGGCCGAACTGCTTCTCGAGCGGCGCCGTCACCGACGAGGCCATCACGTCCGGGCTCGCGCCGGGATAGAACGTCTGCACCTGAATGGTGGGGTAATCCACCTGCGGGAGAGCCGACACCGGCAGTTGCCGGTAGGCGACGATGCCCACCAGCACGATCGCGGCCATTAGCAGGCTGGTGGCCACCGGCCGCAGAATGAAGATTCGCGACGGGCTCACGCCGCCGGGCTCCCAGCCGGCGTGCCTGCACCCGGCGTTGCACCCTGACTCTGACCCGCCGGCCGGCCGCTTGTGCCTCCACCATGGCCTTGCGGCGCGGCGCCCTCGGTCCGCACGCGCACTTTGCTGCCGGGTTGCAACTTGTCCGCGCCGTCAATCACCACGGCTTCATCCACCTTGAGGCCACTGACGATGGACGTGTCGTTAGCCTCGGTGATGCCCTGCGTAACCACCCGGACTTCCACCGTGTTGTCCGGCTTCACCACGTACACGAATTTTCCCGGCGATCCGCTCTGCACCGCCACCGAGGGCACAATCACCTGATCGTGCTTCGTGTCCACCAACACGCGGACGTTCACAAACTGGTTCGGGAACAGATTGAAAGCGCGATTCTCGAACACCGCCTTCAGCCGGATCTGGCCGGTGGTCGGGTCGATCTGGTTGTCCACGGTGAGGAGCTTGCCGGTTTCGAGTTTCTGCGTTTTGTCGTGGTTCCAGGCCTCCACCGGCAGCGTTGCTCCGGCATGTAGTTTGCGCAACACCGGCGGAAGGCTGTCCTCCGAGATAGTGAACAGCACCGCGATGGGCTGAACCTGGGTGATCACCAGCATGCCGTTGGTGTCCGCGGCATGTACGATGTTGCCGGGGTCCACCAGCCGCAGTCCGATGACGCCGCCGATGGGTGCGGTAATGCGGCAATACACCAGTTGCAACTTCGCATTGTCGATGTTGGCCTGATCGGTCTTGATCTGGCCCTCGTACTGGGCCACCGTGGCCACCTGCGTATCCAGTTGCTGGCTGGGAATGGCATCCTGGGCCAGCAGCGTTTTATAGCGATTCAGATCGAGTTGCGCGTCCTTGAGCAGCGCCTGGTCGTGAGCCATCTGCCCTTCGGCCTGCTCGAGCATAACCTGATACGGCCGCGGATCGATCTGCGTCAGCAGGTCGCCCTCCTTCACCGTCTGCCCTTCCTGGAAGGCGACATTCATGAGCTGGCCGTCCACGCGAGAGTGCACGGTGACCGTGTAGAACGCGGTCACGGACGCGAGGCCCCACTGGTATACCGGGATATCGCCCTGATGCGATTTAGCGACGGCTACCGGCACCGGTCCGAAGGCCCCGGCGCGCCCTCCGCCCTTCTTGCTGCTGGGCGCGTCGGCGTGGGTGGTCAAACGGGTTCGGGAGAGCCAGAAAGCGGCGGCAACGGCCAGTACAACGATCAGTGCCCAAAGCCACCTGTGCCGGCGGCGCGGCGGCGGCGCAGAAGATTCCATTTCGAATGCCATTGGTTTCGTGGAGTAGGGTCCCCGAAGCCGGGGCCCGTTGTTCTACCTAATAGGACGTGAATCGCCGGGATGAGTGTTACCAGGACCTTACGTTCCGTTACGTCCCCCTCCGAGTGTAAGCCATGCAGCCGGTCAGTGAGGCAGGCTACATTGCGCTCTCCTGAACAGACTCGGGCAAAATTGTTTGTTTGTTAGTCTTTCTTACACCGCGTTGTAACGCAGGCGCCCCGAGGCCACCCGCAGCAGCCGTCATCGTCTTTTGTGTTTATGCACCTCAGGGTCCGCCTCGACCGGGTCCTCTCGGACACCGCCAACCCCGCGGTTCGCATCCGGCATCGGATTGTTCTCTTCGATCGGGTAGTAGTGCCTTGCAATGAACACGAGGATCATCGCAATCAGGAAACAGCTCAGGCCGACCATCACCCTCCGGATGAACCGTTCGTCGGAGAGCAGGGTAGCCGGGAGATCGGAGAGACGGTCCACTTTATTCACAACGAATCCGGTGAAGAAGGCCGACACGACTTTGGCGAAACCCCCAAACTGCTGGCCTTCTTCCTTCCCGTAAGGCGAAATGAACGTGCCGATGACCCAACCGCCCGCCGCCCCCAGGACCGCGGAGAGCCAGGCGAGGCCGTCGCGCCATATCGCCAGCAGAATTACCAGCACAAGAATCAGCGCAAGAGCAAAGCCGACAGCCGTTCGCAGTTTATCCAGCTTGGAGGGCGGCGTCACAGTCCTACCTTCGGCGCCGATCATACCACCCTCAGGACGCCGGAGGCAAAGGGGCATGGAATAAAACGGAATGAAAATGAACCGCAATCGAGGCCCTGAATGTGACGGGAAGTATCTTTGAATAAGTTCGAATGCCTCGGTAAAGCTATCCGTTTTCACCGGAGCCTCGGTCCGTGGCCTGCGCGGGGCTCTCAGCCCGCCCGGCCCCGGAATTGCGGCTGCGCTGCTTTGTGGAGCAGGCGGCTGCGTGCTGCCCGCCTTCCGCCGCTTCCACCTTCCGGGCGCATGGCGCCGCCGGGCTTGTAAGACAGAGTACGTTCGGAGGCGCTTTCGCCCCTTCGCATAGTCCAAACAAATCTTTCCGTAATTGTTTGGTTTTTGTTCTTCTGTACACGGCCCTGTAACGCCAGCGCGCTTTGATGGCGGTATGAGGTGCGACCTCCACGTTCACACGCGGCACTCCGGCATGTGCACCGTGCCCGTGTTCAAGCGGTTCTGCCGGGAGAGCTACAACGACCCACTGGCCCTGTACGAGACCCTCAAGCGCAGGGGCATGCAAATCGTCACCGTAACCGACCACGATTCCGTCGGAGCCGCCGAAGTGTTGCGGCGCTTCCCCGATTTCTTCGTGAGCGAGGAAGTAACCTGCATCCTGCCGAGCGGGACCGAGGCGCATATCGCCGTATACGACATCACCGAACGGCAGCACGTGGAGATTCAGGCGAGGCGCAACGACATGCCTCGTCTGCTGGCCTTTCTGCGCGAGCAGGACCTGCTGTTCGGCGTCAACCACGCGTTCTCGGCCCTGACCGGACGGCGCCACGCCGCGGACTTCGCTCTATTCGAGGCGGAGTTCCCGATTTTGGAGACGCGCAACGGGCACATCCCCGCGCGGTCCAACCGGACTGCGGCGCGCATGGCCGCGCGTTGCGGCAAGATCGCCACCGGCGGCAGCGATTCGCACACCATGGGTCCGCTGGCGCGCACGTGGACGGAGGTTCCCGGCGCGCGCAACGTTCGCGAATTCCTCGACGGGCTGCGGGCTGGCCGGGCCATCGTGGCGGGCGCGGATGGGACGCCGTGGCTGCTGACTCGAACGGTGCTGGAAACCGGCGGTTATTTTGTCCGTGAACTGGGCTGGCCGGCCGTTCTATTCCCGCTGTTTGCCGTCGTGCCTTTTTCCACGGCACGGGCCCATCTGCGAGATATTCTGTTCGCCTCCCTGTGGGGCCGGCGGCTCGAGCAAGCCGCGCCGGCGCCTGCCCGGGAGCAGATATCCGTGCCGGCCTGAGCCTGGACGCGGATTACACTAATACCAACGGATGCGTAGCTCCATCTTCAGCGCGCTGGCGTGGTGCATCGTCGGCATCGTCGCGTTCGTGGTGGCGCTTTCCGCGCTGCTGACGGCGGCCGGCGCGGCGGACCCGGCGTGGTCCGCAAAGGCATTCCTGACGGATTGGCGCGTCTGGCTGACGGCGAGTGTGGCTCTGGCGTGCGGCCTCGTCTGGGTGCGCATCGTCGCCGGTTCGCTGGCCCATCGCATCGACGTCCTCAAGCAATACTCCGACCGCATTCTGGACGACCCGCCCGCGGATCCGCAACTGTTCCGCGCCGACGACGAATTGGGCGTCCTCGGCCGCTCCATGTCGCGCGTGCCGCCCCGCGTGCGCGAGCTGGTGCAACGGGTCAGCATCGAGGCGCAACGCCGCGAGGCCATCCTCGCGGGCATGGTGGAGGCTCTGCTGGCCGTGGACGAGGACCTGAAAGTGGTTCTCTGCAACGACGCCTTCGCGCGCGTGGCCGGCCTGCCTTCGGGCATCGCGCCGGGGACGCCGCTGGTGCGCATCGTGCGCGATCCCGCCCTGGTGGACCTGTTGCGCCACGTGCTCGCAACCGGAGGCCCGGCGCGGCGCCGCCTGCAACTGGGCTCCTCCGAAGGACCGTGGTTCGAAGTGAACGTCGCGCCCCTGGCCATGCCCGCGGGCCGCGGCGCCATCGCCCTGCTGCACGACATCACCGAACTGGAACGGCTGGAACGAATCCGCAAGGACTTCGTGGCCAATGTCTCGCACGAATTGCGCACCCCGCTGACCGCCATCCGCGGCTATGCCGAGACGCTGCTGGACGGCGCACTGGACGACGCCGAAAACCGCCGGCCCTTTGTCGAGGTCATCGAGACCCACGCCATCCGACTGAACAACATCGCGGAGGATCTGCTGGCCCTGTCGGAGCTGGACAATGCCACGATGGCCGAGCCGCCGCGCCGGGTGCTGCTGCAGGCCGCGGTGGAATCGGCCATTCGCACCGTGGAGCCGGCCGCCGCCGAACGCCGCGTGCACCTGCTGACCGGCGCTTTCGGCGACCTGGAGATCCTGGGCTACCGCATGCGTCTGGAACAGGCGCTGGTCAACCTCATCGACAACGCCGTGAAGTTCAATCGCCCCGAGGGCGAGGTCCGCATCGAGGCGGAGCGCACCGATAACGGCTGCGCGCGGATTGTCGTCTCCGACACCGGCATCGGCATCCCCTCCTCCGATCTGCCGCGCGTGTTCGAGCGCTTCTACCGCGTGGACCGCGCCCGCTCGCGCGAGATGGGCGGCACCGGGCTGGGTCTCTCCATCGTCAAGCACGCCGTCGAGCAGATGAAGGGAACGGTTGCGGTGGAGAGCGAACTGGGCAAAGGCTCGCGCTTCATTATCGTGCTGCCGGCCCACGTCGCGGCGTAGTCGCCGCCTTCGGCGCGAGGCAGGCGACCGCCGCCAGGGCGATCTGCGTGCGGACGATACCAGGCCTTACCGGGCACCCATTCTGCCAGGATGAGAGCTATGAAACTCGCATTCGACGACCTCGTGGAAAGCCGCGAGCCGGGCCTCTACGACATTCGCAGCCATGCGCCGGGCCCGCGTGGTTGGTTGCCGCTCACCGAAGAGATGCTGCGCCATCGCCCGTCCGGCGACTTGTTCGGGCTGTCCCAGGATGCCGGCATGGGATGGGACCCGGCAAAGCTGGGTGGCCCCGAGTTTCTGATCCTCAGCACGCACGGCGGGCTGCGGGCGCCGGACGGAACGCCGGTAGCGCTCGGGTATCACACCGGGCACTGGGAAGTGAACCTGCTGGTGGAGGCCGCGGCCACCGAGTTGAAGGCCGCCGGCGCCGTACCGTTCGCGGCGTACTGCACCGATCCCTGCGACGGCCGCACCCAGGGCACCACGGGAATGTTCGACAGCCTGCCGTACCGCAACGATGCCGCGATCCTGCTGGGCCGGCTGATTCGCTCGTTGCCCACCAGACGGGGCGTGATCGGCGTGGCCACCTGCGACAAGGGTCTGCCGGCCATGATGATGGCGCTGGCGGCCAGCCGGGACTTGCCCTGCATTCTGATTCCGGGCGGCGTGACGCTGCTGCCCGAGGATGGGGAAGACGCTGGCCGCGTGCAGTCCATCGGCGCGCGCTTCGCGCAGGGAGAGATCACGCTCCAGCAGGCGGCCGAGGCGGGGTGCCGCGCGTGCGCCTCGCCGGGTGGCGGCTGCCAGTTCCTGGGCACCGCCGCCACGTCGCAGGTGGTTGCCGAGGCGCTCGGCCTGACGCTGCCGCATGCGGCGCTCGCGCCCTCGGGCCATGCTATCTGGCTGGACATGGCCAAACGTTCCGCGCGGGCCGCCCTCGCGCTGGCCGAGCGCGGCATCCGCTCGCGCGAGGTTCTCACGGCCGCCGCTGTCCGGAACGCCATGGTGGTGCACGCGGCTTTCGGTGGCTCCACAAACCTGATCCTGCATCTCACCGCGGTGGCTCACGCGGCCGGGCTGCCGCGCCCCTCGGTCTCCGACTGGACCGAAGTAAACCGCGCCGTGCCACGCCTGGTGGATGCTCTGCCCAACGGCCCCCGGAACCACCCCACCGTACAGGTGTTTCTGGCCGGTGGCGTGCCCGAGGTCATGCTGCAGCTTCGCCGCATGGGCCTGCTGGATACCCGCGTCCTGACTGTGACCGGCGAGCCGCTGGAGCGCGTTCTGGACTGGTGGGAAAGCTGCGAGCGCCGTGCGCGCCTGCGTCAGGCGCTCGAGGAGCGCGATGGCGTCGATCCCGACGACGTGATTACCGACGCGCTGTCCGCCCGGCGCCGCGGGTTCTCGTCCACGGTCTGTTTCCCGCGGGGCAACATCGCCCCGGAGGGCGCGGTGATCAAGAGCACGGCCATCGATCCATCGGTGGTGGACGGCGATGGCGTCTACCGCAACACGGGAACGGCGCGCGTTTTCCTCACCGAACCGAGCGCCGTTGCGGCCATCAAGAACGGCACAATTCGGCGGGGCGACATTCTGGTGCTCATCTGTCGCGGGCCGTCGGGCGCGGGCATGGAAGAGACGTACCAGCTAACGGCGGCCCTCCGGTATCTCGAGAGCGGGAAACACATCGCTCTGATCACCGACGCTCGTTTCAGCGGAGTCTCCACGGGAGCGTGCATCGGCCACGTTTCTCCCGAGGCGCTGGCCGGCGGACCCATTGGCAAACTGCGCGACGGCGATATCATCGAGATCGCCGTTGACCGGAACCGTCTGGAAGGAACCGTGAATCTGGTGGGCAGCGATGGCCTCTGGTTCGGGGCAGAGGAGGGTACCCGCGTTCTGCAGCAGCGAAGCTCGCGGCCCGACCTCGCCGCCGACCCGGCGCTGCCCGATGCGACGCGCCTGTGGGCGGCGCTCCAGGATATCGGCGGCGGAAGCTGGGGCGGCAGCGTGTACGATGTCGAAGCGATTCTGCGTGTGATCGAGGCGGGCCGGCGCGCGATTTCTTCCGAGTAACCGGCGGTGTGCACCCGAGCGTGCCACAATCAGTGAAGAAGTAATCCGGCGGCGGTCCGGAAACATGGGATGGAAGGCATACCTCGCAGGCTGGGCGTTGATTGCAGTTGGGCTCGCGGCTCAGCAAGGCCCAAGTCAGGCCCCTTTGAGCGGGCAGGACCCCAATGCAGTGCAATCGTCCGCCGCAGGTGACCCGCCTGTCGCCGACAAGCCGGCCGCCACCCTGGATCAGCCCTCTACGCTCAAGCAGCCTTCGAATAACTTCACCGGAAAATGGCAGGCGAAGATACTTCCCGATGGGCTCTCATCGTTGCCCGCGATTCCTATCGTGATTCCGCGGTACGAGGGCAAGGTTCTGTGGAAATGCCACATTGACCACGTCTTCGGCGACGGCAACGTGGATTACCGCGTGGAACCCGGCGATATCCTCAGCCCTCCGGACACCAGCGCGGGAATCCCGGACGACTGCCGGGTCACCATCCGGCTGGAGGGGTACGTGACCGCCGAGGTCACACTCCATCACCAGGCGGTGGTTACCTTGAAACGGATTGGCGCACGCGAGGCATCCACGGTTTCTGTTCCATCTCTCGAGGCGCCGGAGGAAGCGCGGAAGGCCCGGGAGAAGGGCGTCGAAGAAATGAACAAGGACAAATGGGACAAGGCCCGGCAGGATCTCCAACGGGCCGTCGCCATCTGGCCGAAGTACGCGCCGGCGTGGACGGATCTGGGCGAGGTTTACCGGGAACAGTCCATGAGCCGCGAAGCGCGCGCCGCATACGAGCGGGCCGTGCAGGCCGACCCGAAATATGTCAGAGCTTACGTGCCGGCGGCGCGGCTGGCATTGGATGAGGGTCGGGTGCAGGATGGCTTGCGACTGAGCGAGCAGGCACTGGCAATCAACTCCATTGAATTCCCCGAAGCCTGGTTTTACAATGCCGTGGCGAATTTCAATCTCAAGCGGCTGGACGCCGCCGAAAGCAGCGTCCAACGGGCCATAGCGCTCGACACCGAGCACGCGCTGCTGCCACGCGCGGAGCATCTGCTCGGGTATATACTTGCGCAGAAACGCGAGTACGACAAGGCGCTGGTGCACCTGCGCAACTACGTGCGGATCTCTCCGCTGGCGACGGACGTGCCCGAGACGCTCGGCCTGATTGCGACCCTGGAGAATATCGCTGCCCGCAAGTGACGGCGCGGGTGCGCAAGGGACTGTGGGGCAGGCCCGCGACGCTCCGTATAATCAAGAGAGGAGAAGGCTTGCGGCATATCGGCACACGGTCCCTGGCGATGGCTCTTCTGGCCGCCACCGCGCTGACCATCGCATGTTCGTCGTCGACCTCGGTGGAAGCGGCCCCTCGCCTCAAACCGGAGAAGGAGCGCAAGCTCGCGCCGGATTTCACCCTCAAGGACTCCAACGGCGCCACCGTGCGCCTCTCCGATTACCGCGGGAAAGTGGTGCTGCTGGACTTCTGGGCCACCTGGTGCACCCCCTGCCAGGTGGAGATCCCCTGGTTCATGGAATTCGAGCAGAGCCTGAAGGGCAGGGGCTTCGCGGTGGTCGGCGTCTCCATGGACGAAGACGGCTGGGACGTGGTGAAACCGTACATCCAGCGGCGCCGGATCAACTACCGCATCCTGCTGGGCGACGACCGCACCGGCGAGCTATACGGCGGGGTGGAATCGCTGCCCATGACTTTCCTGCTCGACCGCCAGGGCCGGGTTGCCGCGGTGCACGTCGGGCTGGCCAGCGACAAGGATGGATTCCTGCATGAGATTACAGAATTGCTGGGCGCCCCGCGTGCTGGGACTGGTGTTGCTGATGGCGGGAGCGCCACTCTCGCGCGCGCAAAGTAGCGCGGGGGCGCTGTCGCTGGGCGAAGTGCAGACGCTGGCGGCCACGCGCGGCCAGACGGCGCGGTTGACGCTGACGCTGTACGTTCGCGCCGGCTTCCACGTGAACAGCAACAAGCCCAACGACGATTACCTCATCCCGCTGCGGCTGACGTGGGACAAAGCGCCGCTCGAGGCCGGGGCGGTGGAGTATCCCGAGCCGCAGCTCGAAAAATCCGCGTTCTCAGACAAGCCGCTTTCGGTGTACAGCGGGACGTTTCGCGTGGTGACCGCTTTCCGCGCGCCAGCGGATGCCGCGCCCGGGCCGGCCGCGATCGCCGGCAAGCTGCGCTATCAGGCCTGCAACAACCGCGAATGCCTGCAGCCAAGGACAATGGAGATCCGGGTTCCGGTGGAGATTCGGTAGGGGACGCGCGGAGTAAAGTAAGAGGGGACCTATGGAGCCGGAGATCACACGCCTGACCGTGCAGGGCTTCAAATCGATCAGTGAGGAACGCTCGATCGACATTGCCCCGCTGACGGTGCTGGCCGGAGCGAACAGCTCGGGCAAGTCCAGCATCATGCTGCCGCTGCTGCTGTGGAAACAGACGCTGGAGGCGCCATACTCAACGGAGTTGCTGGTCATTGCAGGCGATCATCTGGTCTTTGAGAAAACGGAGCAGTTCCGGCCTCGCGGCAGCACGAACACGCTCTTTTCAGTTGGTGTGACGACGGAAGCCGGCAAGTATACCCACGCATCGTCGTACGTGGACGCGCCCATCGACTACGTACCACTGACTCGGCCCGGCGATGTCGACGGGGAGCCGGCGAGGGCCGCT
Source organism: Bryobacteraceae bacterium (assembly GCA_049520275.1). Taxonomy (GTDB): domain Bacteria; phylum Acidobacteriota; class Terriglobia; order Bryobacterales; family Bryobacteraceae; genus CAWACP01. Next base: position 108,587 of record JBEKPY010000001.1, read on the forward strand.
TTGCGCGCGACTTTGCGGATGATTCACGTCCCAAGCACGAGGCCAAGCGCGGGCCGCAGTTACCCCAGACAGCAACGGGTCCCCTTTTGCGCGGGGTGTTTCACAATTACACGGCCAGCATCCTGCTTGCGTGGTGCGAGCGCAAAGATGCGAGGCTTCAAGACCTGATCCTCGACGCAAAGAGAGCCGGACTCGCAACGAACGTGCTCGCGAAACGGAAGGATACGGCCCAACTCGACATCCTTGTATCACGGTTTCCCGATTCGTCCGATCTGATCGATATCGCGGGCGCGGGATCCGGAGTCTCGCAGACGCTGCCGATTCTCGTGGCGCTCCGCTTCGCCGACCAAGGCCGCCTGGTGTACATTGAAGAACCCGAGAGCCACCTGCATCCGAAGGCGCAGATCGCTCTCGCCGGCATCCTGGCCGACGCGGCGCGGCGGGGCGTTCGCGTGGTCATCGAGACGCACAGCGCGCTACTGCTGCGCGCGATTCAGACGCTGGTCGCCGATGGCAGCCTGTCGCCGGAGCTCGTCAAGCTGCACTGGTTCCGGCTGGATGATCGCGGCGTCACGCAGATCGATACGGCCAACCTCGATCAGAATGGCGCGTTCGGCGACTGGCCGGAGGACTTCGATGAGACGATCCTCGGCGCGGAAACCCGGTTTCTGGATGCGGTCGAGGGCCGGACGGCGCCGCAGTGACCCGTTCGCGAGTACTTGTTATTGACACATCCGTCGCTCGGTCCGCGGGAGAAACGGATCATCCGGTCTCGCGAGCCTGCCGCGAGTTCCTGAACGGCGTACTCACCATCTGCCACCATGCAGCCGTGACTCCCGAGTTGCAAGCCGAATGGAAACGTCATCGTTCTCGTTTCAGCGCTGGCTGGCGGTCGGCAATGGCTGCTCGCAGGAAGCTCGATCGCATTGTCCCTGCGCCGAATACTGAGTTGCGAGCGTACATCGATCGGCACATTTCCAAGCCGGGCGACCGTGCCGCAATCGAGAAAGATCTCCATCTGGTCGAAGCGGCGCTTACCACCGACAAGATCATCGTCACCCGCGACGAAAAGGCTCGCCTGCTTTTCAATTTGCCGATGTTGCAGACGGTCACCTGGATCAACCCAACGCGCGAGCGGCTCGACGAGTAGTCAGCCCCGACTTCACGCGTCTTTGGCCGCCTTCCACGCCGCGTAGTACCGTTCCGCGCCGTCCACGAACCCTCCGTGGCGCGGTTGCCAGCCCAGCAGGCGCACCGCGTGCGACGAATCCACATGCTGGTCCAGCGTGAGGCAATCGGCGTAGGCGCCCATCTGCAGCGAGGCCTCTTCGAAGGGCACCAGTTGCACCTTGCCTCCGGCCCCCGCGGCGAAGCTGGCGGCCATGGCGCACTCCAGCACGCTGAAGCGGCTGCGGTCGGCGGCGTTGAAGATCTCGCCGCGCCAGGGCGACTCCACGGCGCGGCGGTAGAGGTCGGCCAGGTCCTCGATGTGCACCATGGACCAGCGGAAGCGGCCGTCGCCCACCACCCGCGCGGCCCCGTTGCTGGCCGCCGAATCGAACCACGCGCCAGTGAGGCCGCCGCTGCCGCCGTACACGCACCCCGGCCGGACGATCAGCGTGCGCAGCGTCCCGCGGTTCTCCCGCAGCACCAGCTCTTCGTTCTTCAAACGCGGCGCCGCGAAGGCGGGCGGGTTCGGCGCGGTGGCTTCGGTGACCATGCGGCCCGCGGTGTTGCCGTAGATCCACACCCCGCTGGTGTACACGAACAAGCGCGGGCGCCGGGTGTCGTACGCCGCCGCCAGCAGCGCCTCCGCCGTGCTGCAATCGAGATCCCAGACCTGCGGCGAATACTCGGCGGCGCAGTGGATCAGCACTTCGCACGTGCGCGCCTCGTCGATCCAGCCGCCGGGTTCCTGCATGGACCCGATTACCGGACGCACTTCCGCGCGCGCCGCACGATTCGCCTTCGATTCGGATCGAACCAGCCCCAGAACCTCGTGATCCGCGCGAGCCAGGGCCGCTGAAACGGCGGAGCCGATGTAGCCGCTCGCGCCGGTGATGAATATGCGCATACCATTTGATTGTATTCTTGTGTTCGAGTGTTCAGCCGCCACTACAGGAAGGTGAAGGCCCTCTTCGGGCTCTCCGACGTTCTGCTGACCGGCCTCGCGTTCGAAGCCGCCTACCAGACGCGCTCGTTCCTTCCCTTTGCGCGCCCGTTCTTTCTCGACCGCCCGGTGAAAACGCTGCTGCTGGGCGCGGCTGTGCTGATCTGGCTGGCCATCGGGTATTGGTTCAACGTCTACGACAAGCTGGAGTCGGCGCGTCCGGGCGCGGTGCTCCGAAACACCTTCCGGCAGTGCGCGATCGGCGCCGCCGCCCTGGTTTTGTTCGAATACGTGCTGCGGCCCACCAACTACGAACTCAGCCGGCCCTTCTTGCTGTTGTTCGCCGTGTATAGCTGGCTTCTGCTGTGCCTCTTCCGGCTGAATGCGGGGCGCATCGTCGGCGCCATTCGCAAGGAATTTACGGCCCCTTACTACGTGATGGTGGTGGGCGAGGGCGAGCGCGCCCGGCGCATCGGCGAGTTGCTGGAGGCGTCCGAAGAGTACGGCCTGCGGCTCAGCGGCTTTTTCACGCCCGGCGACTCGAACTCCGCGGCGCCGCTGGCCCTCGCACGGACTTACCAGACATACCCGCTGAGCGAGCTTCCGAATGTTCTGCGCGACCGCGTCATCGACGAAGTGATCTTCGCGGTGGACAGCGAGCGCCTCGCCCGGATGGAAGAAATGATGCTGCTCTGCGACGAAGAGGGAGTGCGCACTCGCGTTTCCGTCGACTTCTTCCCGCACGTCAACAGCCGCGTGTATCTGGACCGCCTGGGCGCCGCTCCGTTGCTGACCTTCGCCGCCGCGCCGCACGACGAGATCCGGCTGCTGGTGAAGCGCCTCACCGATATTGTGCTGGCCGCCGCCGCCCTGGTGCTGCTGGCGCCGTTCATGCTGTTGGTCGCATTTTTGATTCGCATCACCTCGCCGGGCCCGGCCATCTTTCGCCAGCAGCGTTGCGGCCTGAACGGCCGGCGCTTCACGTTCTACAAATTCCGCTCCATGGTGCGCGACGCCGAAAGCATGAAGGCCGCGCTGGAACACCTCAACCAGAAATCCACCGCATTCAAAATCTCCGACGATCCGCGCCTGACGCCCCTGGGCCGGCGGTTGCGCAAGTTCTCCATCGATGAATGGCCGCAGCTTTTTAACGTCCTCAGGGGCGACATGTCGCTGGTGGGTCCGCGCCCCGCGGTCCCCGATGAGGTGGAGCGCTATCAACGCTGGCAACGGCGCCGGCTGCGCATGCGTCCCGGGCTCACCTGCATCTGGGCCACCCGGGGGCGGGACGCGCTCGACTTCGACACCTGGATGAAAATGGATATGCAGTATATCGATAACTGGTCTCTGGCATTGGACTGGAAAATCATTCTTCGCACCATACCCCGCGTACTGACGGGCAAAGGAGCACACTGATCATGCATCTGGTACCCACCCAGGAAGAAGTGGTTGCCCTGTTGCGGCACACCGGCGCCCTGCGCGACGGCCATTTCGAATACCCCAACGGCCTGCATTCCAACGAGTATCTGCAGGTGCCCCTGGCCATGCGCACCTACCAGCACGCCCGCGTGCTGAGCGTGGGACTGAGCCGCCTTCTGCGCGCCAATTCCGAAATCCGCGCCATCATTCCCGAGTTGTCCATCGTGGCTCCGGCCACCGGCGGTCTTCCGGTGGCCTACGGCGTCTGCGAAGCCCTGCGCGCGCACCAGGTCTACTGGGCCGAGCGCGCGGACGACCGCGGGCCCACGCGTTTCCGCCAGTACATAGAAGTGACGCCCGGCGAAAAAGTGCTGCTGGTGGACGACATTCTGCGGTCGGGCCGGAATCTCTCGGAGTTGAAGACTCTGGTGGAAGCGCGTGGCGGGCAGGTGGTGGGTCTGGCGGTGATTGTGTATCAGCCCACGCCGCGCACGGTCAGTTTCGACCCGCTTCCGTTGTATTATCTGGCCAACCTTCAGGGCCTCTACTACACGGACGCCGCTTCGTGCGATCTCTGCGCGAAGAAGACGCCGCTCGAGAAGGTGTGGATCTGACGGCCCCACCCTTGCTCGCCTGGGCGGAAGCGCACCTGGAGGAGACCATCGCGCTGGTGCGCGAATTCGTCGAGTGCGAATCGCCCAGCGACGACCCCGCGGCTATCCACCGGTTCAACGAGCTGTTCATCGCGCGCGTCGCCGGGATGGGTGGAGCCGGCGCATTTGCCGGCGGCCATCTGCGCTGCCGGTTTCATTTGCCGGGCCCGGGGGATGACGGACAGCTTCTGGCGCTCGGCCACTCCGACACGGTATGGCCGCTGGGCACGCAGTCGCGCATGCCTTTCCGGCGGGAGCAGGGACGGCTGTGGGGACCGGGCGTGCTGGACATGAAGGGCGGCCTCGCGTTCCTGCTGATGGCGGTGCGCGCGCTGCGGGATCTCGACGTTCCGGTGCGGCGGCGCGTGGTGCTGCAACTCAACGCCGACGAGGAGGTGGGCAGCGCGGGGTCGCGTCCGCTCACCGAAGTGGCGGCGAAGGAGAGCGCGGCGGTGCTGGTGCTGGAACCGGGGACCGGCCTTGAGGGAAAACTCAAGACCGCGCGCAAGGGCGTGGGCGATTACACCGTCACCGTGCGCGGACGCGCCGCCCACGCGGGCATCGACTTCGCAACCGGGGCCAGCGCCATTGTGGAACTCGCGCGGCAGATTGGCCGCATCGCGGCGTTCACCGACACGGCGCGCGGCGTCACCGTGAACCCGGGCGTCATCCATGGCGGCACGCGCACCAATGTGGTAGCGGAGGAGGCGCGCGTGGAGGTGGATGTTCGCGTTGCCCGGTTGCGCGATGCCGGTCCGTTGGACCGCAAATTCCGCGGGCTCCGGCCGGTCGACAAGCGTTGCTCCATCACCATTGAGGGCGGCTTGAACCGTCCGCCGATGGAGCGCACCCGCGGCAATCGGCGATTGTTCGAACAGGCGCGGAGCATCGCCGCGGCCGAGCTGGGCATGGAGCTGGAGGAATCGGCAACGGGCGGCGGCTCCGACGGCAACTTCACCTCGGCCCTCGGGGTGCCCACGCTGGACGGGCTGGGCACGGTGGGCGAGGGCGCGCACGCGGCCCACGAAAGCATCCTGGTGGACCGCATCCCCGGCCGCGTCGCCCTGCTTGCGCTGCTACTGGCGCGGGTGTGAGCTGACGACATTTTCTGTTTGCTGGACTTCCGGCGCTGTCTCATAACGTACCCTTCATGAAACACAATCGCGCTCCCTGCGGTGGCGCAGCATTGGGATGTACAATCGGCAGTGGCAGCAAAGAGGAGGAAGGAATGGCCGCCTTTTTCGATTTCTTCAAGCAACTTGCTCCGACAAAGTGGCAGATTGGAGTTATGTGCTTCTTCGTGATCGGCAGCGGCAGCATTACGACGTTGCGGATGTCAGCCTCGCCGCAGTCGAAGCAAGCGCAGAAGGAATTTAGCGCGAACGGGGGGGTCGTTCGAGGAACCGGCGACAGTTCTCTATGGCGCGGGGAACACGATCTCGACGAATATCTCCGCTTTTACTCCGACGGAACAGTCATCGGAGTTCACTCTTCGGGTACACCCGCCGACATTGAGCCTTGGTTTAAGCTATCGTCTTCTATGAGCCCGGGCATCGGTCGCGGTAAGTACTCGATCAACGGCTCCTCGATACATTTTTCATTGACGTACCCGCAGGGCACGGTCGTTTGGGATGGGGCCGTTCAGGGCGATTCACTTCAGTTGAGCAATCACGGTCACGAGGACTCATATGGGCTGCTGGTTCCAGGGTCCGTTGAGACGCTGCCGGTGCTCAGGGGAGCAGTTTGCAAGGTTGACGTCGCCAACAAAACCTTTCGCGTTATGCCTCGGGAGGGGACCACGTGGAAAAAAGATTCAGCAATTGTTCTCGTGTGGAACGACCAGACGAAGTTGGTGAGCGGCACGAACACATTGACTATGGCGCAGTTCATCGCAGGCAACGCATTTGATGGGACTTCGAGCGATGTCGCTGCCATGCTGGGTGAACGGGGCAGATTCTACATCGAGACCGTTGGAGGCAAGCAGGTCGTCCGAATGGTTGAGATGATGGTCGCCTTCGATGGAGAGTCGTCTTCAGCGCCAGCCATGGTTGGAGGCTCTGGCGCACGGGCCATTGGAGCTCTAAGCGCAGGTAAAGTTTCCTGCGATGATGGCAACCACTAACGCGCAAATCCGCGTGTGCGTGATTCGCACCACTGGCTGGTCACTCTTACTGCGATAGTTGCGATAGCAACCGTCATGGACTAAACGGATACAGCGGGCCTTGATTCCGCGCGGTCGCCTCAAAGACACCTTGGCCCTCGCCGAAATCACAATATCTGCGGTCAACGGCTCCCGTTGTACAAAGGACCCTTTGTGAAACAGGGCGAGCCACTATCCCCGTATCGGCCCCAAGAGAGGAGGGCCGGAGTACCAGGCTCGGACAAACGCCGGTGCCCGAATGGCAAGGACCTCAGGCGCGCGTGAACATCTCCACCAGCACCGAGGAAACGGCTCGCGCCGTTTTTGCGGAAACCGTGCCAAGTTTGCGGACCAGGCGCTCCTGGTCCACGGCGCGAAGCTGATCCACTGCTACCTGCCCGCGCCGGCCCTGAAAAGCGACGCCGACGCGCGTCGGCCACGCGCGTTCCACCGTGGTCATGGGAGCGACAATGACGGTTCGCAGATTCCGATTGATCTCGTCAGGCGACACCACCAGGTAGGGGCGCGTCTTGCGGGTTTCCGTACCCTGAACGGGATCGGGCGATACCGGCCAGATCTCGTCCAACCCGGGATGGCTCACCACTCCCACTCCTCAACATCGAATCGGTTCGGCGGCATGGAGTCGAACACCAGCCGGTCTTTCGCCGCAGTCCCCGCCGCCTGGAAAGTCTCTTCCCAGCCCTGCCGCGGCGCGCGGTCGGGAGAAACGATCGGGCGATCACGATCGACCCTCAGTTGGACGGTGCTGCCCAAACCGCACTGTTCGATGATGGGCTTGGGAATACGAATCCCCCGCGAATTGCCGATACGCACGAGTCGCACTCGCATGGCCACCTCAGAGTAATTACATTCAAACGGAATCGGGCGCAAGAGACCACCCACGCTCACGTCGACTGGCGCGGCTGCAGCGGTCCGGGAATCGCGGTCGGATGTTTCGGCTGGTAGAGTCCCATCTCGCCGCCGCCGGGGACGCACAACCGTGTGAGCAGGCCCCAGCCCTGGTCGGTGACGGGCCGCGTGAATTCGACGCCCTTGCTCTTGAGCTCGGCGACGGCGGCGTGTATGTCGTCGCACATCAGGTATAGCTCGTGGTGTTCGTTCTCATCTGTCGGATGGGCCGCCAGTTCGGCGGGCGGCAATGCGAAAATGAGCCAGCCGTGTCCCGCGTCGACGGACGAAAACCCAAGAGTATCGCGAAAAAAGGCTCGCGCCCGTTCCGCGTCCCTGCTGTACACGATTGCGTGAATGCCGTTGATCATGGTGTGTCCTTTCGATGCGACCCGTTCAACGTCCGCAGAATGCCATCCGGATCGCGGGCAATCACGGTCAGATACGCCCGCGCGGGCTGATCCGGCTCCGTCCGGCCCTGTTCCCAGTCCCGCAGCGTGCCAAGAGGAATATGATAGCGGACCGCGAACTCCTCTTGCGTCAACTCCAAGGCCCGGCGAATGATCTTCGCCTGCGGCGTTCGCTTCATTCGCTTGAGGTCGGCTTCGGTCAGCGGACGGGCGTCGCGATCCGCGCGCGCTGCCCGCTCCACCGCTCCGACGCTCATCGGCCGTGGGCGATCAGGAGTTTTGCCGGAAGTAGTCGTCTTGTTCACGTTGCGTTGCCCTCCGGGCCGAAATAATGCGGATGCTCCCCTCGCGTTCGCTGTACGCTACAAACAGCACGACGCCGCCCTCGGCCATGCCGATGCTGACAAAACGCTCCTCGCCATAGTCAGCTCGATCATCGAGGCGCTCAATGGCAAACGCGTCCTTGAAGACTGTTCGCGCCAACTCGAAGCTCACACCGTGGACTCGCAGGCTGGCGGCGGCTTTCGCATCGTGCCATTCAAACTCCAGCTTCATGATACTACGGGATATCAGTAGTTGTGACGATCCTCACCACTCCCATCTTCTGTCAGCGCGCGCACGCGCATCGCGCGCACGTGAGAAAATGAACACGAACGAGATGGTCAGAGACGGGATCTATTACGCCGCCGCGCTGCTGGCCGCCGGGCTGGGGCTGGCTTACTTCGCCTCCTGGTGGCTCGGCCTGCCCTTGTTCGTGCTGGCCCTGTTCTGCCTGTACTTTTTTCGCGACCCCGAACGCGCCGTCCCCGAGGGCGCTGTAGCTGTCGCGCCCGCCGATGGCCGCGTCGTCTCCGTGAAGGCCGGTGAGGCGGGGCGCACGCGCGTCAGCATCTTCCTGAACATTTTCGACGTGCACGTAAACCGCACCCCCATCGCCGGCAGAATCGCCGGCGTCGAGTACCGGCCCGGGCGATTCCTGGTGGCCAGCCGCGAGGGCGCCAGCACGGACAACGAACAGAACATCGTCACCGTGGAGGGCGATGGCACGCGCGTGGTATTCAAGCAGATCGCCGGCCTGATAGCCCGCCGCATCGTGTTCTGGAAGAAGACCGGCGACGTGGTTTACGCCGGCGAGCGCATCGGCCTCATCAAATTCGGCTCGCGTGTGGACGTGTTCTTCGGCCCGGAGTGGGACGTCACCGTGAACGTGCGGCAGCGCGTGTCTGCAGGAAGCAGCGTCATCGCACGCAGAAAGCGGGAAGCCTGATGGCGTCATTCGGGTTGCGCAGGAGAAAGACCGATGGCCAGCCGCCGCGCCGCCGCCGGGCCGCTTATGTGTTGCCCAGTCTGTTCACCTCCGGCAACATTTTCCTCGGCTTCATCGCCATCATGCACGCGTTTCAGGGAGCGCTTCAGGCCCACGCCGGCAACTTCGGCGGCAATGCCGATTTCGCGACCGCGGCGAAAGCCATCGGAGTCGCCTTCGTGCTGGACGGACTCGATGGCCGCATCGCCCGCATGACCAATACCGTGAGCGATTTCGGCCGCGAGCTGGATTCCCTCGCCGACGTGATCACGTTCGGGATCGCCCCGGCGGTGCTGGCCTTCGCCTGGGGCGTCGATCTGGCCCTTCCGGGCGGTTTTCTGCTGGACCACCGCGCCGGCTATTTCATCTGCTTCCTGTTCCTCGTGTGCGGCGCCGCGCGGCTGGCGCGTTTCAACATCACCACCAATCCGGTGCCGCGCAACCCCGGCCGGCCCGACCGCAAGTATTTCGTCGGTCTGCCCATCCCCGCCGCGGCCGCGCTGGTCTGCGCCGTGGTGTACGCCGCCGACGGAGCGCCTCTCCGCTGGTGGCTGTTGTCGTTCTTCTGGCTGGTCCTGCTGGCGCTGCTCGCCTTTCTCATGGTGAGCACCTGGCGCTATCCCAGCTTCAAGGAGATCAACCTGCTGCGGCCGCGCTCGCCGCTCACCGTGGTTCTCATCTGCTGCGTGTTCTATCTGACGTGGAACTTCGGGCAGCCGTTCCTGCTCGCGCTCGCCACCAGCTACGTGGCCAGCGGCATTCTGATTCGCGGGGCCGGGATTATTCGGCGCAGGTTCCGGCGCAACCCGCCGCAGCACCCAATGGCCGCGCAGCATCCCTCGGAGCAACAGGTTGGATAGGCAGACCATCGCCATTGTCGGCAGCGAGACGCTGGCCGGGCGCGAGGTTCGCGAGGTGCTGCGCGAGGCCGGCATCGACGCTCGCATCGAGTTGGTTTCGGGCGCGGCCGAGCCGGGCAGCCTGATCGCCGAAGAAGGCGGCGAGGCTGTGGTGATCTCCGCGCTCGAAAGCGCCGTGGTGGCGGACGCGCGCATCCTGGTTCTGTGCGGCTCGCCGGAATCCGGCCGCCGCGCGCTCGCACAGGCCGCTGCGCGCAAGAACTCGCCCAGGCTGGTCGACGTCGGCGGCGCGCTGGAGGACGAACCGTCGGCCCGTCTTCGTGCGCCCATGGTGGAGTCCTCCGGTTTGCTAATCGCGCCGGGCATGCAGGTGATCGCGCACCCGGCGGCCATCGCTCTCGCCTTGTTCCTGAAGAAGCTTGCGGAGGCGCAGGAGATCCGCCGCGTGGTAGCGGCGATCTTCGAGCCCGCCAGCGAGCGCGGCCAGAGCGGCCTGGATGAGCTGCAACAACAAACGGTGAATTTGTTCTCGTTCAAGCCTCTGCCGAAGCGCGTGTTCGACGCCCAGGCGAGCTTCAACATACTTCCGGCCTGGGGCGCCGACGCGCCGCAATCGCTCGCCGAAGTGGAACTGCGCATCGAGCGTCATCTGGCCACGCTGCTGGGCCTGAACTCGCCCGTGCCCATGCCTTCGCTTCGTCTGGTCCAGGCGCCGGTCTTTCACGGGTACAGCTTTTCCGTGTGGGTCCGGTTCACGGGGCCGCCGAACGTGGAAACCATCGCCTCCGAACTTTCGTCCACGCATATCGACGTTCGCAGCGGCGATCAGGAACCCCCCAGCAACGCCGGAGTCGCCGGCCAGGGCGGCATCACCGTGGGCTCCATCGCGGCGGACCGCAACGACCCGCAGGCGTGCTGGTTCTGGATGGTGGCCGATAATCTGCGCATCGCCGCGGAGAACTGTGTCGAGGTGATTCGTGAACTGGTCGATTAGAGCGGCCCCGGCCGCCGCGGTTTTCCTTCTGTTATCCGCCTGTGGCTACCACGTCTCCGGCAAAGGGGAGCTGCTGCCGAAGAACATTCACACCGTCTATGTTCCGGCCTTCGAGAATCTCACCACCCACTACCGGCTCAGCGATGCCATACCGGAGGCGATCTCCCGCGAGTTCGTCGCGCGCACGCGCTATCAGGTGGTTCGCCATCCCGACGAAGCCGACGCGGTGCTGAAGGGCACCGTCACCAATATCGTCGGCTACGCAATTCTGAACGATCAGGCCACCGGACGCGCCACCGCCCTGCAGATCATGGTCAAACTTCAGGTCAGCCTCTACGATCGCGCCGGCAAGGTGCTTTACACGCGCCCCTCCTGGGAATTCCGCCAGCGCTACGAGCTCAGCACCAATGCGCAGACGTACTTTGACGAGAGCGGCGCCGCCGAACTCCGCATGAGCCAGGACATCGCCCATGAGGTGGTCAGCGGGATTTTGGAGAACTTTTGAGCCCGGACATTTTCCTGAGCCGCATTGCGAAGCAGGCGCCCGCGCCGGTTTATCTGTTTCTGGGCCCGGAGGTCTGGAATCGCGATCGCTGCCGGCGCGCGCTGGTCGCGAAAGCGCTGGTTGAAGCAGACCGCGAGCAGGGCCTCACGCGCCACGATCTCGACTCCGTATCGCTCACCGAGGTGCTGGATGACGCGCGGTCGTTCTCCCTGTTCGCCCCGCGCCGCGTGATCTGGGTGGCCTCGGCGGAATCGGCTCTGCCCCGCGGACGCGCCTCCGGGGAGGATGCCACCGCCGCCGGCGACATCGCCGACTACCTGAAGAACCCAGTTCCAGAAACGGTGGTGGTGTTCGACGCCGCTCGCTTCGAATTCGACGGCGAGGACAAAGCGAAGCTGGAGCGCGTGGCGAAGTTCTACGGCGCCATCCCGGATCAGGTGGAGTTCCGTCCCTTCACGCCGGAATCGGCGCGGCGCGTGGCCCAGGACATCGCCCGCGAGCGCGGCCTGCGCATGGGCGTCTCGGAGATCGGGCTGCTGGTGGAGGCGCTCGGCGCCGATGCCGGCCGCATCGCCGGAGAAATCGAGAAGCTGGCCCTGTACGTGGGAACCGAGCGCCCGGTCACCGCGGACGATATCGCCGCGCTGGTGCCCAACGCGCAGGCCACCACCATCTTCGCGCTGGTGAACGCGCTGGGCCGCGGCGACCGGAAACGCTCGCTCGACTCGCTGGACACGTTGCTCCGCGAAGGCGAGTATCTTCCGCTGGCGCTCAGTTTCCTGGCCACGCAGTTTCGTCTGGCCCTGGTGGCTCACGAAGCGGGCCTGCGCAACGCGCAGCAGATTCTAGCGTGGTTCACGGGACAGGGCGTGCGCATGTGGCGCGACCGCGCCGAGCAGGTGGCCGCCACCGTAGGCGCATTCTCCAGGCCCCGGCTGGAGCGCGCCATCACAAGGCTGTTCGAAGCGGATCGGGCGCTGCGCGATGCCCGCCCGGACGACCGCGTGGTGATGGAAGAGCTGGTCCTCAGCCTCACCTCCGGCAGGTGAACCGGTGCAAGACGCCCCTGTGGTTCTCATCGCCGCCGCCGAAAGCGCCGGCCTGCGCCTCGATCAATTCCTGCACGGCGCGCTGCCCGCCTACAGCCGCGCGCGCCTGCAGGATTGGATTCGCGCCGGGCGGGTGCTGGTGGACGGACATCGCGGGAAACCGTCGCATCCGCTCCGTGGCGGCGAGCGCATTGAGGTGACGCCTGCGCCGCTCGCCCCGCTCAACGCCACCGCGGAAGACATCCCGCTGGACATTCTGTACGAGGACGCCGACGTGGTGGCCGTTAACAAGCCCGCGGGCATGGTGGTACATGCTGGAGCCGGCGCGCATTCCGGCACGCTCACCAACGCGCTGGTGCATCGGTTCGGCGCGCTGTCCTCGGTGGGCGGCGGACTGCGGCCGGGCATCGTGCATCGTATCGACCGCTTTACCAGCGGCGTCCTGCTGGTGGCCCGCACCGACGCCGCGCATCTGAGCCTCGCCCGTCAGTTCGCTTCCCGAACCGTGGAGAAAGTGTACGTCGCGCTGGCGCACGGCGCGCTGCCCTCCGATACCGGCCGGATCACCAAACCCATTGCGCGCGACCCAATCCGGCGCACCCGCATGACCGCGCGGCTGGGCTCCGGCCGCACCGCTCTCACCGAGTACAAGGTGCTCGGCCGCTTCGAGAAGTTCACGCTGCTGGAGGTGCGCATCGGCACCGGCCGCACGCACCAGATCCGCGTGCATCTTGCCAGCATCGGCCACGTCGTCGCTGGCGACCGGCTCTACGGCGCACCCGCCGGTCCCACCGCCCGTTTCTTCCTGCACGCTGCGCGCATCAGCTTTGAGAGCCCCTCCACGGGCGAGCGGGTCACGGTTGAGGCGCCGCTGCCCGCGGAGCTGGAGGAGTGGCTGCACAATCTCACAGATCGCAGGGCGGACGGCTGCCGATGATGTATCAGATTCGACCTGTGTGGGGCAGGCTCTCAGCCTGCGGCGGCCTCTCAGGCCGCCTGCCCTTGGTTCGAAACTCTGCCATGACCTTGTGGCACAATAGCTGACAAGACGCCATGAAAGACTTCCATCTTCCTCTCCCTGAGCGAACCTGGGAGGCACTTCGTGCCGAATCGGAGCGAGCACAACTGCCCGCCACGACGATCGCCCGCGAAGCGATATCCAACTGGCTGCGAGCACGAAAGAGATTCGAGAGACGCAAGGCCGTCATGGAGTACGCTACCGCCATGGCTGGCACGCGTTTCGATCTCGATCCCGCTCTAGAATGCGCCGCCATCGAAGAAATGATGAGAACGGCCCCGGAGACGAAGCGAAACGGGGGTCAGATGTATTGGGCCGACCTTGCGCCTCGGGAGACTGAACAACGCAACTACCCGGTAAGGAGGTAGACTCTCATGGATGAGTCCGTCGTGCAGGACTATTTGAAACAAATGCAGTCTGAGCCGACTTCATTCATTCTCCTCAGACGTCGCATTCCCGGCCATTCCTTGGAAGAGCTTGAGGCAATGCGGCAGATCCTCGTGGAGCGGCAAAAGGACGAGCATGATTTGGATCTCACGGACTTGGATCTAACGCCGCCGACTAAGGCAAATGTCAGTGAAAATGTGTTCTGCACATGGTGCGGCCAGCAAATCGCCAACGATGCGCGCTTTTGTACTTACTGCGGGAGGCTTGCAGGCATGGCGGGGAGGAGGATGGCGGCCAGGGTGTTCTTGGCGTTGGCTGGGCTCTGGATAGTTGTCAAGGTGCTGGAGGTGATCTCTAGCGGTGGCCTCTCGGCACAGGCGCTCGACATCACCAATCCATCGCTTCTCGGAATTGTCGGATTCAGTAGCTTGATTGCGTACTTCTTTGTTAGACCGAGAAAATAGGCACTCGCTTTTCTGTTTCAGGCAGCACGCGCCGGGCAAAACATCGAACGGCCTCGCCCCCGGCCACTGCGCCCGTCCAATGCTACCTACCAGTCTTTGACGGCTCCTGCGAAACTCCACGCTCCAGGGTGACGTCATCCGCGCGCAAACACCACGAAGCCGTTCGCGGGGATGACAATGCTGGCCGAAGCCGGCAGGCCATGCAGCGGTGGACCCGACGCCTGGATGCCGCCGCCATTGCCGGCGACCATGGGGTTCACCCAGTTGTCGTAGACGTCGCTGTTAAACACCTCGGCCCACGGGCCGGCAATGGGAAATCCGACGTCGTAGGCGTACCAGGTGGTTTCCGAAAGCGTGGCGACCACCACAACATCCTGGCCCGTGCCTTCGAGCCAGCGATGAAATGCAAGCACGCGGTTCGCATTGCTGACATGGAATGGATTCACATTATCGCCGCGCAGGGCTGGATAATTCCAGCGCAGGCGGATGAGATCCTGGGTGAAGCGAAGATGATTCACCATGGCCGGGTCGGTTCCATTGTTCAGTCCGCCCCACCAGATGAGATCGGGAGACTGCGCGTTCCAGCTCCACTGCTTGTCTTCCAGGAACTCCTGCCCCATGAAGAGCTGTGGAATTCCGGGCGCGGTGAGCAGAATGCCAGAGGCGAACCGCGATCGGCTGCGCGCGTACCAGGAACGGCGGTTGGAGGAATCGGCGAGATACGGAATGCGCTGGTCGGTCCCCACCTTAACGATGTCGTGGTTCTCGACGCATGGGACGGTCTGCCACCCATGGGCGAAGCCGTTGGGATAGAGAGCGCCGGCGATGCTGTCGAAGTCGATCGCGGCCTGCTGTCCCCAGGCTGAGGATTGCACCGCTCCCCGAACGGCGCCGCGCAGGCCGTCGTGCTGGAGGACGTCGAAGCCCGCACCGCCATTGGCAACCGGCGTGACGATGGACTGCGCGGATTTCGGATAGTTTCCGACTTCGCCCGGCCAGAACTCGGCGTTTTGCAGCAGGCGCGGCTTGACGAACCGGAGCGTGCCGGTGAGATCGCAACAGAAGCTCCAGCCCGAATCGCAATTCATCGAAATCAAATCGCTGATTTCGTCATAGCGGAAGCCGTCGGCATGGAACTCGTTAATGTAATACTGCGCATTATTAATGATGAATTGACGGACGTCGCTATTCCATAGGGCGAAGGAAAGCCCGCCCGTGCCGCGATCCTGGTCGGTGAAATAGAGGCTGTCGTTGTTGTTGCCCACGTTGACGGCGCGGTCCCAGTAGTAGAGGGATTGGTCGTCGGGCTGCCCGTCGACGCTGAAACCGCCGGCATGGTTGTAGACTACGTCGAAGGCCACCCCAATCCCGTAGACGTGACAGAGATCGACGAGAGCCTTCAGTTGCGCCGGCCCGAACACGATGTCGCCGAGGGCTAGCGGCGAGAGGTTTTTCGCCTGAAGAAGACCATTGATCGTCGCCAGATACTGCGCAAGGGCGCCCGGATCCGTGACCACGTAAGGGAAGTCCGGGGAGAAGTAATCCGCGCCGTCGTAGCCCATGGACGGATCTGTCTCCACTTCATCCATCGGCAACGGCTGGAGCATGTTGATTCCCAGAGCGACAAGATACGGAATCTTTCCGATGACATCCAGGAATGTGGAGGCGATACCCGGTTTGGCGATCGCGTATGTTCCAACATGCAATTGGTAAACGATCATGTTGGTGAAGTCGGGCGTGACGAAGTTCGCGTCATGCCAAGGGTACGCCGTGCCGGAGCGGATGACGCAGCTACAGTTTGGAAAGGGCGCGTCCGTCGCCAACTGACGCGCATAGGGGTCGCGCTTGTACCCGCTGGAACCCGCGCCGGCGACCCAGAAGCGATACAGGTCGCCTTCCTGTGCTTCCTGCACGGAGCCCGTCCAGTACCCGTTCGCGTCCCTGGCCAGGAGGACGCCGTCGGTCTGTCCGGATTGTGGCGTGCCGCCGAAAACGCCGTTGAGATAGACCGCCGACGCTCGGGGCGCCCAGGCCCGGAAAGTCGCGCCGCCTCCGGCAAGCAACGTGGCTCCCATAGGCGTGGATGACGAAATGCCGTCCTGGGAGATCATGCGGGTCCTCCTGAAACCACCCGGCCCGGATTAGATTTTATGAGCATAACATGGAATGGCTGGTAAATGCGAATGAAAAGCGGCATGAAACGACGGTTGTTTCGGTGCAGTATTTGCGGCGCCCCGCGATCCACCTGCGCCGGCTGCTCCGCGCCATTCACTCGTGGCGTAGCGCGACCACCGGGTCCACACGCATGGCGCGGCGCGCTGGAATGTACGACGCAAGCAGCGCCACCAGAGCGAGCGTCACGGAGCCGGTGATGTAGGTGACCGGGTCCACCGCGCTGACGGCCAGAAAAGTCCCCACCACACGGGCGGCCATGAAGGCCGCGGCCAGGCCGAGGGTCAGCCCAACAGCCACGATGACCACCCCCTGCCGGAACACCATCCGCAGAACCGTCGCACGCTGCGCGCCCAGCGCCACGCGAATCCCGATATCGTGCGTCTTCCGGCTGGCGTCGTAGGAGACCACTCCGTATACGCCAACAATGGCCAGAACCAGACCCAGGGTGCCCAGCGCCGCCGCCAGCCCCGCGGCAATCTGAAAGATCAGCAGGCCGTTCAGGGTGTTGAGGGCCTCGGTCATGGTTTTCACGTCAAACACCGGCAGGCCGGGCGCCAGCTCGGCGACGGCGTTTTCCACGCTGCGGATCATGTTCTGCGGAGCGGCCACGGTGCGCACCTGCAACGTCTGCAGCGAATAAGCCGAATGCTGCGTTAGGGGGACAAAGAAGTACGGGCCGACAGGCGCGGTTATCCCCTGGTAATGGAAGTCGCGAACGACTCCCACCACCACCAGCGGATGATCCACCTCGGTGGCCATGCGGAATTGCCGGCCGATGGCGTCCCGTCCGGGCCAGAAACGTCCCGCCATCTTCTGGTTGACGATGGCCACGTACGGCGCCTTGTGGTCGTCGGCAGCGGTGAAGTCGCGGCCGCGCAGCACGGCGATGCGCATGGTTCGGAAGTAATCCGTGGAGATCGGATTGCACGCAACCAGCGGCGCGGGCTGGCCGGACGGCGGCTGGTAGCCGTCGATTGTGAGCGTGTCGCCATTCAGGTAGTAGCCCATGGGCACGGAGTTGGCCGTGCTGGCCGACAGGACGCCGGGCAGCGCTCGAACGCGCCGCAGAAGATCCTTGTAGAACGCCTGACCCTGCGCCGAGCTGTAGCCGATCTCATTGGGATCCATGGTCAGGTTCAGGACATGGTTCGGGTCGAATCCCAGGCCGGTATGTTGCGCCGCGCCCAGGCTGCGCGCGAACAGCCCGGCGATGATGAGCAGCATGAGCGAGCCGCCCACCTGAACCATCACCAGCACGCTGCGCAAGCGGTGGCGGCCACCCACCACGCCGCGTCCGCCCTGATGCAGGATGTTGCTCAGATTCCCGCGCGAAGCGCGGACGGCGGGTACGATACCGGCGGCAATTCCGGTCGCGAGCGCGCAGGCGAAGGCGTAGGAGAACACTCGCCAGTCGAAGCTGAAGTCGAGGCGTGCCGGCAGGTCGGTTCCCAGTTGCAGGGAGCCCAGCCCGGAGCTCAGCCACACCCCGATCAGGACTCCCGCCGCGGCCCCGGCCAGCGCCAGCAGGATGCTTTCCGTGAGTAACTGACGGATCAGCCGAAAGCGCGCCGCACCCAGAGCCGAGCGAATGGCCGCCTCCCGCTCGCGCACAGTGGCGCGCACCAGAAGAATGTTGGCCACGTTCACGCAGGCCAGCAGCAGCACCAGCGCGGCCAGCCCCAGGAAAATGTCCGCGATCACCTGCATGTAGTTATTGGAATCCAGGGAATTAAGGCTCGCGCGAACGCGAGCTTCCGGGAAGGCCTGGATGTTCAGGTCCTTGTCGGCGTCGGGGTATGCGCGCGAAAGGCGCTGGGCCACCGCGGCCAGCAACGGCTGGGCCGACCCAAGGCTGGCGCCGTCCGCGAGGCGGCCATACAAGGTGAGCGAGCGGCTGGCGCGATTGTTCAACAGATCGGCCGAAAGACCCTCCATCGTCAGCATGCCGACAGGGAGGTACGCCTGAACCGAGATCAACGGACTGGTGCCGAAGAACCCCTCTGGCGCGACGCCGACAATCGTAGCCGGGTGGCCATCGACGGACACGCTGCGGCCCACGATGCCACGGTCGCCGGCAAAGCGCGCCTGCCAGTACGCGTAGCTCAGCACCACCACCGGATCGGCCCCCAGGGTTTCCCCTTCCTGCGGCAGAATGAAGCGGCCCAGGGCCGGCCGGATGCCCATCATGGAAAAAAAGTTCCCGGAGACGAAGTTGGTGAGGATGCGATCGGCTCTGCCGCCTTCGCTCAGCCCGTCCACTCCGATCTGCACGGCGGCCAGCTCGGAAAACGCGCTGCCGGTCTGGCTGCGCACGTCGCGATACTCGGGCAAAGAGAACTGGGGCTGGATGGAGCCCTTCTTCTGCCGCAGACCGAGCACAACCAGCCGCCCCGCATCCCGCACCGGCAGCGGCTTCAGCAGGATGGAGTTCACCATGCTGAAAATGGCGGTGTTCGCGCCAATGCCCAGCGCCAGAGTCAGAATCGCTATGGCGGTTACCCCCGGGCTCTGCCTGAGTGTGCGCACCCCATATCGGATGTCGTGCCAGAGAGTCTCCATGTGCGCTCCGCTCCTGATAGTCTCACCAATGCACGCGGGCCGCCGCGCGCCTGCATCGCTAACGCGTTCATTTGATGCGACACCTGCCCAGCTCTGTGTTCGCCTTTGGGATAAGATGCTCGCCATGGGACACCTGTTGCTCGTGCTCGCGCTGGCCGCTGGTGTGGCGGCAGCTCAGGATCGCGGCGCGCTGCTGGTGGCGACCGAGAAGTCGCGCGATGCCGATTTTTCGCAAACCGTGATTCTGCTGCTCGATCGTGACGCGCACAAGGCAACCGGCCTGGTTCTGAATCGCCCGGTGAAGATTTCCCTGCCGGAGGTGTTCCCGGAATTGAAGACGGGGTCCGGGCTGGGCCAAACGGCGTGGGCCGGCGGACCGATTCTGATCGGCGTTAACGCGCTCCTGCGTGCGAAAACGCCGCCGACCGAAACGGATCGCGTTCTACCGCACGTCTTTCTAATCGCCAGCAAGCCGCGCATGCACGCCGAGATTGCCGCGGGCACGCCGCCCGGTTCCTTCCGCGTGTATCTGGGCGTGTGCGGCTGGGGCGCGGGTCAGTTGGAGAGCGAGATCGGGCGCGGCTTGTGGCGCGTCCTGCCAGGCACGGCCGAGGCAGTCTTCGATGCGGCGCCCGGCACGCTGTGGGCCCGGCTCACGCGCCCTGCACCGCAGCCGTAACCTCGGGAAAACCGGGCGTGTCCAGGGGACGGTTCGAAAGGCCACGTTAAGCCTCAATACTGTTCAGTTTGCGTGGGAGGGACACGCGGCGCAAGCCGCGTTCGGTCGGTGCCGTGCAAAAACGCGGCTCGCGCCGCGTGTCCGATTGGCGGACGAATGCCAAAGTGCACAGTATTGACGTTAGGCCGGTTCCACCCGTTGATGGCGATGATCGCCAGCGTCAGGTTGGCCAGTTCGGCATCGCTGAAGCCATCGGTAACCACAGTCACGGCTTCGGTCCACGCCAGCGCGGCGCGCTCGCGCTCCGTGTAGAACGGAGCTTCGCGCCACGCCTCCAGACAGTACAGGCGTTGCTCACTTTCGCCGCGCGCGCGTGCGCCCTTCGAGCGATTGCTCGTGTGCGCCTCCAGGCCGAGCGTCGCCTTGTACACGCCGGGCGCGGCCGCGTAAGGTTTCTCCTCCTCGCTGTTTGACGCCGCCGCTTCATTAACGGCACATAAGATTATTCCGTTTTCACGAACGCAACCTTGAGCGGCGCGATGCGTTTGTTGTGACAGGAGACGATGCTATGAACATCCGCAACATTCTGCTTCCCGGCATCCTGGCGGCGTCCTCGCTGCTGGCCGGGTGCGCGTCACACGCCTATGTAGCCGCCTACCTCCCCGGCCCCCCACCGCAGCCCTACGTGGTTGGCGCCGTCGGGTACGCGCCTGCCCCGGGCTATGTGTGGGCCGATGGATTCTGGGACCTGCGCGGCGGACGCTGGGTTTGGGCGCCGGGCTATTGGGTGCGTGCGCCCCATCGGCGTGCCCACTGGGCACCGGCCCATTGGGTACAAACGAACCACGGCTGGCGTCGCGTCGAGGGCCGCTGGCGATAAGGGCAGCAAACGCGCGCGCAAGAGTGTCCCCGTCTGCCCGCGCCGGCTGGGATATGATGAACTCCTGCCGCAAATGATGGAACGAATCAGGAGACTGCTCGCTCACCCGGAGACCCGCGACCTCGCCATTGACGATCCGCGAACCACCGAGCGGCGGCGGGCCATCATCGAAAGCAACCGGTTCCTCTGGCGAATCTACGACGAATGGTACCGGTTGATCTCCGCGTCGATTCCAGCCGGGCCGGGCAGCGTGCTGGAATTAGGCTCGGGGGCGGGCTTTCTCGCGCGGTACATACCGGGCCTGATTGCGTCGGAAGTCTTCTCGTGCCCTGACATTCAGCTCGTGCTCGATGCCCGGCGGCTGCCGTTTTCACCAGCCAGTCTGCGTGCGATCGCGATGGTGGATGTCCTCCACCATATTCCCGACAATCGGGCTTTCCTGAGGGAAGCACAAAGATGCCTGCGATCCGGGGGAACCATGGTCATGATCGAGCCCTGGGTCTCGTCGTGGTCACGGCCCATCTACACTCGTCTGCACCACGAGCCCTTCGATCCCGATGCCGCGGAGTGGACGTTCCCCCGGACCGGTCCACTCTCCGGCGCAAACGGGGCCTTGCCGTGGATCATCTTTCAACGTGACCGGCGCCAGTTCGAAGCCGAGTTCCCCGAACTGGAAATCCAGGCGGTGCGGCCCATCATGCCGTTTCGTTATCTGGTTTCCGGCGGGGTGTCCATGCGCCAGTTGATGCCGGCGGCCGCGTTTCCTCTCTGGCGCGGGCTCGAATCCGCGCTCTGCGCGTGGCCGCAACACTGGTCTATGTTCGCGTTCGTCCAACTCGCGCGGCGATAGCCTACTTGTCCTCGGGCTTGTTCTGCGGATCGAGGCGTCCCACGGTCTTCAACTGCTGGAACATCCGCTCCACTTCGGCCTCGTCGCCGGGGAGCAGCACGGGATAACGCGGCGGCGGGTTCCGGCGCGGCTCCGCGCGGCGGTTCGCTGCCGGGCGTTGCGGCTCGCCCCAGAAGCTGCGCCAGGGAGCGCCTTCGATCAACGCCTCGCGCGGATAGCGCCGCAGGTTGCGCAGCAGACTCTCGCGGCCCTGCTCGTCGCCGGCCCAGACCAGCACCGCCGTCTCGCGATTCATGAACGTCAGCCGCACCATCAGCGGAAAGCCGAACAGCTTGTCGACGCGGGCAATCTCCGGCCACGGGATGCGTCTGGCGCCGCCGCGAAAGGGCTTCTCCACCCGCAGGTGGCTTTCGTGGATCTCGATGTCGGGAAGAAGGCCCAGAGCGAACGCCACCACGGCGCCCGGCAGCAGCAGACCCGCCGCGATCCACGCCCAGTGCCACGCCAGACCGACCCACGCGGAAAACGCCGTGAACGCAAGCGCTACCACGCCTGTCCACAGGTAATCGCGAGGGGAATCGTAGCGGGAAACCAGCGCCGGCACACTTTCAGCCTAACGCCTGAGTCTGGCCGCGTCAACGAACTTGTGAGCTCCGTTCGCGGCGCCAGCGCAGGGCGCCCAGACGGACGTAATCGATCCCGCTCCAGGCCGTTGCCAGAAGCGTCGCGGCCACAAGCAAACCGCCAACCGCGCCCGGCCAGGCGAGGGGCGTCGCCCGCATGAACAGCACTCCCACGCAGGCGCCCACCTGCACCAGCGTGCTCAGCTTCCCCCAGATCGACGGGGGAAAATCGCGAATGGCCGTGAAGGCGAACGCCGCGCCCACCATCATGAGAATGATGGCGTCGCGCGCGAGCACCAGCGCCACCAACCACCACGGAAAAGCGCCCACCCGCCCCAGCACCAGGAACAACGTCACCAGCAGCGCTTTGTCGGCCAGCGGATCGAGCCACGCGCCCAGCCGCGAGGTCCAGCCAAAACGGCGCGCGAGGAAGCCGTCCACGCCGTCGGTGAATCCGGCCAGCATGGTGAACGCCAGCGCCGCGCCGAAGTTGCCGCCCAGCACCTCGGCGGCGACCACCGGAACCAGCGCCAGACGAGCCGCCGTGAGCAGATTCGGCAGGTTGCGGGACAGGTTACGAAACAAGCGCGTGAGCCACTCGCGTGGCGAGCTGATCGAAACTCAGAATCTCATACAGAGAGGGATCGGACATGATGCGCGCGACCAGCGCAGCATGCATGGCGTGACCGGCGCGCTCGGCCACCACGTGCCCCAGCAGCGGCCGGCCGATCAGCGCCAGATCGCCAATCAGGTCCAGCGCCTTGTGGCGGCAGCATTCATCGGGAAAGCGCAGGCCGCCGGGGTTGACGACGCCGTCCGGCCGGAAGCAGACGGCGTTCTCCATGGATGCGCCGCGGATCAGTCCCATCTGCCGCATCGCCTCCAGGTCCTGTTCGAAGCCGAACGTGCGCGCCGGCGCGATCTCCCGCGCATACCGCTCGGGGGTGACCTCTATCTCCATGCACTGCCGGCCAATCAGCGGGTGGTCGAAGAACACGTCGCAGGTGAGCAGGAATTGATCGGCGGGCAGGATAGAGATGCGCTTGTCGCCGTACTCCACCGTCACCGGCCGGCGAATTCGCATGTAGCGCCGCCGCCGCCGGTACTGCCGGATTCCCGCTTCCGCCAGCAGCTCCACCCAGGGCAGGCCGCTCCCATCGAGGATGGGCACCTCGAGGTTGTCGATCTCCACGTAGGCGTTGTCCAGACCCATGCTGTAGAACACGCTCAGCAGATGCTCCGTAGTGGAGATGAGCACGCTGCGGCACATCAGGCTGGTGGCGTAGCTTACGCGCGCCACATAGCGCCAGCTCGCCGGAACCGGGGTGTTGTCCAGATCGCTGCGAAGGAAAACGATGCCGGTGGAGGGCGGCGCCGGCAGGATGCGAACCGAAACCGGCACTCCGCTGTGGAGCCCTACGCCGCGGGTCTCCACCGGGCGCTGCACGGTCGTTTCAAATCGCAACCAGTCCTCCTCAGTAATGGTTTCGAGGGTGGGCAAATGGTTATTCTATCAGCGCCTCCGAGTTTCCAACCATATGATATGCAAAGACTTGTAAAGACGCCACTGTGGTTGCCGAGCCACACTACGGCGTAGATTGTGGCATATTCGACACGATCCGCCATGGTCGGACGACCGGGGCCACCAGCTTGCACCATTTATTGATCTACGAAAAGCTGGGACACCCTTCGAGCGGACCTCGCGTCTCCCACGGGTCACGAGCACCTGCTGGTGGGCCAACTCACGGTCGAGAAAGAGCCCTTACCGGCCTCCAGCCACCAGTTGGCGCAGGCGGGCGACCACCGCCTCCATCCTCTCCGATTCCTGGCTCAGCGAGTGTCCCGCTTCGGCGTTGGCTTCGGCGGCCCCGGCCACCTGCATGGTCAACTGCTGCATGTGATTCACCGCCTGGGCGATCTGCGCGATGCCGTGCGCCTGCTCCTCGTTGCCGGCGCTGACGCCGTCCATCTGCGTGCGGACGTCGGCGGCGATGGTGGTGAGACCGGTCAGGTCCTGGGCCACTTCCTTCAGCTTGTCGGCGCCGCCCTGGGAGCGCTGGATGGACTCCTCGATGAGCGCGGCCGTGTCTCTGGCCGCCTGCGAAGCGCGCTGGGCCAGATTGCGGACCTCATCGGCGACCACCGCGAACCCGAGTCCCGCTTCTCCCGCCCGCGCCGCCTCGACGGCCGCGTTCAGCGCAAGGATGTTGGTCTGGAAGGCGATCTCTTCGATCACCCGGTTGATGTTCGAGATCTTGCGGCTAGACTCGCCGATGCCGTCCATGGACACGCCCATTTCGCCCAGCGTCCGATTGGTGCGGGTGACCTGTTCGTTGGCGTTTCCCATCAGTGTGGCGGCCGAACGAGAGCGCTCGGCGATGCTCACGGTCATGGAATTGACCTCTTCGGCCGACGCGGCGGACTGCTCCAGCGCGGCGGCCTGATCGGAGGCGTCCGAGGACAGCCGGCCGCTGGCGCCCGCCACCTTCTCCACCGCCCGGCGGATTCCATCGGCTCCCGCGGCCAGGTCGACGGAACATTGTCCCAGCGGGCCCAGAATGTGCCGGCGGCTCCACCACGCGAATACCCCCGCCACCAGCACCAGAACAACCACGCCCACCCCGGTCATCGTGCTCGTGCTGGCCAGCACCACTTTGTCCTGAGAGATGGGCGTTCGCAGAACGAATGCGCCCTTGATGTCTCCTTCGCGCAGGTTCTCCATGGGGAATCCCAGCACGTCGCGGCCGTCGTGGGTGGGGCTTGTGGAGCTGTCGCCATGGCACTTCAGGCAGCCCGCCGTCAGCCGCATCGGCCTTGCCAGAATCAGGGTTCCGGATTCTTCCACGAAGTATTCGTCCCTGCCGCCGGCGAATTCGCGGAACGCGGCGGCGAACTCGGCGCCGTTGTTGGCCGGGTTGCGTGGCGCGATATCGGGCCGGCTGGGCGTGAGGAAATCGAATCCACGCCCTTTGGCCACGCGTTTCACCGAATTCCAGGCGGCCACCACGGGGATGGCGCGATAGAAGACCGAATCGCGGAAGCCCGAGCCACTGGCGCGGACGCCGCTTTCCAGCCGATCCGTGGCGAAAGCGTCGCTGGCATGCAGGGCTTCCATGTCCCGCATCACCACCTCCGCCTGCTCGATGGTGGAGCGCATCGCTTCCTTCAGTTCAGCCCGGCGGCTGTTTCCGGAAATCACGTAGTTGGCGACGATGGCGGCGGCGGTAGAAAGAACGACGGCGGTGGCGCCGGCGGCGATGACTCTTGTTCCCAGGTTCACGGACGTCTCCTCTGGATTCTCATCGTCCGTGCGCGCGAATTCGCGAGCCATATTCACCGAGTCGTCATGTCCCTGTAACGATTGCCGGTGTATTCTCCTTAAACATCACCTATGGCTACTGCTGCAACCGCACTCGACACGAAACCGCGCCGGAGCCCTGGCCGGCTCGGCGCGCTCGCTTTTCTGCTCATCTTGGCCGTAGGCATCGGATACGCCGCTATCCACCTTCTCTCGGACCTTTCCGGCGTGCGCGGCATGTCGGTGTTTCCCTACGTTCTGCTCGGCGTGGCGCTTCTGATCGCCCTGGGCTTCGAATTCGTCAATGGATTCCACGACACCGCCAACGCGGTGGCCACGGTCATCTACACCCACTCGCTGGAGCCGCACGTGGCCGTGGTGTGGTCCGGCGCGTGCAACCTCGCCGGGGTGCTCGTCTCCAGCGGCGCCGTGGCCTTTGGCATCATCTCGCTGCTGCCGGTGGAGTTGATCCTGCAGGTGGGCAGCAACGCCGGATTCGCCATGGTGTTCGCGCTGCTGGTGGCGGCCATCGTCTGGAACATGGGCACGTGGTGGCTGGGTCTGCCCAACTCCAGCTCGCACACGCTCATCGGGTCGGTGATCGGCGTGGGCATCGCCAATCAGCTCATGGCCGTGAAAACCGGCACGAGCGGCGTCGACTGGGGCCAGGCCGCGAACATTGGCAAGTCGCTGCTTCTGTCCCCGGTGGTGGGATTCGCCTGCGCCGCGCTGTTGCTGCTGGCCGCGAAGTTTCTGATCCGCGACAAGCGCCTGTATCAGGCTCCCGAAGGCGACGCACCGCCGCCGTTCTGGATTCGCGGCCTGCTGTTCCTTACCTGCACCGGCGTGAGCTTCTTCCACGGTTCCAACGACGGGCAGAAGGGCATGGGCCTGATTATGCTCATCCTGATCGGCACCGTTCCCACGGCCTACGCCCTCAACCACGCGGTGACGGCGCGGCAGTCGGCCGACTTCGTCGCGGTCTCCCATCAGGCGGTGGACACGTTGAACCACTACCGCTCTCCCAACGCGGTGATGGCCGACTCGCGCGAGGACCTGACCGAATACATCCGCACACGCAATTTCACGCCCAACACCATGCTGGCCCTGCAGACCCTGATAAACGATATCGGCACCGAGATGGCGCAGTTCAAGGTTCTGCGCAACGTCCCGCCGGACAGGACCCGCAACTTCCGCAACGACATGTACGTGGTGAGCGAAACGCTGCGGCTGCTGGACAAGAGCAAGGCGGGGGCGATCACCGCAGCCGACTGGGTGGTCCTGAAGAACTACAAAACCCACATCGACAAGGCCACGCGCTTTATCCCCTCGTGGGTGAAGGTGGCCGTGGCGCTGGCCCTGGGGCTGGGGACCATGGTGGGCTGGAAGCGCATTGTGGTGACCGTGGGGGAGAAAATCGGCAAGTCGCACATGACCTATGCGCAGGGCGCCGCGGCGGAGATCACCGCGATGATCACTATCGGCGCCGCGGACGGCTTCGGATTGCCGGTGAGCACCACCCACGTGTTGTCCTCGGGCGTGGCCGGCACCATGGCCGCCAATCACTCCGGCCTGCAGTGGGGCACGGTGCGCAACCTGCTGATGGCGTGGGTGCTGACGCTGCCGGCGTCCATTGTGCTTGCCGGGACACTGTTCTGGGTGTTCCGGTCGATGGCTGGCTGAGGCGCAATCATTTCTGGCGGCACAAAAGCCGGCACGCTGGATGGTCCCGTGCCGCCTTTCCTTCGGTTCCTGAATCGTTTACAATCGCCGTATAGTGGCGAATGAAGCGGCAGAACCTATCTACGGCCGGGTGCACGATCTGGCCTTCGATCTGGTGAAGGAGGCGAGCGCACTGGCTGCCTCTTTGCAACCGAAACTGGGTGAGGCGGTTGCCGACGTCGTTCGGCTTGCCAATGCCCGGTACTCGGGCGTGATTGATGGCGATGCGGTCGAAGCCGCGGCTTATGCCGGCGTCGAGAAGCGTATCGACACGGGCGGCGCGGACCTGGGCCATCCGGCCTCGGTGGCCTTCCTGGGCTGGGTCTATCGCGAGTTGTACGGGTTCGACGGTCTGGCGGTGGACCTGACCCGCTTCGAGGACGTGTACACCGCCGTGCCGGGGCGCTTCCGCCAGGTGCTGGCCGTGCCGGCGTCCTACCACCGCCTGCTGCAAATCCACCCCTTCGCCCATGGAAACGGGCCGGTGGCGCGGCTGATGGCCCATGCCGAGCTGGTGCGGCTGGAGATCGGCGGTCTCTGGTCGCTGTCGCGCGCGCTGGCGCGGGAACTGCCGCGCTACCGGGAGCTGGCGGCCGTCCCCGGCGAATCGGACGAAACCGGCATCTTCGGCAACCAGGCGCTCATGGATTTCTGCCGTTTCTTTTTGGCGACGGCCATCGACGAGGTGCGCTGGATGCGTTCGCTGCTGGATCCGGTGGAGCTGCTGGGGCGCGTGGAAGCGTACTGCCACGACGAGCGGGACGCGGGCCGGCTTCCGGAAGGCTGCTATGCGGTGTTGCGGGAGGTGATCCTGCGCGGCGAGCTGCCGCGGGCCGAGGTGGCGAGCATCGTGCCATTTCGCGAGCGCAAGGCGAGACAAATCAGCAGCAGGCTGCGGGAGCGGGGTCTGCTGGTGTCGAGCGGGGTGCGCGCGGCGCTGCGGCCGGCGTTTCCGGAAGACGTGGTGGCGCGCTGGTTTCCGGGGCTGGACGGCGCGGAGCTTGAGAATGAGGCCGGTACCGCTCGATAGGGGATCACCCGGGTGGTGGGCGGGCACTGCGGCGGTCTCGGCGGGTAATGACTATGCACGATATGACACACGGTCGACCGGACGTGTAGTCGCCAAACCGCGGAGCTGCGCCGTATCGGATCAAAAGCGGGAGTCGCCATTCTCCAAAAGCCGGTCTGGGGACACGTTCAGAGGTCTTGCGGTTGGAGGCCCGTCTTCTTTGAGGTTTTCGCGAGGATGGCGGGGCCAAGTTCCTCGGAATCGTGGAACGAGAATGTATAGTCTGCCCATCCGTCCTTTTTCATGAGTTTGTGGGAACCCGCTGTGCGATGATGACGACGCGCCTTCGCGGCATGCCAGGAGCTCATGCGGCGATGTCGAATACGGCATTCGCCGAATCGGGAGCCAGCTCGCCATGAGCGATGCGGTCGAGAACAAT
The DNA here is from genome assembly GCA_049520275.1 of Bryobacteraceae bacterium. Classification (GTDB taxonomy): domain Bacteria; phylum Acidobacteriota; class Terriglobia; order Bryobacterales; family Bryobacteraceae; genus CAWACP01. The sequence goes on from JBEKPY010000001.1 coordinate 137,045, forward strand.
CTCGCGGGCCGCCGACTGAGCCCGTTGAATCGCGTCCTGCTTCGAGTCCCCGTACAGGAGGACGTTCAGTTCGGGCACTTCGGCGATCCAACGGCCATCGATTTCACGGTCGAGCTCGATGGTTAGCTTCACGACCACAGCTTACCATCGCTCACCCGGGCTGCGATGATAGGTGTGCAGACCCATGCGCACCACCTTACAGCTTGACGATGCGTTGTTCGACCAGGCGAAGCGCGAAGCTACCCGGCGCGGCGTGACACTGACCGCGCTCGTTGAAAAAGGTCTGCGGCTGATCCTCCCGGAACTGCCCGTCTCGTCCGCTGGCGGCGGCACTCCGGCCGGCGTCGATCTCAGCGACAACGCCGCCCTGCTCGACATTATGGAAGGGCCGCCGTTCTAAAATCAGTCAATGTCACTCTTCCGGCTTCTCCTCGTCGCTCTGCTGGCCATGGCGGCTGCCAGCGCGCAGTCTCTCGCCGATTTCGAAAAGCGCGTCACCGAATTCACGCTCCCGAACGGCCTGCATTTCATCGTCCTCGAGCGGCACGACGCGCCCGTGGTTTCGTTTCACTCCTTCGTGAACGCCGGCTCCGTCAACGACCCCAGCGGCGAAACGGGCATCGCCCACATGTTCGAGCACATGGCCTTCAAGGGCACCCCGCAAATCGGCACCAGGGACTACCCGGCCGAAAAGCAGGCCATGGACGAAGTGGAGCGCGTCTACGACCAATACGACGCCGAGCGCGCCCGCGGGCGGAAAGCCGATCCAGCCCGGCTCCAGACCCTCGAAGCCAGCCTGAAGATGGCCATGGAGAAGGCCAATTCCTACGTCATCCCCAACCAGTACCCGGAGATTATCGACGAAAACGGCGGCGTGGGAATGAACGCGGAAACCGGCGTCGATTCCACCCAGTACTTCTACAGCTTCCCCTCCAACCGCATCGAGCTCTGGTTCCTGCTGGAAGCCGAGCGCTTCGCCGAGCCGGTTTTCCGGGAGTTTTACAAAGAGCGCGACGTGGTGCGCGAAGAGCGCCGCATGCGCACCGAATCCGATCCGCAGGGCCAGCTCGTGGAAGCGCTGCAGGCCACCTCGTTCGAGGCGCACCCTTACCATGTGGGCGCGGTGGGCTGGGCCAGCGACATCGAGAACTTCCGCCTGAAGGAAGCCGTCCGGTTTTACCGCGAGTATTACGTGCCGGCCAACATTACCATCGCCATCGCCGGCGACGTCGATCCGAAGCAGGCGCGCCAGCTTGCCGAAAAGTACTTCGGGCGCATCCCCGCCGGACCCTTGCCGGCCGGGGTCCGTACGGTGGAGCCTCCGCAGAACGGCCCGAAAACCGTGGCCGTGGAATCGCCCTCGCAACCGCTCGCGCTGGTGGTCTACAAGCGCCCGGACGAGAACGACAAGGACGACCCGGTCTTCGACGTTATCTCCGATATCCTCTCCGCCGGCCGAACCTCCCTGCTCTATACCGACATGGTCCGCGACAAACAGCTTTCGCTGGCGGCCCAGACCGCGCCCGTCTACCCCGGCGGAAAATACCCCAACCTTTTCGTTTTTTTCCTCGTCCCCAACATGGGCCACACCGTGGAAGACAACGAGAAAGAGTGCTACGCCATTATCGAGCGCCTGAAGAATCAGAAGGTGGACGACGAGACGCTGCAACGGGTAAAGACGCGCATTCGCGCCGGATTGATCCGCCAGCTTGACAGCAACGAGGGGCTGGCCACGCAGCTCACTTTTTATTACGTGAATTACGGCGACTGGCGGAAGATGTTCACGGGCCTCGAAGACATTGACCGCGTGACCGCCGACGACGTTGCGCGCGTGGCCCGCAAGTACTTCGTTCCGGAGGGCCGCACCGTGGCGTACATCGCCGCGCCGCCGGCTGGGGAAGCCAAAGGAGAAACGAAGTGAAGCGCGCTCTGATTCTCGCCTCGCTGCTGGCCATCACCGCGGCAGCCCAGACGGAAGCGCCGCCCGCGGTAGCGCCCTTCCCGAACTGGCGCGATCTGAAATTCCCCGCGCTGCGCTCTCCCAACATTCCCAAACCCGAGGAATTCACACTGCCCAACGGCATGCGCGTTTATCTGCTGGAAGACCACGAGCTCCCGCTGGTCAGCGGCGCCGCGCTGATTCGCACCGGTAACCTGTTCGATCCGCCGGGCAAGGTCGGTCTGGCCGACATCACCGGCGCGGTCATCCGTTCCGGAGGCACGAAGAAGCTCACCGGCGATCAGATCGACGTGCAGCTCGAAAACGTCGCCGCGTCGGTGGAGAGCACAATCGAGGAAAGCAGCGGCAGCGTCTCGTTTTCCTGTCTCAAGGAAAACACCGGCCTGACCCTCGGCCTTTTTCACGACATCCTCACCGCGCCCGAGTTCCGCGAGGACAAAATCGAGCTCATCCGCACGCAGTACCGCAGCTCCATCGCCCGCCGCAACGACGACGCCGGCGGCATCGCCAGCCGCGAGTTCGCCAACACCATCTACGGCCACGACACGCCCTATGGCTGGATGCCCGAGTATGCCACCATCGACAACATCCACCGCGACGATCTGATGGCCTTCTATAAGCGCTACTATTTCCCGGCCAACGTCATGCTCGCGGTCATCGGCGATTTCCAGACGGCCGAAATGCGCGCGCGCCTCACCAGCCTGTTCCAGGACTGGACCTGCACGCAGCCCGCGGCGCCCCAATTCCCCGACGTGCGCAAGCTGGACGCCGCCGGCGTGTTTCTGGCGACAAAAACCGACGTGAACCAGACCTTCTTCGAGGTGGGCCATCTGGGCGGCGTGCTCAGCGACAAGGACTATGCGGCCCTGGACGTCGCCTCCGACATTCTCGGCGGCGGTTTTTCCAGCCGCCTGGTGCAGCGCATCCGCACCAAACTGGGGTACGCATACGGCATCAGCGGCGTGTGGGGCGCCCACTACGACCACCCCGGCCTGTTCGAGATCGCCGGCAGCACGCAGTCGAAGTACACCGTCCAGACCCTTCAGGCGGTTCGCGAGGAGATCGAGAAGATGCGCACCACCGAGGTTTCCGACGACGAGCTGCGCATCGCCCGGGACAAAGTGGAGAACAGCTTCGTCTTCTCCTTCGACCGGCCCGGAAAGACGCTGGACCGCGTGGTCCGGTACGACTATTTCGGCTACCCGCACGACTTCATCTTCCAGTTTCAGAAAGCGGTGCATTCGGTCACGAAGGCCGATATCCTGCGCGTATGCCGCCAATATTGGGACCCGCAGCGCCTGACCATCATCGCGGTGGGCAATCCGGCCGACTTCGGGCACTCGCTGGACGAGTTGGGCCTGCCCGTTAAGCCCATCGACATGACGATTCCGGCGCCGAAGTAACGGATGGAGGCTATGGCAACGTCAAACACACTTATGGCCACCGATGTGGGTCGGCGCACCGCGCTGGCCGCTCTCATTCTCTTTGCTGTGTCTGTCCAGGCCGAAGGTCCCCAGGAACGCGCAAAACGCGTTATCGACGAAGCCATCGCCGCTCTGGGCGGCAGCGCCTTCCTCAACATGGAGAACCGCACGGAAAGCGGGCGCGCCTACGCCTTCTATCGCGAGAAGCTTACCGGCCTCGCCACCGCCACCATCTACACGAAGTATGTGCCCGTTTCGGACCCGCACGACCTGGCCGTTCGCGAGCGCGACTCGTTCGGGAAGAATCGCGAGGACTACGCGGACCTGTTCACCGACAAAGGCGCCTGGGACATCAGTTACCGCGGCGTCCGCCCGCTACCCGAAGACCGCTTCCCGCGCTTCAAGGAGTCCGCCCGCCGGAATGTCTTCTACATACTGCGCGAGCGCCTGCACGAGCCCGGCATGCTGTTCGAATCCCAGGGCGCCGATGTGATGGACAACCGCCCGGTGGAGATTGTCGACATCACCGACGCCGACAACGACACCACGACGGTCTACTTTGACCAGACCACGAAACTGCCCATGCGCCAGGCGTTCAACCGCCGCAATCCGGTGACCAAGGATAAAGACGAGGAAATCACCATCTTTTCCAAGTACCGCGACGTGGGCGGCGTCAAATGGCCCTACGACGTGCAGCGCATGCGCAACGGCGAGATCATTTTCCAGATCTACGCCGATTCGGTGAAGATCAACCAGAGCCTGCCGCAGAAGTTGTTCGAGCTGCCCGCGGGCGCGACGATGCTCAAAGCCCAGGACTGATGACCTGATTCAGGGCAAAGGTTATATTCCAACAAGCGCTAACAGCCGGCTATCGAAATCGAGGGGTTCGATCCAGGCGATGTCAACGTCGAATCCATCTGCCTCCGGGAATAGGACGTAATTACACTCCCGAGGAACGATCACCGAGGGCACGCGGAGGACCGGTCGATGGAAAGAAGACGTTCGGAAACGAGCGGCATTGAGCTGTCCCATGCCGAAGATCGGCGCTTCGCGGCCGGTACACGCTCCGGCCCGCGAACTGAATTGCCATGACAAAACAGTCTCTCGGTACCTCTGACCTGTCGACATGGACAAGTACTTCCAGAAGGGCCAGCGCGATGCTCTGTGACGAATAGATAGCGGAAACACCGGGAGGGTTGAAGGGTCCGCCGTAAAGCCGGGCGCCTTCCCCACTCAGGTCGGCGTACTTGCGCCGCACGACCCTAGCAAGTCATACATAGACGCCGTAGTCGATGCGAACGAGTGCAGCCTCAACGGCGGAAGGATCAGACCGGACGGCCTCTCGTGGCGTTTTTCCCTGAAGCAGCGGGTTAGGGCGGCTCATCCAATGCACCGCCTTTTTCGCTGACCCGAACGTGTCCAGCGCGTGGGCGCGGACTGATTGCAGTGTGATTGCCTGTCTGGCCGGCTCCGACGGGAGCGGGAGGGCGTCTTCGGATTGCAGGTCAGGCAACCCTTTCTTGCGGAGCGCGTTGAGAGCGAGGACCATTCTTTGATCGGTCGCCTTGTGAAGGGTAAGCTTGGGCGTCTTAGCGGGTGTGCCCGAAACACGTTTGGCGATCCTCGGCTCCTAGTCTCGATCTCTCGGTTCGCAGCCCATCCAGCCATAGTATAACGCCCGACTGGAAGTTGCGCCGACTCACAAGGGACTCACCACCGCGCGCGCCGCCTCCACACCGCGCTCAATGCTCCGGTGATGTCATCCCTCGGCCGGATGACCCATGCATCGAACCAAACCCGCACCCCGGTCCGCGCAACCGTTCCGCCAGCCGCCGCCCGCGCCCCTTGTCCTTCGAGTTGTGACCGCAGGCCGTTGACGGCAATATCGGCAGTGCGACGTTCGGCCAGATGGTGAGTGCGGCGGCGCCCCGGCTGGCGCAGACGGGCGCGAAGGGCCGTGAAGTAATCGAGCAAAATCCCCGCGGCGATGGAATACTCATCCGCTCAGACGGTAGCGGGCGAGCGCCATCGCCGCGGCGTAAAGGTACTGGAAATCGGGGTCGGCGGCGAGCTCGACATGCCGCGACAGGGCCGCGATCTTCCGCACCCGCGCCTGGCGCGTGGAGGGCGTGAGCAGCAGAGCGCGCGCGCCGCGTAGTGCGCTGTTGCCCACCGGCTCCACGGCCAGGTCCTCGGGCAGCAGTCCGATGGCGCGCGCGCTGGCCTGGCGAATATAGTTGCCGAACGCGCCCGCAAGACACAGCTTTTCGACGCCTCCGCCGGCGAGCATACGCAAACCCGCCGCCATCGCGCCCTTGGCCAGTTGCAACTCGCGGACGTCGCTCTGCGTCAGGGCGATGCCGTCGGCCAGCGGCAGGCGCTTGTCCGCGTTGGTGAGGCGGCCGTTGGCGCCAATCAGGCCCAGTTCGACGCCGCATGCCGCCGCGTCCACCAGTCCGCTGCCGCAGATCCCGCGTGCCGCGCCGCCGCCTATGACGTGGCAGTGAAGCCCGCCGTCGCGCGCGTGCACCGTGTCGATGGCGCCCGTGCCCGCACGCATGCCCGCGCCAATGCGGCCGCCTTCAAACGCCGGGCCGGCCGCCGTGGACGCACATACAATCCCCTGCGCCGACCCCACCACCACCTCACCGTTCGTGCCGATGTCGAAGAGCGCGCATGGCCGCGCCTGCTCGTCCAGGCGCGTGGCCACAATGCCGCAGAGCAGGTCGCTGCCCACGAATCCACCCAGGCAGGGCAGGAATTCGGCCGGCCCGGGCCAGCCCGGATCGCCATTCTCGAAGCGGTAGCCGCCCAGCGTGGGCGAGGCGAACGGCGCATGGGTCAGCGGCTCCACATCGAGGCCGCAGAAGAGATGGTGCATGGCCGTATTGCCGGCCACCAGCACCTCGCAGAGCGGCTCAGTGCCCAGCATTCGTCCGAGTGCTTCGCGGATGAGGCGGCCCAGCTCGCCCGGCCGGCCAAGGTCGTATTGCAGGCGGCTCATCACGTCGGCCCCGTAGCGCGCCTGCGGGTTGAGCGCGGTTTCCACGCGCAGAACTTCGCCGCTGGTGAGATCCACCACCTGGACCACCAACGTGGTGGTGCCGAGGTCGATCACCGCGCCACGCCCGGTGCGCGGCTCGATGGGCACCTGCGCTTCGTCGGTGAGCGCGCGCAGGGACCACTGCTCAACCTCCACCGTCACGGGTCCCGCCGCGGACGCGCAGCAGGCCAGGCGCCAGCCGTCGCCGATCTCTTTGTCGCCCAGCGCGTCGCGCATCGGCGCGGTGACCGGCGCCTCGCCTTCCAGCACCCGCACCTTGCAGCCGCCGCAGGCGCTCTCGCCTCCACAGGGGAATTCGACGCCCGCCGCAAAGAGCTGATCGGCCAGCGTCCGCCCGGCGCGGGGATGAAGTTCGAGCTTCACGAGCGGCTGCGTGCAAACCGCGCCATCGCTTCCAGGTTGGCGTGTGGCGTACCGCGCGGCACCTCGCAGCCGGCGCCGCAAATGTAAGCCGCGCCCGCCTGCTCGAAGCACTCCGCCAGCGCCGCCTCCACCGATGCCGGCGTACCGTCGCGCAACGCCCGCACCGGGTCGATGTTGCCCAGCAGCACCTGCGTCTCCCGCATGGCGCGGCGCGCGTGGCCGAGCGGCGTCAGGAAATCCAGGTCGATGATCTCGGCGCCCGTCTGCCCCATGCCCTCCACGATGCGCTTGGTGTTGCCACAGATGTGCAGCCGCACCGGCACGCCGAGCGCCTGGATGGCGGCGATCAGCCGCTGCTCGCAAGACAGCACGAACCGGGTATACAGCCGGGGGCCGATCAGCGAAGCCGCCGCGTCGCCCACCCCGATCAGTGTCGCGCCCGCCTCAACCTGCGCGCGCGCGAACTCCACCTCCATGCGCACCGTGAAGTCGAAGAGCGCTTCCACAAAGGGCGGGTCGTCGAAGAAATCCAGCATCAGGGTGTTGAGGCCGCGGAGATCGGCGCCCATCGCGCACGGCCCTTCCACCCACCCTTCGACGATCCGCGTCGCGCCCGCGCGTTCCGCCAGCAGCCGCACCGCCTCAATGCGGTCGCGCATGCGTCCGGGCGCGCCCTGGTCGGGCAGGCGCAGACCCGCCAGCTTGCTTTTGTCGTCGAGCAGCGCGCGGCTCTCCACAATCGCGGGCGGCTGGTCGTCGAACCACGCCACCGCGGCGCCGAGGTCGGAGGCTTCGCGCGCCGGGTCGGAAATCGCCGATACGTAGTCGAAGCCGAAGCGGTCCGCCACCGCCACCTGCGCATCCGCCAGCAGGCGGTGGTCCCGTGCGTAGTCTCCATAGCGCACGCCGGACAGATCGGCGGCGAACATCATCGTGATCGGCATCAACGGCAGCGAATCGGTCGGTTCGCCGCGCAGTTTCGCGAGAATACGTTCCTTGCCCGTCATGCCTGCACCTTCACTCCGCCGTTCGACGGCTCACGCGGCCGCCAGTTTGCGCGCCAGCGTCACCGCGCTCGCGGCACTTTCGCTATAACCGTCGGCCCCGATTGCGTCGGCATACTGCTGGGTGACCGGCGCCCCGCCCACCATGATCTTCACCTTGTCGCGCAGACCCGCGTCCTGAAAAGCGTCGATGGTGGTCTTCATCGACGTCATGGTCACCGTAAGCAGCGCCGAGAGCGCCACCAGGTTGGCGTTACTCGTGGCGGCCGCCTCAATGAAACGCTGCGGCGCCACGTCCGCGCCCAGGTCGATCACCTGGAACCCGCCGCCCTCGAGCATCGACGCCACCAGATTCTTCCCGATGTCGTGCAGGTCGCCCTTCACCGTGCCAATCACCACGCGCCCCACCGGCTCGGCGCCCGTCGCCGCCAGGAACGGCCGGACAATCTCCATCGACGCTTTCATGGCCCGCGCCGCGAGCAGCATCTCGGGCACGAAGTACTCTTCGCACTCGAAGCGGCGGCCCACCTCGTCCATGGCGGGCACGAGGTATCCGGTCACGATTGTGAGCGGTGCAACCCCCGCGGCGATGGCCGCCCCGGTCACCGCGGCCGCGGTCTTCCAGTCTCCCTCGATCACGGCTTCGTAAAGCTCGTGCAAATCAGGCATGCGCAACTCCGTTCCATGGATGTTCGGCATCCAGCACGGCGGTCCGGTTCGCGGTGTTCCAGGGCGGTGCGCAAACTGTCCCGCGAAGACACGCCGGTGTGGCTCAACAGCCGATTTATATCACGAGGGCGGCAACACCCGCGCGGCGCACATGGTTGCTGCATAAATAATGCAATGATCTGGCACAAAAAAACTCCGCTCGCAACACGCAGCTTCGGGGCCGAGTGGCGGACGTTGGCATCAACCCTCTATGGGCGTCTAGCCGCGCGACGCCTTTCCTACGCGCGGCCGGTCTTCCTTCCGGCGCCCGATTGCTCCCTCGTCGCGTTCCACCACGCACTTCTCCGGCTTCGCGGGGCTCCAGTCGAGGCTGTGCATCAGGCGCCCGACGTGATCGCGATGGTAGCTGACGCCAAACTCGCGCGCGATCACCTCGGCGATGCGCGCCGTGGTCCACACATTGGTGTTGTAACCGTGCGCCAGTGGCCCTTCGAGCAACACCCGGAGCAAACGCCGCCGCTGGGCCGCCTTCAGCTTCGGAGGCCGGCCGGGCGAGGCGCCCACCTGCAAAGCGTCGGCGCCGTGGCGTTGCCAGGCATCCCGCCAGCGCATGACGGAACTGGCCACACACCTGATGCGCCGGGCCACCTCGTTGAGCGACAAGCCCGATTCCAGCAAGGCCAATGCGCGCCGGCGCCGGTCTGACAGCAGATGGGCGCCACCCTTTGGTCTGGGCACAGACGTTGAGGTCCGACTAGCCGATCCTGAGCGAGCCGGCAGTCAGGGAATCTCCCTTCCACACTCTCATGCCCACCTCGAATTGCTCGATGGGCACGCCCGCTTCGCGGCATTGCTCCAGAATGAGCCGATGCTCGTCGGTGAGCTTCTCGCCGGAGGGCACAACCATCAAATCGGCGCGAAGTTTCCGGAGCAGCTCGGCCGCGTTTCCGCCGGCATAGTGAACGGTGACCCCATGAATATGCAGGCGGCCGGCAGCCGGGTCGGGATCCACCACCGCCACCGGCGCGGCATTCATGGTCCCGCTTCTTTGCAGCACAAAGACGGTGAGTGCGGTGGCTCCATTGGCGCCCAGCACCACCGCTCTCCGCGCGCCAACCGGAAACGCCAGACTCTGCCAGAGGAACCGCATGGACAGCCTCAATCCCGCGGTGAAGGAGAGCACCAGGAGTGCGTAGAGCATGACGACGCCGCGCGAGTAGCCGCGCATGCCCAGGAACCACAGGGCAACAATGGAGGCGGCGGAACTGCCGGCGGCACAGCGGCACAGAGCGGAGAGATCGCGCACGCCGAACCATCGCCAGCCTGAGTCGAACGTGCGAAACCCGATGGACGCGAGTGCATGGAAGCCCATGACAATCGGCAGAGAAAACAGGAACTGTTGCAATGGCGGGCCGGTGAAGGCGTTCTCCCATCGGATCAGGAACGCCGCCAGCAGGGCGACGCCGGCGAGAAGAGTATCGATGACCAGCGTCACGCCGGCCCGGAGATTGGGCGTGAGCCGGCGTATCCACTTCGCCCGCACCGGGGCCGTGTCCGGTATGGTGTAGGCAGGAAGGGTGGCGAGAAAGACCCCGAATACGCCGATGCCGCTGATGAGCAGAACGGCGATCGCCAGAACCCCAACGGGCATCGCATAGGTCAACAAGCCGGCGCCCGCGCCGATCGCGGTGAGCAGCCACAGCAGCCGGACCGCCTTCGTTTCCGTCAAACCCAGCGACACCAGACGGTGGGAGCTATGGTCGCGGCCCCCCACGGAGATGGGCCGTCCGGCACTGCGGCGCAGTACCGAGACCAGAACCGTGTCGAAAATGGGGTAAAGAAAAGCCAGGGCGGGACAGAAGAGCGCGGAGACGAACATACGCGTGTTCGGCACCGGACTCGCGATCGCCAGTGCCCCGAGGCTGAAGCCGACGAACATACTGCCGCAATCGCCCATGAAGATCTTCGCGGGCTTGTGATTGAAGATCAGGAACCCCAGAACCGACCCGGCCAGGATGGCCAGCAATAGCGCTCCCCCACCATCGTGATTCTGGAGGGCCAGGACGAACCGGGATCCACAGACGATCGCCGCCACGCCCGCGCACAAACCATCCATGTTGTCGATCAGATTGAATGCGTTGGTAATGCCAGCGATCCACAGAAAGGTGACGGTCAGGTTGATCCACTCCCAGGGGGTGACGCGGAAGACCACCCCGCTGGCAATCACGACGATGACCGCAGCCGCCTGGCCGGCGAACTTCACCCGGGGACGCAACTGCACGCGGTCGTCCAGAAAGCCCAGCAGAGAGACGAATCCGGCGCAGGCGGCGATCACCGGGTATTGACCCAGGGCAAAGAAGAGATAACAGCCCGCGGAGGCGATCGTGATCGCCAGGCCGCCGGTATTCGGCGTCGCTTTTGCATGCCAGCGGTCGGCTCTCGGCTGGGCAACGAGGCCCAGCCGGACACTCCAGCGAACCAGCAGCCAGGTTAGCCCACTGCCGAGGAGCGCCGCGCAGAGAAACGCGCAGGCCGGGAACATCAAAGGGGGCACAATCAGACAAGCTCCGGAACCGGCTCCGCGAGCCGCTCGCTCAACTGGTGCAGGGAATCCACAAACGCGCGATTGTTCATTTCACTGGCGACGGCATCGATAATCGGCGCCAGCGGGGTCGCCGGCCGGTAGCCGATGAGCCGCTCCAGTTTCACCAGCGATGGGACCCGGCGAAACATGTCCTCAAAGCCCGGCCCGTAGACCTTCTCATAAGGGACGTGGACAATCTCCGATTGCGAGTGCGACCTGGCGCGGACCAGGATCGCCAGGTCACCGATGGTGATTTCCCGGTCGTTGCCGATATTGATGATCTCCCCAACCACCCGGTCGCTTTTCGCGATGCGGACCAGCGCCTCTACCGCATCCAGCACGTAGCCGAAACAGCGGCTCTGGTGGCCGTCGCCGTGTACGGTGATCGGCTCGTCGGCAAGCGCCTGGCGGACAAAGTTCGGCAGGACCATGCCGTAGCGCCCGGTCTGCCGCGGCCCTACGGTATTGAAGAGCCGGGTCACGGTTACAGGCACGGATTTCTCGTTATAGTAGGCAAGACCCAGGAACTCGTCGAGCGCTTTGGAGCATGCGTAACTCCATCGCCCCTTGCTGGTTGGACCCATGACCAGATCGTCTTCTTCGGAGAACGGCACTTTACTGCTCTTCCCGTAGACTTCCGAGGTGGACGCGACTACCACGCGCTTTCGCTTCCTGGCGGCGGCGCGGAGCACCACCTCGGTGCCGTGAACATTTGTCTCGATGGTGCGGACGGGGCTTTCGACGATCAGCCGCACGCCGACCGCGGCGGCGAGGTGAAAGACAATGTCGCAGCAGTCGACGAGTTCGGCCACCAGCGGCGCGTTGAATACCGTGTCGATGGTGTATTCGAACCTCGGAACATGCTTTAAGTGGGCGATGTTTTCGAACGATCCGGTGGACAGATCGTCGATCACGGATACGGACCAGCCCTCGCGGAGACAGCGCTCGGCGAGGTGTGACCCAATAAAGCCGGCGCCGCCGGTGATGAGTGCGTTCATGGTTATGATTCCTTACTGAATTCCTGTTATCCGATCCGCGCTGATTCGTGGCTGCGTCTTCCGCGCGGTCAGGCGTGCGAAGAGACCGCCTGCCCGGTGGTTAGCCGATGGGGCAGTTTGCGTTCAAGTAATTCCCGGTAAAGAAGGTCCAGGTTCGAGATCAGCGCTTCTTTCCGGTAGTGAGCCGAAGCAAAAAGGCGAGCCGACCGGCCCATTTCGACTATGCGCTCCGGTGAGCGGGCAAACTCGGCGAGGGCGCGGGCAAAGACGCCGGGGTGTGGTTCCACCAGCGCGCAATTGTCGAACCACGCCGCCCCCGGCGTCAGGCCGCGGCCCTTGCCACAGGTCATGTCCACCACGCCACCGACGGACGTCGAAAGAAACGGGCGCCCGGCGGCCATGCCCTCAATGATCGCGACCGGCGTGCCTTCGTTGCGGGAGGTTTGGATGACCACGTCGCAAAGGGCCAGCAGCGGCGTGATATCGCGTTGCCAGCCGTGCCAGACCAGGCCAGGCGCAAGGCGGGGCAGGGCCGCTTCGAGCAGGTTCCGGTCGGGACCGTCACCGGCAACGTGAAACTCGAATTGGTTGCCGCCGTTCTGAACAGCGGTCGCGGTTTCCAGCAACAGCCCGATGTTCTTGACGTCCACGAGACGGCCGAACCAGCCCACTCGGATGGGAGCGGCCGGCGTCGGCAGGGGGAGTTGAAGGCACCGGGTCAGATCCAGACCGAGTGGCACAAGGCGGAACCGGGACCGGGGAGCGATGCGCAGATCGGACGACAGCTCCTCCAGTTGCTGCGGCGAGATGACGCAAATAGCATCGGTCCGCCGCGCCAGCAGACGTTCGATGCCCAGAAAGACGGTGCTCGCGGCAGGGGAGAAGTACTGGCGCAGGCTGTTGCCGTGAAACGTATGAACCAGCACCGGTACGCCCGCCAGAATGGCGGCTGTGCGGCCGAGACAGCCGGCCATGGCGGTGTGGGTGTGCACGATAGCGGGCCGCTCTCGCCGCAGGAAACGCCATATGCGGATCAAAGCCCGGAGGTTTTTCCAGGGGTTTACCGAGCGCGACATGTCCGGAATCCAGTGGACCTGACCGCTGCCGGCCAGAAGGTGACTCATATCGCCCTCCGCCGGCTCGCACGATCCCGCAACCAGCGTTGTGCGATAGCCGAGCGCCGACATCTCCTTCGTGAGCAGCGCCGTGTGCAGCGCGGGCCCACCTATGTTCAGCCGGGTTACGATTCGAGCGACCTTTATGGAATCCACGCTGCTCTCACCGGGCCCCGGCTGCGTTCCTGGCTTGCTGGAATCCAACGCTGGTATCGGGCTGATCCGCCGCCACGAGCTCTCTGTACAGCTCCTGATACCGGCCCACCGCCAGTGCAAGGCTGAAAGACTCTTCTATCCGCCGCCGCGCGGACAATCCCAGGGATGCAATCGCTTCCTGACCCATATCCAGTATTCCGAGCCACGCTTCGGCAATCGCCTGCGGGTTTCCGGGTGGAACGATCGTTCCCGCATCGCCCACGATGTCCGCGCAGTCTCCCACGTCGGTGACCACGCAAACAGTGCCGCAGGCCATCGCCTCGCAGACGACGCAGGGAAACGCTTCACTAACGGAAGAGGAAGTCACGATAGTAGAACCGGCCATCAGACGATTTACGTCTTTGCGCATCCCCAGCAGGTGAAACCGTTCCGTCATGCCTGCCTCGGCGATCGGCCCGCTCAGTTGCCGGTTATCCCACGTAGCGCCGCGCCCGCATAGCAGAAAGCGCACTTCCGGCCGCTGGCGGTGAAGGATTTGAGCGGCACCGATGAAGGTCGGGTGATCCTTTTCCGGGCGAACGCTGGCCACCATGGAAATGATCGGGGCTTGCGCCGAAACGCCAATTTCCCCGGCCAGCCAGGTACGAGCGTCGTCATCGGGCCGGAAGTGGCCGGTGTCCACCCCGTTCGGCAGCACCCTTCCCCTGGCGCCGGCGTACCCTATGCCGGTGTGGAACGCGCGACCCGCCTCCGAGCAGTATGCGATCCGCGCGGGGTAACGCCCGGACAGCCTGGCGCATGCCCGTGCTGTCAGCCGCGTCAGCCATTTCGTCCGCCTGGGTTCCAGATCCGCATGGTGGATTCCCCAGGCCGTTGGCGTGTGCGTGGTGAGTGCGGCCGTCAAGGTGCCCAACAGGCTCGCGTGATACATCCACGTATGCAGCACGTCCGGGCGCAGAGAACGAAGATACCCGCTCAGCCGCCACATACCCATCGGATTCGGAATCCCCGCGCGGAACCCAAGGCCGTGGACGGCGCACCCGAGGCTTCGCAACGTCTCTCCGACGGCACCAGGCTCGGTCATCGAGATCACGTGGTTCTCGAATGCATCCCGGTCCATGCCCGACACCAACTCCGACAACATTCGTTCTGCGCCGCCCGTGTCGAGGCCGGTGATAAGGTGGAGTACTCGGATCACGGCGTGTTGCCAGGTTCATTCGACGGCTGCGGGGCCCGGCCGCGCCCGGTTCCGCTCAGCGTCCTCTGGGTTCGCCACAATATGATTCGGCCCATTTCGCGGCTCAGCCAGGAGGATTCACCCGGCCACCTCCCCAGCGGATCGCAAAGAAACGGCGCCGGTTCGGTGTCATACTGCAGCAGCACATCTTCCAATGAAGTGATCGCTTTCCTGTACCGCTGCGTGTTTCTTTCGAAGCCGTCCAGGTCCTGCTGCGCCCAGTGATTGTGGTGCATGCATACGGTCCACAGGCCGAATGGCATTCGGCGGAACCGCCACATTTGCTGGGGGATCCGCACGAGCCCCCGTGCGTCGCGCCACGGAAGCACGGTCAGGCCATCGCTGACCACGCCGAGTTTCAGTTCCTTCAGCAGCCCCAATGTGATGTCGTCGGAGCCGTGTCCCGGAGCGATCCACAGCCGTGCGCGGATGCCCTCGCGCGCGAAGATCGCCAGCCCCTGCTCCAGCTTGTATCGCTGCGCCTTCTCCGGCAGCCCCGCGAATTCGCTGCGATTCCCCACGCCCCCCACTACCGGCTCCCGCATCTCGTAGATGTGCTGATAACCGTGCAGGCCAATTGCCCACCCGTTCCTCTGCCAGCCCCGTACGCGGTCCCAAAACCCAGCATCCGGCGCTGAATTCATAAGCTCGTTGTCTCTGTTGTCGGGCACCACCGCAAGAAGCGGCTTCACCCCGGTATCGAGCAGGATGGTTTCGATCCTGTTCCAGATGTCCCAGTTCATGGTTGGGCAGAGATCGTCGAACCGCAAGAGGTACCGGGCCCACATGGTCAAAGGCCTTCCCAGGCGGCCGTTCTTCCCTCGGTCATATGCCGCGCTCCGAGCCCAACAGGGAGCGGATTCTCAGGGCCATTCTTCCCACCACGCTGGCGCCCACGTCGCAAGTGAACTCCGTGATGAGCCGGCCGCCGAATTCCTGTTTGAAGTGGTTGATCCCGATTTTCTGCGCGTCTGCCGAGCCGCTGTAGAATCCGCCAAAATCGTACAGCAGAACACCGTCGTTCTTGTGCCGGATAATGTCGCACCAGTGGCTGTGACGATTGGCTCTGCCGATCAGCGCTCGCCCTGCGCTGGCCGCCTCCCGGTACAGCGAGGCGCTATGCAGAAGCCGCGTTCGTTCGGGTGCGCGAAAGTATGCGTGCCTGGCCAGCACGTTCCCGTCGCCATCCAGGCTGGCGGAAAGGTCCAGTGCCCCTGACTCCGCGATCGCCCGGAGCCGGCCGCGGTTTGCCGGTGGCAACCCTGCCTGGGCGGCAAACCGGTCATAGAAGTCTGAAAAGATGTCAACATCCACGGCCTCGGCAGGGAAGCAGAACTGGTAGAGCAAGCCCTCCCGCGCGGCCCTTCGGATCTCCATGCGGCAATCCTTCTTGACGGCGCCGAGGAGTTGCGTTTCCTGCTGGGTCAGGTCGATCACTAATGTGGAGAACGAGCGGGACACTCCGCGCCCCGGTGGGCGGCGGACCTGGTGATAGCGAATGATGTCGACGCCCGCCATCGTGCCGGCATCGTGGAAATAGACCTCGCCAATGCGCATCAGGAGTTTCCGCCGCCTGATCATTGGCGGCGCCGCGGATGAACATGGCGATGCCGCCGCGGACCCCGCGTTACTGTTTACATCTGCGATTGATAACGGAATCGACCACCTCCATGTAGCGCTCCACCGCGACCGCCGTGGAGAACTGGTCGGCCTTCTTCATCAAGTCGGATGCATCGCTTCTCGTGTCCAGGTGCCGCTCAATGGCTGCCGCCAGGGAGCTTACGCCTTCCCTCGGCACGATGGTCCCGAATCGGCCATTCTCCAGTATCTCGACCGGCCCGCCCGATCCTTCCGACGCGATGACGGGCACCCCTAACGCGAGCGACTCCACCACCACGTTCCCGAACCCTTCGCTGCGGGAAGCCATGACGGAAACCGCCGCACCAGCCAGAACGGGATAAGGATTCGCCACAAAACCCGTGAAATGGACCGACTCGCGCAGCCCAAGTTCGTCGACCAACGCGTCCAGCCGTGATCGTAACGGCCCTTCGCCGGCGATGGCAAGGCGAACGTCGCGCCGGCGCCGCACCACTGCGAACGCCAGAATCAGCCTGTCGAAGGCCTTCTCGGGCGCGAGCCGCCCCATGGCGACAACCAGCGGAGTTTGTGTTTCGCCAAACCATGAGTCCTTTATGGGCTCCTCGGCCAGCTCGCGGATCGCCGTGATGTTGATCGGATTGTGGATCACGGTAATCAGGCCGGCGCGTACCCCGCAATTCTGTTCCAGATCGTCCCGCACGGCGTCGGAAACAGCGACAATGCGGCTCGCGAACCGGTACATCCCGCGTTCCAGCCTCCATAACAGGCTGGACTTCAGCCCCCGTCTGTATTCGGTAAGCAGGCTCGACAAGCTGTGCACCGTGAGGATGGTCCGCGTGGGGACACCGGCCAGCGCCTGGGCGGCCAGGGCCGTCAGATTGGCGTGGACGACGGCGGAGATCAGAACCGCCGGCTTGTTGCGCTGCAGATACCGCACCACGCCCGCCAGGGACCGGGACGCGCGGACGCTGCCAAGATCGATGATTCGCACCGAGCCGGGCAACTCCGCGACGTACACTCCCTCGGCTTTCATCAGCACCACATCGACGGTGTACCCTTCAAAACTCAACGCCGACGCCAGCGTGCAGATCACTCGCTCCGCGCCGCCGCCGCCCAGAGCGCTGCTCAGGAATGCGATGTGTGTTGGCCCCGCGCCACGAAAACGGGCAGGATGATCGGCGCTCGGTTCCGGGCTGCAGACCAACATGGGCTCCATCAGGATGTGCTTCGCTGCCGCTTCCGGCGAGTGGCAGGCAGAGAGCGGGCTTTCCCCGTCTCTCTGCGATACAGCGCCGTCAGCGGCGTCTTTCCCGAACCACCGGCGCGCGCTGGCGGCTTCCGCTCCGGCGGTCAGGCATCGATCCGTTTACGAGATCGGGGCCAGGCACGCGGAAGACCATGAAAACCTGCCGGGGCAGGAAGGCCGCGCGGTTTGTGAGAGCCGCCGCGCAGCCGAACATTGCGACAAAGGGCGCGCATATTTCGGCGTCGTTCAGAACGCCCATCGTGAATGAAGAGGCGGCCACGGCCAGTGCCCATCCCGCGAGAACCAGGCCGGCCCAGGCGGCTGTGCCCGTCTCGTTGGCGGTGAAACAACGCCATCCCACGGCGATCGCTCCCACAATGAACGCAATCAGCGTCACGGTGTAAAGAGCGGTTCCCTGGACCAGCGTTTGTACGTACATGCTGTCAACGGTGTAGGGATACACATATGCCGGGGGCGCCCAGGTGCCGAGTGGATAATCCTGCTCGGAGGATGACAGCAACTCGGTCCACACCTGCTGCCTTTCGAGCATGCTGGCCTCCGTTCGAATCGAATCAAAGCTGGATAGCGTGGCGCCGAACCGGGAGACGTACGCGCTTTCGAAGGGTATGTCCACGGTGCTTGCGGCGATCCCACATAGGAGCACGAAACCGGCCACCATCGCCGACCAGCGAACCAGAACGCCGGGACGCAACAAAGGCACTACCGCTCCTGACGCGCAGACAAGAATCAGGGCTACCGCGGCCGTACGGCTCCCCGACAGCAACATCCCGAGAGCGCCCGCCGCCGCGCCCAGGAACAAAACCAACATCGAGCCTTTCGCCCGCGACATCGCATATGCAACGATGGCGATCACCACGAATGCGGCGACGAGACCATAGGAATTCGGGTTTACCTGCAGACCGGTGGCTCGCACCCCAAACCAACTGCTTCCCATCTTGCCGGCGAGATTCTGCGCCACATATTCCCCATCCCACATCAGAAAAGCTTCGGGAACAACGGTCAGTTTGTAGCATCCCAGTTGCAGAAGAGCGTACAGCCCGTGTAAGAAAACCACCGCCAGTAACATGCGTTTCATGGCGTGCACGACGGCCAGGCCGTGCAGGTTCGTCACGTGATACGCCAGATAGGCGAGAACAATCCACTGCAGCCAGCGAAAGGCTGGCAGCGCATAACTCGGGGATACGCCGTACCAGATTACGCCAAGAATCGGCAGTACTATACTGAGGGCGACATAAGGCAGCATCAGCAGAGCGCCGGCAGGTATGTGCCATTGTCCTCGTGGCTTGCTGGAACGCTTGAACAGCGTTCCAAGCGCAACGCCGAGCAGGAGGATATCGGCCAGGTACACCCAACCGCGAACCCCTCCGGCGCTGGCAACGCCAAACCGAGCGACCCCCAGACGCGGGTGGGCCGTCATGAACACGAGCACCAGTCCGTTTAGCGCGCCAACAGGATGCCTGTGGCCGATGGCTATGGCGCACACAAGAATGATCGGGACAGTGACCATAGCCAGCTCGGTATCGTTGGGTGCGCAAAGAGCGATCGCCAGGGCGGCTGCGCCGGCAACAACCGGTAAGGCCGACAAAAACCTTTCGCGCCAGGGGGTGGCGATTATCATGGTTCACTCCGCACCGGGCAGGCGTCGCGCCGGACTTGCACTCTGCCGGCACTTCGGCACGCCCCGCCGGTAAAACGAAGACCCTTCCGGTCGAGGTAGCGTACCAGAGCGTGAGAGACTTCGGACATGCTGGTAAGGCCGTCGATCCGGTGAACGGACCGCCAGCCCACGATCATCATCAGGCGATTCCAGACGCGCGCAGCAAACTTGCTTCCAGGGCCGGTGACGAAGGAAATCGCCAAGCGGATCAGCCCGGAGAGGCGATTCTCGCGGCGGCCGCGCATGCTCTCGAGAAGATCGCTCACCACCGGCCGTGCAACGTCGAGGTTCGCGGCAATGCAATGGGCCGCCAGCCGGGAATAGTTGAGCTGGCTCACCAGATCGGCGCGGTCCATGGCCCGAAGGGCGGCGAGCGCGGAATCGGCCCACAGCGTCTGTACGGTATACACGCGAGGAACGTGCTCGGACCATTGGTACGGCCCCCGGTGACGGAAATGCGGGGCGTCCTCCAGCCTTCTCGAGTGTGTTCCGAGGGCGCCTTCTACCACCGAGCCGCTGGCTCCGCACGCGCCCGGAATCGTCAACGGGTAGTCCGTGACAACCACCCGGCGGGCCACGCACCCGAGCGCCACCGACGCGAAGATATCCGGACTCAGGCCCCCGAAGTACGCGCCACTCTTATCCCGCACCGCCATGAGGCAGCGCCGATGGACCAGACCGTGGTACAGCTTTGGCAAATCGAATTCCAGATACGACGCGGCCCCATTCTGAACCAGCCGCCGCATCTCTTTGTCGACGTTTGCCTCTCTGGTGAATCCGCGAATGTCCCACACGGTGAGACATCCTCCGTTCCCCCTCGCGAACATCGTGGAGGGAACCTCCGTTCCCGGCCACAGGAAGCTCACCGTCATTCTCAAAGCCAGGCAGTCCACGTCGTTGCTTTTCGCCCACGCTGCCGCTTCCAGGATTTCCGGATTCACGCCGTCGTCGTCGCCGATGGCGCACACATACTCGCCGGTGGCCAGCTCCACCGCCGCGTCGAAGTTGCCGACGAAGGATAACGGAGTCCGGGTATGTCGATACCGCAGGCGGCCGTCGCTGACGCGGTCATGGATGTACGACTCCAGTCCGTCGGACTCGCTGTTGTCCTGAACCGCCAATTCGAGACGGGCATCGGAAACGCCGAGGATACTCTCGATCGCCGATATCGCGTAAGGAATGCGGTTGCGAGTCGCGATTACCACGCTGAGCAAAGGAGCGGCTTGACTCTTATGTTCCATATGCTGCGAACTTCCGGACTGACATACGCCGTGGCCGCGGCGGACAGACCCCAGACAATCCCGATCAGGCCGAAGGTGAGGAGCCGCGAGGAGGGGGCGTGAATGAGCCAGCGCCCCAGCAGCACGCACGGCATAGCCGCGAGCAGCGGGCGTCCCACGTCACAGGTCACCCACCTTTGGAACTCGCCCGGCAGAAAGCGCTTGTGCAGAAGATACACGCACGGCGGTACGGTGCAGACGTTCATGATCAGCCACGACATTCCGGCGCCGGCCACGCCGTCTTTCATTACGAGGTAAAACAACAAGGGTGTAATGAAAACAACGGATGCGATGCCCACCTGGAGATTCAACCGGACACTGTTGCACGCCAGAGCCAGATAAAACGGGACAACCGCGGTGACCTGTATCATTTGCCCGGCCAGCAACAGAGAGGCCGCGAGTCCCGCTTGCCGGGCGGCGATGGCCGAACCAGTCCAGGCAAAAAGGAAATCGCCCGCAAAAATCGCCAGGCTCAGCGTGGCCGGGATGGTGACCACGGCCACCAGCTCGCAGGTGCGATGGTAGAGCCGCGTGAGCGAGCCCCGGTCCCCTAATGCAACCAGAGCCGTGAGGCGGGGGAACACGGCCGCGGCAATGGGTCCGGTGAGCGCCGACGGAAGCGTGGCCAGGGCGCCGGCTACCGAATAGTAGCCCAGCATCTCCAGCGGCAGCATTTTGCTGACTGCCAGTTTGTCCGTCTGAGTCAGCAGGGCGGAAACCGCCGCCAGCGCGGACATACCTCCCGCGTAACGCCAGGTGCTGCGAAGTGCCGTCCAGGCAAAGCGCGGACAAGACGGCGCCGGGCCGCCGGACATTACCGCCCGCCACAGACTAAAGCGCGCGCCGAAGCAATAAAGAGCATTGGAAACCAATTGCCACAGCGCGAAGGCAAAGATGGTCGGGGAAAGCAGCCACAAAACCAGCACCGCGCCGAGTCCCCGGACGCCGCTCCATGCGATCTGCAGGCAATTGGCCCGGACCTGCCGCTGCAGCCCCATGAGTCCGCCCAGATACAGGCCGGCGGGCATTTGAAAGGTGATGGCAACGCCCATCAGGCGAATCGCCGTGGCCAGCTCGGGCGGCCGCAGCCGCTGGGATTGGAGCCAGTGTTCCGCAATGAACGGCGCCATGGCCCACACGCCCACGGCGATGGCCGCGGATATACAAAGGTAGATCGATTCATACGTGCGCAGGAGATTGGCCATCTCCTTCGCGCTGTCCCTGCGCACGGAGAGCCTGGCCATTTCCCGGCTCAGCGTGGCGGTGAATCCCATGTCGGCGAAGGACAGGAGGCCCAGCAAAGCGGAGTAGAACCCCACCAGGCCATACGCCTCGATCCCCAGAAACCTGAGATAGAGAGGAACGAAGAGATACACGGACGCGACGGCGACTGCGCGGCCAATCATGTTCGCGAGGATATTCTGCTGGATCATCCGATTCCGGTCTCTACTCCCAGACCACCAGTCCGGTGCCCGCGAAGTGACC
Organism: Bryobacteraceae bacterium; assembly: GCA_049520275.1. GTDB lineage: Bacteria > Acidobacteriota > Terriglobia > Bryobacterales > Bryobacteraceae > CAWACP01. Next base: position 158,907 of record JBEKPY010000001.1, read on the forward strand.
AAAGCTGGTGATGTCCAGCTTGGGCCGGCTGATCGCCCGCCAGAGAGCGAGCATGGTCCAGTAGCGGATGTCGTCGAATATGACCACACACGACTTCCTGAGCCCCCACTTTTCAAAGTTGCGCAGCAGCCTGCTCTCGAACAGGCCGTCCTTCGGGCCGTCCACGAAAATCAGGTCGGCATTGCAGAGAATCTCGCGATGCTGGTGGAACGCAGCGGCGCACCCGAGATCTCCGATTATCTGGCTGAGTCTTCCGTCTTCAAAGTCGGAATCGCGCAGGAAGCTGCCGTCCTGCCGTCCCATTCCGTCGCGCACCTGGTTCCAGGGCACAATGTCGAATGTCCAGAGCCGTCCGTCCAGGGGCATGCGAGGGTACATCGCCAGGGTGCTCAGTCCGGTATTGGTTCCGATCTCCACGATGGTTCTTGGACGCAATAGTGAAACACCGCTGGCCAGGACCCGGTAGTGCTCGCCCGGCCAGCAGAAGACCCATTCCGGGGCATCCCGCTCGCGTAAGAGGGGCAGTTCCTCCCTCCTCGAACGTTCAATGAGCCTGGTTCCGAGGGTCAGCAGAAAATCGTTCGGCGGGCCGGGCGAATCATGCAGGCTGCTCACAGCGCTGACTAATATGTGCTTCGCCTTCAACTGAGCGTGCAGGGCTTGCAGTTGCAGACGCATGCCCGTGTCGCGATACGAGAACAGGGTGTTCAGGAGCGGTAATGCCAGTCTTTTGGTCAGGTTCACGAGGAGTAGGGGGGAGAAGGGGGATTCAGCGCCCGTCACCGCATTGGGCGAGCTGCTGGCACAATGCCGGCACGAGCGAACTACGGTAGTTCCACATCGCCATGGCGGCAACCATGGAAGCGATGGTCGGAGCGGACTGGTGCCCGGCGGCGGCCCAGATATCCGCGTTCATGCCGCTGTCTTCAGTTGCCAGGGTGCGGTCTACGACGGTATCCACACGCACGGGATCGACGTGAATGTCATCGCGGCCGTATGCCTCCGCCATGATCCGCAGGAGCTCGGCTTTCGAGACCGCGTCCCCGGGAACCACGTGCTGGAGTTGTGGCAGGCGTACGTCATTGCGAATGACCCCCGCACAAAGTTGCGCAAACTGAAGCGTGGTGACCCCGTTCCAAAAATGGTTGACGTAGCCCTTCACGCGGGCCTGTCGAGGCTGGCCGAGAAGCCAGCTCAGGAGAAACCGTCCCTCACCGGGTTCCGGGCCGATGATGGAGCATCGCAAATGATGCACGCTGGGATGCGGCACTTCGCCGAGGCTCTTGGTCTTCCCGTAAACGTCCAGCGCATCGTGGGCAGAGCTTTCGCGATACGGTCCCCTCGCCCCCGAGTAAGCGCAGTCGGTAGCGATCTGCAGGACGCGAGCGCCGCACGTCTCCGCCGCGCGTGCCAGTTCAATGGGGAAAGCGGCGTTTATCTTGACGGCGCGTTCCAGGTCGGTCCAACGCCGGTCGTTAATGAGCGGCTTGGTGATTCCGATCGCGTTGACGATCCACTCATGGCCCTCCACCAGACGGGCCAACCGATCGCCGCCGGCGCGTTCCACGTCGAACAGTTCCCAGTGCACGCCGGGAAAGATTGGCGCCAACGTTGCGAGGAAGCTCGCATCGCGCACCGTCGCGGTAACCTCAAGCTCGCGGCTTCGAGACAGGCAATCCACCGCCATGGACCCCAGCATGCCCGAACCGCCCGTAATGAGAACCTTGTGCATTGTTTTTTCCCTACCGATCAGTGACGTTCCAGATGTCCCAGTAACGGGCGTCGAAACGGGTGTCGTCGCCCACGCTGTCTTCCAGTGACGAGGTCGAAAAGAAAACCACGATGGTGTTCTCGGTCAATGTCCGGAAGCCATTGGCGTAGCCTGCCGGAATATACAGTACGGAGGGGGCGCCGGAGGCGAGGACGTATCGCGCTGGCGTGGCATCCGCCGAGGGAGACTCCCAATCGTCGATTTGCACGGCGCCCACAATCGCCGCGCCTTCGACGACGGCGACGTACTTTGCCTCACGCCGGTGCGCGTGCCACGCGCGAATGACACCCGTCGAGTGGTTGCGGACGGCGTAAGACCGCTTGACGCCGGCGAATGAGAAATCGTTGACGAACGAGATCGAGCCGCGATCGTCAAAGGCCACGTTGCCCTTGATCAGGCAAACGCCGGGACTTTGCATTGGTTCTCCAGGTGAGTGTTGAATGTCGCCAGGTACTTCTGGTTGGTGTAGCGGGGATTGTCGACGTCCCGCAAGCGCCCGGTGGCGAGAAGATCCTTGATTTGCCGAATGCCGTGGTCGATGGAGTATTCCGGTTGAAACTGCAGAAAGTTGTGTGCTTTGGCCGCGGAGACCCGGTAGTTTCGCGTATCCTGAAACTTCATCGGCGCGCTCTCCACGTCCAGGTCCGGGTAATGGTTGCGAACCTGATACGCAAGGTCGATGATGCGGACATTCTGGCTGGCCAGGTTGAAGACGCCGGTTTGACTTGCACCGAGATTGTCGACGATCGCGGCAGCCGCATCGCGGACGTGCAGGAGGGGCCGGAATTGGGTGCCTCCGAAGACGGTGATCCTGCCGGTGCGCGCCGCGTGGACGGTCAGCATGTTCACCACCAGGTCCAGACGGATTCTGGAGAAGATATCGCCGACGCCATACAGGGTTCCGAGCCGGAAAACCAGCGCGTTTGCGTCGGCCAGGTACTCTTCCGCCGCGAGCTTGGTTGCGGCATAAACGGAGAGAGGATTGAGCGGCGAAGCCTCGTCCAGAACGCCGTCCTGCGCGCCGTACACCGAACAAGTTGACGTGAAAACGATCCGGCCCGAGTAATGCTCCGTCAGCCACTTCACCGACGCCTGGTTGATATCGTGGCTGATGTTGTGGTGCAATTGACAGGCGCCGTCTCCCACCAGCGCGGCCAGCCAGACCACGGCATCTGCCCAGGCAAGATGAGGAAGAAGCCGTTCGCGGTCCCGAACATCGCCGCAAATGAAGTCAACCGGCTTGCGGTAGCACTCTTCGTAAAGGAGTGCATCGTAGACCCGGAACTTCGTGTGCCCCTGTTCGGCCAGCAGATCGGTGACGGCGCCGCCGATATAGCCGGCGCCTCCGACGACGAGAATGTTCATAGTGCGGTCTCCTGAGGCCGGTTATCGGCCACCTTCCCGGCCGAAATCCGGAATATCTTCCAGACGCCAGAGGCCCAGGCACTTATCCCGGTATCGCCCGTTTCCTTCGGTACATCGCTCATCGATGAGCCGGAGCGGCGGCGGAAAACCGAAAGGACGCGCGGTCAGGCTGATTGCCTGCCATCGGCCGGTCCGGATGTTGGAATTGTCTCGCTGACCCGCAAAGTGGGTCGTGAGGAGATACTTCACTCGGCTTTGTCTTAGATTGCGGAGCGCCGTGAAGACGTCGGCAAAACTAAAATGAACGAGGCAGTCGCGGCATAACACCAGGTCCGCCTCTGGCAACGCATCCCGCAGCACATCGATGGTCCTGAAGGATACGTTGCGGCCGCCATACATGTCGTTGTTTCTCTTGACCATCGGCTCGACGATATCGCCACCCACGTAAGACAGGCCGGAAGGCCACTGCACTGCTTTCATCCAATGAAAGTCCCCGCATGGGATGTCCAACAAGCGGCGAATCGAAAGATCCTCCAGGAGGCCGGCGAGTTCATCTCGCAGGAAGGCCGTCTGGCGGAGATTGGCCCCCGCTCCGGATCGCGATTCCGCATCCCCCCAGGTATTCGCCGCCCAGTATCTGGTGAAAACGGCCTCGTGATACCGGTCGCCGTACCTCTCCTTGAGCGCCAGCAGCCGCGCGGACATCAGCCCCGACGCAATCTCGCACCGCAGCCGGTGGACTCCGGGGACCCGTTTGATGGCCGGCTTGATGCGTTCAACAGTGCTTCGCATCCATGTCGCCATCACGTCCCCCAGTCGGCCCGGCTCCCCGTTGCGGCCTCATCCCTCGTTCCTGCTCTGGTAATACCCGCTGCGGTAGTGATACCCGTAGTATCCGTACCCATCGCTGGTGTCCCGCTTCACGTGGTTCAGCACAACTCCAATCACATTGGCGCGGATCCGGCTCAGGGCGGCCAGCACGCCGCTTACGGCCTTGCGCCTGGTCTCCCCCGCCCGGCTGATTACCAGCACGCCATCGGTGGCCGTGGCCATTTGCAGCGGCTCGGCGAATCCGAGCAGCGGCGGCGCGTCCAGAATCACCAGGTCGTACTCCTTAGCGAACTCGTCGAGCAGGTCCGCAATGCGGGGACCAACCAGGTCCGCCGCCCGATGCGAGGGCGGACCCGCGGGAATGACGAACAGATTCGGTCTTCCCGGTACCGGCATCACCACGTCGCGCCATGCCACCTCGCCGGTGAGCACGTTGGTGAACCCGGTTTCCGAAGAGAGACCGAACTTGTGATGGACGCTCGGCCTGCGGAGATCGCCATCCACCAGCAGCGTCCTCTTTCCCTGCTCCGCATGCGAAGCAGCCAGATGAACGGCTGCGGTGGTTTTCCCTTCGCCCGGCCCGGCGCTGGTGATCAGCATGGAACGGATGCGCTGGTCGAAGTCGCCCAGCAGAATGGTGTTGCGCAGTGTGCGAACGGCCTCCTCGAAGCCGGAGATGGTTCGGTAATAGCCTTTGCCGTGGCTGCGGTAGTCCCCGTTGCCGTTCGCCGATGCCTTCTTTTTCGGGGCGCCGTTCAGGGCCGGCGCCGCCAGCGCGGTTTCGGCGCTCTCGGGCGGGGCGATGGCGCTCAACTGCACGCTGTTCCTAACTGCCGGCAGAATGCCGATTACGTCCGTGCCCAGGTAACGGCTGGCCATCTCCGGATCGCGCAGCGTCGTATCCAGCGAGTCTCCCAGAACCGCTGTCCCCACCGCCAGCATCGTCGAAAACAGAAACGCCAGCAGCAGATTTAGCTTCATGTTCGGGAACACCTGGCGCACCGCCGGCCTGCCCACATCGGCGATCCGCACGTTGTTGTTCTGGAACCCCGCGTTGATTCCCGCTTCGCGGATCTTCCGAATCAACTCGTCGTACAGCGTCTTGTCCCCATCCGCGTCCCGCTTCAACTGCTGGTACTGGAACGACCGGGCGTTGAGACTGTCGGACTCCGCTTTGGTTCCAATCACCGCCTTCTGAAGCATCTGCTCGCGATTCAGCGCCTGGCGATATTCCACGGCGATGCGGTCCGCAATGTTCTTCCGCGAGTCGTCAAACTGCCTCTGCAACTCGGCCACTTGCGACGCTGCCTTCCGGTACTCCGGATGGCTGGCCCCGAACGTGGTTTTCACCTCCGCAAAATGCTCCTGCGCTTCATTCAACTTCTGGCCCAGCAGGGCGAGGGATTGGCTCTGGGCCGACACCTGGACGGCCTCCAGCGAGCCGGATTTCATCGAGTCGTACGCCGCTTCCCTGGCCACCCGATCGGCCTGAGCGTTGGTGTATTCCGTGTTTAGTTGCAGCAGCCGCGCCGAAAGGATGTTCGTCTTCTCCTCCGGATTGATGACGTTCAGCTCCCTCTCAAACTGCGCCAGCGCCTGGCTCGACTTCTCCATCTTCGCCTTCAACTCGTCCAACTGGCTTTCCATGAAGGAAGAGAGGCTGGCGGAGGAGCGGATGCGCAGGTTGTAGGTGTGCTCGAGATACGAATTCGCAATAGCGTTCGCCACATCCGCGGCAAGTTGCGGATCGGGCGAACGATAGCTGATCAGCAGCAGATATGTGTTGGGCGGACGCGCTACCTTGAGCCGCTTCAGCACCACCGGAGCGCGGCTGGTTCGCTGCGCCTTCTCGGGGTTCGCGGCGTCCACCTGGTTCTCTTTCTTCAGCAGGTCGTATTTCTCGGACACCGGCCGCAGCACCGCGTCGGATTGGATCAGCTTCACCTGAGTAGCCAGAAACTGGTCGGCGTCGTTGGGGGCGGAACGGTTCGAATCCTGGCCAATGACCTCCGCGGGCGCCTGACGATCGACGTCAATCGTGGCCGTGGATTCGTAGATCGGCTGCAGCCGCGAGGAAATCACGAAGGTGGCCAGCACGCAGGTGCACATAAACACCCCGATCTTCCAGGCGTGCCGGCGCAGAATCCACAGATAATGCGAGAGCGGGACTGCCGGCGCCTTTGGCTCAGAGTCCTGCTGAGGAGGCATGGGCATGTAGTATCCCGGAACCGGGACACCGGCTGGCGGCGAGGTAGCGATCACTGCGGGCAAAGTTGATGACTCGGGCATAAATTCCTGTTGCTGTTGTTGAATTAGACGGCCTGTAACAAAAGCCGCTCGCGGCCGCGGCCGGCAACGGTTCTACCGGGCCGCGCGCGTTGGCAAGCGGTTCTGGGAGACTTCCGCCACTGGCCGTTAGCGGAGCGTGTAGATGAGAGCTCCGCCCAAACCTGTGCCAATGAGGAGCGACGCTTTCAGGGCGCCGAGGGTGTTGCGGCGGCTGGAGTTGTCGGGGATGTATACGATGTCGTTCGCCATCAGGGGCACGTCCGGCGCCTTGCGCTCGATCATTTTCCTCAACTCGATGGGAATCTCGCTCTTCCCGCCGGTGCCGCCTTCGGTGCGATAGATGTATGCCGTGTTCGCGGCGTAGGGCGCCAGACCTTCCGAGAGAGCCAGTGCCTTCAGCACGCTGCTCTCGGCCCCGTCGGTCAGCGGAAATGCGCCCGGCTTCTTCACATCACCCACTACAAAGATCCGCCCGGCCTCGGGAACGCGGATCTCTTCGCCGCCGTGAAGGCTGAGATTGAGAGCCAGATCCGTTGCCGAGATCAGCCCCTTCACCGGCACGCGCTGCACCAGGGTCGCTGCTTTTCCCGCCGGACCTCCCGGCTCGGGCTGCGAGGTGCTCACCAGGATTTCCAGACCGGCATCGTCGGCAAGACCTCCCGCGCGCGCGATGGCGTCGAGCAGCGTCACCGTTCCCGTGGCCTGAAACGTGAGCGGCGCTTTCACGGCGCCAACCACACTGATCGGCCGGCTGCGGTATTCCACCACCGATACCGTCACGATGGGATCCACCAGAATCTGTTCCTTTACCAGCTCCGCCGCAATCGCGGTTTCCAGATCCGCCGGATACAGACCCACTACCACAATCCGTTGCTTCACCATCGGCAGCCGGATCGCGCCGTCGTAACCCACGCGCACGGTGCGCGTCAACTCCGGCGAATCGTAGACCGAAATGCCCAGCAGGTCGTCGATACCGACCCTCTCCACCGGGAGGTTGGAGGTGTCAGCGAACGTCGTGGCACCCGCGCCCATGTGTGTCGTGAACTGCGGCGGCGCCTGTTGCTGCCCCGGAGCGAGACCGGCGGCCGCGATCGCCAGCAGGAAACACCAAGATTGCTTCATTACGATACTCCCGAACGCTCGCTCCGTTCCGGCCGCGGCGTCCTCTTATTAATCGGTTTCTGTGCGCGCCGCCGGACGGCGGTGGACCGCCGCGCTCCGGCATAGGCGTGACAACGTTCTGACGAAACCGCTCGGCGTTTCTCCTGCCCGCGGGTGCCGGCCGCGGGAAACGATCTTGTCGAATCGGCACAAGCTCCGCCACTTGAGTCCCAGGCCGCCGATTCAGACAAATCGGGCACACCTCTCCTCTTCATTCAGCAGTGCGTCAAAATGGCAGGATATGCGGCGCGAACCCAGCCTGGTCTCGACAAGCCCCCCGACAGCCCTGCCGCGTCTCCCTATTACAGGATTGGAGTAGGACCAGGGCAAGAGAATTCTCGCCCAATGTCTGGCTAACTAACTTTTTCCGGATTCCGTTCGCCCGCCTTGCCGGGGCCGGCCGGTGATGTCCCGGCAATACGTGCGGCGTCCCGCCAAGCTGGCTTCCACGGGCTGACAGCGGGAAATCCGATTCCCGGTGACGGGAAGTCGTCGTTCTGAGAGAGTTTGTTCTCTCTTTTTCAACGATTTCTCTGGACATTGGCCGGATAAGACGGATGAACTACTATGAGGAGCTGGGCCTCGCGCCGCATGCCGCGGACGAGGACATCCGGAGGGCACACCGGACACTCTCCAAAGTGTTGCATCCCGACCGCCAGATCGATCCGGCGGCGCGTGAAGCGGCAGAACTCCAGATGCGCCGCCTCAACGCGATCGTCGACACCCTGCTCGATCCACGGCGCCGTCGCGAATACGATGCAACCCTGAGTGCGGTTCCGTTTCCGGTAGTGTACGTGCTGCCCGATGAGCGGGTTGCCCCAGCCAGGTGGCGTCCTGGCGACCCCGTGAGCACGCTTTTGCTGACGGTTTCCGCGGCTCTCGTGCTGACCGGCGCGGCGGTCTGGTTCTTTGGGGGAGACTTCCTCCATTTTGAGGCCGCGGGAAATCATCCGGCAGCTCCCCCGGAGAAGGGCGCGCCGGCAACTCCCAGGCCGCCCCCCCCGGCGGCTCACCCCGGTGCGCATGCGGTTGTCACGGCCGCCCGGGCGACTCATCATTTGGCGGAGCCCCCTCGATCGGCAGCGCGGTCAGGAAAGACGCGGCAGGCGGTGACGTCCGCGCGTGTGGTGCGTCCGCGCCCGTCTGCCGCACCGCCTCCGTTGCCGGTCCCCGCAGCGCCATCGGCAGTAGCGCCGGCCCCGGCGGCTACTGTCCTCACCCGGCAGGAGGAAGCCCCTGCCGTCGCCGCTCCCACCCCCACTCTGGCCGGGTTGTGGCTCTACGTGCCCGATGGTCGCAAAGACGGGCCGACGAGGCTGTATGCACCCGAGTACATTCAGTTGCGGATTCTGGCGGAAGACGGGGCGCTGCGCGGTGAGTATTCGGCACGGTACCAGGTGCTCGGCCGCCCCATTTCCGCGAATGTTTCGTTCCACTTCGAGGGGAAGGCTGGCGGAACCAGCTCCTTCGAGTGGCAGTCCGACGATGGAAGCCGCGGCGTGGTGGACCTGAAAATGCTTACCGCCGAGTCGCTGCAGGTGAACTGGCGAGTCAGCCGCTTCGGTACGCGCATGGGGCTGGGCGCGGGCACGGCCGTACTCATCCGGAAGATCACCGTAGCACGCCGGTTACGGGAAGTAGCGATGGTCAGAGCAGCGGACGAATCCAGTCGCGGTCAATCTCGGCCGCGACCGAACGATGCAGGATGGAAATAGAGGCGACGAGGCGAAACCGGCCCTTCATTTCCACGATAATGCCCTCGGCGCCAGCCAGCGGTCCGCGTTCGATTAACACTCGTCGTCCCACCTCCAGGTATGGCCACGGCTGCACGGGCAGGCCGGAACCGCAGATGTCCTGGAGGGCCGCGATCTCGCGCTGGTCCACCGGGATGGGGGCTTTGCCGGCGCTGATGATATGAACCACACCAGGCGTCGTGAGCACCTGCAGGGGCGAAGAGGCGTCGAACCGGCAGAAGACATAGCCGGGGAAGAGCGGCATATCCAGTTCCTTGACGCGATCGGACCAGCGCCGCCGGCTGCGGCAGAGCGGAAGAAACTGCTCGAATCCCTTGTCCCGCAGGATGTTGGACGTGGTGAACTCAAAGCGCGAGCGCACGCGGATGGCATACCACGGTTTGACGTCCGCGGCCAAGCCGGCAATGAAGGCGGTATCAGGAGTGTTTGTTGTAGATGCCATGTCTGCTGGGATCGTGCCGTCACAGCCGACGGATTCTCTCCCACCGTCACACTCCCTCACAGTGCAACGCGGTCACGGACACCACCGCAACCAGATAGAGAAGAAGGTATCACATTTGCATTACGTGTGTCTATCCCCAGTCTTGTCTCATGCAAGCCGCTTGACCGGCTCCGACCGGCCTGAAGCCGGTTCGGACGAAAGCCCGGTCATACCAGGAAGGAACGGCCCCAGATAGATTGGTCGCGGCCTATGATCCAAGG
>JBEKPY010000002.1:0-146789 GCA_049520275.1 Bryobacteraceae bacterium
GCCGGGGCAGTTGTATCTGCTGTCGGACAACGGGCAGAGCTGGGTGGGCTCGGTGGCGCCGGGGGGAAGCGGGACGGTGCAGAACAGCCAGTGCACGCTGGCGGCGGCGGGCTCGGCGGTGAATGGGGCGGGGAACGCGCTGACGATCACGCTGAACCTGACCTTCGCGGGGGGCTTCGCGGGCAGCCAGCAGGTGTGGGGGTACGTGCAGGACTGGCTGGGCGAGCACGCCGGCTGGACCCAGGTGGGCGCCTGGACGGTGCCGTAGGCGGTGGGGGTGCGGAAGCATTAGGCCGGCACGGTCGCCCTGCCCGCGACACGGCGAGCCGCCGCGCGCGACACTGTATCTCATGAAGGATATAGCGCTCCGGGCGCTGGACGCCGCGCTTGCCAGAGGGGTTTCCTACGCCGACGTGCGCGTGGAACATACGCGCGAGCGCGCGCTGGGCACCAAGAACGGCCAGACCGGCCGGCTGGGATCGTCGGAATCCACCGGGGTGGGCCTGCGCGTTGTAGCGGAAGGCGCGTGGGGCTTCGCGGCCACCGGAGATCTCTCGGCTGACGGCCTCTCCACCGCCGCGGCACAGGCCGTTTCCATTGCGCGCGCCAGCGCCCTCGCCGCGAGAGCGGATGTCCTGCTCGCCCCCGAAGAAAAGCATGAGTGCGTGTGGGAATCGCCTTGCGCCATCGATCCGTTCTCGGTTCCGATCACAGAACAGATTGCGATGCTGCTGGCCGTGGACAGCGAACTGCGACGAAATCCTGGCGTCACCCTGGCCGCAACCAACATGAACTTTCATCGAACCCGCCAGGTGTTCGTGTCCTCGCTGGGCAGCGTAATCGACCAGACCCGCACCGCCACCCAGGCCGGCTTCGAAGCATGGAGTTTCAAAGGCAGCGAGATTCAGAAGCGCTCCTACCCGAATTCCTTTGGCGGTCAGAGCCAGTTGAAAGGCTACGAGCTGGTTCACGAGCTGGCGCTGGCGGAGAATGCCCCGCGCATCGCTGAGGAAGCCGCGGCGCTGCACTCGGCCGATCAATGTCCGGAGGGAACCTTCCCGCTGATTCTGGACAGCAGCCAGCTCGCGCTGCAAATTCACGAGTCCATCGGGCACCCCATCGAGCTCGATCGCGTGCTCGGCTCGGAGGCCAACTACGCGGGCATGAGCTTCCTCACCATGGACAAGCTCGACACTCTGCGTTACGGATCTCCCATCGTCAACGCGGTGGCGGACGCGCGGCCCGAGCATGGGCCGGGACTCGGAACCTTCCTTTTCGACGACGAGGGCGTCCCGGCGCAGCGCATCGACGTCATCCGCGACGGCCTGTTCACGGGCTATCTGGCCTCGCGCGAGACGGCGCCGGTGGTGGGGCTGGCCCGTTCGAATGGCGCCATGCGGGCGGCGGGCTGGTCCCGTCTGCCGCTGATTCGCATGACCAACGTCAGCCTGCTGCCCGGCCCGCACACCCTCGACGACGTGTTCGACGTGGATCGCGGCATCTACATGGAGACCAACCGAAGCTGGTCGATCGACGACAAAAGGTACAACTTCCAGTTCGGGTGCGAGATCGCCTGGGAGATTCGAAATGGGAAGCGGGTGCGCATGCTGCGCAATCCCACCTACAGCGGCATCACCACGGAGTTCTGGAACTCGTGCGAGCGCATCGCCAGCCGCCCCCACTGGACGCTGTGGGGCGTTCCCAACTGCGGAAAAGGCCAGCCGGAGCAGGTAATGGGCACCGGGCATGGGGCCAGTCCCGCGCGTTTCCGCGACGTGCGCGTCGGGGGAGGGTACGGAAAGTGAGCCTGCTCAGCCATCCCGAATGCCAGCGCGTTTTCGACCAGGCGCAGCGTGCCGCGCGCGCCGCCGGCGTCGACGACATCGAGGTGTTCCTCGGCGCGCACTCCACCGCGCTGACCCGCTTCGCCAACAACACTATCCACCAGAACGTGGCCGAACGCGACCGCATGCTGTCGGTCCGCGCCCTGATCGGCCAGCGAACGGCCCGCGCCACCACGAACCTGGCCGACGACGATTCCATCCGCCGCGTGGTGGAGGAGGCCATCGCGCTGACGAAGGTAGCCGAACCCGACCCCTTGCTGCTGCCCCTTCCCAGCCCTGAGGAGGCCGGCGAAATCCGCGCGGACCACTCGCGGTTCGACGCCGCCACCGCCGCCATCACTCCCGAACGGCGCGCCCTCGCTGTGAAAGAGGCGATCGGCGTGGTCGAAAGCGGGGCGGCAAGCGCCGCGGGGATCTTCGCGACCGGCGAGGAAGCGGACGCGCTGATCAACTCGCGCGGCCTGTTCCGGTATCACCAGGAGACATCGGCGCGCTTTTCCATCACCGCCACCGCGCGCGACAGTTCCGGATGGGCCAAAGCGTCGGCCGTGTCGGCGGACGCGATCCACGCGGCGGCGCTCGCCCGCAGTGCCGCCGATAAGGCCCGCCTTTCCGCCTCACCACGCGAACTCCCGCCCGGCCGCTACACCGTGGTGCTGGAACCGGCCGCCGTGCTGGATCTGGTGGGCCAGATCTTCGCGGATTTCAACGCGACCTCCATCGCGGACCAGCGCAGCTTCCTGACCGGCCGAGGCCCGGCCGCGCTCTTCGGGCCGAACATCGTCATCGATGACGACGTGTATCATCCTTTGCAGTCCGGCGCGCCATTCGATGGCGAGGGCATGGCCCGCCGAACGCTGCGCCTGGTGGACAACGGCGCCGTGCGCGATGTCCCGTACTCGCGTGGCAGCGCCCGGCGAGCCGGCGTCGCCGCCACCGGCCACGGACTTCCGCTACCCAACGAAACCGGCGAGATGCCTCTCAACGTCGTCATCGCCGGCGGCGGCGCGAAAATCGAGGACATGATCGCGGCCGCGGATCGCGGCATTCTGGTGACGCGCCTCTGGTACATCCGCGAAGTGGACCCCTTCGAGAAGATCATGACCGGCATGACCCGCGACGGCACGTTCCTGATCGAGCGTGGCCACCCCGTGTGCGGCGTGCGCAACTTCCGTTTCAATCAGAGCGTGGTGGAGATGTTGCGCAACGTGGTGGCCATGAGCCCGGCGGTGCGCGCCAGCGGCGAAGAAGCCTTCGATCTGGTGGCGCCGGCCATGACCGTGGAAGGGTTCCACTTCACCGAAGTAACGCGCTTTTAGCGCCCGCCCGCCACGCTAAACTGAAAGAGCCGCATGGCGCACCACGGTCACAGTCATCACCACGGAACGGGCAGGATCCTGCAGTGGTCTTTTGCCGCCACCCTGCTGCTGGTAATCGCCGAGGTGTTTGCCGGCGCGCGCGCCCACAGCCTGGCGGTGATGTCCGACGCCGGGCACAACTTCACCGATGCGCTCGCGCTGGTGCTGGCGGCCATCGGGGTCTACTTCCAGTCGAAGCCCGCCAACCATGTCAAGACCTTCGGCTATCAGCGCGCCGGCGTGCTGGCCGCCTTCGTGAACGCCCTCACGCTGGTGCTGATCGCGCTGGCGATCTGCTATGAGGCGTGGGGCCGGTTCTTCAGTCCGCACCCCGTGAACGAGCCGCTGATGCTGGCCGCGGCGGTGCTCGCTCTGCTGGTGAACGCGGCCATCATGTGGGGACTCAACCGCGACCGCCACGACGACCTGAACGTGCGCGCGGCGTGGATCCACATGGCCGGCGACGCGGCCAGTTCCGTGGCCCTGATCGGCGGGGCCATCGCCATCCGGCTTACCGGCTGGCAGCAACTGGACCCGCTGCTCTCGGTGGCCATTGCCGCACTGATTGTCTGGACCGCCTGGGACATCATTCATGAATCCCTCAACATTCTGCTGGAGGGGCTGCCGCGCGGGCTCGAACTGCAACAGGTGACCAGCGCCCTCGCCACCGTGGGCGGCGTCATCAACGTGCACGACCTGCACATCTGGAGCCTCGGCTCCAGCGCGCACGCGCTGAGCTGCCACGTGCTTATTGAGGACATGCCGCCGTCGGCCAGCGAATCGATTCTCAAGCGCATCAACGGCGTGTTGTGCGACTTCGGGATTCACCACACCACCATTCAGTTCGAGCACGTCCCCTGCCCCGTCTCCGACAACGGCTGCGCCATGTCCGGCGGCCAGGCACACGAACACTGAGCGGTACCTTAACCGACTCCCCGGAGAGCGGTTATCGGAGATTGGGATTGGAGCTCAGAATCGCTTATGACGCCAACAACTAAATGCTGCCTTGACGCAATGGCTACCACTTTCACCATCTCTTCATGGGACCAGTTCACGGATATCTATGAACAGAGATTTCGACAGAAACGCGGCCGGTTCTATTACCGAGGTCAGAGCAACGATTCATGGGAACTCCGCACTACACACGAGCGCCTCTTCTCGTGTATATCCCAGTACATTCCGACCGATCCACCATTCCCCAGCTATTCGCAGGGGAATCTAGCTTCTTCTCCGGGAGCACGGATCGAACTGCTCGCGTTGCGTGCATTTCAGGCGCGGTCGACCAAGTTTCTTTCGAACCTTCCCGCGACCGACGATACGCTCGAATGGCTCGCCATGATGCGCCACTGGGGGATGCCGACGAGGCTAATGGATGTGACCACATCGCCCCATGTGGCCCTGTATTTCGCGCTTTGTGACCGCTTGGCAATCTCGGCGGCGACCCCACAACCTACAAACGCCACCGTTTGGGCAATCGCCCATGTTCCGCTAAGATGTCTCGCATCGAGAGCGGTAAATCTTCCAGACCACACCGATCTGAGCGACCCCGGGCTGTTCCATGAGCATCTGATTCACTCCCGAAAACGGATCGTTGCTCCGGTCCATCCACGAACTCATAACGAGCGGCTAGCCGCCCAGCAGGGTACATTTCTGTGCGTTGGAGACCCCGATGCTTCCTTTTGTGAGAACCTGCTGGGCTGCATGCCGGGCACAGAGGTAAGAGATCAGGCCGTTCTCTACAAGTTTGTTATCGATAATGCCGCTGCTCCCGAGATTCTCGGAAGACTCTCAACCATGAATATTCACCAGGCTTCCCTATATCCAGATCTTCAAGGCTACGCCGGGTTTATTGAGAACAGCTTACTGCTTTTCGGAATGCGCGGCTCGTATTACAGCCCGCAGGCCGACTGGGAAAGTCTGGAGCGTTTAGGATGGCTGGGGTGAGCGTCGCACGCTCTGAAGCGCGCCACACATGTCAACTACTCCGCCGCCCTCCCCTTCGCTCCCACCGGCTCTTCATACACCTTCGTGAAAAAATCCCGCGAGCTCGGCGAGCACCCGATCACCAGCGCACCGCTCCCCGGCGATTCCTCCACAAACCCCAAATCTCCCATCCACCCGATGTCGTCCAAAATAAATCGCAGGCATTCGCGCTCCCCCAGCGGCAGATTCGCCAGCGATATCTCAAACGCCTGGCCGCTGCACAGCGCGTCGAAGTGCGCCTTGCCGGTAACATACTCGCGTCCCGCCCGCGCGGCGTAGTCGAGCGGACGCACCAGGCCGGTCACCTCGATGGGCACGAAGGTCTCATGGCGCGGTTTCAGCGCCTCGCACAGCCGGCGCGTTTCGAAGGCGATGGTGAGTAGCGTCCCAGCGCCGAGGGCGCGGCGTTCAGGTAGGCCTCGGCTCCAGCGCGCACGCGCTGAGCTGCCACGCAGCGAAGCGCATCAACGGCGTGTTGTGCGGCTTCGGAATTCACCACACCACCATTCAGTTCGAGCACGTCCCCTGCGCCGTCTCCGACAACGGCTGCGCCATGTCCGGCGGCGGTCAGACGCACGAACATTGAGCGGCGCATCAGCTCGAAGTTTCGCTTTACCGGCGCAGCAGCATTCCATCCTGCCCCACATCGACAATGCCGAAGCCGGCGGCGCGAAAATGCTGGTCGAAGGTGAAGGCCTTTTTGATGCCCAGCCGGCGCATCATCGCGAAGCTGGTGCAGTCCACCCCGCTGGCACGGAGTCCCGCGTACCGGGCGTAGAGATCCCAGGCCTCCGCCTGGACCGCTGCGTCCACGTAAACCACGTGAATGTCGCTGCCCGCGCGGATCTCCCGCAGGAAATCGAGCGCCAGCGACAGGAACCCGCGCATGCGCAGCAGCGTGATGGTCTCATTGACTACGTCGTTGGAGGTGATCAGATCGAGCGTGGGGTCGTCCGCTTCCACTGCGGCCGCGTGCCACTGATCGCTGGCCTGCATGCGGGCAATGAAGTAGCTGGTATCGACGAATACTGTCACTGGTGCGGATCGCCGCCGTAGAGAAGCTCGTCCGCACGGCTGGCCAGATCGGTCTCTCCGGTGTCTATCACCCCGTTGAAGCGCTCCAGAAACCGTGGCTTGCCGTTCTTCTGCCGGCGCAACTCGTTGAGGCGCTGCTGCATGCTCTCGCGAATAAACTGCGCCAGCGGAATCTGCAGGCGGGCCGATACGGTCCGCGCCTCCTCGGCGAAATCATCCGGCAATGTGACCTGGAACTTCATTGCACATACTCTACATATACGTATATCATGATCCATCTAAAACTCAAACAGGCCGCCCGTCCCCAATGTGATGATAAGCGCTTCTAATGCACAAGCCCCCTTGCATTTGCGAAACTTCTGTCTTAGGCTTGTTCTATGACCGTGTGCGCGAGTCGAGCCGATGCTCAGGTGGCCCTACCGGGTCCCACCTCATCGCTTTTCGTGCTCAATGGTCAAGTTCCGAAGCTCGTACCCGTTATTATTCAGGTCGCCGTACCCGGCCCCGCCTGAAGGGCTTCGGATCTGGAATTCGAAAGCCATCGGCGGGGCTCCTCAACCGGACCCCGCCGATGGCTTTTTTCGTTTTAGCCAGCGGCCGGTTCGGGGGACGGGCAGGAAGATCCGCGCCGGGATCGCCGCTGAAAACAGCTCGCCGGTTGCAGCGGGGACTCGTGCCTGCCACCCGAATCGGGCTGGCCGTGTCGAAGACAAGAGAATGTCACGGATGAGAAAATTGAAATGCCCATGCCAGCTTCCAGTTCAACCCTGATGAGCGGAGCAAAGATGCTCCTCGAGTGCCTTGCGCACGAAAAGGTCGAATGCATTTTCGGCTACCCCGGCGGCGTCACGCTGCCGCTCTATGACGCCATGTACGATCACCCGATCCGGCACGTCCTGGTCCGGCACGAGCAGAATGCCTGCTTCGCCGCCGAAGGATATGCCCGCGCCACCGGCCGCGTCGGCGTTTGCTGCGCCACCTCCGGGCCGGGCGCCACAAACCTGGTGACCGGTCTGGTAAACGCCCTCATGGACTCCATCCCGGTAATCGCTTTAACCGGCCAGGTTACCACGAAGCTGATTGGCAGCGATGCCTTTCAGGAAGCGGACACGTTCGGCATCACGCGCTCCTGCACCAAGCACAACTTCCTGGTCAAGACTGCCGCCGATCTGCCGGCGGTGATTCACGAGGCGTTCTACATTGCCGCCAGTGGCCGTCCCGGCCCGGTGCTGGTGGATATCCCGAAGGACGTTTTCCAGGGTCAGGCGCATTACACTCCGGTGGACGCCATTCATTTGCCGGGTTACAAGGTGTTCACCGAAGGTCACACCGGCCAGATTCGGCGTGCCGCGCAGATGATGTGGGAAGCCCAGCGGCCTTTCGTGTACGCCGGTGGGGGCATCATCGCCGCGGGCGCCTCCGCCGAACTGCGCGACCTGGTGGAAACGCTGGACGCGCCGGCGGTGAACACGCTGATGGGGCTGGGCGCGCTGCCCAGCACGCATCCCAACTTCGTCAGCATGCCCGGCATGCACGGCAGCTACGCCGCCAACATGGGCCTTACCGAGTGCGACCTGCTGATCGCCCTGGGCGTTCGCTTTGACGACCGCGTCACCGGCCGCCTGGCCGGCTTTGCGCCGCACGCCCGCGTTATCCACGTGGACATCGATCCAGCCGAGATCGGCAAAAATCGCGCCGCCGACCTGCCCATCGTCGGCGACGTCCGGCGGGTGCTCGAGCGCGTCAACAAGGTCTTGAAGGAGCTGGCGCCCACTGAGAAGGAGAAGAACGCCGCCGCCCGCCGCGCCTGGTGGAAACAGATCCGCGAGTGGAAGAGCGAGCATCCCATCAAGCCCGAATTCTCCGATAGCGAGATCAAGCCCCAGCACCTGATGGCGGAGATCGACCGCCTCTCCGGCGGACAGGCCCTGGTGACGTCGGACGTGGGCCAGCATCAGATGTGGGCGGCGCAATTCCTGCGCTTCAACGAGCCGCGTCTGTGGCTCAACTCCGGCGGTCTGGGCTCCATGGGTTTCGGACTGCCCAGCGCCATTGGCGCGCAGTTCGCCCGCCCGGACAAACTGGTGTTCGCCATTGTCGGCGACGGCGGTTTCCAGATGTCCATTCCGGAGCTGGCCACCATCGCCAATCACGCCCTGCCCATCAAGATCGTCGTCATGAACAACGGCTACCTGGGCATGGTGCGCCAGTGGCAGGAGCTGTTCTATAACAATCGCCTCAGCGCGGTGGAGCTGTGCGGCTTCCCCGATCCGGAAAAACTGGCCGGCGCATACGGTTTCAAGGGCCGCACGGTGGAGAAACCGGGCGAGCTTCGCGCGACGCTGGAAGAGGCGGTGAAGGACCCGGGGCCGTATCTGCTGAACGTGCGGGTATCGTCGTATGAGAACGTGTACCCGATGGTGCCGGCCGGGGCGGCCATCAACGAGATGGTCTTCGGACCGCCTCAGCCGGTTGCCGTGTAGGGGTGCACATAATGCTACAGATCATTTCTTTATTGGTGGAAAACAAGCCCGGCGCGCTGATGCGCATCACCGGAGTGCTCAGCGCCCGCGGGTATAATATCGAGAGCCTCACCGTCGCGCGCACGCTCGATCCCATGGTGTCGCGCATGAGCATCGTGGTGGACGTGGACCCCAGCCTGCGCTCGCAGGTGATCAAGCAGATGAACAAGCTGATCAACGTGCTGCAGGCCATGGACCTCACCGACGGTCCCGCGGTGAAGCGCGAGATGGCGCTGGTGCGGATTCGCGCGGCGCTGAACAACCGCACGGCCATCCTGAAGGAGGCGGAGATTTTCGGGGCGCGCGTGGTCGACCAGTCCACCGAGGGCTTCGCTCTGGAAGCCACCGGCGACCCCGAAAAGCTGGACGAATTCATCGCCGTCATGCAGAGCTATGGCGACATCGACGTGACCCGCTCGGGAACCGTCTCGGTGTCGCTGGAGAAGAAGAAACTGCGGCTGGCCCCGCCGGTCCCGCGCGGAGCCGGCGCGGAGAACGGCCGAACGAAGGAAGAGGAAGCGGTCTAATAAACACACATGGCACAACGCTACTACGAAAGTGACGGAAGTTTCGACGCAATTAAAGACAAAAAAGTAGCCATTATCGGCTACGGCAGCCAGGGCCACGCGCATGCGCTCAACCTGCGCGATTCGGGCTGCGACGTGGTGGTCGGCCTCTACAAAGGCAGTAAGAGCTGGGCGAAAGCCGAGGCCGCCGGCCTGCGCGTGATGACCGTGGCCGAGGCCTCCAGCGCCGCCGACGTCATCATGATCCTCGTCTCGGATCACCTGCAGGCGGATTTGTATCGCGATGAAATCGCGCCCGGTCTCAAGGCCGGCAAGACGCTGATGTTCGCCCACGGCTTCGCCATCCATTTCGGAACCATCGTGCCGCCGGCCGACGTCGACGTCTCCATGGTGGCGCCGAAAGCCCCCGGGCATCGCGTCCGCGAGTTGTTTACTGAAGGCATCGGGGTTCCCTCGCTGGTGGCCGTCCACCAGAATCCGACGGGCAAAGCGCTCCAGACCGCGCTCGGTTATGCACTGGCGCTGGGGTCGTTAAAGACCGGCGTCATCGAGACCAGCTTCCGCGAAGAGACCGAGAGCGATCTGTTCGGCGAGCAGGCGGTGCTGTGCGGCGGAACCAGCGAGCTGATCCGCGCCGGTTTCGAGACGCTGGTGAACGCCGGCTACGCGCCCGAAATCGCCTACTTCGAATGCCTGCACGAATTGAAATTGATTGTCGATCTGATCCACGAGGGCGGGCTGGAGTACATGCGCTATTCCATCTCCGACACGGCCGAGTACGGCGATTACACGCGCGGCCCGCGCATCATCAACGAACAGACCCGCGCGGAGATGAAGAAGATCCTCGGCGAGATCCAGTCCGGGCAGTTCGCCAAAGAGTGGATCGACGAGAACAAGACCGGCCGGAAGAACTTCCTCGGCGCGCGCGAAGCCCAGCGCCACCATCAGGTCGAGCAGGTGGGCCGCGAGTTGCGCCAGATGATGACGTTCCTGAAGAAGAAGCGGGAGGCGGGCGTGCCGCAACAGGAGGCCGCGCCAGCCAGCAAGTAACAAAACCCCTGCTTACGCGCCCGGCTCGGTAAATGTCGTCACGTTGGCCGTGGGTATTACCGAGCCGCGACGGTGACGGAGCGGTTGGATACACCAAGGAAGCCATGCGAATCTTTACCTTCGATACCACGCTGCGGGACGGCACTCAGGGAGAGGCCGTCTCTTTCTCGGTTGACGACAAGATCATGATTGCCCACAAGCTGGATGAGATTGGCATCGACTACATCGAAGGCGGATGGCCCGGCTCCAACCCCAGGGATCGTGAATTCTTCAAGCGGGCGAAGGAGGAAAAACTCCATCACGCGCGTTTGACTGCGTTCGGGGCCACGCGGTTTGCCAAAAACCCCGTCGACCGCGATCCCAACGTCCGCTCGCTGATGGAGGCCGAGACGCCCACGGTATGCATCTTCGGCAAGAGCTGGGACCTGCACACCCGGCGCGCGCTGGGCATCAGCGAGGAGCAGAACCTGGAACTCATCTCCCAGACCGTGCGCTTCCTGAAGGACCACGGCCGCGAGGTGCTCTACGACGCCGAGCACTTCTTCGACGGCTTTTTCGCCAACCCCGATTTCGCGCTGCGCACGCTGGAGGCGGCGAAGAACGCCGGGGCCGATGCCCTGGTGCTGTGCGACACCAACGGCGGCACAATCCCCGGCCGTCTGGTGGAAGTGGTGGCGGAGGTTCGCAAACGCTTCGACGGAGTGCTGGGCATCCATCCGCACAACGATTCCGACATGGCCGTGGCCAATGCCATCGCCGCCGTCGAGGCCGGCTGCACGCACGTGCAGGGCACCTTCAACGGCTACGGCGAGCGCTGCGGAAACGCCAATCTGTGCTCCATCATCGCCAATCTCGAACTGAAGCTGGGCCACAACTGCATCGGACGGGACAACCTGGAGAAGCTCACCTCGGTGGCGCGCTTTATCGCCGAACTGGCCAACCTCCCGCTGCCCAACGAGCGCCCCTACGTGGGCCGCAGCGCGTTCGCGCACAAGGGTGGCGTGCACGTCAGCGCCGTGCTCAAGGACGCCACCACCTACGAACACATCAGGCCGGAAGCCGTGGGCAACCGCCAGCGGGTGCTGCTCAGCGATCTTTCCGGCCGCGGCAACGTGCTCTACAAGCTGAAGCAGCACGGGCTGGGCGAGCGGCTCGACGACGCAGCCCGGCAGGGTCTGCTGGAGCGTATCAAGCAGCTCGAGCACGACGGCTATGAGCTGGAGGCAGCCGAGGGCACCTTCGAGCTGCTGGTCCGCGAGGCGCTGCGCCCCGGGCTGCATTTCTTCGACGTGGTCAACTATGAGGTGGCCACGCGCATGACCACCACCGACGACACCCAGACCACCGCCACCATCATGCTGAAAATCCAGGACACGGTGCACTCGGCAACGGCCACCGGCCACGGCCCCATGAACGCGCTGGACGTGTGCCTGCGCCAGTGCCTGTCGTCGCTGTATCCTTCCATTGCCCGGGTTCGCCTCACCGATTACAAGGTCCGCGTGCTGGACACGAAGAAGGGCACCGCGGCCAAGGTGCGCGTGCTGGTGGAGTGGAGCGACCATCGCAAGAGCTGGGCCACCGTGGGTGTCTCCGACAACATCATCGAGGCAAGCTGGCGCGCGCTGCTGGACGCCATCCGGCTGGAGCTGATGCGGCTCACCGAGCGCGATGAAACAATAGAAAAGGTGGTCGAGGACTACTGCTGGGGTGTTTAGATTTCTGAGCCGCCGCGCCGTGCTCTTCACGCGCGTGCTGCTGGTGGAGAGCGGCTCGCGCGCCATCGCCGAAAAAGTGTTGACATCGCTTTACCACCGTCACTCGGCCGAAACCGTCGATCTTCTGACCTGCCTGGACGGCGTCCCCGATACGTTTCGCGCCGAGCGCGGGCAGGCGCTGCGGAGTTTCGACTATCGCGATCGGGATTCGCGCCGCCGGCTTGTGCGCGATCTGCGCTCCCGCCACTACGGCGTCCTCGCCATCATCTGCTCCGGCGAACCCCACCTCGCCCGTTTCAAGTTCGCCCTTGCCGTGCTCCTCCCGGCGAAGGTGCTGATCGTCAATGAGAATGGCGATTACTTCTGGTTCGACCGCGGCAGCCTGCCCATCCTCGGCAAGCTCATTGCCGCGCGCGCCGGTCTGGCCGGGGAGGGCGGCCGAGGGACGCTGGTCCGAATCGCCGGGTTCCCCTTCACGCTGGTTCTCCTGCTGGCCTTCGCGGCCAGGGTTCACCTGATGCGCCAGCTCCGCCTGCTGTTCGGGCGGCTGCGCGGACGGACTCCCGCGTAGCTGTCCGCAAGGGACATCCTCGAAAATACTCGCCTCGTGGTTACCAGCAGCGGGCCGCTGACCATTAAGGTGGGGACTTACTGACGCGAGCGGTCATCGAAACAAACACCGGTTGGCGGGCGTTATTTATAAATATTCCGGCCAATCGTGACTTCCCCGGAAAACACAGCGAAGCGATTGAAAACACGAGTCGCTTGGCCGGCATACGATGAATTAACTGGTCCAATCTGTGCACGCGCTCGCAAGCCACAGATGCTGTGAAAGTTACATGCAAGCGGGCATCACGATTGACCAGTTAATTCGCATTATCGGTGGGCATTTCGGCTCGCGTTTTCCAGACCCACGAGGCGAGCCATCCGCTGAGTGCAGGTTGCCCGCGTTGCCGCCGCGCGGCGGCGGGTTGGCCTGACGCTACCGGCGCGTCCGGATTCTGGGCTGTGCCCACGACTCAGCGAAATCGCCCGCCTACCAGGTTGCGCTTTTCCCTGCCTTGGGCTATTCTCCCGGAGAGGGAAGGCAGGAGGAATGGCGGACAACAAAACCAAGCCCACGAAACTTAGTGTCGCTGCGTATATCGACGCGCTCACGGACGAGGCCAGGCGCGCGGATGCCCGGGCGCTCGTCAAGTTGATGCAAAGTGCGACCGGCGAAACGCCGAAGATGTGGGGGCCATCGATAGTCGGCTTTGGCAGCTACCACTACACTTACGAGAGCGGGCGTCAGGGCGATGTGCCGCTTGCCGGTTTTTCGTCGCGTAAGGCGGCGACCGTTCTCTATGGCGTGACCGGGTTCGGCGACGCTGAGGCGTTGCTCGCCAGGCTCGGCAAGCACACCACGGGCAAGGGCTGCCTCTACATCAAGAAACTCGCCGATGTGGACCAAAGGGTGTTGGAGGCTCTGGTCGCTAAATCGGTCGCCGCCAAACACTCGGCATCCCGCTGACGGCGTTAGGAACCACCATCGGTAGCGATCCGCAGAGAGCGCAGCGCCATTTCGATCCCATTTGCGACAGAAGATCGCGGTGGCGCACGGTCAGTGGCGCCCTGGATAGCCCGGCCGTCCACCGCGGACGATCCTTCGGAGTTGGCGCTTACGACTGGCTCAGTGACTCTGCGCGACAGCGTTGGTGACCTTGCGAATTGCCTCGACAAGATCTTCCAGCCGGACCGGTTTGGAGACGTATCCGTTCATGCCCGCCGCGATGCAGCGTTCGGCATCGCCCTCAATCGCACAGGCGGTAAAGGCGAGGATTGGTACGCTTTGTCCCCGCCTGCCCATGCGCCGGATGGCCGACGCAGTTTGCAGTCCGTCCAATTCAGGCATCTGGACGTCCAGAATAATAAGGTCGTAGTCGGCGGTTTGAAACGATTCCAGGACTTCCCGGCCAGTGCCCACTGAGACCACTGCATGATGGCGTGATTCGAGCAAGCGCGTAATGAGCCGCCGGCCAACCGGATTGTCGTCGGCAACGAGAACCCTCAGGCCCGGCGTTTCTGAAAGGCTGGAAACCACCGGCGTCTCTCCGGCGCCGCCGGCTGCGCCGTCCTCCAGCTTGAAGCGCGCTGTGAAATGAAAGCTGCTTCCCGCGGCGATCTCGCTTTCCACCCACATTCTCCCATCCAGCAGCCGGACCAGCCGATTGCAGATAGCCAGACCAAGGCCGGTGCCGCCAAAGCGCCGTGTGATGGATCCATCCCCTTGCTGAAAGGGCTCAAAGATCGTGGCTTGCTTCTCTTTCGGAATGCCGATGCCCGTGTCCGATACGGTGAAATGGAGTTCCACCATATCTGCATGCCGCTCACCGCAAGTGAGCGAGAGGCGTATGCCGCCCGTTTCCGTGAACTTTATGGCGTTGCCGGCCAGATTGAGCAGAATCTGACGCAGACGGGTGCTGTCGCCGACGAGCTTGTCGGGGACCGTTTCGTCGATGTGACAAGCGACGTTGAGCCCTTTGCGCAAAGCCTCCGGCTGGATGACCCGGATTGACGAGCGCAGGCAGTCTGCGACGGAGAACGGAAGCAGTTCCAGATCGATCTGCCCGGCCTCGATTCGGGCGAGGTTGAGGATGTCGTCAATGATCCCCAACAGCGATTCCGCGCAATCGCGAACCGTTTGGAGGTTCTCTCGCTGAGCGGCTTCAAGATGTGTCTGCAGCGTCAGGTCTGTGAACCCCATGATGCCGTTGAGAGGCGTACGAATCTCATGGCTCATGTTGGCAAGAAAATCGCTCTTCGCCCTGCTGGCCTTTTCGGCCGACTTCTTGAGAGCCGCCTCCTGTCGCAGCTTCTGGTTGATGGTTTGGGTCTGATCGCGTACTCTCTTGCGAAGCAGCGCGAGCCAGGACGAACAAAGGAAGACTACCCCAGCCATGGCCGCAAGCGTGCCGATGGCCCTGTCGCGCGTAAACCACGGTGCCGGGCGCAGCACGTTCACATCCTCTGCGCCGTTCAGATAGAGGTTCAACAAGCGCGGCCCGGGCGTCGCATTGTGGGAATCGCCGGCAATGGAACAGATGCCTCGCAAACGAAGCACGGACTCAGGACGCAACCCGGCATCGGCCAGGCCGTTCGGCACGTGCGCGTAGAACATCGTGCCGCCCGACTGAAGAAGCAGAATCGATTCGAGCGGCGTCGGAATCCGGTCCAGAAGGCGGGCATCCAGCTCCACGAGTTCGTTGTCATGGCTTCCATCGGCGATGTCGTCCACAACCACGGGGACGGCCCGCGGCACGGCGCCGGTTCCGATCCTCTGGATGCTGCCCTGCTCCAACAGCGGCTTGTACGGCCCGGCAACCGGGAAACCCAGTACGTTCACGAGATCGCCCGGCTTCAGGTCGATAGGATCGTGGTCGGCAATCATCGCCCCTCCGGTCTGGTCGATGATCCATGTTGGCCCCTTGCGCTGGGAAAGAGCGACCACGCCGGAAAGCCCAACGCGGTGTCCGGGATCGCGCTTTGGCGAGAACTGGAAGAGCGTGGAAATTGGCTGCGTTTCTGGCGGGCCCGATGGTTCCACGATGCCAACGAGATCGCTCCCGGGGACCAGCAGGGCGATGCCGACGAACTGGCGCGCCGAGTTGAAGCGGGTGACGCACACGCCCGGAAAGCGCACCTTCGCGTCGACCAGATGCTGCAACGTGGCCGGTGCTGCGGCCACGTAAACGGGAATCGGATGCTGGCCGACGGCTACCGTCATCTGAGAGGCTCCGAATGCCGGGGCCACTGACCGGACGATGCCGGCGAGTTCGATCCACTGGCTGTCCATACTGCCGTTGAGCACATCCTCAGTGACTGCGGGTTTGGCCGGCGGCAGGGCACTCTTCCCCGTGAGCCTCATACGGCGCGCGAAAACAGCCGGAACAAATCCCCCCGGAGCCGTCTCGCCTTCAATCTCAACGGCGTCTCCAGCGGCAAGATGGTAGTCGGCGCCCGGACCTTCCACGTAGACTCCACCAGTGCGGTCCTGAACGAACAGAAGCCCCGTCGGACCATGACAAAACGTCACTACCGCCCGGAGGGAGACCGGCAGGCGAAGTTCCGCTTTTCCCGCCGGCAACCGCTGAACCTCCGAGGCGGTGCGCAGCACCGGGGATGCAGTTGCCTGGGGATGGGGATGCTCGTCCGGCGAGACAGGCCAGGCCTCTTCAAACGAAACGCCTCCACTGCCCGCCACGATGAAGCCCGCCACGTCGAGTTGTTCGCCTTCGCGCAGACTGGTAGAAGCCGCAGTGCGGATCGCGATCGCTCCGGTCCCATCTGTCAGAAGGACGACGCCTGGCAAGCTTCCCTGAATGCGCCCGCGCAGCCGGACACGGTGAAGTGGAGGTCGACCTCTTTCTTTTTCTTTGAGGATCGCCGCAACCGTCTGGATGGGCAGACTCGCTGCCGGGGACGCCTCCTTTCGGACACGAATCTCAGCCAGATTGTTTACCGATAAGTGAAGCGACGTGACGTTGCCATCCACGTCCAGGCTGTTGCTCAGAACGCCTTCGATGGTGACATCGGCGTCCACCAGAGAACGGTAGTCGAGCCCGCTGAAATCCAGGACCGTCGCCCGGATTGTTGCCGCGCTGGTGGAGAGCAGTACCGACAGGCGTGGAACCGTCGATTCGAGCATCGCCCGGCGGATCACGCCGTCGACGCTGACACGCTGGAACTCGTGCCCAGCCCTGCGCAGATCGGATGGGTGAATGGGTATGGCGCGGGGCAGACCCGAGGTTCCTTCCCGTACCATATGAGGCACGAACACCGCCGGAATCGATCCTCCGAGCCCCGCCACCCCCGTGACGGTGACGGAATCGCCGGGCGCAGGCCATTCCGCTCCCTGGGCCGGAAAGATGCGAATGCCGCCCGTCGCATCCTGAACCGCAAGCATATTCATATCGCGCTGGGCGTACGTGACAACACCGTGCAGTCGTACAGGCACTCCTTGCCGGATCTGGCTCGCGGAGAGCGACTCCAGAGCGCTGATGGTGTTGGGAAAACGACGTTGGCCAACTCGCCAGAGAAGGACAACGGCGGCTGCCAAAGCAATCGCGGCCACGAAAGCAATCAGTCTTAGCCTGTTTAGCCTGGTTAGCATGTACCACAGCGCCCGACGGTTCGGCTCTCTTGCCGGTTGGAAGGCCGAATCGTCCAGAAACATGCCATCTTAGCTTATCGGCAGAGACGATGGAACCGATAGGACAATGTCGCCTCGATTCCCGTCAGCGCTACCAGTTCCTCATAGACCTAGGGGCAATGCGCTGGCACGCGCAACGGGCCAGGAGGATTACTTGAGGCCCTCCGCTCTCTTCTGCGGCGAATCCTGGCTCCCCAAGTCGTCCCACCAACGCGCTGCCTCGTCGTCCTGCCCGCGACATCCGCAACGGTGCGTTAGTCGGGACCGAACTGCCGTCGGACGTCGGCCTGTCGCTGTCGATGCGTCTCCAGCATGTCCGCGGGCCAGGGCCAATGCGGCTCCGTCACCGTATTTCGATCCCCAATTGCGCGCACTTCTTGTAAAGATGACTCCGTTCCAGACCCAGCGCGCGGGCGGTCTCGCTCATGTTGCGGTTGTGGCGCTTCAGCTCGGCCAGGATCGTTTCGCGCGCGAATCCTTCCATGCGAGCGTCAAGCGTTCCGGAGGCGGCGGGCACGGCTGCGGCAACGGCAGCCTGGGGTAGCGCGAGGCCAACGGTGGCCTCATCCACCACCTCGTCGGCGAGCAGCAGCAGCCGCTCGACGCAGTTCCGCAGCTCGCGCACGTTGCCCGGCCAGGAGTGCCGGTCCAGCAGGCCCACCGCGTCCGCGGTGAACGGTTTTGGCTTCCAGCCGTTTTGTTCGCTGATCGCCGCCGCGAAGTGCTCCACCAGAACCGGAATGTCGCCCCGGCGCTCGCGCAGCGGCGGCAGCACAATGGGGAACACCACCACGCGATGATAGAGGTCCTGCCGGAAACCGCCGCCCGCAACCTGCTCTGCGAGGTTGCGATGCGTGGCTACTACGACGCGCACGTCCACCTTGATCGGCTGGCTGCCGCCCACTCGCTCGATCTCGCCTTCTTCCAGGACGCGCAACAGTTTGGCCTGCATCACCGCGGGCATGTCGCCAATCTCGTCGAGGAACAGCGTGCCGCCGCTGGCCTGTTCGAACTTGCCCGCGTGGCGCACGGCAGCGCCGGTGAAGGCCCCCTTCTCATGACCGAACAGCTCGGATTCGATCAGCTCCTGCGGCACCGCCGCGCAATTCACCGCCACAAAGGCCCCAGCGCGCCGCGGGCTCTTTTCGTGCACCGCCCGCGCCACCAGTTCCTTCCCCGTGCCGGTTTCACCAAGAATGCAGACGCGCGATTCGCCGGCGGCCACGCGCGCCACCAGATTCATCACGCGCCGCATGGCATCGCTCGCCCAGACGATTTCGTGCCGTCCGATGCGCTGCCGCAGCTCCCGGTTCTCCCGCTCGAGGCGGGCCAGGCGCATGGCGTTCTCGATGGTGAGCAGCAGCTTCTCGGTGGAGAGCGGCTTCTCCAGAAAGTCGAGCGCGCCGAGCCGCGTGGCGCGAACGGCCATGTCCAGCGTGGCCTGACCAGAGATCATTACCACCGGCGTGGTCACCCCCAGCGCGCGAATCTCCTCCAGAAGTGCAATGCCGTCCTTGTCCGGCATCACCACGTCGGAAAAAACCAGATCGAACGGTTGGGCGCGAATCAGTTCCAGCGCACGGGCGGCATTGTCGGCCACGGCCGCCTCGTGACCGTTCATGCGAAACGCGCGGGCGAGCGACGCCAGCGTGTTCGGGTCGTCGTCGATAATCAGCAGACGGCTCATGCTTCGCTCCGCGGGGGCAGCTCGATCGTAAATGTCGCGCCACGGCCGGGCTCGCCCGCCGCGGAGATGCGGCCGTGGTGGTCGCTCACCACGGACTGCACAATGGCCAGGCCCAGTCCGGTGCCGTGGCGCTTCGTCGTGTAATAGGGCGTGAACAGCCGCGCGCATTCCTCTTCACCGAGCCCTTGTCCGGAATCGCTCACGGCGATCCGCACCATCCCGTCCCTGGCCTCGGTGCGCACGCGCAGCGTACCGCCTTCGGGCATGGCGTCCATGGCGTTGAGCACCAGATTGCGGAGCGCACGCGAAAGCTGCAACGGGTCCGCGGAAACCTCCACGCCGCCGCCGGCCAGCTCCAGCACGGGCTCGATAACTGGCCGGCCTGCGGCGTGAAACTGCGCCTCGAACAGCTTCATCACCTCGCGCACCAGCGCGCTGGCGTCCACCGCTTCGAACTCCGGCCTGGGCATTTTCGCGAAATCGCTGAACTGCCCGACTATCGTCTTCAGATTCTGAAGCTCGGCCAGCAACGTGGCGGTGCTCTCGCGGAACACGTCGTCGAACTCGTCCGGATGCTGCGCGCGCGCGCGCTGCAGGTTCTCGATGGTGATCTGCAAAGGGAAGAGCGGATTCTTCAGTTCGTGCGCGAGCCTGCGCGCCAGTTCGCGCCATGCCGCCACACGCTCGGCCTGGATGGCCCGGTCGCGCTGCTCGATGAGCTGCTCGGTCATTTTGTTAAAGGCGTCGGCGAGCAGGCCGATCTCATCGCCCGATTGCACCCTGACACGCGTGCTCCAATCGCCACCCGCCACCGCCCGGACGCCGGCCACCAGTTGCGCCACCGGACGGGTGACGCGCAGGGTTGTCCAGAAACCGATCAGGACGCCAAGCAGGATGCCCGCGCCGCCCACGCCGGCCCCGGTCCACAGAATGGCCCGCTCCAGCAGCACCTGCTCGCGCAACGAAGTACCCACCAGCAGCGCGCCCAGCAGGTTACCGCGCTGACGAAGCGGAACGGCGACGATGGATTCCGCGCTCGCGCGGTCGCCGGTCCACTGCACCGTCGCGGAAGCCTCCCAGCCGGTTCGCCGGACCGTTTCGATGAGGCTGCCGAGCTTCTGCGCGTTGGCCACCGGCCCGGAAGCATCCATCGCGTCTCCGCTCGCCAGCCATAACATGACTCGCACCCCGCGCGCGACGCCGAGGGAAGCCAGAAACGCCTGGTCGAGCTTGCGGGCGCCCACCACGAGAATGCTCTTGTCGCCCACGCTGACCGTGCTTGCAGCCGCCAGAGCGATGGCGCTACCGGTCTCCATGGGAATGCGCGTCCGGAAGCGTTTCGTGACCGTGACATCTTCAGGCGCCATGAGCCAGTTGCTCTTGTATCCGAATCGCGCGGGGGCCGAAGCGGACGAAATGATGGTGAAATCGGGCTGCAGGATATCAACGAAGTCGAGAGCCTGGGCGTCGGCCTGCGCGCGCGCCTCATCGACAAACGCCGAGAAATCCGGCTCGGTCTTGTTCGCCTCCACCGCGATTCGCAGCACGGCGTCGGAGGCGGCCGCGCGCTCCACTTTATCCTCGATCTCGCGGTACTGCGATTCCACCTCGCGCTGGAACTGATCGAAAACGCCCTGGCGCCGTTCCTCGGCGATGCGGTCAAAGGCCCGCCGGGTGGCCACCGATACGGCGCCGCTCACCAGCGCCACCGCGCCGGCCACGGTGAGCGACGAAACCAGAAGCAGACGGGTGCGAAACGTCATGGCCTTGCGCCCTCCAGCCACACGTCCTCGAGCCGCCAGTTGCCGACCGGCCCGGTGGTCCACGCGTGCACGTTCGAGCCGAGTTCGTAGGCTACCGGAAGCTGAAACAGCGGCACCATGCGCCGCGACTCGATCAGCGCGCGCTCGGCTTCGTACAGCTTCAACGGACCGGCGGCCGCCGCGCCACCCAGGGCCTTAAGCGCCTCCGCGGCATCGTCGCTGGCGATGCGCAGCGCCACTAGGCGTACGTCCGCCTGCGAAGCGGCCGTGGGGCGAAGCGTGAGGCCGGCTTCGGCCGCGTTCACGACAATGCGTTCGGCGATCGACCGCAGCAGCGCGTCCTGGCTGTCCCATGCAAACGAGAGCGGTGCAGCCGACGCGGCCAGGTCTTTCGCTCGCGCCACGTCGCGGCCCGCGGGGAATAGAAACTCGTAACCGCTCAGCCATCCGGGCAGCAGCGCTCCGGAGATTTCGCCCTGTCTTTGCAGCAGCACGTTGCGGATGGCCGGCCGGTCGATGGTCAGTGCGAGCGCCTGCCGCAGTCGATCGAGATCGGCCCGCCGGCCGTTGAAAGCCAGGGCGATCACGTGGCACGGCTCGGACTGGCTGGTATGACCGCCCTGCTGCTGCGCGCGCCGCAGATCGGACACAGGCAACTCAACCACATCGGCCCTGCCGAGCTCGAAATCGAGCGCCTGATCGCGCGGCGAGCGGCCCATGTGAATCTCGACGCGGTCCAGATACGGACGCCCGCCCCGAAACTGCTCGTTCGCCTCCAGCGTAAGCGCCTTCATCGGTTCCCAGCTAGCGACCCGGAATGGACCCGCTGCCGCAACGGACTCGAACACCTCGCGCACGATGTTCTCCTTCAATGCCGCCTCGGCCGGGTCTGTCGGCACGTCGGCGGGATCGAGCGAGCCAATTGCGCCGCTCACGTCGAGGCGCAGCGTTCCGCCGTAGTGCGGCCGGCGTGCTGCCTCCAGCGACGCGGCCGCAAGCAGGCCGCTAACCACCGCAACTGATCGTGAGACTGTACGCCGCATAGCGTCCTGTAGCGAGATCCAACGCGATGGCGATGGCGCCGCCGGGCGCGGGCCAGAGCGCCGTGACGGGACCTGAAAACTCCGCGGGGTCGCCGATCTCCACGGGTTTGCGGTCGACGATCTCGAATGCCGCAATCGAATCGGCGGCGTCCCGCGGGCCGGCGGAAGATGCCAGAATCGCCCGCCCGGCTCCACAGCCTTTTTCGATCGCGACAAAGTCGCCACCCCATGTATCGAACTCGCCCACCGGTCGTGTCGCGCCATCGTACAGATGGGTGCGCCCATCCAGTTCGGCCATCAGGTACAGAGGGCGCGAATGCTCCTCGATCTGTGCGAACGAGAACACCGGTGGCCAGCCTTCCACCTGCAGCGTGTTGCGCGCGGGCGTGAATCTCAAGTCCGTGCCGCCGGAATCGCAATGAACATCGAGCGCCGGCTTCCAGGCTCCGCGGCAGACGAGGCCGGGCAGAAAGGCCGTGAACAACCCACCCGCCTCCTGAAGCTGTCCCCGCGGATCGCGCACGGCGGCGGCGCCACCAAGCGGCCTGGAGTCGACGCGCTCCCAGCCGGAGGACCGGCGCGTGTAAGCGACAATATCGGCCGGTTCGAGCACCAGCATGGCGTCCCCGGCCACCAGGACATCGAGCATCGGGCCGTCCTGTTCCCACAGCAGGCGCTTATCCAGCAGCGCATGAGGGGAGCGCGCAGGCGCCGCCGGGGTCGTGTACTCCACCATCGCCACCTGCCGATCTTCGCCACGCTCGATTTCGGCCACCAGAAGCAGCCCGCGCGGATTGTGCGAGATGGTGAAGGCAACGTCCACCGCGTGTCCCGTCCGGGCGGTTGACTGCCGCAGGGCGCGTTCGAAAACGGCGCGCGACCGCGCTGTCGCGGCGTTCCCCAACGACGACAGGTTGCGCACCGCCGCCACGTGCGCAACTTCCCCGGGCCCAAGCCGCGTGGCCACCTCTTTCGCCAGGCTGCGCACCGCCTCATCGAGCGTCTGGGCCCGGCAGATCGCGGCCAGAAGCAGGCACAGCAGGATTCTCCTGAACACCGCTGGAATGATACCAAAGTGGGCGCAATCCGGCGAGCAGTAACACGAGACTCCAGGGACACGCGGCGGCAGCCGCGCCCTCGCCGGCCACCGCCAAAACGCGGCTGGTCGCCGCGTGTCCCTGAGGCGAATCCAGATGCGGCCCTCGCCCTCCGCGGGTCTATCGCGCGTCGCTGGAAGAAACCGGGTGCGTGGAAGTCTCCGCCGGCGGCGCCTTCAGCACGTCGTTCGCGAAGAAGAACTTTCCATCGTTGGGCACCATCATGATCTGCACTTTGTCGGAGAGCTTGTCCGCGATGATCTTCTGAATCAGCAGCGGGTTCCCCCGAATCACGTCCGATTCCAGCTTCATCCGGTCGGCGTCGGCACTGGCCACAGTGCGGATGTGGTCGGCATCGCCCTGGGTCATCAGCCGCCGCCGCTCCAGTTCCGCCTTGCCGTCGATGACTTTGGCCTGGGCCATCGCCTCGGCGTTCATGACGGTGGCCTCCTTGCGCGCTTCAGCCTCCAAGCGGCTCTGCTCGATTTGCTTCTGCTTGAGCGGCAGCGTGTGCTGCATGGCGTCGGCCTGGGCCTTGGCTTCCAGCACGGTCTCCTCCGCCTTCGCTTCGGCGGCCTTGATCTCGTGCACCTTGTCGGCGTCGGCTTCGAACTCCGCCTCCTGCACCATCTTCTGTTTCACTTCCAGCTCCACCGACATGCGGTCGTTCTCCTGCTCCTTGAGCAGCAGGCCTTCGAGCCCCTTGGCGTACTCTTCGGGAAGCTCGATATCGGTCACCATCACCTCTTTCACAACGACCCCGTCGGGAGCCAGCCGGCGCGCGATCTCTCCGGCCACTCCGCGCACGATCTCCTCGCGGCGCGTTGCGAACAACTCGCGCACCATGTAGCCGGGGGTGGCGTCGCGAAACGCCGTGACCACCATGGGCGGAACAATCTCCGTTTCCACCGGCTGCGGAAGGTTACTCTCCATCCAGGGCAGGCGGCGGGGATCGAACCGGAAGCGAACCGTGACGGCGAGCCCCACGCTGAGTCCTTCCTTCGTCTGCACGCGAAGCACCTCGGACTTCTTCTTCGCGTCTTCATTCAGCGTGGTGGCGAAGATGCGATCGCGAATGCTGAACAGCTCGATGCGATCCACCAGCGGCACAATGAAGTGCACTCCGGGATAGAGTGGGCCGGGCCGGGCGCCACCGAACTGGCTCACCAGCACGCCGGCTTCGCCGCTGGGCACCAGCACGATGCTCAGGCCCGCCAGCAACGCGACGAAACCCACGATGGCCAGCCGTAGCGCGGGGCGCCACTCGACGGGCCGCGGCTCCCCGAGTTGTTCATCCCGCTTTTTGAAGATCCGGTAAAAGTCGTGGATCGGGATACCCGCTGCCGCCAGCAGCAATCCGATTCCAATTACACTCAGCGAGTACTTGACGAATAACATGGTCCTTCTCCTTGTGACTAACTCAATCCACTACCGCCGCAAAGACCCTCGCCACCTGTTGGGTTGGCTGGCCCACCAGTTCCACCGGCGTCCCCACCTGTACCCGTTCGAAGAGGTCCTCCACGTCCTTGTTCCGCATCCGAATGCAGCCGTGCGAAGCGTACTTGCCGATGGATTGCGGAACGTTGGTGCCATGGATGCCGTAACCCCGGATGCTCAGGCCCAGCCAGCGTGTGCCGAGCGGATTCGCCGGTCCGGGCTGCACCACCTTGTGCGCACTGAACCAGGTGGGATGCGCAACGCGGCTCACCACGCGATACTCCCCTTCGGGGCTGGGCGTAGTGAGCTTGCCGGTGGCGACGTCGTAAACGCGGATCAGTTTGTCGCCTTCAAGGAGCGCGAGCTTGTGATCGGGAATGCTGACGACGATGCGCCGGGCTGCGGCCTTCTCTTCGGCGAAGGCGCTGAGGCCCGCCAGCAGGAGCAGGATCGGAAGTTTGCGGTTCATGCCCGGTGCGAACGCACAGGCGTGTCCAATTCGAATGTTCCTCGCCGGTCAGTCACTTACCGGCGAATGCCGGCACAACGGCTGTGGGCGCCTGAACACGTCGTGTCAGCACGCACACGCCCGGTTTGCGGCGATCGGCGCCTATGCTTCGCGCCGTGTTGGGCGAGCGGCCCTTTCGCGAGCGGCGTTCGACTCGCGCTGGCGCGACCTTCCGCCGAGCCCGGGCCGGGATAGAATCAGGGGAAAGGCAAGATCATGGCACTGCCGGCCTCAACGCGCGTGGGGCCGTACGAGATTCTGGGTCTCGTCGGCGAAGGCGGTATGGGCGAGGTGTACAAGGCGCGCGACACCCGTCTGGACCGCGTTGTCGCCGTCAAGTTCTCCAGCCTGCAGTTCAGCGAAAGGTTCAAACACGAAGCCAGAGCCATTGCCGCGCTGAACCATCCCAACATCTGCCAGATTTACGACGTGGGTCCCGATTATCTCGTGATGGAGTTCGTCGACGGGGTTCGTCTGCACGCCGTGCACGGCAATCGCGAGTTGCTCAACCTCGCGGTACAGCTTGCGGATGGACTTTCGGCCGCGCACGCAGCGGGCCTCGTTCACCGTGATCTCAAGCCGGACAACATCCTGCTGGCGCGCGACGGACGCGTGAAAATCCTGGACTTCGGCGTGGTGAAACATCTGCTGCAGGCCGCGGCCGCCGACGAGACGCGCTCCATCTCGGCCACGGCACCCGGCCGCGTGGTGGGCACCGCCGCGTACATGAGTCCGGAGCAGGCCCGCGGGCAGGAGGTGGATGCTCGGAGCGATCAGTTTTCCCTCGGCCTGATCCTTTTTGAGCTGGCCTCCGGCGCGCATCCGTTTCAGCGGGACAACGCCGCCGAGACCATGGCCGCCATCATTCGCGAGGAGCCTCCTCCGCTGCCTTCCAGCGTTCTCGCGCCGCTGCGGTGGATCGTCGAGCGCTGTCTGGCCAAGAATCCGGCGGACCGTTATGAAAGCACGCGGGACCTGTACCAGGAGCTGCGCGCGCTTCGGGATCACTTCTCGGAAGCCTCGACGCCCGCGGGAACTCCGCCCGCTTCGGATTTCACTCGCCGCGCCTGGCTCGCTGGCGCCGCTGGAATGGCGGCTCTGACGGCCGGAGCCGGCGCGGGCGCACTTTGGCAACGGTCCCGCACCGCCGAACCGCCGCTGTGGTCGGGCCTGATGCTGGGCGGACCTGGCGTCGCTTTAGGTCCGCGAATCTCTCCCGATGGGCAGCTATTGGCCTTTGTGGCCATGGTGGATGACCAGACGCAGGTGGCGGTCATGAAGCCGGACGTGGGGAGTTGGACCGTCCTCACCAGCCAAACCGATGGCGGACCCGTTCTCAACATTGCCTGGTCGCCCGACGGTTCGCGCCTGTACTTCGATCGCTACTGGGACAAACCGCGCGGCGTCTACATGGTTCCACCGCTGGGCGGCGAACCGATGCTGGTTCTGGAGAACGCCGCGGCGCCATTGCCGCTGCCCGACGGCAGCATCGTGGTGCTTCGCTCCGGCAGTAATCTGCGGGATCAGATGTACCGTTTCTGGCCCGTTTCCGGGCGGCTGGACCCGCTGCCGGCGGACGTCGCCTTCTGGCGGCTGACCGGCGCTCTGCGTGCCGCCCCCGACGGCCGCACCATCGTTTTTCTGCGCGCGTCCGGACCAGAGGAAACCGCACGATCTCTCGCTCTGTGCGCGCTGGATGTCGGCTCGCGACAGGTGCGGCCTCTGGCTCCCGGCTTTGCGTTCGACTATGCCGAGTCCGAGGTGCTCGCGGCCGCCATAACGCCGGATGGCCGCTCCGTGCTCTTCGGACTGCGCCAGGATGACACGTGGCGCATCATCTCGGCCCCGCTGGGTGGCGGCCGAGGCTCCCGCGTGCTGATGTCGCTGCCCGACTCGGCGGCCCTGTGGCACATGGACGCGGCGCGCGATGGATCGCTGTATATCGATCAGGTGACTCGCGGCTCCTCCCTGTTGCGCTTTTCATTGGCCGGCGGGCAACCCAGCGAACGGGCGTTTTACCGGCTCGCCGTGCCGAGCATTCTCCCTCTGGACGACGGCCGCATTCTCTTCACCGCCCTGCACTCCGGAAAACCCCATCTCATGGTTGTCCGCCCGGGAATGGAACCTCGCCGCTTTCTCCCGATGAACGAGGAAAGCAGCGCACCCATGACACGAATTGCCACGGACGCAATCGCCTTCCTCGCCGGCGGCGCCGCTCACATGCGCATCGCGATAGCTTCCCTCCGCGAAGGCCGCATGCTCCGGCAGCTCCCGTTCGATGCGTCGGAAGTCCGCAGTCTCACAGCATCGGCGGACGGCGGCACGCTTTATTACGCGGCGGGAAATGTCATCTGGTCCGTTGCCAGCGATGGCTCAGGGACGCCGAAGCGTCTCATCGACGGCAATCAGGTAAGCGCCGATCCCGGCGGGCGGTTCCTGTACGTGAAACAGTTGGCGGCCGATCCCATTCGTCTGCTTCGCGTGCCCCTGGCCGGGGGCGATCCATGGCCCGTCCCCACCCCCGCCGGCCTCCGCCTGACGATTCAGGACTTCGCTCCCGCCGCGGTGGATTCCCGCGGACGCCTGCTGCTGGACACTGCTTCGCGCGATTCGTGGTTCTACCGGCTTTCCATCGTCGATCCCGAGCACGACATCATCAAACCTCTGCCGCTGTCCTTCCACGGCGGCCTGGGCAGCCCTTGCTGGACCGCCGACGGCCACATCACGGCGCTCGGAATCGGCCTCGCCTCCACCTTGTGGTGGTATCGTCCGTCACCAGGTTAGAGCTGAATACTACCGGGCCCCCCGCCAATGTTAATTCCCATTCCCACGTTGGGCGGCGTGATTTCCTGAAAGGGAACTTCCAGGAACTTCGCCACTCGAGCTGCGATGGCGGTTTCCGCGCCCAGACCGCCCATGAGAACCACCGAGCCAACCGAGGTGCTGGAAGAAGTCTTCTGGTGGTCCAGCGGCAATTCACGCCCGTCTTTGAAGACAATCACCGACTGCGCCACGAGCACTGGTTGCGGCTGGGAAGCGCCCTGATTCCCCGACGCAGGCGTGTTCTCCACGCGCCATTGCTTGCGGGTCTCGATGCGAAAAATGTCGGCGATCACATACGTCGAATCCCGCTTTCCAACCAGCCGCTTCTTTTGATAAGAAACTTGTCCGCTCGCCTTATTGGCAACCACTGTGATCGAAGAACTGAAAAGGATCGTAACGACTCCGGTGACGACGAGCGCCAGGGCAATCCAAATCACAATCGAATTGGAGTGACGGAGGAAATACCCAGCGAGCACTCCCGCGGCGACCAGAGCAACACCGATAACGATTCCCGAGGCGCTGCCTTCCTTGAGCACCAACTGGTCTGACGACTGGCTAATGATTCTCATGGTTACCGCCTGCTGAGTGTACGCCGGTTGTCCATTCACGGGTCCCCATCCTGCTCTGCTGGATAGGCACACCTGTCATATTGTCACCGGATGATACCATGACAGCGCCCGGCCGGGCGCAGCCATCTGCGGCAACGCTTCGAGAATATCGAACGCGGCCCGGCGATTCCGGCCCGCCTTCCGCTAGTGGCGATAGTACGCCGCGTTCAGCTCGATGAACTCCGCCAGGTTGGGAGGCAGTTCCTCAAGCGGATAAATGGACTCGGTCGGGCAAACGGGAATACAGGCCCCGCAATCGATACAGTCATCCGGACTCGCGTAGAGTTGCGGAACCTGCTCGAATTCCGCCTCACCTTCCTTGGGGTGGATGCAGTCCACCGGACATGCCTCCACGCAGTGCATATCTTTCGTGCAGGTACTCACAATCACATACGCCATGATGTCTCCTGATAGCGATTCTTTGGGCTGTTCGTATTCTATCTTCGGCTCGGTGGAGCCGGCCGCCTTATTTCTTTCTGGCGCCGGCGGCCTTCCTGATGAGCACGGTTGCTCTGCGGGCATCCTCTTTGCTGCGGAAACCGGCAACGGCCGTGCATTTGTGTCCCACTGTCTGGGCCACCAGGAAGTCCAGATTGATCCCGGCATCCGCCAGGGCGAGGGCAATCGTGTGGCCAAGGCCCACCCGATTGTCAGCCTCGATCAGAACGGCTGAAAGCGCTGCGGGTTGCAGTCCTGCCGCTCCGGCTGCAGCAGCATTCTTGCCCTTAACGGGGAACACCTCAATTGCGGCCTTCGCCTCATTGCCGGGGTAGCGATAACCCATGACGAGTTGCAGATCGACGCCTGCTTCAGCGAGCGGGGCGAGGACGCCGGTGAGAGTCCCTGGCCTGTTCTCGACTTCCGTCCGCCACAGTTCAATGTTCTTCACGGTAACGGCCATACATTTTCCCTGCCCGAAGCATACTGCGCGGGCGAAGCCATTTCAAGGGCCACTTCAAGCTGCCGGGGGTGGCGCTCGCCTGCGACGATACGGAGTTGCATCCACATGGACCGTAGTCGTCGGCCCGCCACCCTGGCGCGGCTTGCCGGATTCGAGCAGGGAACGACTCCGTCGCTCTGCCATTTGCGTCTGCGGCGTTCGACGAACACTGAGACTCGCGGGTCCGCCGCTCGCGCGCTTCGAGTCGTGCCAACCGCCGAGTTCGAGTAGCGGATCATCGGCGCCGCATGTCCGTTAAGTGAGAGGGATCTCGCGCTGCGGCCACACAGTTCCTGACGGCGCTTGCATGGCCTCCTGGCGGATCCCCTTCAACCGGCCGACGCTGGCCGGCGACGAGCTCGCGTACATCACCGAAGCGGTGCTGGCCTACGGGCACAGCGCGGCCGATGGCCCCTTCTCCAAACGTTGCCAGGCCCTCCTCCAGCGGGTTCTGGGTGTGCCACGGGTCCTGCTGACCACCTCTTGTACCGACGCTCTGGAGATGGCCGCGTTGCTGCTTCGAATCGAGCCGGGCGACGAGGTGATAGTGCCTTCCTTCACCTTCGTATCCACAGCGAATGCGTTTGCGATGCGTGGGGCGCGGCCGGTTTTCGCGGACATCCGCAGCGACACGCTGAACCTGAATGAGAGCCAACTGGAGGGGCTCATCAACGCGCGTACCAGGGCGGTGGCGCCGGTGCACTACGCGGGCGTGGGCTGCGAGATGACCGCAATTGAGGAGATCTGCCACCGGCACGGGCTGGCCGTGGTGGAGGACAACGCCCAGGGCTTGTTCGGCCGCTACAAGGGGCGATACCTCGGCACCTGGGGCGGTCTGGCGGCGCTGAGCTTCCACGAAACGAAGAACTTCACCTGTGGGGAAGGCGGCGCGCTGGTCATCAACGATCCGGCTTACGCGGAACGGGCCGAGGTTCTGCGCGAGAAGGGGACCGACCGCAACCGCTTTTTCCGCGGCCAGGTGGACAAGTACCGCTGGGTGGATCTGGGATCGAGCTACGCGCCGTCCGATCTGCTGGCGGCTTTTCTGCTGGCGCAACTGGAAGCCGCCACCAGCATTCAGAACCGCCGCAGCCGCATCTGGCGCCGCTACCGGGACGGGCTGACGCAGTGGGCGCTCGAACGGGGCGTCGGACTGCCGCGGATTCCCGCCGATTGCGAGCCGCCGTTCCACATGTTCTACCTGCTTCTGCCCTCGCCGGGGATGAGGCAGGCGCTGATCGCGCATTTGCAGAGCCGCGGCATCCTGGCCGTGTTTCACTACCAGCCGTTGCACCTGTCGCCGATGGGTGTGCGGTTCGGCGGCCGGACCGGCCAGTGTCCGGTGAGCGAGCGCGTGAGCCAGCAGTTGCTGCGCCTTCCCTTCTACACCGGGCTTTCCGACGAAGAGCAGGACGAGGTGATCTCCAGCGTGTGCGAATTCGCCGCCGGTGACGGCGCCCGCGAGTTGCCGGCGGACTGGGCCGCTGTACCAGGATGACCGCTGCGTGTGCGGTGGAGATGGAGCGCATACCGGCGATGCTCCGAGACCCCCGTGCCTGGCCGGAGTGTATGGCCATACTGAATCGGGCACAGGCGGCGGAACAGGCGGGCGCCATCCCCAGGCAGGCCCTGGTGGATCGCGTTGAGGCGCTAGCCGCGGACGGTTTCCACAGCCAGGTACTGATGCTCTCGTTCCTGTTCGCGGTCACGCGGAGCCGGGCATACGCAAGACAGCTCCTCAATACGGTGGTGAGGACGGGCCTCGATCCCCCGCTGGCCCGGTTCTTTTACTGGCAGTTCGATTCGATTGCCTTCCGCTTCCCTGAAACATTCGGGGATGCC
Source organism: Bryobacteraceae bacterium (assembly GCA_049520275.1). Lineage (GTDB taxonomy): Bacteria > Acidobacteriota > Terriglobia > Bryobacterales > Bryobacteraceae > CAWACP01. The sequence continues at coordinate 30,974 of JBEKPY010000002.1, forward strand.
GAACAGATTATGCTGGCCGAGTTTTATCGCCGGCTGGTGGGCCAATGGCGCGGCCGGCTGCGAATGGATTTGCACTGGATGCCCCCGGCGGAGCGCTGCGGCGGCCACGTGGTGGTTGCGGCGGTGCAGATGCTGAATGTGGCCCACGCTCCCACGCATCAGACGTTGGAGACCTGCCGCACCCTGCAGCGGGACCTCGGAAAGCGGGTTCTGCTGGTGAACACGGCGGAGATGCCGCGCGCCATGCCGCTGCCCTACTACGGCGCCCTCGGCGCTAACTTCGCGGAGCCGCTGACGGGCCTCGCCGAGGTGGCATACAAGGGTGAGGTCTTCGCATTTCGCCAGTTTGCAGGGGGCATGAAGACCGACGAGGAACTGACCGATTGCCTGCGGACGGTGGCCGCGTGGAAACCCGAGTTCGTGTTCACCATCGGCGGCCCCAGCGTCGCCGCCGATCTGTGCGCCGGGTTTACCACGGTGGTCACACTGCCGATGGCTGCCGGTTTTCCCGTCTCCGCCGGTACGCTCTTCGTAGCCCTGGGCGTCCCCGACGAAAAACAACGGCGGCTGCAGCAGGCGCTGCAGGTTCCCGACGAGAGGGTGACGTTCCATGCTCAGGGAACCTTCGATCTTCCCCCTCGCTCGGCCACGCTCCAACGCGCGGCGCTGGAGATTCCCGATGACGCCTTCGTGCTTGTGGTAGCCGGCAACCGTCTGGACGACGACGTCACCGGCGAGTTCGCCACGGCGGTGGCCGGACTGCTGGAGACTGCGCCGCGAGCGTTCGCTGTCTTAGTCGGCCCTTTCGCCGGCCAGGCGAGCCTGAGCCGCCGCACCCGGGCCATCGGCTTCCAGACCGATCTGCTGGCCGTATACGAGATCGGCGACGCGTTTCTCAACCCGCCCCGACTCGGCGGAGGAAGCTCGGCGGCGTTCGCTCTGGCCATGGGGCTGCCGGTGCTGACGCTGGCCGAGGGCGATGTTGCCGCGGTTGCCGGTGAGGCCTTCGTGTTCCCATCCTTCGCCGCCATCGAAGCCGAAGTGCGGCGCCTCATGGCGGACACAACCTATCGGGAGAGCCGGCGAGCCCAGGCCCGCTCCCGCTGGAACGAAATCTCGGATCGCCAGCGGATGATGGCCGCACTGCTGGGCTGGATCGAGCCGCGCCTGCCGCTGCGCGCCTGAAGCAACGTGAAATGTGCGCCAAAACCATAGCGATCGTTCAATCCAATTACATTCCCTGGAAGGGATATTTCGATCTGATCCGAAGCGCCGACGAATTCATCCTCTTTGACGACATGCAGTACACGCGCAGGGACTGGCGCAACCGCAATCGGATCAAGACACCCGCCGGAGTGAGTTGGCTGACCATACCGGTGGAATCGAAGGGCAAGTATCTCCAGAAGATCCGTGACACCGTTGTTTCGAGTCCTGGCTGGGCGATGGATCATTGGAAGTCCATTACCCACTTCTATTCCCCGGCTCCGTTTTTCAGGGCGTATCGGGACCCGCTGGAAGCGCTCTACCGCGCGGCAAATCTGAGGTATTTGAGCGAGATCAACCACCGGTTTCTCACGGCTCTTTGCGAGATGCTCGGCATCGCCACGCGAATCACCCGGTCCGCGGACTACCAGCTTGCTGGAGGCAGGACCGAACGCCTGGTGTCTCTGTGCAGGCAGGCCGGCGCCACGCGCTATATATCAGGGCCTTCCGCCAGGCATTACATCGACGGCTCGTTGTTCGCGGCGGCGGGCGTGGAACTCGAGTATTTCGATTATTCCGGGTACCCCGAATACTCGCAACTATATCCGCCATTTCGGCACGACGTAAGCGTAATCGATCTGATCCTGAACGAAGGGCCTGCCGCGCTGGAGTTGATGAAACATCAATCCACCGGCCGGGAACCTTTGGAGAGACTATAGGCCCGCCCGATGCACTCATCTGAAGTCAGCCAAAACGCCGGCGAGGAAGGAGAATCGCCATGCCGGACCGCTTCGAGACCAGCGCGGCAAATTACTATACCTGCAAGCTTCTGCAACATGGCTCGACGCCGGCCGGAGTCGATTGGAACTCGGCGGAATCGCAGAATGTTCGTTTCGAGCAGCTCATGAGGATCACTTCCGCCGCGAGCGGCTTCTCGCTGCTTGATTTCGGCTGCGGCTACGGTGCGCTTCTCACCTTTCTTGACAACCGAGGGATGTGCCCATCCTACTGGGGGTACGATGCGGCTCCGGCGATGGTGGCGAAGGCGCGCGACCTGCACAAAGACGGCAACTTCGTCAGCCAGTTGGAAGGAGTTCCGCCGGTGGACTACGCGGTGGCCAGCGGAGTCTTCCATGTCAAACAGGAAGCGAACGCGGAGGAGTGGAGATCCTATGTTCTGGAAACCCTGCTCGGGATGGCGGCGCTCAGCACACGGGGACTTGCGTTCAACCTGTTGACCAGCTATTCGGATCGCGATCGCATGCGCGAATACCTTTACTATGCGGATCCCTGCTTCTTTTTCGATTTCTGCAAGACCCGGATTTCCCGGCATGTCGCTCTGCTCCACGACTATGGCCTCTACGAATTCACGATGCTGGTGAGGATGGAATGAAGCGACTGGTGGTCTTTGGAGCGGGGCATCTCGCCCGCATCGCTCAGTTCTACTTTTCGCGCGACAGCGAGTACGAAGTGGCTGCTTTCACGGTTCACCAGAGCTTCATTCAGAGTGCGGCGTTTCGTGGCTTGCCGCTGGTTGCATTTGAATCCGTGGAAGAGCTGTATCCGCCGCAGACATTTGAGATGTTCGTTGCGGTGGGCACCAGACAACTCAATAAGGTTCGGGCGGAAGTCTACCGGGCAGCAAAGGGAAAAGGCTACCGGCTGGCGACCTACCTCAGCTCGAAAGCGGTGTACTTCGGGGAAGTGCACCATGGCGACAACTGCTTCATCCTGGAGGGCGCGGTGATCCAGCCGTTCGTGGAGATCGGCAGCAACGTAGTGGTATGGAGCGGAAGCCACATTGGACACGATGCGGTCATCGAGGACCATTGCTTTCTCGCTCCGCACGCCGTTCTTTGCGGGTTCGTCCGCGTCGGCGAGTACTCCTTCATCGGCGCCAATGCGTGCTTGAAGCACGGTGTCGCCATTGCCCCGGGCTGTCTGATCGGCGCCAGCGCCGTGATCCTCAACGACACAAAGCCGGGGACGGCCCACATAGTGAAGGGCACGCAGGCGTTCGCGCTTTCAGCGGACCAGGTTGCGACGCGGTTGTGATGCGCGAACGCGGCTCTCGCCGCGTGTCCCTTGCGGGGAATCCAGGCACGCGACTGTCACCGGCCTGCCGGCGCCTGGTCCGCGATGGCGCCCACGCGGCCGAGGTCCAGAATCATGTCGCCTTCTTCGTCAATGTGGAAGGCCGGGGCGAAGCGGGCGTTCCAGACGATCTCGTCGAAGCGGTAGGAATAACGCGCATTGACGGTCTGGCTGAAGGTGTCGTCGAAGCCCTTGATCAGGATCAGCAGCTCCGCCTGGAGGAGCTCGAGGTCGGCGGCGGTCCTTCCGAACAAGGGGCTGCTCTCGTCGATGGGGTGGACGATGGTCCAGGTGAGCGGGAAGAAGATGACGCCCTTGCGCTCCAGAGTCAGGACGTCGTAACGCCGCTGCGGGACGCCGTTCCGCAGCTCGACGGTCATGAGCAGGACGCGCGCCTCCAGTTCCATCAGGGTGTTCCGCCGCTCGTTGACGACGCGAAACTGCAGGCTGGTGCCGTTCTGATAAGGCGCGATCAGCGCATTGGGGCTGAAGGCGATTCGCGCCGACGGACGCGACACCCGCGCCAGCAGCAGGCCGGTGCCGACGGCGAACGCCATGAGGCCGATGAGAGCTTCCGTGCTGGCGACGAAGTTGGCCAGTACTCCGCGGGGCACCATGCCGCCGTAGCCGACCGTGGTGAGCGTCTGCGCGCTGAAGAAGAAATCGTCGAGAAAGCGCTGTCCCAGGCTGGCCGCGCTGACTCCCTGCAACTCGCTGGGATCGAGCTTGAAGTAGATCAGAGCGAAGCCGGTGTTCACCGCCAGCCAGGCCAGGCCGAGGACCGTGGCAAACCCGGTCCACGACATGTTCACCAACGCGAGCCAGGGGTGAAACGCGCGCCAGGAGGCTCCCCGCCGATGTACGTTGAAGCTGCCGTCCTTGTTGATGGCGCGGCGAAGCGGGTTGCTGAATTGTTGGGTGAGACCGGGATCGAAGGACGGCTGCTCCATATCTGAGGATGGTAGCAGCCAGAGCAGGGAGCGAAATCAGGCTGCCGCTGCCACGGCGTCTTCCTCAAGGTGACAAAGGCGCCCGTCTGGTTTTCGGGAAACCACCACGACGGGGGGATGACTGCGCGGTCCCTCCGCCTCGCGAAAGCGGAAGTTCTCTCTCGCAACGCATGAATCAGGTACACTCTCATGCATCAGTGTGGTGGCTTCCCGAAAGGACGAAGCCCTATGGATGGTCCAGTCGCCGGCGCCGAGGATAGCTGGCAGAGATTGGCAATCTTCCTTGTTGGGGTCGATTGCCAGGCGGGTAATTCTTTCCGTGAAGAGTTGAGAAGCGGGTAGTTTTTTCATGGTGGGGATCCGGGGATCCTCAGTCGCGACACTGGAAGTGACTGAATACATACGCATCCAACAGGGCTTGGAAATCTTTTGAATCCACATGAGTGCACGTTGGACGCCATATGAGTACGATACGTTCCATGCCGGGCGGCTGGATTGACCAAGCAGACCTCCCGAAAGGGCCGAATGGCCGCAACCTCTGCCGCTGGTGCAACCTGGAGGTTCCAGCGGGCCGGCGCACGTTCTGTTCCGACTGGTGCGTGGAGGAATGGAAGTTGCGCAGCGACCCCGGGCATCTTCGGGAAAGGACGTTCGAGCGGGATAAGGGTGTCTGCGCGCTGTGCGGCCTGGACTGCGTTGCCGAGTTTAACCACATTCGCCGGCTTCGCGGTGCGGCGCGCGTGCGTGCGTTCGCCGGGTATGGAATCCGGCCGGGCAGCCGGCGCAGCCTGTGGGACGCCGATCACATCGTACCGGTGGTGGAAGGCGGCGGCGAGTGCGATCTGGCTAACATTCGCACGCTCTGCCTCAAGTGCCATCGGAAGCAGACCGCCGAACTGCGCGCGAGGAGGGGCGGACCGGCGCCACCCGCTGAAGGCGGGTCCGGAGGCTGAAAGCCCCATGCGGCATTCGGGCCCTGGGCGAGCGATCAGCCCTGGGGCCGGTTCTTGGCCTGTTCCATGGCGATCTGGTTGATATGGGAGAGAGCCCGGGCTCCCGACGCGCCCTCGATTGCCTTCACCGCGATATCCTGAACCTGCTGTTTGGCCTCGCCCAACTGCTTTTCGAGCGCGGCGATCTGGACGGCCTGCCGCGAGGCGGATTCCTCCAGCGTCTTCACCTGCAACTCGGATACGCGCCGCTCGGTGTCGGAATCCTTTTTCAACATCAGAATCTGTTGCTCGAACTGGGCCGCCGTGGATTTGGCCGCCTCCGCCGCGGCAGCCTGGGCTTCCTTCTTCAGGCGCACGGGCAACTCTTCCGACTCCTTGCGCAGGCGGACTAACTCGTTCTCGGACTCCTTCAATGCAGCCTCGCGCTGGTGCCAGCCCTTTTCGAGCGCCTCCTGCTGCTCCTTATTCTTCCGCTCCTGCAGGCGGATCTCCTCGTCGTACTTGTCCTGGGCCTTCTTGCGCTCCAGGGTTTTCTTGTATTCGTACTCGTCGATCTCCCGCTGGCGCTGTTTGCGGAGAGCTTCTTCCTGCTCCTTGCGCTCGCGTTCGGTGGTGCGCGTCTCCTCCTCCCATTCGGCGCGTTTGGCGGCGATCTCGGTTTCCAGTTCCTGCTTCTGCCGCGCGTAATCCTGCACCAGTTGATCCACCGACGTCGCCGCCACGTCGATTTTGTACAGGCGCTCGAGCTCCCTGCGCTCCAGCGCGACGGCTTCGCGCACGCTGGCCAGCAAATTGACTTCCTCCACCAGCTTCGCGGAGATTTCCGAAAGGGACTTCGAGATCTCCAACCCCAGCCCCGATATCTGTCCGACCACCGACTCCACGGTGACCGGCTCGACGGCGTGACGAATCTCCGCCTCGCGAGCCCGAGCGGTCTCCTCGGCTCGGGAATCGGCGGTTTCCCGAGAGGCCGCCAGTTCTTCCTGAAGGGCGTCGAATTCCTGCTGGATTTCCGGCTTGCTCTTGCGGGCGCGCACGGGGGCCTTGACGGTCTTGGTTTTGACAGGCACGGGCGTTGCTCCTTTGCGAAGCTCTCAGAGTATCAAAACCGCAGCCCCTCCAGCGCCTCCAGAAACTGCGCGGCTACGACGGGCGCATCGTAGCGTTTCACATGCTCGGCGCCGGCCTGGGCGACGGAATCGCGCAACGCGGGGTCGCTCCAGGCGACATACAGAGCCTGAGCGAGAGAAGCCGCGTCGCCGGGCGCCGCCAGCAGCGCGTGCGGAACCACTTCGGGCGCGGCCGACACGGAGGCGGCAACGATGGCGCGTCCCGCCGCCATGGCCTCCAGAAAAACGATGCCGAATCCCTCCTGCACCGACGGAAGACAGAAGACGTCGCACCGCTTGTATTCCAGGGCGAGGTCGCGTCTGGAAACCGTGCCGAGGAACTTCGCCGAGCGCGGGGCGAGATCGCGCAAACGCCGGCCTTCCGGCCCATCGCCGACGATTCGCAGCTCGAAACCGGGGATGCGGTCCTCGATCGACCGGGCCGCTTCGAGAAGCAGGTCGATCCGCTTCCTGCGGTAGAAGCGGGCCACCGAGAGCACCACGAATCGCGCCGGATCGGGGGCGCCGGTCACAGAGTGGAACAGTTGGCGCCACGCGGCAAGGTCGATGAGTTCGGGGACGACGCGTGGCGTCTCCGGCAGGCCGTAGAGTTGCTGGATGCGCCGCGCCGCGTACAGGCTGGTGGTAAGTACGCGTTCTGCGCCGTGCACGTTGCGCCGTTCCCATTCGGCCTGTAACTGGAGCAGACGCCGGGTGATGCCGGTCTCATGCCGCGCTTCGTCCGCGATTACGCCCTTCAAGGAAGCGACATGGGGCGTCCGCAGACGGAAGCCGTCCATATCGAAGCCGACCACCATGCGGTACCCGCTGAAATCGCGCATGCGAAGCTGCTCGTTAAACCAGCGGCGCGACAGCGTGTGCATGGGCAGCCAGAGGGACGGCCCAAAGATGTCCACGGCGATGCCGCGGCGCCGGAGCGCGCCGGCCAGCGTGGCGATGCCGACGTACGTGCCGCTGCCCGCGCTGATGTCCAGCGGCGTGGATGTCAGAAATGCGATGCGCAACGCACAATTCTAACGAACGGCAGCAACGCGGCTGGCGCAGCGCCCGCGAACCGCCCACGCTGTTCTGCCTGCTACGCTGGGAGCAAGCATGGCGCGCGCAGTTTGTCTGGTGAGTGGAGGACTGGATTCGGCCGTCTGCCTGGCGGTTGCCCGCGGCGAAGGCCTGGAGTGCTACGCGCTCTCGTTCGATTACGGGCAGCGCCACCGCGTGGAGCTCGACGCGGCCCGGCGCGTGGCCGAACAAATGGGGGCCAAAGCGCACTTGGTGGCGCCGCTTGATCTGCGTCTGTTTGGAGGATCGGCCCTCACCGCCGACATCGCCGTTCCCCGGGCGCGCACCAGCGAGCAGATGGCCGAGGGCATTCCGGTGACCTACGTGCCGGCGCGAAACACCGTGTTCCTGTCGCTGGCTCTGGCCTGGGCGGAGGTGCTTCTGGCCGGGGACATTTTTATCGGCGTGAACGCCATCGACTATTCCGGTTATCCGGACTGCCGCTCGGAGTTCATCATGGCGTTCGAGCAGATGGCCAACCTGGCGACGAAAGCCGCCGTGGAAGGCGCCACCACGTTGCGCATCCGTACGCCGCTGATCAAACGAAGCAAGGCCGAGATTATCCGGCTCGGGCATGAGCTGGGCGTGGATTTCAGCATTACGCACAGTTGCTACGACCCCGACCCGCGGGGCCGCGCCTGCGGCGAATGCGACTCCTGCCTGCTGCGGCGCCGTGGATTCGCCGAGGCGGGCCTGCCCGACCCTACCGTCTACCAGCCGTGAAGATAGCCGAAATCTTCTACTCCGTGCAGGGCGAGGGCATGCTCACCGGCACGCCCAGCGTGTTCGTGCGCACCTCCGGCTGCAACCTGCGCTGCACGTGGTGCGACACGCCGTATACGTCGTGGGCGCCCGAGGGCGTGGCCATGGGGGTGACGGATATCCTCGCCGAGGTACGGCGCTACCCGGCGGCCCACGTGGTGGTTACCGGCGGCGAGCCGATGATCCAGCCGGCCATCGTCGAGCTCACGCACCTGCTCCACGACGCGGCCCTGCACATCACCATCGAGACCGCGGGCACGGCGTGGGCGCCGGTGGTGTGCGATCTCATGAGCATCAGCCCGAAGCTGGCCAACTCCACGCCGCTCGAGCGCGAAGGAGGGCGATGGGCCGCGGTACACGAGCGGCTTCGCCAGCAGCCGGACGTCGTGCGCCAGCTCATGGCCGAGTATGCCTACCAACTTAAGTTCGTGATTGCCGCGCCGGAGGACATGGAGGAAGCCGAGCGCGCGATCGACGACGTTTACGCCGACCGCTCGCGCGTGGTGCTGATGCCCGAGGGCACGGACGCAGCCACGCTCAGCGAACGCGGCCGCTGGCTGGTGGAGATCTGCAAGGAGCGCGGTTATCGCTTCAGCCCGCGGCTGCAGGTGATGCTGTGGGGGAATCGCAGGGGGGTTTGATTAAACGGCCTTCCCCCTGGCTGCCTGGCCGCGAAGCAGAAATGTCTTCGGATAGGATCCCTGACCGCATATCTTGAACGAGCCAAAATCCTTGAACCAGTCACCTTCGGGCACTTCCGGCTTCGATTCGATCCAGAGACGAAGTTGATTGAGATCAGCGATGCTGATCGCGCGGTCGCGCATTCGGTCAACCAGGTGTTGGCGGACCTCCTGTGGCAGGTTTCCCCAACGCTCGATCCTGGGCATCAGTCGCCGAATACCATTCGGCCCATCTGATCACCCAGCCGTTTGACTTCTTCGGGGTCTGTGGCATTCCGGAAGCGCTCTGCGAGGTCGAAGAATTCCTGCTGTTTCTGCTTCTCCGCCGCAATCCCGTTTTCGACCAGCTCCACCAGCATCCTGTTGGCACTGAGGCGACGTGTCTTCGCCATGGTGCGCACTTGCACGGCGACATTTGCCGGCAGGCTGACGCTCTGCCGCACCGCCTTGTTTGCGGATCTCATAACACCATTATGCACCAGATTGGTGCATGTGTGCGCGCGCCGCCGGACCGCCTCCTGCCCTGGCGGATCGCATATCCTGACCGTCGCGGTGGCGTGTTTAGCCTGAGCCTCAAAAACTGCGCCGCCGTCGGAACACAAGCGCGGCGCGATTCGTTAGTCAGGATAGCGATGGATCCGCAAACCTTGCAGCTACTGTGCGATCCGGAAACTCATGTCCCACTGGAGTTGGCCGGCGGCAGCCTGAGAAACCCCGACTCCGAGCAGTGCTACCCGATCCGCGATGGGATTCCCGTGTTTCTCCGGGAAGTATCCGGGCTGAACCGCAAGTATCAGAGCATGTATGATCGCCTGGCGCCGGGCTACGACTTCGCCGAGAGACTCTACTATTGGATCTCGCGCAAGCCGAGTCACCGCCTTGAATACATTCGTGAACTGGAGATCGCGGCCGGCGCGCAGGTCATCGAAGTCTCGGTGGGAACCGGCGCAAACCTGTCCTTTCTTCGGAAAGAGATCGAGTTCTTCGGTCTGGATCTGTCCTGGGGCATGCTACGAAAATGCCGCCGCAAACTGAAGCGCTGGCAGCGTGACGCGCAACTATTCCAGGGCGAGGCCGAGCGGCTTCCGTTCCGCGATGCCGTCTTCGATTGCGTTTTTCACGTCGGCGGCATCAATTTCTTCAATGACAAGGCGCGCGCCATCACGGAGATGGTCCGCGTCGCGAGATCCGGTACGAAGATCGTGATCGTGGACGAGACGGAGACGTATGTGCGCGAGGGGTACCAGAAGAACCCACTGACGCGATCGTACTACGAGGGTCAGGAGAAAGCGGCGTTTTGTCCGATCGGCCTCGTGCCCGCCGAAATGGGCGAGATCCAGGCACGGCAGATTGCGGAAGGGAAGATGTACTGCCTGACGTTCCGCAAGCCGTGAGGCTCCGCCGACGCGCGCGCGACGAGACTGGTCACACCACCAGCACCACCTTGCCGCCCTCGTGCGCGTCCTCCTCCAGCATGTCGAACGCGGACTGGATACGGGCCAGCGGCCGGGTGTGCGTGACGATGGGTGCGAAACGCTGCGGGTGTTCGGCGAGCAGGCGCAACGAGGCTTCCGAATCGTGGTTGGACCGACGCACGGTGAGCAACGCCAGCTCCTTCCTGCGCAGCGTGTGAAACTCGATGGGCACGCGCACCTCCGACGGGATGCCGGTAACGATCACGCGTCCGGCATTGCGGGCGGCGTGCAGGCACTGATTCACCGTGTCGTCCTTCGCGGCGCAGTCGATGGCCATGTCCACGCCGCGGCGCCCGGTGTCGTGCATGACCGCGCTAACCGGATCGGCCTCGCGCGGGTCGATCGCCACATCGGCGCCGATCGCCCGCGCCAGTTCCCGCCGACGGGCCAGCGGCTCCACGGCCCACACCCGGCGAATACCGGCGAGCTTCAGGACGGCGATGGTCAGCAGCCCGATGGGCCCTGCGCCTGTCACCAGCGCGGTCTCGCCCACTTGCGGCCGAGCGAGCGCCATGGAGTGCAGGGCCACGGCGAGGGGCTCATGAAGGGTCCCAACACTGGCGGCCACCGATCCCGGCAGCGGCAACACGTTGGCGGCGGGCAGGTTCACCACGTCGCGAAAGAATCCGGGGTCGGCGGTGGAACTCAGAAAGCGGATGTTCGCGCACACGTTGTGATGGCCGCTCCGGCAGAACTCGCAGTGGTAGCAGTATACGGCCGGCTCCAGCGCCACCGTGTCACCGCGCTCCCAGCCACTGACGCCCGAGCCGCAACGAAGAACCGTCCCCACCGGTTCGTGCCCGAGAACCATGGGATACACCGCCCGCACGTCGCCGATGGCGCCTTCGGCGAAGTTGTGCAGATCCGATCCGCAAATGCCGATCGCCGTTACGGCTACCTGAATCTCGCCCGCAACGGGATCCGCAAGAAGCGCCTCGCGAATCTCAAATGTGCGGGGGCCCACCAGTTCCGCAATCACCATAAGCCGCTCTCCTCCGCTCAGACGTTGTAGGTCCCGGATGAGACCCGGCCGCCGTGACCGGTCCAATTGGTATGGAAGAACTGGCCGCGCGGCTTGTCGATGCGCTCGTAGGTGTGCGCGCCGAAGTAGTCCCGCTGGGCCTGCAGAAGGTTGGCGGGCAGGCGCGCGGTGCGGAATCCGTCGAAGAAGGCGAGCGCGGTGGAGAAGGCCGGAGTGGGCACGCCGCACTCGATGGCGCGGACAATCCCCCGCCGCCAGGCGTCCTGATATTCGTTCAGCGTGGCGCTGAAGAAACCGTCCACCAGAAGATTCGAGAGCTGCGGATTCTTGTCGTAAGCCTCCTTGATCTTGCCCAGGAAGCGGCTGCGGATGATGCAGCCACCTCGCCACATCAGGGCGATGCCGCCGAAATTCAGGTTCCACTTCTCCTCGCGGGCCGCTTCGCGAAGCAGCAGGTAGCCCTGCGCGTAGGAGACGATTTTGGAACAGTAGAGCGCGCGCCGGATGTCCTCGATGAACCCGGCGCGGTCCGCGACGTCCGGCGGGGGCGGGGGATTCAGAACGGCGGAGGCGGCCACGCGCTCGTCCTTCATGGCGGACAGGCAGCGGGCAAACACCGCCTCGCCGATCAGCGTCACCGGCACGCCCAGCTCGAGCGCGTTGATGCCCGTCCACTTGCCGGTCCCCTTCTGCCCGGCGGCATCGAGTATCTTGTCCAGCACGGGGACGCCGTCGTCGTCGAGCTTGCGAAAAATGTCGGCGGTAATCTCGATGAGATAGCTGTCCAGCTCGCCCTCGTTCCACTTCGCGAAGACGTCGTGCAGCTCATTAACGGAGAGGCCGAGCCCGCTGCGCAACGCGTGGTAGGCTTCCGAGATCAGTTGCATGTCGCCGTACTCGATGCCGTTGTGGACCATCTTGACGTAGTGGCCGGCGCCGTTTTCGCCCACCCAGTCGCAGCAGGGAGTGCCGTCGGCTACCTTCGCCGCGATGGACTGGAAGATCTCCTTCACGTGGGGCCACGCCGCGGGGTTGCCGCCGGGCATGATGGACGGACCGTGGCGCGCGCCCTCTTCGCCGCCCGACACGCCGGTTCCGATGAACAGGATTCCCTTCGCCGCAAGATCCGCCGTGCGGCGATTGGTATCGGGATAATGCGAATTGCCGCCGTCGATGATGATGTCGTCCGCCTCGAGATGCGGCACGATGCTGTCGATCATCTGATCGACGGTGTCGCCAGCCTTCACCATCAGCATCACCCGCCGGGGCCTCTTCAGCACCTGAATCAGCTCCGCAATGGAGTGTGTGCCCACCACGTGGGTGCCGGCCGCTTCGTTGGCCAGGAAATCATCCACCTTCGAGATGGTTCGATTGAAGACGGCCACTCGATAGCCGTGGTCGTTCATGTTCAGGACCAGGTTCTGGCCCATCACGGCCAGCCCGATTAGTCCGATGTCACAGAGTTGTTCCTGCACACTCCCATTCTATTGTGGGCGCCCGGCATGAGGTGGACATTGACATTTGCCCGGAAAGCGCGCGGCGTGGGGCAATGGTAGGATGGGTATCTGCATTTCCACTAATGACCCGTTTGTATGAAGTGCTGAAACCCGGGGATCGGGACTGGGTACTGGCGCAGCAACTCGATGCGCAGCGTCTGCCCGCGCACATCGCCATCATCATGGACGGCAATGGCCGCTGGGCCAGGAGCCGCAACCTGCCCCGTGTCGACGGCCACCAGGCGGGCATGGAATCGGTGCGCGCGGCGGTGGAAACCTGCGCGCGGCTGGGCATCGGGGCGCTCACGCTTTACGCCTTTTCGGTGGAAAACTGGAAGCGCCCGCGGGCCGAAGTGGAGACGTTGTGGCGTCTGCTCGGCGTGTTCCTCGAGCGCGAGCTGGCCGCCATGGTGGAGCAGAACATCCGGCTCAGCGCCATGGGCCGCCTGGACGAGCTTCCGCCGGTGGTGCGCGAAGAGCTGGAATCCGCCATGGCGGCCACCGCCTCCAATACCGGCATGCGCCTGAACGTCGCGCTCAACTACGGCGGGCGCGCCGAGCTGGCCGATGCGATGAACGCCATCCTCGAAGGGGCCCGTGCCGACGGCTCGCTCGAGCGCCTTAAGGTGGATGAGGACATGATCGCCGCGCGGCTGTACACCGCCGGGCTGCCCGATCCGGATCTGCTGATTCGTACTTCGGGCGAGATGCGCATCAGCAACTTCCTGCTCTGGCAGATCGCCTACGCGGAACTCTACGTCACGGACACGCTGTGGCCCGATTTCCGCCGCGCGGATCTGCTGGACGCCCTGCTCGACTTTCAGAAGCGCGACCGCCGCTTCGGAGGACTCAGCCCCGCGGTCCACCCGGCCGAGACGGAGAGCCCGGCGCTGGAGACGCTCGGCAGCCCGCGATGAAGCGTGTCCTCACCGCGTCCATTCTGACCCCGCTCATCATCGCCGCCATTCTGCTGGCGCCCGTCTGGCTCTTCACCACGGTGGTGACCATCATCGCGCTGCTTTGTTTCTACGAGTACTGCGGTCTGGTGGAGCATCACGGCATTCGGCCGCCCGGTGCGTTTGGCTACGTGGCCGGCCTGCTGGTGCTGCTCGCGCCGAAGGTGGACGTGGCCATGGTGGTGGCGGTGGCGGTGATCGCGCTGTCGCTCTCGCTGCGGTGGAACGATCTTTCCGAATGCCTGCCGTGGTGCGGCGCACTGATGCTGGGCGTGGCGTACGTGTTCGGCTGCTGGCGTTTCGCCCTGGAGTTGCACGCCCTCAGCCCCCGCTGGCTGCTGTTCGCCGTTTCGCTGAACTGGGCGGGAGACATTGCCGCGTACTATGTGGGGCGCCGGTTTGGCCGGCATCGGCTGGCCCCGGCTGCGAGCCCGAACAAGTCGTGGGAAGGCTCCATCGCATCGGTGCTGGCTTCGGTCGGGTATGCGGCGCTGTACTTCCTGTGGGCGTATCCGCATTGCGGCGTGCCGTATCTCACGGTGCTGGGCATTACCGCCGTCGCCAACGTGGCCGGCCAGATGGGCGACCTGGCCGAATCGGCCCTGAAGCGCGGAGCGGGCGTAAAGGACAGCGGCAACCTGTTGCCGGGGCATGGCGGCTGGCTGGATCGCGTGGACAGCTCGCTGTTCGCAATGCCCACGGCGTATCTGCTGGTGACGTGGTTTTTGGGGAAGCAGTAGCAGTAGCCGAAGTCACCAGGCCGGGTTTCGCCAGTTCGGAGCCCGGCGTATGATGAATCAGAACTCACAATCTGCAAGCCGGAGGCGCCATGTTGACTTCTGTCAGGGCGGTTGCCTATCGAGTTTCCGATCTCCAGAAGGCGAAACAATGGTATCGTGACATCCTTGGCAAGGGACCGGTCTTCGACTCACCTGTCGCGGTGATCTTCATGGTGGCGGACGCGGTGCTGAGCCTCGTTCCCGCCGTGGATTCCTCGCCGGACAACGTTCAACCGGTCATCGCATACTGGGGCGTTGAGGATATTGAAGGGGCGCAGCGCCGATTGCTGGATGCCGGCGCGACGGCGCACGGCGAGATCATCACCACCGCTCTTGGATCGAGGGCGGTTACTGTAGCGGATCCTTTCGGCAATGTTCTCGGCCTCGTGGGCAAGCCTCCCGAGCCGGGGAAGAAGTCGCTTCGGGAGCAGCCGTCGGATTCTGCCGTCGGCGTCGCATTGTTCCGCGCGTTCGCCACCAGCGAGAAGCGAGAAGAGATCCGGGGCGGAGATAATCTGGCGGAGTATTTCCTGCCACAGCACTTTCGGGAAATGCTGAACAACCCTGCCGCGCGCGAGTGGATCAAGAGCAAAGCTCCAGGCAGCTACGAGTACTTTCTCGCTCGGACGGCCTACTTCGATGGCGTAGTGCGCGAGGCGCTGCAAGCGAACCTTCCCCAGATCGTGTTCCTTGGGGCGGGATACGATAGCCGGCCCTACCGCTTTCGGGACCTCATCCGGGACACGCAGATTTTCGAGGTGGACATCCAGTCCACGCAGCAACGGAAGAGGCACTTGATCGAGCAGGCCGGAATTCCGATGCCGGCGAATCTGACTTTTGTCGCGGTCGATTTCAGCCTGGACAGCCTCCAGGATGTTCTGCCAGGGGCGGGCTTCGACAAGACCAGGAAAACCCTCTTCGTCTGGGAGGGAGTCACATACTATCTCACCTCCGAGGCAGTCGACGCCACGCTCGAGTTTGTCAGGCGAGATTCCCCGGCCGGAAGCGACCTGTGTTTCGACTACATGGCAGACGCCCCGGATATGTCCGGCAGGTACGGTGTAGCCGAGTCTCAGGCACTCATGAACAGCACCTACCATGCCGAGCCGATTCAGTTTCGAATCGAGGAAGGAGCGATCGAGTCGTTCCTGTCCCAGCGGGGCTATTCCGTGGGCGAGCATTTCACGGACAAGGACCTGGAAAAACGATATCTCTCCCTGCGCGATGGCTCTTCAGGGGGAAGAGTGCTGGCCTGCTTCCGGTTGGTGAGGGCATCCGTGAATAGCGAATCGCCTGTGTCGTGAATGAGTGGCCAACTGGGCGTATCCGCATTGCGGCCTGCCGTATCTCACCTGGGGAGTTACTGCAACTCGAGGAACGGGTTCACCACTCGGACCGAACCATAAAGCCGGCCGTGCTGAAGATCCTCGGTGAGAATCTCCCCCAGACCGTAGTGTTCCGCGAACGACCAGAGGTGCGCATCGAACCAGTTCAACCGATAGGCCGCACATCCACGAATCGCATTACGCAGGATCGCCTCGTTTGGATACAGAACCGTAAACTGTTTGAGGAATTCCTCCGCTTCCCGGAGAGCGTCGGGTTGCTTAAGAATGATGTGGCCACGGATGGGACGCGTCACGGCGGCAATAAACTCGAGAATCGCCTGGTGCGGCAGGCGCACCGAGTCTTCGATAATGCCACGCCGCAGGATTTCGGTGGCGATCCGCTGCTTTTCGGGGAAGCGGTGATCGAACCGGTAGACCAGGACGTTGGTGTCAATGAGAGCGGCCACGCCGGTAGAGATCCTCTCTCGCCCAACCTCGGCTGCGCGGCCGCTTCGCCTTTGATGCTGACGGGCGCCGGCGATGACGCTCGGTCGCCTGATCGAATAAGCTCAGCTTCGAATCACGATCCTCGGGGGTCGCACGCCTGGTGGAAGGAACGACGCGAATCACGTCGCCAGCCGCGATCCAGTCGATGTCGTCGCCCGGGCGGATGCTGTACAGTTGGGCGATCGCCCTGGGGACGGTGACCTGATACTTCGATGTGACCTTGGCCATGAGAACTGTCCGTCCTTACTTTAGCAAGGACAGAATCCTTGTTCAATGGGGAAACATCCTTGTTATCGCCGCCCTGCCGGGAGAACGCGGCTGACGCTGCCTATCCCCATTGAAGCGATACACTGGACACTTGGCCCCTACTCGGACCGAGTCTCACCATGAAAATCCACGAATACCAGGCTAAGGCGATTCTCGCCCGCTACGGCGTTCCCGTGCCTCGCGGCGAGGTGGCCTACACCGTCGAAGAAGCGGAAGCCGCTGCCCGCAAGTTGGGCGGCAGCGTCGTTGTCAAAGCACAGATTCACGCCGGAGGCCGTGGCAAGGGCGGCGGCGTCAAGGTGGCCAGGGACGCCACCGAGGCGGCCAATATCGCCAAACGGATACTCGGCATGAAACTGGTGACGCACCAGACCGGACCCGAAGGCCGCATCGTGCAGCGGTTGCTGGTGGAGGAGACCCTGCCCATCGAGCGCGAGCTCTACCTGGGCATCGTTCTGGACCGCAACCAGCGCAAGGCCGTGTTCATGGCCTCTTCGGCCGGGGGCATGGAGATCGAGCAGGTGGCGGCGGCGACCCCGCACCTCATCCTGCGGGAGACCATGGAGCCCGGTTTCGCCCTGCAGCCGTTTCAGGCGCGGACGCTGGCGTTCGGAATGGGCGTTCCTGCGGCCAGCGTGCGCGCGGCGGCCGATGCCATGATGGCTCTGGCCAGGGCCTACGACGACATCGACGCTTCGCTGGCGGAGATCAACCCATTCATCCTGACCAGCGACGGCAAGGTGTACGCGCTGGACGCCAAGATCAACCTCGACGACAACGCGCTGTACCGCCACAAGGATCTGCTCGAACTCCGCGACCTGAACGAGGAGGACCCGCTGGAGGTGGAGGCTTCGCGCCACGGCCTCAATTACATCAAGCTGGACGGCACCATCGCCTGCATGGTGAACGGCGCGGGGCTGGCCATGGCCACCATGGACATCGTGAAATACGCCGGCGGATCTCCGGCGAACTTCCTGGACGTGGGCGGCGGCGCCAGCGCGGAACAGATTCGCAACGCCTTTCGCATCCTGATTTCCGACAGCAGCGTGCGCGCGGTGTTCATCAACATCTTCGGCGGAATCCTGCGCTGCGATACGCTGGCCACCGGCGTGGTGGAAGCGGCGCGGGAGTTGAAGCTGGAGGTGCCCATCGTGGTGCGGATGGAAGGCACCAACGTGGAGAGGGGCCGCGAGATCCTCACTACTTCGGGTCTGAACTTCACCATCGCCGACGGCATGCGCGACGGCGCCGAAAAAGCCGTGGCGCTGGCCAATGGAAAGGAGCGCGCATGAGCATTCTGGCAGACCGGACCACGCGGGTGGTGGTGCAGGGTTTCACCGGACGCGAAGGCAGCTTTCACGCGCAGCAGTGCATCGCCTATGGGACTCAGATCGTAGGTGGAGTGGTGCCCGGCAAGGGCGGACAAACGCACCTGGAGCGGCCCGTGTTCAACACGGTCAGCGAAGCGGTGAAGGCCACCGGCGCGAATGCGTCGCTGATTTTCGTGCCGCCGCCGTTCGCCGCCGACGCGATCATGGAGTCCGCCGACGCGGGCATCGCCCTGGTGGTGTGCATCACCGAAGGGATTCCCGTGGAAGACATGGTTCGCGCGTGGGACTTCCTGCAGGCGCACCCCACACGGCTGATCGGGCCGAATTGTCCGGGCATCATTTCGCCCGGCCAGTGCAAGATGGGCATCATGCCCGGGCACATTCATCTCGAGGGCCACGTCGGCGTGGTTTCGCGCTCGGGCACGCTGACGTACGAGGCCGTGGGCCAGTTGACGCGGCTGGGCATCGGACAATCCACGTGCATCGGGATTGGCGGCGACCCGATTATCGGCACGCCGTTTCTGGACGCCATCCGTTTGTTCAACGACGATGCGGACACGCACGCCATCGTCATGATCGGCGAGATCGGCGGGAACGCCGAGGAGCAGGTGTCGGCGTACATCGCGGAGAACGTGAAGAAGCCGGTGGTAGGCTTCGTCGCCGGCCAGACCGCGCCACCAGGCAGGCGCATGGGCCACGCCGGGGCCATTATCTCGGGCGGCTCGGGGAAGGCGTCGGACAAGATCGCGGCCATGCGCGCGGCCGGCATTACGGTGTGCGACACGCCCGCGGACATTGGCGACAAGGTGAAGAGCCGGCTGGAGTAAGGGGAGAAAATCCGCCCTCCGCGGACGGCCGTGCCAGAATCGAAGAAATGGCCATCGAACAGACGTTTGCGATCATCAAGCCCGATGCCGTCGCTTTGGGGCATACGGGACGGATCATTCAGAGAATCGAAGAGGAAGGGTTCCGCATTCGCGGGCTGAAGCTGCTGCGTCTCTCGCGCCAGCAGGCCGAGGGTTTCTACGAAGTGCATCGCGAGAGGCCGTTTTACGGCGGTCTGGTGGAGTTCATGTGCGAAGGGCCGGCGGCGGTAATGGTGCTCCAGCGCGAGAACGCCATCCAGCACTGGCGCACCACCATGGGCGCCACCAATCCGGAAAAGGCCGCCGAGGGAACGCTGCGGAAGCGCTATGCGAACAGCATCGAGCGCAACGCGGTGCACGGATCGGACGCGCCGGAGACGGCCGCCGTTGAAATCGCATTCTTCTTCAGCACGGCCGAACTACTGTAGATGCGATGAAGACGGGGCCGGCGCGGCACGAGATTCCGGTACTGTTGTTCGCGGCGGTCGTGTTCTTCGGCTGCATGCCGAGCCCGCCAGTTCTGCTGGACGACGTGGAAGCGGTGCAGGCGCAGATCGCGCGCAACATGCGGAAGCCGGGCCAGCTTGTCGCCGACGATCGGTACTACACGTGGTCGTCGGTGTTCTCTTACGCGAAGCGGGATGCGCTTCTGCTCAACGGCCGTGTGAATAACCTGGAGTATGGCTCGCATGCGCCCGGGGCCCCTGACGTGTTTATCGACGACGCGGCGTTCGCGCGGTTGTGGAGCGGAGGGGAACGCGCCTACCTTCTCGCCGATGACAGCGCCGTGCCGCGGTTCCGCAGCCTGGCGGGACCGCCGAGCCTGCTGGTGGTGAAGCACAGCGGGGGCGAGACTTTGTTTACCAACCATGCGTATTGGAATTGACGCCACGCCGCTGCTGCTGCGTAGCGCCGGGGTCAAGACGTGGATCTGGCACTGGGTGGAGAACCTGCGCAACGCCGCCGCCGGCCGCGACGCCGTCGAATCGTTTCCCTCCATCGGAAAGAGCGTCCGTCTGGTTCACGAGGGCTCCGTACTCGGTCCGCTGGCGACGTGGCCGCGCCTCGCGCTGGTCCGCGCCCTGAACGCCCCGGGCAACGTTCTGCTGGACAGCCTGACCCGCCGGTTCGACGTCGTTCATCTTTCGAACCAGGTCCGCCGGCTGCCCCGCGGGACGCGTGTGACCGCCACCATCTACGACATGACCTGCTGGCTGATGCCCGAACTGCACACGGAGGCGAACATCCGCGCCGATCTGCAGTTCGCCGAGCGGGTGGTGCGGCACGCGGATCGTCTCATCGCGATTTCCGAGAGCACCCGTCGCGACGCCATACGGCTGCTGGACCTTCCGCCGGAGAAGATCGAGGTCATCTACTGCGGCGTCGCCGACGCCTTCTTTGACGCGAAGGCGCGCCCGGCCACGCGTCCCTACGCCCTCTTCGTGGGCACCATCGAGCCACGGAAGAACGTGGACACGCTGCTGGATGCGTGGGCGCAATTGAAGCCTTCGCTGCGCGAGGAATTCGAGCTGCTGGTGGCCGGCCCGCAGGGCTGGGGAGCCGAACGAACCATGGCCCGGCTGCGCGCGGGCGGCGGCGGAGTGCGTTATCTCGGCTACGTGAGCGAACAGGAGCTGCCGGCGCTCACCGCGGGTGCAACGGTATTCGCGTATCCGTCCCTGTACGAGGGGTTTGGTTTCCCGGTGGCCCAGGCGATGGCCGCACGAGTACCCGCCATCACATCCAACTTGTCGTCTCTTCCGGAAATTGCCGCGGCCGGCTCCGTGCTGGTGGACCCGCGCAGCGCCGACGAGCTGCACAGGGGACTGGAGCTGCTGCTGACGTCGCCGTCGCTACGGGCGAAGCTCGCCCGCGACGGATTTCGCCAGGCCCAGGAATTCCGCTGGGCAACCTGCGCGCGGAAGAGCCTGGAGTTCTTCCACGGTCTGGGGTAGTGTGCTAGCGCCGGGCGATGACTTCGCGCTGGTTATCGCGCGTCAGGAAGAACTTCACCGACTGGAATCTCTGGAACAAACGCTCGATGGCGCGGTTGTTGAAGAACTGCGCGGGCCGGGTCTCCCCGCGCGGGGCCAGTTGCAGGGTCTTCGAATCCTGTATCCGATACGAGTTCACGGGAATGACTCGGGCCTTCTCGTCGGCGGAGAAGAACGAGAGCAGGTAGGCGCCGGGACGGAGGATGCGATACAGCCGGTCGACGGTGAGCTGCAGCAGCGGCGGCGCCAGAAACTGCAGCGTATCCCATACCAGCGCTCCATCGAAGGTGTCGTCCAGAAAGTCGAGACTCTGTTTCAGGAAGTACTCGGCGCGCTGGGGCTCGGCCTGGCGAAGCAGGAAATCGTCGTCGGCTCCGAACGACATGGAAAGCGTGCGCAGAATGTCGTCGGAGTAAAGCCGGTGACCGAGCTGAGTGATGAAGGTGATGTTCGACTGGCTGGCGCCCGCGAGATCGAGGATGGACAGACCACTCCGGTCGCGGATGGACGAAAAAAACTGGTCCAGGCCGTGGCTATTGCGATTCAGCACCGGCGAGTGATGTGGCGATCCAGGCATAGGGGGGCGGAGGTGGGTCCGCCCCACCACGATTCTATCGCTTCACTTCCGCCGCGGGCGCTGGCGCCGGTCCGGCGGTGGCCGGAGCGGATTGCAGGGGAGCAGGCCGGGGAGCCGGTGGAGCCGGCTTGGGCTCGGGCCGCACGATGTCCGTGGTGCCCTTGAAGTAGGCCCCGTCCTCGATCACGATGCGCGCGGTCTTGATGTCGCCCACCAGCTTGGCATCCTTGCGAATCTCGATCTTGTCGGCTACGTCGACATTGCCGTAGACGTTCCCGAGCACGACAATCTCGCGCGCCTTGATATCGGCCCGGACCTTGCCATGAGGACCGATGGTGAGCCGATGTTCCTGCAACTCGACGGTGCCCTCCACCTCCCCATCGACGGTGAGATCCTCGCGGCTGACGATCTGTCCCTTGATCATTACGGACTTGCCTATAATCGCCGCGCCGCGGAGGTCGGCTTCGGGATAACGCATCGGGGTAGCGGACATGGGAATCGACTCCTTTT
Organism: Bryobacteraceae bacterium; assembly: GCA_049520275.1. Taxonomy (GTDB): domain Bacteria; phylum Acidobacteriota; class Terriglobia; order Bryobacterales; family Bryobacteraceae; genus CAWACP01. Next base: position 52,867 of record JBEKPY010000002.1, read on the forward strand.
GAATGACAGAACTGGCCGCGGCTGGTGGCGCCTGGGGGGCCGCAGGCTTTGCTGGGTATTCCTCTTCTTTACGCTTGTTCCACATCGGATGGAATGGCTCCTTCCGTTAAGGCTCGATCTATAGTACTACGAGACGGTGGTTTGTCTACGCGGGGCGAAGGGCATTGGCAGGGCTACGAATGAACACGAATGCGCACGAATCGGAGGATGACGCGCTTCCACTCCACTCTGGGTCCTGGGACGTTGATTCGCAGGGCCAGCCTCAGGCCTGAACCTCTGAGATAGTTGGGGCATTGCGCCAGGGTGGGTTCATTCGTGGCCCACTTCCGGCATGGCGAACTTCTGCCCGCCGCGGAAGATGGCCGCGAACTCGCCGAGGATCTCGCGGTGGATGTGGCCGTTGTCGCAGAGCACCGTGGGGCCATGCAGGTCCACCGGCTGGCCGTACATGTCCGACGCCGCGCCGCCCGCCTCGCGCACCAGCAACACGCCCGCGGCCATGTCCCAGGGGCTGAGGCCGAACTCCCAGAAGCCGTCCAGACGCCCGCAGGCCACGTAGGCGAGATCCAGTGCGGCGGACCCGGCGCGGCGCACGCCGTGGGTCATCATGGCCATCTGGTAGAAGAAGTACACGTTGACGTTGCGATGCCGCTTGCGGCTGGGGAAACCGGTCGCCAGCAGCGAGCTGTCCAGCACCGGGGTCCGGGAAACGGCGATGCGCGAGCCGTTCAAGAAGGCGCCGGCTCCGCGCTCGGCCGAGAACATTTCATTGCGCAGCGGATCGAGGATCACGCCGGCGATCAGTTCGCCTTCGCGTTCCAGCGCCAGCGTGGCGTTGAACATGGGGAAACCGTGCGCGAAATTGGTGGTGCCATCGAGGGGATCCACGAACCAGCGGTATTCGGCGGAAGCGGAGTCGCGTCCCGATCCCTCCTCGGCCACCACGGCGTGCGTGGGGAAGCGCTCGCGGAGCCGGGAAACGATGAGACGCTCGGAGGCGCGATCGGCCTCGGTGACGATGTCGAACTCGCCTTTCAGCTCGACGCGCACGCGGCGCTCGAAGTATTCGAGAAGCAACGCTCCGGCCTCGCGCGCGATCTGCCCGGCGGCTTCGGCGAATGAGGGCATGGAAAACGGCGGGCTACTCGGGAACCTCGAAGAGGTACTTGATGTCGTGCTTGAACAGGAACAGATTCGGCTGGCCGCGGCGGGTCAGCCGGATGAAAGCGGAGTCGAAGAACTCCACCACGCCGGCGACTTCTTCGTCGTTGCTGAGCCGGGCGCGCACCGGAATAGCGTTGTCGCACAGGTATCGAAGGTACTTTGCTTCTTCGAAAGTCTGTTCGGGCGCGCGCGGCCTTGACTTACTTCCTTTAGAGGCCATTCGCGTGAGATCAGCGGTCAGTATTCCCATAATAGCCGGTGCGCGTGATGGCCCGCAATCCGGGACGCGCCAGCTTGACGGTGGTGCTGTGAAAACGGTTCGCCGACGGGGGAACGTTCTTCGGGTAGTAGCCCAGCAGGTACTGCGTGCGCAGTTCGTGGACCAGCTCGACGAAGGCGTTCTCGAGCTCGGCGCCGGTGCTGGGCAGGAAGATGCGGCCTCCGGTGCGCTGGGCGATGGTGGTCAGGGCGTGCTCCCCGCCGATGTTACGTCCCGCGTCGTTGGTGATGGGGATGATCACCACCGGATAGACGGAAGCCTCGGCCAGTTGCACCGATTCGAGGGCCGCATGGAAGTCCTTGGCGCTGGTGGTGTCGCCGCCGTCGGTCACGATCACCACGATGTGCCGTCCCTCGCGACCTTCGAGATCGCGCGCGGCGAGCCAGAGGGCGTCGTACATGGACGTTCCCGCTCCCGATTCCAGGCCTTGCAGCTCGTGCTCCAGCCTGGGGATGCGGCGGGTGAAGCTGCTGTGCAGCGTGACGTCGGTGTCGAACGAATACAGGGCCGCGGCATCGTTGGGATTGCCTTCCCGGAACAGCGCGGTGACGAAGTGCAGCAGGGAATCCACTTCATGGCGAAGCTCGATGCCGGTGGAGCCGCTGGTGTCGATCAGCAGGGAGACCGACAGCGGTTGTTCGGTGTGGCGCTCGAAGACGGAGACGGTCTGCTTCACGCCGTTGTCGGACACCGTGAAGTCGTCACGGTTCGCGTCGGTCACGAGGCCTCCAGCGGCGTCCTTGACGGTGACAATGAGGCGGACCAGGTTGACGTCGGATCGAAACACCGGCTCCTGCGCGGGCGCCGGCAGAGCCAGGCCGAACGAGATCAGTGCTGCAAAAGAGAGTCGTCCCACGCGCCTTCCACCCACACCTCGCCGTCGGCGAAGTGCTCTTTCTTCCAGATGGGGACCAGCCGCTTGAGCCGGTTGATGGCTTCCAGAGCCGCCTCGAACGCCGGCCGGCGGTGCGGCGCGGAGACAACCACGGCCACACTGGTTTCGCCGATCTCCATGTGGCCCAAACGGTGAACCATGGCGATCCGGCCCAGCGCGTGCGAACGGACGATCTGGCGGCCGATATCGGCCATGGTCCGGATGGCCAGCGGCTCGTAGCATTCGTAATCGAGAAAGCGGGTTGCCCGTCCTTTCGTGTTGTTGCGCACCACGCCTTCGAAACTCACCACCGCCCCGTCCTCGCCGCGCAGAACGCGCCGCTGGAGCGCGGCCGTGTCGATGGTCTCGCGCGTGAGCGCGAAGAAGTTGCCCTCGGGCTGGTCCATGATCTCCTGGATGTACTTCCCCGTTCCCCCGCTCACCGGGGGCAGGAATGCGATCTCGTCCCCGTCGGCGGCCGCGTCGGTCCACCGTGCGAAGTGCTGATTGCGCGCCGGCACCACACCCGGCCGGGCCCGCGCGAGGGCCGGCGCGCGGCTCACGCAGCGATCGAAGACCGCCGCGAGAGTCTCCCCCTCGGTTATGTCGACAGAGTCCTGCGGCACGCCCGCGATGTCTTTCAACATGCCGAAGAACAGCACAGTGACGCGCACGCGTTCATACTAACAGACTGGTCTCGCGGCTTCCGGGTTTCCACAGAGTGCACAGGGGATACAATCGGGCCATGATCTCGCGGCGCGATCTACTGGGTGGCTCCCTGGCCGCCGGGCTGGGCGGAGTGTTGCAGGCCCTCCCCACGGAGCAGTTCCGGCTGGGCGTCACCACCGACGAGATCGACGAGGACGTGAACGTGGCCGCGGGGTTCCTGAGACGCTTCGGACTCCGCTACGCCGAGGTGCGCTCGGTGTGGGGCAGCTACAACACCGCGCAGCCGATGGAGAGAATTCGCGAGGCGCGGCGCATCCTGGACGCGCATGGGATTCGCACGACGGTGCTGGACACGGCGTTCTTTCGGGAGGAGATTCCGGCCAGCGTGGCGGCGCTCGACCGCGAGTGGGCGCTGCTGGATGCGGCGATGGAGCGGGCCGGCGTGCTCGGGGCGGAAGTGCTGCGCGTTTTTGCGTTCCAGCGGAAGCAGGGCAGCAGTCCGGACCGCTCCTCCGAGCCGCGCGTATACGAGCTGCTGCGGGAGGCGGCGGAACGGGCGTCGGCGCGAGGATTCCTGCTGGCTGTGGAGAACCTGATGGGCCGGTATGTCGAGACTGGCGCCGATGCGGCCCGGCTGCTGAAAGCGGTCCCCGAGGCCAGCCTCGGGCTCACCTGGGACCCCAACAACGCGGGCATGGCCGGCGAGGCGGCTTTCCCCGATGGCTACCGCCTGCTCGACCCGGCGCGCATCTTCCATGTCCACCTGCGCGACTATCGCCACCTGCCCAATGGCCAGGTGGAATGGACGGCGGTGGGCGCGGGCGAGTTCGACAACCTGGGTCAGTTGCGCGCGCTGCTGCGGGACGGATACGCGCGCGCGTTCACTCTGGAGACGCATTGGCGCGACCCGCGGGGAAAGGCGTTTTCCACCGAGACGTCGCTGAAGGCGCTGTTGAAGGTAGTGGAGCAGGTGTAACCGTCAGGTTTCCGGGGCCAGCGCGCCGGCCCGGCGCCAGTGGTTCTCGAACAGCCCGCGCATGGCCTCCCCCAGCCCCTCGTGTTCGAAGATCACCGAAGTCCACGTGGGTTTCGTGATCACCGGATCGAGCAGCGCGATCATGCCCTGCTGGCCGTCGAACACGGCCAGTTTCATGGGCAGGGAGTCGATCTGACGGACCTCCACGCCCACCGCGGCATAATCGGCAAGGCGCTGGCGGTGGTCCTCGTCCAGCGTGCCACCCTCGATGAGAAGCCGGCACAGGACGCCCCGGTCGCGCGCCTGCTTTACGAGCTGTTCGTCCAGCGGGTCCACGGCGTAGGGGGGACGCGAAAACTCCACGTACTCGGTTTTCACGTCGGCCAGCATGCGGCGGTACTGCATGGCGATCTGGCCGGGATCGCCAACGATCTTGAGGTAGTCCAGAGTGCCGCGGCCACCCTGGCCTTCCGAGTAGGCCGAGGTGAGGTCGTCGATGAGGCCGGCGCCCATGCGGCTCTGCTCGGTGAACTCCTGCTGCAGCGTCTGCGCGCGGCGCGACAGGTAGCTGGGGACGGCGAGGCTCGGCTCCACGGCGGAAAAGAGCTTGGTCTTCTCCTGAACGACCTGGGCGAAGCCCTTTTCCACGAGGCTGTCGAGGACCTCGTAGATCTTCTGGCGTGGGACGTGCGCGCGCGCGGCCAGTTCCAGCGCCTTGAACCTGGGATGCCCGATCAGCACCAGGTACGAGCGTGCTTCATAAGCGTTCAGGCCGAGCTGCTGAAGCCTCCGCCAGAACCGCTGAAAGTCCATTTCCGGCAGGTCTTGGGTCATCGTGACGTCAGGATCATATCAAATGCCCGTGCCGGGTGGAGGGATGTCGCGTACAGCGTAGCGCGGACGGCGATTCGGCGGCGCTGCGCTCGACGGCCCGGATGCATGGACAGCCGCCTTTGATAAGATGAGTGACGTCCAGCAACCTGGCCATCATGACTGGCGTAAAGATCGTCGTAATCTATCCGCATCCTACCGATGAGCAGGCTTTCGAGAGGGAGTGGACGGAGAAGCACCAGCCGCTTGTCGAAGAGAAGCTGAAGGGCATGACGAGGTTCGTGGCCGCCCGGGTAGTTGGCTCTCCGCACGGCCGGGTGACCGCCTACCGCATCGCCGAGGCACACTTCTCGAACATCGCCGAACTGAACAAGTGCCTGGAATCGGAGGGTGGCAAAGAGGTTCTGGCGCACGCCGCGGCGATGTCCAGCGGCGGCGCGCCCATCGTTCTTTTGTGCGAAGAGGAGTCGTTCATTTACTGGTAGGGGAGGTCGTGCATGCCGGAACAAAACTACGCCCATCACACGCAAACGGTTTTCGGGTTTCATAAGGTGCTTCTCCCGCTCGTCCTTCTGACGTTCATCGGATCGCTGGTCAATCTCTGGCTTTCCGTGGGAGATCATCATCGTCTCTACAACGCCGCGCTGATTGTGGCGCTGGCCATCATCGCCGCGCTGATGTCGCTCTTCAGCCGCATGTTCGCGCTGAAGGCGCAGGATCGGGCCATCCGCGCGGAAGAGAATCTGCGGCACTTCGCGCTGACCGGCAAATTGCTCGACGCGCGGCTGAACATCCGCCAGATCATCGGCCTGCGCTTCGCCTCCGACGGCGAGTTCCCCGGCCTCGCGCAAAAGGCGGCAGCGGAAGGCCTCAGCGAAGATGCGATCAAGCGCGAAGTGAAGCACTGGCGCGCGGACACGTATCGCGTGTAGCGCGCATTCGCTACGCTCCCTACTGCATGGATCTGACGACGGCCGCAGCCACCGCCATCTTTCTTTTCACGGGAGCGGTTGTCGCCGCCGGAAAGTTCCCGGGCCTGCGCGTGGACCGCACCGGCGCGGCGGTGATCGGAGCCGGCCTCATGATGGGAGCCGGCGTGCTCACGCCCGAGCAGGCTTACGCGTCGATCAATCTGGACACCATCGCGCTTCTGTTCGGAATGATGATTGTCGCCGCCAACCTGCGGCTCTCCGGTTTCTTCGGCCTGGTGAGCGCGTGGGTGGTTCGTCACGTCCGGCGGCCGCTGTGGCTGCTCGCGGCCATCGTTGTGGTGAGCGGCGTGTCTTCGGCGTTTTTCGTTAACGACACCATTTGTCTGGTGCTGGCGCCGCTGGTGTGCCACGTGACCACGCGGCTGAAGCGGAACCCCGTGCCCTATCTGCTGGGGGTGGCCATGGCGGCCAACATCGGCGGCGTTGCTACCATTACCGGGAATCCGCAAAACATGCTCATCGGAAGCATGTCGCGCATCTCGTTTCCGGCCTTCGCTGCCGCGCTCTCGCCCATTGCCGCTATCGGGCTCGGCCTGACGGTACTGGTTCTGTGGCTGCTGTACCGCTCCGAATTCGCCGCCGGGGACAGGCTGGAAGCGGTGGAGGAGACGGTACGCGTGAGCCCGCCGCTTTTGTGGAGATCGGGCCTGGTGTCCGCCGCCATGGTTGCGTTCTTCTTCCTGGGACAGCCGGTGCCGAAGGTGGCGCTGCTGGCGGGCGCGGTGTTGCTGATTACGCGGCGGGTGCATCCGGAAAGGATTTATCGGCAGATCGATTTTCCCCTGCTGGTAATGTTCGTGGGGCTGTTCGCGGTGGTGGCGGGCATCGAAAGGACGCCGTGGCTGTCGGATCTGCTGGCGGCAGCCCAGCGGCTACAGATGGAACGTGTCCCGGTTTTCAGTGCCCTCACAGCGGTGCTGTCGAACATCGTGAGTAACGTGCCCGCAGTACTGATGTTGCGGCCTTTCGTGGTCCATTTCCACGATCCGCACCGCGGATGGCTGGTGCTGGCCATGGCCTCCACGCTGGCCGGCAACCTCACCATTACGGGCTCGGTGGCCAACCTCATCGTCGTGCAGCGCGCACGTCAGGAAGGTGTGGAGGTGGGCTTTCGCGAGTACTTCCGGGCGGGCGCGCCGCTCACCGTCATCACTATCGGGGTGGGTGCGCTGCTGCTGGCTCGCTGACACGCTCTACTCCGGCAGGCGCGGATAGCCGGGCACATCGCCGATGAGCGGCCGCGCGTAATCCCGGAACGCCGGCAGCACGTCGTTTCCTTTTGGCGCAATCCACTCCAGCGGCAGGGTGCGCTCCTGGCCCGCGACGGTTTCGAGCGGTGCGAGGAACGTGCTGCTCCGATACGGCTGGTCCGATTCGCGGCGGATGGCCACCATGCACGCGGAGCGATCCTCCATCGCGGCCCGCGCTGCGGCCCGCCCGCATTCGCACGCTTCCGCCCGGTCCAGCGGCGAGGCGAACGGCCCGCAGGAACGGCCCAGCAGTCCCGGCTTCTCGGCGCGCGCCCGCAAGCCGGTTTTCGCCGCCAGCAGTTGCGCCAGCGTGTGGCCGAGGTTTGAGGCCAGCCGATGCTGCGCCACATCGGGCCGGTCCACCGCCGCGCCGAATGGCTGGCCGGATTCGTCGATCTGTCCTTCGCAAACGGCGATCACCGCGCGGCCCAGACGCCGGTACACGCGCTCCGCGTCGGCGGCAATGCGATCAAGACTCACCGGCCGCTCGGGGAAGTAGATAAGGTGCGGGGCATCGTCTTCGTGCCGGCGCGCGAACGACGTCGCCGCGACAATCCACCCGGCATTGCGGCCCAGAGTTTCCAGCACGCAAAGGGGTGACGGCAGCGAGCGATTGTCCTCGCCCACGTCGCGGGCGGCGAAGGCGAAGAAGCGCGCGGTGGAGGGGTAGCCCGGCGTGTGATCGGTCACTGGCAGGTCGTTGTCGATGGTTTTGGGGATGCCGGTAACGCCCAGCTCGTACCCGCTGTCACGAGCGAATCGCGCCAGCTCGAGCGCGGTGCCCATGGAGCCGTTGCCGCCGGTGTAGAAAAACCAGTGCACGTCGTGCTTGCGAAATGCCTGGATGATGCGCTCGTAGTCGGCGGCCTCCAGCTTCCGGCGGCTGGAGCCGATGGCCGAACCCGGGGTCTGCGCGACGGCTTCGATCAACGCCGCCGGCTGGGCAAGAAGATCGACGAAGTCGCCCGCCAGCAGGCCCTGCGCTCCGAATCGAGCGCCCTGCAGCGCCGTGAACTGTCCGCTGCGGCGGCACTCTTCGACAAGGCCCGCCAGACTTGCGTTAAGGACCGCCGTGGGCCCGCCGCCGTGCGCGACTATCGCTCGGAGGCCGGGCATCGCAGCTACGGCTCAACCTGATAGTTCGGCGCTTCCTTGGTGATGATCACGTCGTGCACGTGGCCCTCGCGGAGACCGGCGATGGTGACGCGCAGGAACCGCGCGTGCGCCTGCATTTCGCGAATCGACGCGTTGCCGCAGTAGCCCATCCCGGCGCGGAGACCGCCCACGAGTTGATACACCAGCTCGGACAGCATGCCCTTGTATGGCACGCGGCCTTCAATCCCTTCCGGCACCAGCTTGCCGTTGGCTTCCTGCGCGTAGCGGTCGGAGGAGCCCTGCGACATGGCGCCCAGCGAGCCCATGCCGCGATAGCTCTTGAAGGTGCGGCCCTGGAAGAGAATGGTCTCGCCCGGACTCTCCTCGACGCCGGCGAACAGGCTGCCAATCATGACGCTGTCGGCGCCGGCCGCGATGGCCTTGGTCACGTCGCCCGAGTACTTGATGCCGCCATCGGCGATGAGCGGCACCGAATTCTCTCGCGTGGCCCGCGCGCACTCGGCGATGGCGGTGATCTGCGGCACGCCCGCGCCGCTGACCACCCGCGTGGTGCAAATGGAGCCGGGGCCCATGCCCACCTTGATGCCGTCCGCGCCCAGACGAATCAGGTCGAGCGCGCCTTCGTAGGTAGCCACGTTGCCGCCGATCAGGTCCACTTCGGGCAGCTTCGTCTTGATGGCGCGGATGGCGTCCATCACGGCCTGGCTGTGGCCGTGCGCCGAATCCACGCACAGCACGTCCACCTTGCGCGCCACCAGTTCCTGCGCGCGCTCCAGGAAATCGCCCGTGGAGCCGACCGCCGCGCCCACACGAAGCCGCCCCTGCGCGTCCTTGGCGGCGGTGGGGTACTTCAATTTCTTCTGGATGTCCTTGACGGTGATCAGGCCCTTCAGGTAGTACTGGTCGTCCACCACCAGCAGCTTCTCCACGCGATGCTGGTGCAGGATTTTCTCCGCTTCCTCCAGCGTGGTGCCAACGCTGACCGTGATCAGGTTGTCCTTGGTCATCACCTCGGCGATGGGCAGGTCGAAGCGGGTCTCGAAGCGCAGGTCGCGATTCGTGAGGATGCCCACCAGCTTGCCGTTGCGGGTAACCGGCACGCCGGAGATGCGGTAGCGCCTCATCAGCTCCAGTGCGTCGGCGATCTTACTGTCCGGGTCGATGGTGATGGGATCGACGATCATGCCGCTTTCACTGCGTTTCACGCGATCCACTTCCTCGGCCTGGCGCTCGATGGGCATGTTGCGGTGGACGATGCCGATGCCGCCCTGCTGCGCCAGCGCGATAGCTAGGTGCGACTCCGTCACCGTGTCCATGGCCGCGCTGACCACGGGGATGTTCAGGGCGATGTTCCGCGTCAGACTGGTTCGTGTGTCCACGTTCGCCGGCAGAACGGCGCTGCGGGCCGGCTGGAGCAGCACGTCGTCGAAAGTGAGACCTTCGGGGATCGTTTCGGGGATCATCGGGAGATTAGATCCATCATAGCGTGGGCGGGTGGGAAGGCCGGGACGGGCACGTGGCGGCAGCCGCGTTCTCGCCCTGTGCCGCGAGAAGTCTGCGTCCCCTGGTCCTGACTTCGTCCGCGAGTTTCGTCAATCCGGCGCGCCCTTCGTATTCCGTGAAGTGGCCGCGCCTGATCGATTCGAGACCGTTCTGCACGCGCCTCCGGATACCGTCGTCCTTCTCCATGCGCCGCAACGCGTCTCCCACTACCGGGACATTCATCTGATCCACCGTTTCCTGCTGGTACAATGAACAATCATCCCTCAGGAGGACGGGGCGTGCATCCGTTGCGGGCCCTGGACACCCGAACAGAAAGGTTTCAGGCATGATCGCCGCAACACAGCTACGCCCCGGCATGGTCATAAAGTTCAACAATGACCTGTACTCGATTTTCAGCATGACCCACCGCACGCCCGGCAACCTGCGCGGCTTCGTTCAGGTGAAGATGCGCAACCTGCGCAGCGGCTCGCAGACGGAACACCGGTTTTCCTCGGAGGACCGCGTGGACCGCATCGCGCTGGACGAACGGGAGATGGAATATTTGTACGACGACGGCGAGTTTTTCTATTTCATGGACACCGAGAACTTCGAGCAGATGCATTTGCCGAAGGAATTGCTCGGCGACGCGGTGAATTATCTGATCCCGCAGTTGAAGGTCAACGTGGAGTTTTACGAGGGCAAGCCGATCAGCGTGGAACTTCCCGCCACCGTGGACCTGACCGTGGCGGAGACCGAGCCCGGCCTGAAGGGCGCGACGGTTTCCAACGTGACGAAGGCGGCGACGATGGAGACGGGCCTGGTGGTGCAGGTGCCTCCGTTCATCAACCCCGGCGAGAAGATCCGCATCAGCACGGCGGAAGGCACGTATCAGGAACGAGCGTAACCGGGCTCGGCTCACGCATTGTCCGGTCGTTCGGGGGGATGCCTCCGAAGTGGCGGGCGTGACGCCGGATGCAACCGCCCCTCACGCGAGCAACAACGGACGTTGATCCGCGCGGGGGCATTGCCGGCGGCGGAAACAAGGGCGCTGACCGGCGGAGCGCTGGCGCTGAAGCTCACGCCGCATGCGCTCGCGCTGCTGGAGATTCTCACGTCGAAGGGCGGCCAGTGATTCGCCTCTCGGGTGTGCCCTAACCTAACCCGGCCTCCTGCTGAATTCAGCTCCGCCCCGGTGACCTCCAGCACGTTGCGGTTGCGGAAGACACGGCTGTAATCAGTCGCGACTGACCGTCCTGCGGGCGTCGTACCAATCCGGTTCGTGTCCCTTGCCCGGTAGCGGATAATGTGGAGGGGACCTGGTCCATGACCATCGCCGCTGGCATCGAAGCGCCCGAGGCCGCGATCGCGGAGATTTGCCGCCGCCACCAGGTCAGGGAGTTGTCCTTGTTTGGTTCGGCCGCGCGCGGCGACATGCGGCCCGATAGCGATGTCGATCTCCTCGTCGATTTCCTGCCCGGCGCGCGCCCCGGACTACTGGGCGTTTCGGCAATGACGCGTGAGCTGACGGCTCTACTCGGCCGCCGAGTCGATCTGGCCGTGAAGCCCGCGCTAAAGCCACTCATCCGGCCCGGCGTGCTGGCCGAGGCCCAGCTGATCTATGCGGCGTGATCGACAGCGGCTGAACGACGTTCTGGAAGCGCTGGACCGGATTGCAAACGCGATTGCCTGCCGCTCCGAGGCGGATTTCCTGGCCGACGAAACGCTTTGCTACGCCATCGCGCAGAAGCTGACCATTATCGGCGAGGCGGTCGCGCGGCTCAGCCCGGAACTCACAGTTCGGCACCAATGGGTGCCGTGGTCTGACATCGTGGGATTGCGGAACATTCTGGTTCACGAGTACTTCGGTATTCATTGGCCGCTGGTCTGGCAAACCGGCGCCGACCAAGCACCGGTCTTACGGGTGCAAGTTGCCGGGATTCTGAACGCGGAGTCCCTCGAGTAGACCGTCCCGGTGATCTCCAACGCGCTGCGGCTACGGAACGCGCGCCTGTAGCCGCTTGCCCGGCGGCCCGCCGGAGCGCACAATGGATCTTCCGGCATGCACGAACTGGGCATCGCGAATTCGGTGATCGAAGCGGTACAAAAGGAGATGGCGCGGCAGCCGCGCGCGCGCCTGAAGAAAATCGGTCTGCGTATCGGCGAGTTCGCCGGCATCGACGATTCCTCGCTGCGCTTCTGTTTCGAGGTGCTGGTGCGCGATACCGAATTGCGGGCCGCTTCGCTGGACATCGAGCGCGGGCCGCGGGACGAGCTGGACCTGAGCTACCTGGAGGTGGAAGAAGATGAGCCAGATTCCCATTGAGCGCAAGGTGCTGAACGCCAACGACGCCATCGCCGCGGCGCTGCGCGAACGTTTCCTCGAACACGGCATTTTCTGTCTGAATTTCATCAGCTCGCCCGGCTCCGGCAAGACCGCGCTACTGGAACGGACTCTGGAACGGCTCGCGCCCGATACCCGCGTGGCCGTGGTCACCGGCGACCTGCAAACCGACAACGACGCGCGGCGGCTGGCCCGCGCGGGCTTCCCGGTGAAACAGATCACCACCGCGGGCGCCTGTCATCTGGATGCGCGCATGGTGGAGAACGCCATCGCCGAATGGAACCTGGCGGATCTGGAGTTGCTACTGATCGAGAACGTGGGCAACCTGGTGTGCCCTACCAGCTACGACCTCGGCGAGAACAGCAAGGTGGTGCTCATGAGCGTCACCGAGGGAGAGGACAAGCCGCTGAAGTACCCGGGCATTTTCTACAAGGCCGACCTGATGCTGCTGACCAAGATCGATCTGCTGCCCCACCTGCAATTCGACGACGCGCTGGCCTGCGACAATGCGCGGCAGATTCATCCGGGGCTGGAGATTATCCGGACGTCGGCGACAACGGGCGCGGGGCTGGACCGCTGGGTGACCTGGATCGAAGCGCGGATGCACCGGCCCACCGCAGCCTGATGAGATCAATCGGCGCCGGTAAGCCCCTGATGGTCGGGCGATGGCGCTGACGATTTGAACCTCGGGAGAACCAGACTATAATCGGTAACTTGCCATGTCTCTCTGGCTCACCCGCCGGTCTCTGCTGGCGTCCTTCTCATTGCCTTTTTTCGCGCGCGCCCAAATGGCTTCGCGCGGAGTGCAAGCTACTGCGCGTCCCAGGCCCTCCGGTCTGCCCTTTGACTCCCGGCTCACCGACATCGCCGCACAAGCCGGTCTGATCGCCCCGATCGTCTACGGTGACGAGGATCGTACCGCTTACATCCTTGACGCAACCGGGTGCGGTGTTGCTTTCCTCGATTACGACAACGATGGCTGGCTTGACATCTTCCTCCTTTCGGGAACGCGATGGGGGGGCGCGCCGCCCGGAACCACCAACCGGCTCTATCGCAATAATCGGGACGGCACGTTTTCCGATGTGACGGACGCCGCCGGCCTCCGGAGGATCGGCTGGTTTTCGGGCGTGACGGTGGCGGATTATGACGGCGACGGCTTTGACGACATTTTCGTGACCGGTTGGGGCCACAATATTCTGTACCACAACAACGGGGACGGGACTTTCAGCGATGTCACACGGGAGGCCGGTTTGTGGAGGGACGAAATCCGCTGGGCAACCGGGTGCTGCTTCCTCGACTACAACCGCGACGGAAACCTGGACCTGTTCGTATCCCGTTACGTGAGGTTCGATCCCGCCATGGTTCCCGCGGCCGGAATCGACCCCAACTGCAATTTCAAGGGGATTCCGATCAATTGCGGCCCAAGGGGACTGCCGCAGGATTCTCATTCCCTCTATCGCAACAACGGCGACGGGACTTTCACCGAAGTCAGCCGGCAGGCGGGGATACTGGCGCCGGCGCCGGGCTATGGGCTGACTGCGGTGGCCGCCGACTTCAATGATGACGGGTGGCCGGATATCTACGTGGCCTGCGATTCCACATCCAGCCTGCTCTACATCAACAATCACGACGGAACCTTTACCGAGTCCGGGCTGCCGCTGGGGGTAGCGCTCAACGAGGACGGCCAGGAACAGGCGGGCATGGGCCTGGGCATCGGCGACTTCAACCTGGATGGACGCCTCGACATTCTGAAAACGCATTTCACCGAAGACACGCCTGCGCTGTACGCCAACCAGGGCGACGGCGGCTTCGTTGACGTGACCATCGCATCGGGGCTCGGCGTCGAGACCCGGTTTGTGAGCTGGGGTGCGGGAATCGTGGACCTGGATAATTGCGGCCACCCTGAATTGTTCTGGGTCACCGGCGGTGTATATCCGGAGGTTTCGAGGAGACTGCCTCAGTTTGCCTACCGCAGCCGGCGCGTGCTTTTCCGCAATCCGGGCAAGGACCGGTTTGAAGAGTTGCTGGAAGAGGGCGGGCCCGGCGTATCGGCCGTCCATTGCAGCCGCGGTTGCGCGTTTGGCGATTTCGATAACGACGGCGATCTGGACATTGTCATCGTGAACCTGAATGAGCCGCCGTCGCTCCTGCGCAACGATGTGCGCGGAACAAACCGCTGGATTAAATTCCGGCTAATCGGGACGAAATCCAACCGCAGCGCCATCGGCGCGCGCGTGATCGTGAAATACGGCGAACACCGCCAGGCGCAGGAAGTGCTGGCGCAGTCCAGTTATCTTTCCGTGAACGACAAGCGATTGCATTTCGGGCTGGGTAAGATCGAGAAGATCGACGCGGAGATTCGCTGGCCGAGCGGGGCGCGGCAGCGGTTTACGGGGGTCCAGAGCAACCAGTTGGTGATCGTCGATGAAACCCGGGGTATCGTGGAGCAGAAGCGCCTGGGCGCCGCACGACAGGCGTGACCTACCGGCCCTCGGCCAGGCGGCCGGCCTGCTGCCGTTCTGCCGCCGCTTCGTCGTGGCGGCCCGCGACATCGTAAACTTCGGCTTCACCTCGGTGTGGCTCGGGATCGGCAGGCCGCAGGTTGGCCGCTTCTTCGAAGTAACGAAGAGAATCGGAATACTGCTGCGCGATCAGGCTCTTCCGCGCAAGGCGGAGCGCGGTCGCGAAGAGGAGATCGGCCGTTCCGGCATCCTGCGGATTGAGCTGATGCGCGCGGCTTAACGCCTGATACGCGGCAAGGTCCTCGCCCAGTCTCGAAAGAACCGCGCCGTACAGGGCATTCAGTTGGAATACGTCCGGCCATCGCTGGACGGCGGCGGCGATCGGGGTCCGCGCCTCCTCGAACCGGTTGAGCCGATAGTACGTAAACGCCAGGTTGTATTGCATCTGCGGCGCTTGCGGGGCCACCGACGCGGCGCGCCGCAAGGGGTCGAGCGCTGCCTCCAAATCCCCATGTTCGCCGTAGAGCAATCCCAGCGCAGTTAGTTTCTCCGCGTCGTTGGGATCATACAGGCGCTGGCAAACCGCGCGGGCTTCGTCGCGGGGGCCCTGCGTCAGCTTCTGCGCGCATTCCGATCTGAGCTGGGAATCATCGGAATCGCGTCGGCGCAGTTCCCCGGACAGTGCAAAAGCCCTTTTCGCTTCTTCCTCGCGGCCCTGCTTGCGATAGACGAGCGCGAGCTGGTAAGGAACGGCGCTATCCCGGGGATTGGTCTCGGCGGCTACCTTTAGCCATTTCTCCGCGGCCTCGAGATTGCCCTGTTTCAAGTAAGCAAACCCGAGGTGGTAAGCCGTGTCCGGGAACGGAGGTTTGGCCGCGGCCTTACTGAGATTCCGGATCGCGCCCTCGAAGTTCCGATCCAGCAAGTCCAGCCTCCCCAGGTAATACAGAACGTTGGGATGATCGCCAACCTCGCGGCGCACGGCTTCAAGCTCCCGGCGCGCCGCATCGGATTGCCTTAGCTCGAAAAGCGCCACGGCCAGCGGAAAGCGCGCGCGCATGACCAGCTTCGGATCCAGCCGGAGCGCCACCCGGAATTCACTCACGGCTTCGTCGTACCTGCCTTGCTTCAGGTCGTCGTAGCCCTTGCCCAGGTGTATTTCAGGCGCATCCGCGGCTGCGGCCGGCGCGGACGATGGCTCCTCGGAGGCCGCCGTGGTGCTGGCGATGGTAGCGGCGATTGCCAGGGCGGCCAGCGACCAGACCCGGCAAGTCACTTCCCGCCTCGCTCCTGCTGAGTCCGAAGCTCCCTTCGGATTTCCATCCAGACCCGTGTATAGCGCCATTCCGCCGGGGCGCCGGCTTCTTCAATGTGGTCGGGCAGCAAGGTGAGGTCTCCAGTGGCCAGGAGGATTTGGCGCACTTTTGGATTCTGCTCCATCTTCGCCCGCATCGCCGCCACGATAAGGTCATAGTGGCCGGCGCACGTCATCGATCTGTACTCCATCCGCTGGCCTTCGAAAGTCACCCAATCGATTCCGATTCGCCGCATGTTCGCCTCGGCGGCGGTTCCGGCGTCTTTGGCCTCAAATCCGATCATCCGCGCCACTTCGCCACGCGTATGCGGCCATACGATTCCTGGAGCCTTCGCGCGAGGATCGCCGGGGCCTTCCGGATAGAGCATCATTTGCCAGAACCCCTCAACGCTTGCATACCACTTGCCACGAAACGTAAACGGAGTGGCGGCGAAGTTAGAGAGGATTCCGAGTTCGTTGCGTTTGGAAAGAATCACCTGGCCGGGTTTGGCGGCTTGCGGCAGTATCTCCCAGACCGCCCTCTGTTCCTCGGGAACTGGTGCCCACCAATGCGCCGGGTAAGGTCCAGCCGGTTGTGCTGCGACGGCGATGGGGACGACGCACCAAAACAGCGCGGGAACCACCCGATGGCCCATAAGTCGAAATCGATCATAGCACCGGGAAGCCAACGCTGCCGGTGCAGCGGTCCAATGTGAGATTCTAGGTTTCAGATTGCGACGTGAGCCATTCGGTCGATCCTGCTAGACGCAACTTCCTCATCCGATCCTGCCAGGCAGCTTCCGCGGCCCTGATGCGCCTTGGGCCCGGCGCCTTCACACCGCCTGCTGGGCTTTCGGCTGGCGGCGAGTTTCGCCTGCATCCTCACTATCCAGCGCAGATGCCGCTCGATGCCGCGCTCCTCAGGACGAAAGCGGGTTTCGACGATTTCGTTACGGAGAAGTACCACGACCAGATCGCCGCGATTCTGGCCGAGTGGAGCGCCAGCTTGCTTGCATCTCCACGGCGTCTTCAGGCGATCGAGAAGGCGCTGGCGGACGGCTTCCTGGGGGCATCGCTGCGGCCGGCCGAATCCAGGATTGTACGTCCGGGCCCGCAGTTGGCGGTCCACCGAATCGCGTTCCAGTCGGAGACCAAACCTGGAGCAACCGCGTTTCTCGAGGAATTCCGCGCCGCCATGAGCGGCTTTTCGAAGATCGTGATGGCCGAGTTTCAAGTGACCAGAATCGATGGCCCTCCGAGCCGGCTTCGGACCCGAGTACGCTATGAGCTCGTCGGCGCCGGCCAGGGCTTCTATCGCGAGCAACGCGTGGGTTTCTGGGAACTTGAATGGGAAACGGCGTCCACGGGCGAGTATCGCGTCCGCGTTTGGCGGATGGAGGACGAGACGCGCAGCCGGTCCGCCAGGCCCTGTTATGCGGATGTTACTCGGGCGGCATTCGGAGCGAACGCTTCTTACTCGGACCAGTTACTTCACGGAGTAGATTACTGGCGCACGGTTCTCGATAGCGCATGTGGGATCGACATATACGGTCATAACGGCGTTTCGGCCGGAGACATTGACGGCGACGGATTCGACGATCTTTATGTTTGCCAGCCAGCCCGCTTGCCCAACCGGCTTTATCGGAATCACGGGGATGGAACGTTCGAGGACATCACGGAAGGGTCGGGCGTGGGGATTCTCGAAAACACGGCCTGCGCGCTCTTTGTCGACGTCGATAACGACGGACGACAGGATCTGGTGGTCGTGCGGAGCAACGGGCCGCTGTTGTTCCTGAATCAGGGCGGCGGCAAGTTCCGGCTGAGGCCGGAGGCGTTTCAGTTCGCCGGTACGCCGCAAGGGACCTTCACGAGCGCGGCGGCGGCCGACTATGACCGCGACGGCTGGCTCGACATTTACTTCTGCCTGTACGTCTATTACCAGGGCACGGATCAATATAAATACCCCGTTCCTTACTACGACGCGGAAAACGGACCTCCTAATTTCCTGATGCGCAACAACCGGGACGGAACCTTTCGCGACGTCACCGCGGAAACGGGCCTCGACAAAAACAACACGCGCTACAGTTTCGCCTGCGCCTGGAACGACTACAACCGGGATGGCTGGCCCGATCTGTACGTGGTCAACGACTTCGGCCGCAAGAATCTCTATCGCAACAACGGCGATGGAAAGTTCACCGACGTCGCGCCACAGGCTGGCGTGGAAGACGTGGGCGCCGGCATGAGCGTCGGCTGGTTCGATTACGACAATGACGGCGCCCAGGACCTGTACTCGGCCGACATGTGGACTGCCGCGGGCGAGCGCATTTCGATGCAGGACGTCTTCAGGAAGGACTCGCCCGAACGGGTGCGGGCGCTCTATCAAAAACACGCCATGGGTAATAGCCTGTTCCGCAACAGCGGCGACGGGACCTTTCAGGAGGTGACCGCCTCCAGCGGAGTCGGCCTGGGCCGTTGGGCGTGGTCGAGCGATGCCTGGGACTTTGACCACGACGGCTTCCCCGACCTCTACATCGCCAACGGCATGCTTTCCGGCGCGGTGCGCGAAGATCTGAACAGCTACTTCTGGCGCCAGGTGGTGGCCAATTCTCCGGACGAGGCCCGGGCTTCTTACGACTATGAGCAGGGATGGAACGCCATCAACGAGCTGATCCGCGCCGACTACACCTGGAGCGGCTACGAGCGCAACATGTTCTACGCCAACAATCGGGATGGTACGTTTTCCGACGTTTCCGGCGCTGTCGGCCTGGATTTTCTGGAGGACGGCAGAGCCTTCGCGCTGGCCGATTTCGACCACGACGGGCGACAGGAAGTGTTTCTAAAGAGCCGCAACGCTCCGCAGTTGAGGCTGTTGCGCAACGTGATGGAGGAACTGCCGCCCGCGATCGCTATCCGTCTCCGCGGCCGAAAGAGCAATCGCGACGCCATCGGCGCGGCCATCACGGTGGAAACCGCAGCGGGCCGGCAGACCCGGATACTGCAAGCCGGATCGGGATTTCTCTCCCAACACAGCAAGGAGGTCTTCTTCGGTCTGGGGACGGCGAGGGGCTCGGTAAAGGTATCCATCCGCTGGCCGAGCGGGTTGGTACAACAACTCGAGGGCCTTCCGCCGAATCACCGAATCTGGGTGGAGGAGGGGATGGAACCGCGGCGGGTAGAGGCATTCCGTGAGCGGATGTCCGCCGCGGACGAGCGGCAGGAAAGTGAACGGCTACCGGACACGGCTGAAACGTGGCTGCTCGTGCCCGTTTCCGCACCAGACTTTTCTCTTCCGGACTCAGCCGGCCGGGTTTGGACGCTGTCCTCGCTCCGCGGCACGCCGGTGTTGCTTCGCTTTCAGGCGACACGTGCGGACGGCGGCGAGGACAACGCCCGGGCGCCTCGATGGCTGCAATTGCTGGCCATAGACGCCGGGGGAGACGCCGTGCGCGCCCCCGATTCTTCTTTTCCCGTCCTGCGCGGATCGGATGATGTGGCCGGTGTCTACAGCCTTCTTTATCGGTACCTGTTTGACCGGCATCGTGACCTCATTCTTCCAACGTCGTTTCTGATTGATGAAAAGGGCGACATTGTCAAGGTCTACCAGGGGCGTGTCAATCCGGAGCATGTCGAACAAGACCTCCGGCATATCCCCCGCACTACCGCGGAGCGTCTGTCGAGAGCGCTGCCCTTTCCCGGTGTTTCGGACACTTACGAATTTGCGCGAAACTACCTCTCCTACGGCTCGGTGTTTTTCCAGCGGGGTTATTTCGATCAGGCGGAAGCGGCTTTCCGCCTTGCTCTTCGCGACGATCCATCCAGCGCCGAGGCGCTCTACGGACTGGGGAGCGTTTACCTGAAACTGGAAAGGGCCAGCGAAGCGCGAGCCAGCTTCGAGCGAGCCGCGAAGCTCCCGGCGGGCTATCCCGAAACCAGGCCGAACGCGTTCAACAACCTCGGCCTCCTGGCCACTCGCGGCGGGCGTACCGGCGAGGCCATCGGCTACTTCCAGGAAGCTCTCCGGGTAAGTCCCGACCATTTGATCGCTCTCCAGAATCTCGGCAACGCGTACCGGCAGCAGAAGCGCTGGGAGGAAGCGCGCAAAACACTGGAGCGGGCGCTTGCTGTGGGGCCTCGCGATCCCGACGTGAATTACAGCCTCGGCATGGTCTTCGCGCAAACGGGCGACACCGAACGCGCCTACCAGTATCTGCGGAGGGCTTTGCAATTGCGGCCCGTCTACCCGGAAGCCCTGAACAACCTTGGAGTGCTCTGTCTGAGGACCGAGCGGCGGGATGAAGCCGTTGCCGCGTTCGAAGAGTCCATCCGCGTGGCGCCCGCCTTCGATCAGTCTTACCTGAACCTCGCCCGAGTTTACAGCCTGGAGGGTCACCCGGAGAAGGCCCGGAGTGTGCTTCTCGCACTTCTCAAGCAGCATCCGGATCATGTTGAGGCTCAGCGGGCCCTCGATCAAATGCGCTGACGCCTGCATCAGGCGATTGCGGGCCAGCCTTGTCAACCACTACAATTGCGTTGTCTATGCGCGGAACCTCCTTTGCGTGCACCCTGACGGCAATAGCGTTCCTGGCCCCGCTGGCCCTGGGACAATCCCCCGAGGCTGAGGGCCCAGCCGTCGTCCAGGGGACCATTCGGGACGCGCACTCCAGTCCCCTGCCAGCCGCCGCCGTTTCCCTGCTGCTCGACGCTCCAGGGCATGCGTTGATCGCGCATACGGATGCCCAGGGAAGCTATCGCTTTTCGGCGCTTCACGGAGGCAGGTACACGCTGCGCGCGGAGATGGCCGGATACGCCGAGGCCGCTTTCGGTCCCTTCGTTCTGGGAGCGAAGGAGACGAAACAGGTTGACCTCACCCTCGCGGCTGCGCCCACCGCGGCGGGAACGGCTGAGTTCTTCGACGAACCCAGTTTTATTGTGGCGGGAGTGGTCGACACCAACAATCGCGGCGGCCACGGCTCCGATACGGTTGTGCGTTCCACCGAGACGCTGGCGAGGGCGGCGGCTTCGCTGAGCAAGGAACCGGGCGCAGGCGGGCCGGCGGTCCCACCAGCGACGGAAAAATCGCTGCGTGAAGCGGTCGAGCGCGAGCCCGCAAACGCCGAACTGCACCATTCGCTCGCGGACGTCGAGGAGAGACGGGGAAATGCTCTCGATGCGGTTCGCGAGTATCAGCGCGCGGCGGAACTGAATGCGACCGAGACCAACCTCTTCGATTGGGGAACCGAACTCCTGACGCACCGCGCGGCCGAGCAGGCCGGGGCAGTTTTTGCGAAAGGCAATCGCCTGTTTCCAAGCTCGGTCCGCATGCTGCTGGGCCTCGGCGCGGCTTTTTACGCCCGCGGGTCCTACGAGGAAGCGGCGCAGCGCTTCTTCGAGGCGGCTGACCTGAACCCCTCCGATCCCGGCCCTTACCTCTTCCTCGGTAAAGTGCAAAACGCCGAAATCGGGCAGATGGATGGCTTTGTGGAGAGGCTCGCGCGATTCGCCAGGCTGCAACCAGATAATGCCCTGGCCAACTACTACTATGCGACCAGTCTTTGGAACCGCTGGAAGGGCCTGGAGGACCGCCAGACCACGGCGCAGGTGCGATCCCTGCTGGCAAAGGCCGTGCGCCTCGATCCGGCCCTGGCCGACGCCTGGCTGCAGCTCGGCATTGTCGATTCCGGCCTCATGGACTTCCCCAATGCCATCTCCGCTTATCAAGAGGCGATCGAAGCCGGTACCCGGCAACAGGAGGTGCACTATCGCCTCGGTCAGGCCTTGCAGCAGACCGGAGAAAGGCTGAAAGCCCGGAAAGAGTTCGATCTCTACGAGCAGTTGCGCGAAACATCGGCGGCGGAGGTGGAGCGTGAGCGGAGCGGGATCCAGCAATTCGTATTTGCCTTGCGAGATCGGCCGTCGGCCGCGCCGCCGCGACCGGCTCAGTGAGCGGCCGGCGTGGGGGCACTCATCAGGCTTACGAACATTTGATAGAACTTCTCGGCGTTCAGGTCCAACTGAATCTCCACCGGCTGCCCTGCAATTTGCGGCTTATCGTCTTGCGTCCAGGTCAATGTGTTTCCGTATCCCGCTCCCCGGTCGGTATCCACGCCCATGTAGCGAGTTTCCTTTTGAGTGATGAGGGATGGCTCGATCCACGCGGCTGCGGCCAGTTCGTCCCACATGTAGTCGTTCCCCTCGCCCGGTTGGAAAAAGCGTGCGAGGTAATGCGCCAGCGGCGTTCCGCTTGCTTCAATGCGCTTGACCATTTCCGCGGTCAAACGAGTCTTGATCGAAATGTCCGTTGGCGTGCAGACGATCTTCTTCCACGGCGCCCGCAAGACCATCTGCGCGGCTTCCGGATCAAACCAGAAATTGAATTCGTGGCGCGGATTGTTGGCGAACTCGGGATCGCGAGTCTGGGGATTCAGGCTTCCCCCCATGAAGACGAGTTCCCGGGCCAGTTCGGCGAACTCCGGATCGACGGCAATCGCCAGCGCGAGGTCGGTCATCGGTCCGCCCTCGTAGATGGTCACCTCGTGGGGGTATTTGTGCACCATTCGGAGCAGGAAGTGGACCGCATCTTCGTCCGCGGCTCTGCTGCCGGGCTGCCCTTCCGGGAGAGGCGGCACGACAAAGGGCTGGTGATACCACCGCTCATCCCAAGCCCCCCCGTAGGAGATCCTGCCGTAGCGTTTCTGCCATAGTTGGTCTTCGGCGCGAGTGTGCAACAGGGGGAAAGCCGCCCCCTTCACCACCGGAATATCCGAGCGGCCGATGATTTCGAGCAGGCGCAGCGTGTGCGCCACTTCTTCATCGCGCCATTGGTCCCCACTGACCACGGTGATGCCCAGCACCTCCACTTGCGGGGATTGGATCATCACCAGTAGCGTCTGCAGGTTGCTGCCGCCGGGCCCCGAGCAGTCCTCGTCGATGATTACCTTGCGCCGCTGCTGCGGCCAGCCACAAGGGCCGGCCAGCAGGAGCAAACCAATAGCCAGACAACAGGGGTGGCGTCGCGTCATGTACCTCGCCGGTCAGAAAGCCATCTTGAGAGCGAATTGGAACAGACGCGGATTATTCACGGTCGAGTTCACTACGCCGAACGTCGCCGGCGCGTTGAAGTCCGCGTTCGGCGTACCGAACTGCGGATGGTTGAAGAGATTGAACACCTCCGCCCGGAAATCCAGCCGCGCGCCTTCGCGGAACGGCAGCGGGAAATGCTTGATAAGCGAGAAATCGGTATTCACGAAGCCCGGTCCGGATACCGGCGTCCGGGACGCAGTTCCAAGTTCTCCGCTCGCCGGCGCCGCAAAGCAACTCGTGTTGAACCACTGGTTCAGAGAGGTACTGCTCAACTGCGGGTTACACGTCTGGTCCGGACGGTTGAGGCTGTTTCCGTTGTTCTCGAAGTTGACCCCGGAACCGTTATCGCTATCGACGATGAAAACGGGGAAGCCGGAAGTGATTTTCTCAATCACGGTCGTCTCCCACCCACCGGCGATCAAGTCGGCGGCACGAGGCCAATTGCTACCGAATTGCCTGCCCTTGCCAAAGGGTAGTTGATAGATCACGCTGGCGGTGAAACTGTTGTCGAGGTTGATCTGAGAGAGAGCCCAATCGAGTTGCTGCCACCCCGGTAGCGGATAGTAGGTTGCTCCCAGGGGCGTCCCCAGTCCATCCGTGAATCCGTTGTCGTGGTTGCGGGAGTAGGTATAACCCAGCAGCGCGTACAGGCCGTATTTCGAGCTCTTGGTCTCCGCTTTAATCTCGAGAGAATCGTAATGTGCGACACCAAGGTCACTGACGTTGGAGATGGTGGAATACGGGAACGCCGTATAGGGAACGCCGAATGCCGCTCCACCCGGGCCGCAGCCCAGTGTGTAGCCCGAGACGGCGCCGCAGGCCCCAGGAGAGCTCACGTTGATGTTATTGCCGTCTATCAGAATGTGGGAAGCGCGAGACCCGGCATACCCCACCGTCAGCAGCACCTGGCCGGGAAGCTGATGTTCGACGTTGACGTTGAACTGCTGGACCCGGCCCTGCTTCCAATTGGTGTTTTGCGCCAGCAGGGTGCCCGTGAAATCGAGAGGATTCGGCGGCGAGGTGAAAATCGGAAACCCGGCGGACACGCTCTGGGCCGACGGCGCCAGCCCATACTGAGTGGCGCAAGCGGCCGTCGCGAATGTACACGCGCCGCCAAAGCCAAAATAGTCCGATTCCGCATAGTAGGGTGGGTTTTGCCAAAGCCCCTGCCCGCCCTGGTTCCAGGACGAATCGTGGAAAATCGCATAGCCTCCGCGAACGACAGTGGTCTGGCTGCCCCACGGCTTCCACGCCGCGCCCAGGCGCGGCTCGAGTGCGGTCTTGTCCATTTGGATGCCCGCGGCCGGCCCGGCGTTCTGGCCCGCAATCAGGAATTCGCCGGTCGCCGGGTCAAAGTCCGCCTGGCGATTGAAGGCTTCGGTCACGGGTGTCAGCAGCGCCCAGGCCAATCCGAGATTCAACGTCAGGTTCTTGCCCAGCCGCCAGTTGTCTTCCACGTAGGGGCGGAACAGCTTCCAGCGCCGGCCAGTCACGTCGCCATCGAATGTCTGATCGTGGATAGCCAGACTCGGCAGGCCCTCCAGAAGATCCGCTTCCGGCTCTCCTCCCCAAAAGCCGGTAAAGATCCAGTACCCATCCTGGAAGCCTTCGGCCCTCACATTCATCTGGTTAGCTCGGATCTCCCCGCCGATCTTGATATCGTGATTGCCGCGAATCATATCGAAGGAATCGGAGATGGTGAAAACGTTGGTGCCGCCTTGGAAAGGGGTATAGCCGCGATCGCCCAGCGACCAGTACCCGCCATCCATTTGCGTCGAAGTGAGTCCGCAGCTCTCTCCTCCCAGATTCGCGCCAGGAATGCCCAGAGTCTGGGAGTAGCAGCTTCCGGAGCCCTGGGACGTGATGTAGTCGAGAATCCGGTTGTAGCCGGCGTTGAATTGATTCACCGAAGTCGGGGAGAAAATGTGGGTCTCGGAAACGGCAACGTTCCGAGCGTGGTTTATGATCCCCTGATTGCTGGCAAAGGGGGCCTCTTCGGCAAATCCCGGCGCACCACCCGGCACGTACGACACCGCCTGATCGTAGCTGAAGCGCGCAAAGACCGAGTCTTTGGTGGAGATGTTCTGGTCCAGACGGATGTCGAATTTCCCTTCGTTGAGTGACCTCACCGGCTCGTTCACGTAGTTATAGCCGAGCGCCGGGTTGTTCGCGTTGGGCAAGGGATACAGATTAATGAGCGCCTGCCCAATCGGGTTGATGAGGCCCTGCGGAATCTTGTTGCAGTTGGTACCGGCGGGCTGGGTGCCGTCGGGCGCCACCGGAAGAGGATTGCCCGCCGGGTCGCATTGGAAATCGGTGTTCGCAGCCCCACCTACATTCGGATTGTTCAGAAAACCCTGGCGGGGATTGCCGAAGGCATCGGCGGTGAAGTCGCCGTTCCGCATGGCCTCGGTGGGAACCAGACCCACAAACGGAATCCCGTGACGCTGATATTTCTGCTCATAATCGGCGAAGAAGAAGGTCTTGTCCTTCCGGACCGGACCGCCCAACGAAGCCCCGAATTGATTCAGATTAAACTTCTCCGTCGACGACGCGAAAAAGCTGCGCGCGTCCAGGTCGGTATTGCGGAAGAACTCGAAGAGGCTTCCGTGGAAGGCGTTCGAGCCGGACTTTGTCGTTACCAGGACCGTCGGGCCGGCGCGGGTTCCCCATTCGGCGGAGTAGTTGTAGGTCAGAACCTTGAACTCCTGGATGGCGTCGATCGACGGCAGAACCGCGATGCCGCCAGCGGTCAGTTCGTTGTTGTCGTTGCCATCGAGCAGCCAATCGGTGCTGTTCGCGCGCGATCCGCCCACCGAAAGAGAATACGACCCGCGAGCGGACGTTTCGCTGCTGGGGCCACCATTGAAAAAGCTGTTGGGGTTGCTTTCCTGCGTAACGCCCGGCGTCAGTGTCGCCAACTGGACAAAATCGCGGCCGTTCAAGGGAAGGTCGGTGACCTGCTCGGACGTGATCACCTGGCCGAGGGTCGCATCTGTCGTCTGCACGGCCACCGGAGTGGCGCTTACTTCAATGCTGGTGTTCACGGACGCGGGAACAAGCTTGAAGTCCAGTTCCCGATGTTCGTCCACCTGGAGCCGGATGTCCGTGGCTTCCGCGGTCTGAAAGCCGTTCATCGCAACACGGACAGTGAAGTCGGCTACGCCCAGCAGAGGGAAAAGATACTGACCCTTGTCGTCAGTAGTGGCGCCGCGCGAAACTCCAATGGCCTGAGCTGTGACCGTTACCTGAGCTCCAGCGACGGCGCCGCCCGTGCTGTCCGTTACCGTGCCCGAAATGCTTCCGGTTGCCTGGCCATACAGCCAGGAGCTGGTGAAAAGCGCCAGCGAACATGCGACCGACGCAAACGACGTCTTCCTTGTAGGCATCCACGCTCCCTCTTACCGCCACTCATTCAGTGACAAGGCAGGAAGCTGCCCCAGGGCGTTCGACACGGCACCCTAAGCTGATCCGACCCAACCGTGGCACGTCGAACGCCTCCCACCGGGGAGGACGAAGGAGTGCGGGGCCGCCCCACGTTGATTCTTAGCAGCCTGCTGGCTGTTACTCCCCTTGCACAACCGAAATCTGAGTTCCGGTAATGGCAGTTAGTATGCCTCGAACATCGCGGCCGTGTCAAGCTCGACATTAAGGACATTTAGGGGCGGCCTGCCCCGTGCCGGGCTAGAACCAGCGGCTCATGATTACCTTCTGCTCGGTGTAGAACGACACCGCATCCTTACCGTGAGCGTGGAGGTCTCCGAAGAAGGAGTTCTTCCAACCAGCGAAGGGGAAGAAGGCCATCGGCGCGGCGACGCCGACGTTCACTCCCACCATGCCGACTTCGATGCGCGAGGAGTATTCGCGCGCCGATTTGCCGTCGCTGGTGAAAATGGCGGTGGCGTTGCCGAACGGCGACCGGTTCACCAGGTCGATGGCCTCGTCCAGCGTCCTTACCCGGATCACCGAAAGCACCGGGCCGAAGATCTCCTCCCGGGCGATGGTCATCTCCGGAGTCACGTGGTCGAAAATGGTAGGCCCAAGGTAGAAGCCGCCGCTCGCGGGTTTGCGCTCGCGCCCATCCACCAGGGGGATGGCGCCTTCGGCCACGCCTTTCTCAACGTAGCTCGCAACTCTCGCGCGATGATCGCCAGTGACCAGCGGGCCCATCTCGATGCCGCTCTCGGCGCCATCACCGACGGCGAGCTTTTGTGTCCGCTTCACCAGCAACTCCAGCAGCGGATCTGCGGCGTCGCCCACCGGCACCAGCACGCTTCCCGCCAGACAGCGTTCACCGGCGGCGCCGAATGCCGAGCCGATGATCGCATCGACGGTTTTGGCCATGTCGGCATCCCCCATCACTACCAGGTGATTCTTGGCGCCGCCCAGGGCCTGCACACGCTTGCCTTCGGCGGCCGCAGTGGCGTAAATGTACTTCGCCACCAGCGTCGAGCCCACGAACGACAGGGCCTTTACCAGCGGATGGTGCAGCAGGGCATCCACGGCTTCTTTGCCGCCGTGCACCAGATTGACCACGCCCGGCGGAAGCCCTGCATCATGCAGCAGTTCGATGGCCCGGGTCGGGGTGAGCGGCACTTTCTCTGAAGGCTTCAGCACGAAGGTATCGCCGCAGGCGATGGCGAACGGGTACATCCACATGGGCACCATGGCCGGAAAGTTGAACGGCGTGATGCCCGCACAGACGCCGATGGGCTGCCGGATGGTCTTGCAGTCGATGCCCGGCGCCACATCGTTGAGCGAATCGCCCATCATCAGGCTGGGCATGCCGCAGGATACCTCCACCATCTGGATCATGCGGCGCACTTCGGCCCTGGCGTCGTCGGTGGTCTTGCCGTTTTCGCGCGTCAAGGTGGCGGCGACGTCGTTGCTGTATTTGTCCAGCAGCGTTTTGAATCGATACAGCACTTGAACGCGATCCACCACTGGAACGTCGCGCCACCGCAGGAAAGCCTCCTGGGCCGCGCGCACAGCGCCATCGACGTCGGCTTCAACGGCGTACGGCACTTCCGCGATGATCTGGCCCGTTGCGGGATTGGTGACGGTTCCCATGTGGCGTCCCGCGGGCTTCGCCCAGGCGCCATTGATATAGAACGAAACCGTTTCTACGGCAGATCCGGTGGCAATCATCCTTCACCTTCCAATTCCGGCAAGCTGGCGGGCGCCTCTTCGTCAGGGACACTGCGTTGCATAAGCACGACGTACGCGCACCCGGAGACGCCAAAGCCCACAAACCAGGCGTAGTCGTAGAGCAGCCGCAGCGCGGGGACGAACAGTCCCAGCAGAGCCACGGCGATTCCCAGGGCCAGGGCCACGGCGGCGCGCATGTTGACGCCGTGATCGTACTCGTACGCTCCGTTGCGGCGGTACAGATCGTCCACGCGCAAACGCGCGCGGCGCACCACGAAATAATCGGCGATCATAACGCCGGCGATGGGTCCCAGCAGCCCCGAATAGCCCACCAGCCAGCCGAAAATGTACGAGCTGAAATTCGTGAGCAGTTTCCAGGGCATCATCAGCACGCCGATCACGCCGGTGATCAATCCGCCGGTGCGGAACGAAATCAGCCGCGGATTCAGATTGGAAAAATCGTTCGAGGGCGAAACTACGTTGGCGGCTACGTTGGTGTTCAGCGTGGCGACGAGCAAAGCGATCAACGCCACAATGGCCACCACCGGCTGATTGAACCTGCCCAGCAGAGCCACCGGATCCCAAATCGCTTTGCCGAACAGCACCACCGACGCCGAAGTGACGGCTACGCCGATGAACGAATACAGCGTCATGGCGGTGGGCAGTCCCAGAGCCTGTCCCACGACCTGCGCCTGCGCCTTCTGGGACCGGGCATAACGCGTGAAGTCGGGAATGTTGAGCGCCACGGTAGCCCAGAAGCCCACCATTCCGGTGAGCGACGGAACAAAGAAGCGGAAGAACTCTGCCGGCGTGTGGAATCTGCCGGGCGCGCTCAAAACCGGTCCGAAGCCGCCTGCCTTGCGGGTGATCCACCACAACAGCAGCAAGCCGATTCCCAGCATGAACGGCGCGCCGATCCCTTCCAGAAACCTGATGGTCTCGATGCCGCGCCAGATCACCGCGATGTTCAGGGCCCAGAATGCGAAAAAACAGATCCAGATGCCACCGGCCATGCCGGCTGCGCCCGGCCAGATGATCCTGAGCATGGAGTAGATGGCCTGGCCGCCGATCCAGGTTTGAATGCCGAACCACCCGCAGGCCACCAGCGCGCGCAACACCGCCGGTACGTTAGCTCCGCGCACTCCGAAGGAGGCTCGCACCAGCACCGGAAACGGAATGCCGTACCGCGCTCCCGCGTGGGCATTCAGCAGCATGGGGATGAGCACGATGAGATTGCCCAGCAGGATGGTGACAATGGCCTGCCACCAACTCATCCCGCCCGCGATCAATCCCGAGGCCAGCATGTACGTCGGAATGCAGACCGACATGGCCACCCAGAGCGAAGCGTAGTCGTACATGCCCCAGGTGCGCCGTTCCATCGGTATGGGCGCCAGATCCTTGTTGTACAGCCCGGGATCGCGGTCCGGTGTTACTGCCATGCTCCTCCGCGCGCCTGCCGCCGCAGGTAGTTGCCGCGGCCTGCTTTACCGAGGAACACGCCGCCCTCCACGATCGCTTCGCCGCGCGAGATCACCGTGCGGGCGTTGCCCTGCACCTGATAGCCCTCGAACATGGAGTAATCCACGCGCATGTGATGGGTTTTTGAGCTGATGGTATAGGGCGCCTGAGGGTCCCAGATTACGATGTCGGCGTCGCTGCCGGGAGCAATCTCGCCCTTCTGCGGATACATGCCGAAAATGCGCGCCGGGGCGGTTGAGGTGATCTCCACGAAACGGTTCAAGGAGAGTTTACCGGCGTTGACGCCGTGGTGATAAATCAATTGCAGGCGGTTTTCGATGCCCGGTCCGCCATTGGGGATTTTGGTGAAATCGTCTTTGCCCAGAGTCTTCTGGTCCTTGAAGCAGAAGGGGCAGTGGTCCGTGGAGACCACCTGCAGATGATCGTCCTTCAGCCCGTCCCAAAGCCTGGGCAGATTCTCTTTGGTGCGCAGGGGCGGCGTGAAAACGTATTTCGCGCCTTCGAAATTGGGCCGCTCCAGCTCTTCGATGGAAAGCAGCAGATACTGCGGGCAGGTTTCGGCGAAGGCGGGGACCCCGCGGTCGCGCGCCTCCCTCACCTGGTTGAGCGCGTCTTCCGAAGACAGGTGGACGATGTACACGGGAGCGCCGGCGATTTCCGCCATGGCGATAGCGCGGTGCACGGCCTCCGCCTCGGCGAGGGTGGGCCGGGTGAGCGCGTGATACACCGGCGCGGTCTTGCCTTCGGCCAGCGCTTTGGCCACAATCACATCGATCACGCTGCCGTTTTCAGCGTGCATGCAGACCAGCGCGCCGTTCCTGGCAGTGCGCGCGAGAGCTTTGAAGATGGTGGCGTCGTCCACCATGAGGACGTTGGGATAAGCCATGAACAGCTTGAAACTGGCCACCCCTTCATTCACCATTTCGTCCATGTCTTCCAGACCCGATGTCCCCAGGTCGGTGACGATCATGTGCAGGCCGTAATCGATGGAGGCGCGCCCTTCGGCCTTCTTCCGCCACGTGTCGAGAGCATCGCGCATTCTGGTGCCGCGCGCCTGGATGGCGAAATCCACCAGGCTGGTGGTGCCGCCGAACGCGGCGGCGCGCGTCCCGGTTTCGAAGTCGTCGGAGCTGGTGGTGCCGCCGAAGGGCATGTCCAGGTGCGTGTGAGCGTCGATGCCTCCTGGGATCACGTACATCCCGGCTGCATCGATGATCTTCTCCGCGGCTTCCGTGGGGATGCCGCCGCGGACTTCCTTTATGCGCGCGCCTTCAATCAACACATCCGCCGCCCTGGTTTCGCGAGCGGTGACTACCGTGCCATTCCGAATCAGAGTATTGGGCATGGTCTTAACCTCTGGACGCAGCCGCGGTACGCTGCTCCCACGATTCGCGCGGG
Organism: Bryobacteraceae bacterium; assembly: GCA_049520275.1. Taxonomy (GTDB): domain Bacteria; phylum Acidobacteriota; class Terriglobia; order Bryobacterales; family Bryobacteraceae; genus CAWACP01. Next base: position 83,703 of record JBEKPY010000002.1, read on the forward strand.
CGTCCCGTATCCACCTGTTCCATGGTGATGCAGTTCTCTACCGGGCAAACCAGCCAGCAGAGATTGCAGCCCACGCACTCTTCCTCATCCACTTTGGGGATGCGCTCTGGCGGCGTGCGTTTCCCGTTGGCGGCCTGCGGGGCGTCGAGTTTGGCGATGGGTGTGACGGTCAGGCGCGCGTGGCTGGCCGCTTCCACCGTATCGGGCCGCGCGTGCCCCTCAATGTGGATGCACTGGTGCGCCCCGTCCCAGCAGGCGATGTAGCACAGGTCGCAGCCGATGCACTTGTCGCGATCGATGCGCGCGACAATCTTGTAATTCAGGTCCAAGTGCTTCCAGTCGGTGACTTTGGGGAGGGAAAGGCCGCGGAAATCGTCGAGCGTGCGGAAGCCTTTCTGGTCCATCCAATTGCTCAGGCCGTCGATCATGTCTTCCACGATGCGATAGCCGTAATGCATCGCCGCGGTGCACACTTGCACGGCGCCGCAGCCCAGCAGAATAAACTCCGCGGCTTCGCGCCATCCCGCAACGCCTCCGATGCCGGCGATGGGAATGCCCACTTCGGGGTCGGACGCAATCTGCTGCACCAGGTGCAGGGCAATCGGCTTCACCGCCGGGCCGCAATACCCGCCGTGCGCGGAAGAGCCACCCACGTAAGGACGCGGCGTGAGCGTGTCCAGATCGATCCCGGTGATGGAGTTGATGGTGTTGATCGCGGAAAGGGCATCGGCGCCGCCGCGCTTCGCCGCACGAGCCACGGTGCGTATGTCGGTGATGTTGGGCGTGAGTTTGACGAGCACCGGAGTGCGCGCCACTTCCTTCACCCACTCGGTGATCATGCAGGCGTATTCGGGTACCTGGCCCACTGCGCTGCCCATGCCGCGCTCGCTCATGCCATGCGGGCATCCGAAGTTCAACTCCAGCCCATCGGCGCCGGCGTCTTCGGAGCGCTTGACCATATCGTGCCAGACTTCGCGTTTGGAATCCACCATCAGGGATGCGATGACGGCGTGCCTGGGATAGCGCTTCTTCACCTCGGTGATTTCGCGCAGGTTGGTTTCGATGGGGCGGTCGCTGATGAGTTCGATATTGTTAAGCCCCATCATGCGCTGGCCGTTCCAATCCACCGAGGAGTATCGCGAGGAGACGTTGACGATGGGCTCCCCTATGGTCTTCCAGACGGCGCCGCCCCAGCCGGTGTCGAAGGCGCGCATGATCTGTTCGCCGCAATTGGTGGGTGGCCCGGAGGCCAGCCAGAAAGGATTGGGACAACGAATGCCCGCGAAATTGGTGCTCAGGTCAGCCATGCTTCACCTCTAGCTGGGCGGCGATGGCCAGCGCCGCGCGTTTGCCGTCGGCCACCGCGTCCACCACTTCGCGCCCGCCGTTCACGCAATCGCCGCCGGCGTAATACCGCGGGTTGCCGGTGCGGCCGGTGGCACGGTGCACCACGATCGAGCCGTTTTTCAGCTCGATCCCGCGAGTGCTCTCGAGCAGGCTGGTGAGGCGCGATTGCCCCAGTGCCGGAATCACCAGGTCGCAGGGGAAGTCGAACTCCGAGCCCTCCACTGGCTGGGCCTTCCTGCGCCCACTCGAGTCCGGCTCACCCAGAGAAGTGCGGACAAATCTCACGCCTGCCGCACGGCCATCGCGCTGGAGTATCGCCACCGGCTGCGCGATCCAGTGGAACTGCACGCCTTCCACTTTCGAATGGTCGTACTCGAAGGAGAAGGCGGGCATCTCTTTTTCGGTGCGGCGATAGAACAGATGGACGTCATGCGCACCCAGACGCCGCGCGGCATTGGCGGCATCCATGGCGGTGTTGCCGCCGCCGATCACCACCACGGTTTTCCCAACAGAGAAGTCGGGCAGCGTTTTGTACCGCTCGATGAAGCGCAGCGCATCAATTACGCCTGCGGCCTCCTCTCCTGGAATGCCCAGGCGCTCCATGGCGCCCAGTCCCAGCCCCAGGAAGATGAACGAGTAGACGCGCTCCAGCTCGTCCAGCGGTACCTCACCGCCCACCTCGGCCTGACGAAATTCGACGCCCATCGATTGCACCAGGGCGACTTCGCGCAGGCTGTCGGAAGCACGCAGCTTGTACTCGGCCACTCCGTAGGTGTTGAGGCCGCCGGGCAGCGGGCGATTATCGAATACCGTGACGGGAAACCCATGCCGCCTCAGCTCCGCCGCGCAACTCAGCGATGCCGGACCGCCGCCCACGCAGGCAATACGGGGCGCCCCGTTCTGTACCGGCGCCACGGGCAGATTCGCCCCGCCCGCGTAGAACGCGTCCATGGCGAAGCGCTGCAGACGGCCGATCTCGATGGGCTTCTTGTTGTAGCGCTGCATGACGCACGCGCCTTCGCACAACACATCCACCGGACAGACTCGCGAACAACTCAGGCCCAGAATGTTGGAATCGAGAATGGTGAGCGCGGAGCCGCGCAGATTGCCGCTGCCAATCTTCCGGATGAAGCGTGGCACGTCGATATGTGTGGGACAGGCGCCCATGCACGGCGCATCGAAACAGAACAGGCAGCGATTGGCTTCCGCGAGCGCCGATTGCGAATCGAGCGCCGGATGCAGTTCCGGGAACCGCTCCAGATTGCGCTCCAGCGGCAGGCTGGCGGCGCTCATCGGGCGCCCCCCGCGGCCACCCCGCAGGCTTCGAGGCTCTTATCCAGCAGTCCGATGAACTGGTCCACGTCGCTGCGGGTGATGTTCATGGGCGGCGAAAGCCGGATCACGTTGCCATACATGCCACCCTTGCCGATGAGAATGCGATTCTCGCGGGCCGCTTCCATCAACATGGCGGTCTGCGCGACGGCCGGCGCTTTGGTCCCGCGGTCCTCCACCAGTTCGATGGCCTGCAGCAGTCCCATGCCGCGCACGTCGCCGATGGGCGGGTGCTTATCGCGCAGTTCCTCCAGGCGGCCGCGCAGATAGCCGCCGGTCTCGGTGCAATTGGCCATCAGGTTCTGCTCTTCAATGAAATCGATGACGGCTTTGGCCGCGGTGGTGGTGACGGGGTTGCCGCCGAACGTGGAAATGGTGAGGCCCTTGAACGAATCGGCCACCTCAGGCCGCGCCACGGTCAGCCCGATGGGGCTGCCATTGGCCAGCCCCTTGGCGCTGGTGATGATGTCCGGGGTCACGCCCCATTGCTCGATTCCGAACCACTTGCCGCCGGTCCGCCCCCACCCGGTTTGCACTTCGTCGCTGATGAAGAGGCCGCCATGATTGCGCACGATCTTCTCCACAATCTGGAAGTACTCTTTTGGCGGCGTGACGAACCCGCCTACGCCCTGGATCGGCTCTCCGATGAAGCCGGCGATGCGGCCGCTGGTGGAACTGCGAATCATCTCTTCCATATCCTGCGCGCAGCGGACGTCGCAACTCGGGTACTCGAGTCCGAACGGGCAGCGATAACAGTAGGCGTTGTGGGCATGCACGATTCCCGCCTGCGATGGTCCCAGCCGCCAGGCGCCCTGGCCGGTGAGCGACATGGCCATCGAGCTGCGCCCATGGTAGGAGTGGCGCAGGGCCACAATCTCGGTGTTGCCGGTGTAGCAGCGGGCGGCCAGAATGGCATTCTCGTTGGCCTCCGTGCCGCTGTTCGTAAAGAAAGATTTGGTGAGCTTCCCGCCCGGCGTGATAGAGGCGATCTTCCTGGCCAGCGCCACCTGCGGTTCATTGGCGAAAACGGTGGAAACGTGTTGCAGCGTATCGAGCTGCTTGTGCACCTTTGCGTTGACCTGGTCGTTGCAGTGGCCCACGCTCACCGTGACGATGCCCCCGAAGAAATCCAGGTACTGGTTGCCGTCGGCGTCCCAGACATACTGGTTCTTCGCGTGCGACATCACCAGCGGCTCCCTGTAGTAATGGAAGATCGCCGGGAACAGGAACTCTCTGTGGGCGAGGATGATTTCGTCTTTTGTCATGGCTTATGCCTTTACCAGCGCTCCGTACATGTCGGGCCGGCGGTCGCGGAAGAACTGCCAGGTTTTGCGGACCTCGGCGATCTGCGCCAGGTCCAGGTCCGCGGTGAGCACTTCGTCTTTGTCGCGGGACGCCTGGGCGATAATCTGCCCGCGCGGATCGCAGAAATAGCTGGAGCCGTAAAACTCGCCGATGTTCCAGGGCGCTTCCGTGCCCACGCGATTGATGGCGCCCACGAAGTATCCGTTGGCCACGGCGTGGGCCGGCTGTTCCAGCTTCCAGAGATACTCGCTCAGGCCCGCCACCGTCGCCGACGGGTTGAAGACGATCTCGGCTCCGTTGAGCCCCAGCGCGCGGGCGCCCTCGGGAAAGTGCCGGTCGTAGCAGATGTAAACTCCGATTTTGGCGAAGCCCACGTCAAACACAGGGTAGCCGAGATTTCCGGGCCGGAAATAAAACTTCTCCCAAAAGCCCGGCGCCACATGCGGAATATGCGTCTTGCGGTACTTGCCCAGGAACGTGCCGTCGTTGTGGATCACGGCGGCGGTGTTGTAGTAAACGCCCTCCTGCTCCACTTCATAGATGGGGACGATTAGCACGATGCGATGCTTGCGCGCGAGATCCTGCATGAGCCGAATGGTGGGACCATCGGGCACTGCCTCGGTGCTGTCGTACCACTTGATGGTCTGCTCGGCGCAGAAGTACGGCCCGTAGAAGATCTCCTGCAGGCAAACGATTTGCGCCCCGGCTTCGGCGGCCTGACGGATGTACCCCACGTGCTTGTCGATCATCGCCTTCTTTGTGACTTCCAGTGAGGCGTCCGGAGAGGCGACGTTACAGGCCTGAATGAGCGAACACCGGATGGTAAGCGACATGAGATCCCTCCCAACACCCGCCTCCGCGGTCTGGCGACCGAAGAACGTGGATGCGGGATATTATGCAGCTTCTGCTGCAAAGACGCAACCATGAAAGCAGCGTGTGTCGTTAACAGGTGACTGGTCCGGTCCAACTGACGCGCGAATCGTCTCGCGGAGACCAGACGAGTGATGCGGAGGGTGGATGAACCCTTCGCTGCTCGGCCGCTGAAATGGAGCGGGTAGTGAAGACTCACGAAGTGCTGCCGCGGGCCATGGAAAGGGATCACATGGTGGCAGGCGGCAGAGCGCGCACCTCACCCCATTTCGTCCATGTCGAGGTCGGCAGAGCGCGATGTTGAAGGCATCAGAGCCACATAGACGCACGCCACGATTGTCAGGAACATGGTCAGGATCTCGCTGTCGCCCAGGTTGTACTCGAAGAAACCCTCGGCAAGAATCGCGATGGTGATGGCGACGGCGGCGCGCAACACGAATAGGGCATCACCCGCGCTCCGGCGAATCGATCGGAGGCAGTCGTAGAGCACCTTTCCGATGAACCACATCATCGTGAGCATGCCAGGAACCCCGCGCTCGGCGGCGTACTGCAGATAGATATTATGCAGGTGACCGTACCATCCGAATGGGAGCGGCCGCGGAACGTCGGGCGGAACGTAGTCGGTGAAGCGTGGTGCGATCTGCTCCGGACCAAGACCGAGCCAGGGGTGCGCCTTGATCATCGCCCAGCCGGCGCGCAGGCTGATGACTCGCTGCGTGTTCGAATCCATACCCTGGTGCGGCGTGAAAACCGAAGTTGCCCGCTCACGCACTTGCATGGGAGCGGCCAGGAATGCCACGAGGGCGAGCGGCGGGACAATCAGCAGCAACCAACGCTTCCAGTGCCACACCAGGTAAGCGGCGCCCAGCGGCAGACCAAGCAGGAAAACACTCCGCGTGAGGCCCAGCACCAGAGAGGCCAGCAGAATGGGCGCGCACATCAGGCCGAATGACTTCCCTTTTCGTTCGACGGAGAAGAAAAGAAGCGCGAGCAGGGCCAGAATCACGATCATTTCCTCGCCGCCAAAGGTCATCCAGTGGCTGGAAAATCCAGTGATCCGGTTGTAGAGGAAATACCCGTAGTCATTAAGTTGCGCCACATCGGCGCGGTGCACCAGGCGTACGAACTGCATCAGGCCGACCAGTCCCGAAACGGCCGCGACTGCGGTCCAGCCCAGCACCAGGGTGCGAATGTGCCGAACTGTCTGGAATGTGTTGAAAACCAGAACGACGACCAGGAAAACGTAGAATTTGCGAATCTGCGGAAGTCCATGCCGGGGATCGCCTGAGGCGAGCACCGCCGCGAGGGTCAGGACGAAGAAGAGCGCCAGGGGGAGTTTGACGGGAGGAAAGCGGAGTCTGGCGCCAGAGACGAGCAGGGCGACAATACCCATGCCGAGCAGGATCTGCGAGACCGCGATTGAGAAGAGAATGGAAACCGCCGAGGCCCAGGCGAGGTAGAAGGCGGCACGCCGGCAACCGGCCTGAATGGCCGCGAAGGCGAGAGGGTACGGCCCTGGAAGGATCGTTTCGACGCTCACACGCAGCCCTATGATGACTCGTCCCGGAGCTCCAGGTGTTCGCGCCGTGTAAACGGTTGGTCAACATTGGCGCGGAATTGACCGATCCTTTACATCCCTCGCACAAGTGCACCAGCCATTCCAGTGGATGATCGGGAGAAGAAAGTCATGCCGCTCACGGAAGATCGTACAGTTCGCGAACGCACCGCGTATGTTGTATCGCGGTGGCGTTTTGTGGTGACCACCGTGACGGCTGCCGGGCTGCTGACCTTCGCCGCCAGTGAGCTTCTGCCCCGCCGCTACACCGCGACGACGACAGTGATTATCGATCCGCCGGGAACGAATGATCCGCGCGCGGCGATGGTGGTGAATCCGACGTACCTCGATTCGCTGCGCACGTTCGAGCGGTTTTTCACCAGCGACACGCTCTTCCAGCAGGCCGCGCAACGGTTCCATCTGGACGCGGGAACGGCCGGGACGATGGCCCTCCGAAAACGCGTACTGAAAGTCGCCGTGCAGCGCGACACGCGGGTGCTGGAGGTGAGCGGGACGCTGCCCAATCCGAAAGATGCGATTGCGCTGGTGCGGTACATCACAGAGCAGAGCATCCGCGCCAGCCGCGAGGAAGCGCAGGCTGCCGATCGGGACACGCTCGCGAATGTGACCGAGGAGCTCGATCGCGCACGCGTCCGGTTCGAGAAAGCGCGGGCGGAGTGGGAGCAGGCCGCGCTCCAGGGCACGCCGGAGACGCTGCAGGGCGAGGTGAGCGCGGCCATCGGGCTGGAGGCGGAGGTGAGTCGTCTTCGCGTGCAGGCGGAGGCCGAGGCGGCGGAATGGCGGATACGGGCGCGCGACGGCGACGCTCAGGACCGCCAATCCAGCACGGTACTGGCGAACGCCGGCACGGCCAGAGCCGGCGAATACGCGAAGCGCGAGCGCGAGCTGGCCGATGAGATCTCGACCAGGCGGACGCTGCTGGCCGCACTCTCCGAGCGCCATGCCGCGGCCAGCGGCGAGTTCGACTCCGCCCGAAAGGCCTTTGAGGCCGCGCTTGCCCGAGTACGCGATTTCAGCGCGGTCAACGGGCTGCGCAGCGAACACCTGCGGGTGATCGACCCGGGCGTGGAGCCAAGCCAGCCATCATCGCCCAAAGTGCTGTTGAACACGATTGCCGGGTCGCTCCTGGCCGCCTGTATCGCCGTGGCGTGGTTGAATCTCATGGCTGGCGTACCGAGGCAAAAACCCACCGTGGTGCGCGCGCCCGCCGCCTTGCATGAAGAGCGTTCTGTTTCATCCCGCTGAGCGGACCGCGGTCATCGCGATCGCTCTGACTGCGGCGTCCGTCGCCGTCATGCCGCCGTTGCCGCGAGTCTGCGCGGTGGGGGTGCTGGTTTCCTTGCCCATCATGGCGTGGATGGTTTCCAGTTCGGTGGCCTGGATCGGTTTGTTCCTGGGCGCGGTTCTGCTTCTCCCTCCTCTGCCTGCTGCTGTTGGCAATTCCGGAGCGCATCCAGCCCTGCTGCTGGCGGCCTTTGGTGTGTACGCGGCGTTCCTGTTCGGGCATCGCTGGACATTTGGGAAATCGCCCATCGTCGTTACCGCCGCTGTTCTGACGGCGCTGATGCTGGCATCGGTGCTGGCGGCGCTGATTTACTCGGGTGCGGCGATTGCAGTGGGGAGCGCGGTTCGCGTGTTGCTGTTCGCGATAGGACCATTCGTCTTCATGTACGTCGTTTCGGGACCAGGGCAAACACTGGCCGCGAGCGAGCTGGGTCCGGCGAAGTTGCTGTTCGCGGGCGGCGTGCTCTCGGCGCTCTTCGCTTGCGTCGACTTCTATTACCAGCTCCCGGCGCCTTCGGGCTACAGCCCGCAATTCATATGGTTGGCGGACCGGGTCCTCCGTCGCGCGCAGGGGCTGTTCTACGATGCCGGCGCGCTGGGCAACATGTGCGCGTTCTTCCTGGTGATGGTGGCGGCAGCCCTGCTGGCGCCGGGCCGCTACGGGCTGAAACGTATTCTGGCTGCCGTCGGCGCCATTCCGCTGGCGACGGCGATGGTGTTCTCATATTCGCGGGCGAGCGTGCTGAACCTGGTTGTCTCCATCGGGGCGATGCTGTTCGTGAGACGCCAGCAAGTGAAGTGGTTTCGCACCGCGGTGGCGGCGCTGGCCGCACTGACCGCGGTGGCGGTGGTGGTGTCATCGCTCGCGCCGGGGTTGACGCAGTGGTGGGTGCAACGCGTGCAGAAGACGCTCGAACTGGCATTTTCCGCCAGCGACGCTGCGCTGTCCGGCAGGGTTTCGAGCTGGCAGATGATCGCCTCGTTCACCGTCGAACACCCGGTCCGCGCACTCCTTGGTGTGGGGTATAAGACACTGCCGTATTCCGACGTTCTGGGGCGGCCCGTCATCGCCGACAACACCTATCTGAGCGCGTTCGTCGAAACCGGAATCGCGGGGCTGGCCGCTCTGTGCGCTTTGCATGTTGCCATCCTGCGGGCGACGTATCGTGCCGCACGTTCCGTCAATCCCACCGCGGCGTTTTACGGCCTGTGGGCGTTCTCGTTCTGGGTTGGGGAAATAGTGCAGATGGGCGCCGCCGATCTGCTCACGTATTGGCGCCTTCTGCCGGTGTTTTTCTTTGTCATCGGCATGGCGGTCCTAAAGGCGCAGGAGCGGACCGCGTGAACGTTCTGATGGTGGATCAGTACGGCCAGACTGGCGGCGCGCAGAAGTGCCTGCTCGACCTGCTTGCCGGCTGGCCGGAAGGCGACAATGTGGTGTTGGCTGCGCCGTCCGATGGCACGCTGCTAAGTTCGGTTGAGGATGCCGGGTTCCCCACGGTGGCGATCGCGTGTGGGCCGTACGCTGCGGCGAGGAAGAGGCCCTCCGACGCGTTGAGGTTCTCCTACGACGTTTTTCGGCAGCGCGCGACGCTGAGGCGAATCATCCGGCGGAATGGAATCGACGTGGTTTACGTGAACGGTCCGCGCGTTCTGGCTGGCGCCGCGCTCGCCGCACGCGGACACTGTCCGGTGGTTTTTCACGCGCATAACTATCTCCAGCGGCGTTCCGATCTCCTCATGGTCCGTGCCGCCCTCCGCCAATGTGCTTCCACGGTAATCGCATGTTGCGAACATGTCGCCGCACCCCTCATAACCAGGAACGCGGCTGGTGTGGCGTGTCCGCGGATGCCCCTGGTCATACGGAACGGCGTGCCAGATAACCGCTTCCGCGAACGGCGGCTCCCGCCGGAGGGCCCGTGGCGGATCGGGATTGTGGGACGCATCTCGCCGGAGAAAGGTCACCTGGTTCTACTGCAGGCGGTCGGTCTGCTGGCAGCCGAGGGGCATCGGATTACGGTGACCGTGGCCGGCGCTTCCTTGTTTTCATGCGATGGGTATGAGGCGGAAGTGCGCCGGCGGGCTGCCGGGCTAAACGTGCGATTCACAGGCTGGATCGACGACGTGGCCACGATTCTCGACGGTTTCGAACTGCTTGCTGTGCCGTCCACAGCCGAACCGGGTCTGCCGCGCGTGGTCCTTGAGGCGTTTTCTGCCGGCGTCCCCGTGGTGGCGCTGCCCAGCGGAGGGATTCCCGAGGCGGTGCGGGACAACGTCACGGGATTTCTCGCCACGGACGCCACACCCGCGGGCCTGGCTGCGAAGCTGCGCGCGGTGATGCTCGGCCCTTCGCGGGAGCTTGCGCAGGTGGCGCGAAATGCGCGGGCGGAATGGGAGAGCTACTGGAACGTGAACCGCTGGCGGCGCGAAGTAATCGCCGCGATTCGCGCTACCGCGAAGGAGCCGGAAGCGGCATCCGGCTCACTTGCCGCTTCAGCCGCAACCAGTGGAGGCCGCCCAGCACGGTTGGTGTGAGCGTGCGTCCGTGGTGCGCCAGTCGCGACCCGGACACGCCGCCTTTCCGCGCGATGGCAAATGGAAACAACCGGCGCAGCAGCACGCGAGCCCGGCCCAGCATGGTGGGGATGAGCGCCAGGTGCAGCCACAATTCGTCTTTATTCGGATCGCTTCCTTGCTTCAGGGGCGAGAGCGCGAAGTGATCCAGCCACAAGCGCACGTCGTCCGGCAGAGCGTGCGTTTCCCGGCGCACGCGGTCGCTCACATCGCAGCGGAACCAGATCTGCGCGATCGCGAAGGCCAGCGTTTCCAGCCTGCGCAACGCAGGCGAGTGTAGTTGCCGCCAGCGGCTCCAGAACTCTTCATCGGGCGCGTGTTCGTGCAGAAAATGGGCGATCTCCCACGCCCGCTGGAGTGGGAGATCGCCATGCAGCAGGTGCAGGAGGAAATGCAGCGCGGCAAAGCCGAGGAGGTCCGCCGGGCACAGAACGGAAACCCGACGGCCGCTAATGTCACGGGCCGCCCGGCGGTTCCAGAAATCGGTCTGACCCGGTATGGAGATGTACTCCGCGTGGTCGCTCCACAGTCGATAGTGAGGTTCCACGTGGATGGGCATTTCCGGATCGAACATGTCGCCACGCCATTTCCAGGCGCTCGGCCGGGCCATGGGCGTAAGGTGGCGCCGGTCGCCGCCGCGGTGGCATCGGCGAGGCTCGTATCCAAGGCCCGCCAGCGCTGCGCACGCGTCCCGGACGGCGTCCCCGGCGAACCAGAGATCGATGTCTCCCTGTGCCCGCAGAAGCGGATTCGGCGTCAGCGCCGGCGCGTGGGTCATCCCCTTGAGCACGACGAATTCGATCCGCTGACAATTCAGAGCGTCCACGATTTCGACGAGCTCGCTCTGCAGACGGGCGAACCGTGCCGCGTAACGGTCGCGGCTAAGGGACATTCGCTCTTGTGCGGGGCCCGGAAGGTCATTGCCGCAGAGCGCATGCAGCAACAACGTTACCTGCCGATCGTCGCACCAGGTGAGCAGCGCCGGCCATTCGTCGTCGCGAATCGCGCGCAGCCGCTCCGGCGAACCATTGTTGAAGCGCAGGGCTTCCACCACCGCAAGGACCGGGTTGGGCACGCAATTGAAGTCAACGGGCATTCGCGAGGGTCTCCAGAAGGTCAATTGCGGCATCCAGATCGCCGTAGCACATTTCCCATGCGGGTATCGCGATCAAGCCTTCCACCGCGGCCAGACGCTCCCGATACTCGGGCATTTGCACGGACCATACTGAGAAGCTGAATCGCTTCCAAACCTCTTCGGGAGGCACGGGGCGCACTACCGGTGGACCGGATCGATGATCGCCGCGATTGAGGAAGACAATCGCGTCGACGGCGCTCTGGTCCGCGGTCCTTAGGTTCTCCAGCGACTTGGTCCGAATCTCGATGGTTGGTTTACCGTACGCGCGGATCGAGCTTTTCAAACCGCGAAACTCCGGAAAAAGTTCGCCCACGGGCTCGCGAAACCGAAACTTCTGAGGATGTCCGATAATCGTCGGCTTGTCTGACGCGCGCACAAATGCGCTGGCGTCGTCCGAGACGTAAGTCCATTGGCGCCGGGCGCAGGCGTAGGCGAGAGAAGATTTCCCGGCGCCCGAATCGCCGGCCAGCAGAATGCCTTTCCCCTTGTAGATCACGCACGCTGCGTGGACCGTGACCAGGTAGCGGATCTCGATGAGCGGGTAGATCATCACATCGAGAAAGCACTGCCGGAAATACTCGGTATTCGCCGCGGTATTGCTGGTTACCCAGCCGAAGCTGAAACCGGCGCGAAGATCGAGACAGGCGAAATTCTCCGAGTCGCCGGCGATGCTGAGCAGATGCCCCTGCGAGCGGAATACCGGCGGTTCCAGACGGCCCGGGCTGGAGCTTTCCGAAATCAGCAGACGAACATCGAGCGGCGGCGTGTCGAATCGCTTCTTATATGTGCCCCAGCTCACCTCCGCCGCCCGGAGAGTGATTGGAGAGTTGGAGCGGATGCGGACGGGGAATTCGTACGGGTAGAACAGGCCTTCGTATTCGAGCGGCGTTCTGGTGAGTAGCGGGTCGTTTGTTACGGGCTCTAGCGCGGCGGCGGTGGGCATATGGGATGCTGTAAGTCCACTCGATCATAACGGGCGCACGCGGTGGCAGTCGCAAACGCGCTGTAAGAAGCGTGTAAACGCCTGTCCCCAAAGGTGTTCGGAGGCGCGCTTCGGCACAATATACAAACCTTTTACAAGCCTGAGAAGGCCGTTCTGCGGTCTTCCTGAGCGCCGGAAGTGCTTACGCGGCAGACAGTTAGTGGACGATTTTCGAGTAACTCAGTAACTAAGTGGCGGTATTTGCTCCCGGCCGTTTCAAGTTTATACTCCAAGCAGGCTGATGAAGACACACGCTCAGGCTGAGGCCAGTGCTGACCGGCGCTGCCCTTCAGCCTGGCTTTTTTCGGACCGCGTCAACGCAAGGCAAAGGCTACATGCATCGATCGACCAACAGGAAAGTGGTCTTCTTTTTCCCGGCTTTTTCAAGCCGTGAAGCTACGGCGCCGCTGGGGATACTGGCCGTGGCCACTCCCCTGTTGCGCGCCGGATACGACGTTCGCATCATTGATTCCACTATCGTCCCGCGCTTTCACGAACGCGTGCTCGAAGAGCTGGCGGACGCGTTGTGCCTTGCTGTGTCCCTGGTGACGGGCCCCATGATTAGCGAGACGGTGCAGATTGCGCGAGCCGCCAGGCAGCGGTATCCGGATAAGCCCGTCATTTTGGGCGGCTGGCATCCTTCGTTGCTGCCGCATCAAACGCTCGCCGCCGAATACGTGGACATTGTGGTGAAGGGACAGGGCGAGGACGCGCTGCTCGAGGTGGTGCAACGGATTGAAGATCGAGCGCACATGAAGGGAATCGCCGGCGTTGGTTACAAGGAGCGCGGACGACTGTGTTTCAACCCGCCGCGCGATCTGCGGCCCATTTCCGAGCTTCCGCCGAAAGCGTACCATCTCGCCGATTTCGACGCCTACGAACGCGTCGCGGGGCGCCGCTGGGCCATGTACACTTCCAGCCTCGCCTGTCCCTATGAATGTGCTTACTGCACCAACCAGGGCCTGTACGGACGCAAGTGGAATGCGCTCGAGCCGAAGCAGGTGGTGGAGGAAACCACCGATCTGGTGAAGCGGTACCGGCTGAATCTGCTGTGGATCGTGGACGACAACTTCCTGGTGGATCGCGAGCGCGCACTGGCCATCGCCGAAGGGCTGGTGCGCAGTGGCGTTCGGTTTGACTGGAGTATCCAGGCAACCACCAACCTGGTGACGCGCCTCAGCGTCGACGAACTGAAGCTGCTGCGCCGGGCCGGGCTCTCGCAGATCTCCCAGGGCGCCGATTCCGGATCTCCGCGCGTGTGGAAGTTGATGCACAAGACGTTTCAGACGTTGGACACCATTCATGACGCGGCGGGCCGGCTCACTGCGGCGGGGATTCGCCCGTCGTTCAACATGATCTTTGGGTTTCCGGGCGAGAACGACGACGACATGCGCCAGTCCATTCGGCTGATCATGGACGTCTGTCGGCGCTATCCCGGGGCGGAGTTCTGGACCAACATCTTCACGCCGTATCCAGGTTCGCCAGTGATGGAGAACGCCCTGGCGCTGGGGATTGAAGTGCCCACCACGCTGGAAGGCTGGACCGGGTTTTTCCCGCGCTATACCGAGCTCCCCTGGCTGCGCGGGCGCAAGCATGCGCGCCTGCAGACCATGCGCGAGTACTTGCGGCTGGCCTTTTCGCGGGTGGCGATCTCCGGATACCCGCCGCACCCCGTGGCTCGAGCGGTGGGAGCCGCGGTGCGAATCACATCGCGCTGGAGACTCGATCACGATCGCTACGGGTGGCCTTTCGAGATTGCGCTCAACAATGCGGCGAAGAAGATGTTCCCGGCAATGCCCAAGCCGAAGGTGGACGCTTCGTTGCTTTCTTCCGAACCAGTGACCTGCTGAGACAAAATGGCCGATATTCTGCTGACTCACTCGAACCACCTGTTCTACGATCCCAAGCAGGTGAAGAAAATGCATCCGTACCCGCCGTTGCAGACGCTGATCGCCGCGTCGCTGCTGCGCCAGCACGGATACTCGGTGGCGGTGTTCGATTCCACGTTCCGCGCGCCGGACGAGGGTTTCGAGAAGGCGGTGAAGCGGCATCAGCCGGGCTTGATCGTGGTGGCTGAAGACAATTTCAACTTTCTTACGAAAATGTGCCTGGTGCGTAGCCGGGAGGTGGCGTTCAGTTACGCGGCTGCGGCCCGTTCCGCCGGCATCCCGATCGTCGTCAACGGTTCTGACTCGGCCGACCGTGCGGAGGATTACCTCGCTCATGGATTCCACTACGTGATTGCCGGAGAGCTGGAAGAGGCGCTGCTCGAATTGTGCAGCGCGGGTGTCGGCAATGCGCGCGGTTTGGCCGGACTGCGCTGGCTCGATTCGGATGGCACCGTCCGGCACGGTGCGCCGCGACGTCCCGTACCCAGCCTCGCGGAGATCCCTGGTCCGGCTTGGGATCTCGTGGACATCTCCGCGTATCGCGGCGCGTGGATGCGCGCCCACGGCTATTTCTCGCTGAACCTGGCGTCGAGCCGCGGCTGCCCGTTCCGGTGTAATTGGTGCGCGAAGCCTGTTTACGGCGGCACATACCGGTTCCATCCTCCGGCCGACGTGGCGCGAGAAATGCTGCGCGTGAAGCGCGCCTACGATCCCCACCTGATCTGGTTTGCCGACGACATTTTCGCGCTCTCCCGGCAATGGACCGCGGACTTCGCTCGAGCCGCGGAGCAGATCGGCGCACAGACACCGTTCAAGATGCAGTCGCGCTGCGACCTGATGACGCGCGACACCGTATTCGATCTTCGGCGGGCGGGTTGCGCCGAAGTATGGATGGGTGCCGAATCCGGATCGCAGAGGGTTCTCGACGCCATGGACAAGGACATCTCCGTGGAGGAAATCCGCGCGGCCTGCGAAAACCTGCGCGCCCATGGCATTCGCGCCTGCCTGTTTCTGCAATTTGGTTATCCTGGCGAGACGTGGGACGACATCCGGCAGACCATCGCCATGGTGCGCGCGACGAGGCCGGACGATGTGGGCATCTCCGTTTCCTACCCGCTCCCCAACACGCGCCTGTACGACATGGTGCGCACGCAGAACACCGGAAAGACCAACTGGAACGATTCGGGCGACCTCGACCTCATGTTCCAGGGAACCTACACCGCACAGTTTTATCGGGCGCTCGCCGACGCGCTCCATCTGGAAGTAAGAAACGGCGAGGCCAGCGCGGCGGCGGCGTGGAAGCTGGTGGCGCAACTGGAGCCCGCCAGCCGCACTCGGTTTTCGCCGCTGCCGATTCTTGCCCGCGCCGGAGCTGCCTGAAGATGGACCTCCTGCTTACGCACGGCTACTTTCTCGCGGAAGATCCGAAGGAGCGTCGGATCATGAAACCGTATCCGCCGCTGGGGATACTCTATCTGTCTTCCCACCTGCGGCGGCTTGGTTTCGACGTGGAGATCTACGATTCTACGTTTGGCTCTCCCGCGGAGTTACTCAAGCTGCTCGACACCGAGCGGCCGGCGGTGCTCGGCGTCTACGCCAACCTTCTCACAAGAAGCCAGGTGGTGAGCATAGTTCAGCATGCGAAACAGCGTGGCTGGCTGGTGGTGCTGGGTGGTCCGGAACCGTCGAACTACGCCGCTGAGTATCTGGACGCTGGAGCGGACGTAATTGTGCGAGGAGAAGGCGAACTGGCCATGGCCGCTCTTCTTACGCGGCGCGAAGCGGGCGGCGCGCTTTCGGAAGACTTGCCATCGCTTATCTATCGCGCGGCGGACGGGTCTTTGGTCCACACCGAGCCCGCGCCGCTGATAGAAGATCTCGACGCTCAGCCCTGGCCGGATCGCGAGCGCATCGATATCCAGCGCTACGTGCGAACCTGGCGCCAACACCACGGCCGGGGCTCGCTGTCGGTGATCACCGCGCGGGGATGTCCGTATCACTGCCGCTGGTGCAGCCATTCGGTCTACGGCAAGACCCATCGCCGCCGTTCGGCTATCTCGGTTGTCGACGAAGTGGAGCACTTACTCAGCCGATACCAGCCGGATATGTTGTGGATGGCCGACGACGTATTCACCATTCACCATGGCTGGCTGTTCACTTACTCCGGCGAGATGGCGCGCCGCGGGCTGAAGGTCCCTTTCGAGTGCATCACCCGCGCCGACCGGGTGAACGAACGCGTGGCGGCTGCTCTGGCGGAGCTGGGTTGCCTGCGCGTGTGGATTGGCTCGGAAAGCGGATCGCAGCGCATTCTCGACGCCATGGAGCGCGGCGTCACCGTGGAACAGGTGCAGCGCGCTGTGGAACTGTGCCGGTCGGTCGGCATCGAAACCGGCATGTTCATCATGTGGGGCTATGAGGGCGAGGAGATGGAGGACGTAGAGGCGACCATCGCACACGTGAAGAAATGCAGCCCGGAAGTCTGCCTTACTACCGTGTCTTATCCAATTCAGGGGACACCCTACTATGACGAGATTCGCTCCAGGCTGGTGAATATTGGCACGTGGCGGGACTCCACCGACCGCGACATCGCGGTGCGGGAGCGGCATTCCCGCCGCTTCTACCAGTTCGCCGACGAGTTGCTCAGGGCTGAGACCGCCCCCGATCCCGATCCTGCGCGCACCGAAGCGGCGCGCGCGGGTCTGGCTGCGACGCTCCATGAGGTGGAAGCATGACCTCGCTGGCCCCCTTTGATCGCATCGCCGGCAGCTATGACACGCTGTGGACGAAATCCGACGTGGGACGGGCGCAGCGGGAAGCCGTCTGGCGCGTGATCGACCGGATGTTTCAACCCGGCGATAAAGTTCTCGATGTTGGCTGCGGCACCGGCGAGGATGCCGTGCACCTGGGCCACCGGCGCATCCACGTCAGCGCGATCGACGCGTCCGGCGAAATGGTGAGGATGGCGTCCTCTCGCGGCGTCGCTGCGACTCAGCTTGCCGCGGAGGAACTGGACCGCATCCGCGCCACCTACGACGGAGCGCTCTCCGACTTCGGTGTGCTCAACTGCACCGCGAATCTCCCTATGATAGCCTCTTCGCTCGCGCGGCTGGTGCGGCCCGGAGGTTACGCGGCGATCTGCCTGCTGAACCGCACATGCGCGTGGGAGATAGCCTGGTTCGGCCTGCGACTGCACGTGCGGACCGCCTTGCGGCGGATGCGGCGCGGCGGCGTCCTTTCATCGCTTGGGCTTTGGGTGCACTATCCTTCCGCGCGCGAAGTCCGGCGTGCCTTCGAGCCCGCGTTTGAGCTGGTGCAGAGCAGGGGCGTCGGCGTGTTCGTGCCTCCGTCGTATGTAAGTCTCCCGACACGGATGGTGCGCCTCACGGTGGAAGCGGACGCCTTGCTGGGAGGCCTTGCGATGCTTCGGACACTGGGCGACCACCGCTTGTACGTGTTCCGGCGGAGGCCCGCATGTTAGCGGCTACGCGCCGGCAGTTTCTCGATGAGTATTCCGCTGTCCGCGCCGCTGAGGGCCGGGGCGCGGACGACGCCGCATGGTACTTCGAGTTGCCGTATCGCGATCTCAGCGGCCGGCTCTCCGGCCAATGGCGAATCCGGGCCCGGAGCTGGCGCTGTCTGGAGCAACGAGTCCTGCCCGAATTCGCGCGCAAGATCGGACCTGCCCTGCGCATTCTCGATCTGGGCGCGGGAACCTGCTGGATGTCGTGGCGCCTGGCGAACCTTGGACATTCGCCCATCGCCCTCGATATCCTCACCGATCCCCGCGACGGCCTTCGCGCCTCCCGCCATTACACCGCGCGGACTCCGTTCCCCGTACTGGAGGCCGAATTCGACAACATTCCGCTGGCCGCCGCCTCCGCCGACCTGGCCATTTTCAACGCCTCCTTCCACTATTCGGCCGACTACCAGCGGACGCTTACGGAAGTTCGGCGCGTGCTGAGGCCCGAAGGGGCCGTGGTGATCATGGATACGCCTGTTTACAAACTTCCCCAGCACGGCCGCCGGATGGTGGAGGAGAGGAAGCGGCTTTACCAGAACCGCTTCGGGTTCCCCTCCGACGCCCAGCAAAGCCTCGAGTTTCTGGATGAGGCCACGCTCGATAGCCTCGGCCGGCAGTTCGGCCTGCGCTGGAGCATCTACAAACCGTGGTATGGATGGCGCTGGCACGGCCGGCCCCTCAAGGCATGGTTGCTGCACAGCAGACCGCCATCGCGCTTCTGGATCCTCGTGGGGGAGGCCAATCGCGCATGATTGTTCTGCTTCATCCCAGGAGCACGCGGCCGCAGAACCGGCGTTTTCCGCTGGCCGTTCTGTCGCTCGCCGCAGTGTTGGAGGGGCGCGAAGAATACGCAATTGTCGACGGGAACCTGGACCCCGATCCCGGCGCCACGCTGAACCGCATCCAGGAAGAGCACGGCGTCGAACTGCTCGCCGTCTCGGTGATGCCGGGACCGCAAATGGCGTCGGCCGTGCCGCTCTGCGGTGAATTCCGGCGCCGTCATCCCGGCGTTCCGGTGGTCTGGGGAGGATACTTCCCTTCCCTCTACCCGGATGCGACGCTGAACGCGACCTATGTCGACATGGTGGTGCGCGGCCAGGGCGAAGAGGCCTTTCTGCACGTGATCGAGGCCATTCGCGGCCGTATGAGCCGCTCCGAGGTGAACAGTCTGTCCTACAAAGACGCTTTCGGGTTGCACGTGCACAACCCGCCGGGGCCGCTGCGGTCGCCGAACGACTTTCCGGAGCTGCCCTATCACCGTCTTGTTTCTCCCGAAAGGTATATTGCACGCACGTTTCTGGGCTCAAGGACAGCCGTACACCAGGCCAGCATCGGCTGCCCTTTCCGCTGCAGGTTCTGCGGCGTGGTGCCTCTTTTTGACGGGCGCCAGAAGATGGAATCGCCCATACGCACTGCGAAAACGCTGACGCATCTGCAGCGCACGTATGGAATCAACGCGGTCCAGTTCTATGACAACAACTTCTTCCTGCGTGAGAACCACACGGTTGATTTGTGCGATCGCATCGCGCCGCTGAAGCTCCGCTGGTGGTGCGAAGGACGAATCGATATTCTGCTGCGCTATTCCGATGCGACGCTCCGGAAGCTGCGGGCCGCCGGAGCCACCATGATTTTCTTCGGCGCGGAATCGGGATCGGACGAAGTTCTGCGCCAGATGGGGAAGCAGCTTCGCAGCGAACAGACGCTGGAACTGGCCGCGCGCATCCGCCGGTTCGGCATCGTCCCGGAATTCTCGTTCGTGGTGGGCAATCCAGAAGACCCTGAGGGCGACACCCGGCAGACCATCGAGTTCATTCGCAAAATCAAGAAGCTCAACCCGGATTCCGAGATCATCGTACAGCACTATATTCCCGTCCCTCATCCTGACGGCTCCTACGGCGGAAACCAGGTGAAGTTCCCGGACACGCTGGAGGAATGGGCCAAGGAACGCTGGCTCAACTTCGTGGTTCGCACGGAGCCGAATACCCCGTGGCTGCCGCCACAAGTGAAGCGGCGCATTGACGGCTTCGATCTGGTGGTCAATTGCCGCTGGCCCACCATCCAGGACATCCATCTGCCGCGCTGGGGGCGGCTTCTTTTGAAGACGCTCAGTTCATGGCGATACGGCCTGGGCGTGTACCAGTATCCAATCGAACTGGCATGGGCGCAGCAGTTCATGAATCTGCGCAAGCCGCGCTTCGAGAGTCTGTGATGCAGATAGGCGTGCACGAAGGCCATGCCATCTGGTCCGCTGTCTATGACGACACGCCGAATCCTCTGCTCGAGCTGGAGCGAAGGACGGTGCGTCCCTGGCTGCCCCCTCTGTCCGGTCGGACATTCGTGGACATTGCTTGTGGAACGGGAAGATGGACCGAGTTCGCTTCCCAGCAAGGCGCTCATGTCTTCGGCGCGGACTTCTGCGCACCGATGCTGACGCGGGCGGCGAGAGGACCGCTTGCCCGGAGCCGCTTCGTTCAGGCCGATGCGCTTCAGCTTTCATTTCCGGATGGGTTGGCGAACTTTTCCGTGTGCGCGTTCGCGGCAGGGTACATGAACTCTCCCGCGCAGCTTGTCGCAGAGCTGGCGCGCATTACCTGCCCTGGCGGCCACGTCCTGATTACCGACGTTCACCCGGCGGCAATCGCGTCCGGATGGCGCCGGTCGTTCCGTCGCGGGGCTGAAGTGTACGAGATCGGCAACCGCGCGCACCCCATCGCCGAGTATCTGGCCGTTTCCCGCGGGCAGGGGCTTACAGTGGAGCGCCTCTCGGAAGCATCGTTCGGAGAGCCGGAGAGGCCTGTTTTTCGAGAGTGCGGGCGGGAGCAGAGCTTCGCCAGTATGTGCCTGATCCCGGCGATCTTCGCGGTGTTGTGGAGGCGCGCATGATCCTGCGCGGAGCCCGCGTCGCTCTTTCAGCCAATCGCGCCGAGAGCGTCGACATCGCCATTGCCGGTGGCCGCATTCGAGCCCTGGGCTTTGTTCCGGGAATGCGGCGGCTCGACTGCGGCGGCTATCTCGTCCTGCCCGGCCTCATCAACGCCCACGATCATCTCGAGTTCAATTTGTTTCCACGTCTCGGACACGGCCCGTATGAGAGCGCCAGCCAGTGGGCTCGGGACATCCACACGACGTTTCAGCAGCCCATCGAAAGGGTCCTTGCCGTTCCCCTGCGCGAGCGTTTGCTCTGGGGCGGGATTAAGAACCTGGTGAGCGGCGTGACGTCGGTGTGCCATCACAATCCCTGGAACAAGGTCTTTAGCGAACAATTCCCGGTCCGCGTGGTGCGCGCCTTCTCATGGGCGCATTCTCTCGAGTTCAGCGGTGACCTCCCGGAACGACACGCGGCGTGCCCGAAGGCACGGCCGTTTGTCTTTCACGCTGGCGAGGCCGCCAACGGCACGGGCAGACGGGAAATGGAGACACTGGCGAAGCTCGGTCTGTTCGCTTCGAATTCGGTGATGGTGCACGCAGTTGGACTCAGGCACGAGTCGCTGAGTCTGGCCAGGGCAAAAGGCTGCTCGCTGGTGTGGTGCCCCAGTTCGAACCTGTTCGCCCTGGGGAAGACGCTGCCGCGCCACGTTCTCGAATCGGGCCTGCCCATCGCTCTGGGAACCGATTCGGCGCTGACCGCCGAAGGAGACATGATTGACGAACTCCGTGTCGCCCGGCGAGTGTCGGGACTCAGCGAAGACAGGCTCTATCGGATGGTGACGGAAATCGCGGCTCAGGTGCTGCGATTGCGGCATGGCGAAGGGACCATCCAACCCGGTGCAGTCGCCGATCTGCTCCTGTACCGCGACCGCGGACTCACACCGGCGCAAACGCTGCTGGGACAGATGCCCGAGGCTGTGGTGGTCAAAGGGGTTCCTCAACTGGTATCCGCGGAACTGGCATCGCTCTGGGGCAGGTCGTTGCCGCAGATCTCCGGTTTTTCTGCGCTCACTCTCAGTGGCCGCGGATCCCTTCGCCTGCGGTCGAGGATTCCGCCGATGCCCGCCGGATTGTCGCTGGCGGGCAAGCAGGTGACCACATGACCGCGTACGTGAGCCGCCTGCCTGTGCTGGTGATCTCCGCACACAACCGCTGCAACTGCCGGTGCGGCATGTGCGATATCTGGCGCAGCACGGAATCACGCTCGTTCACCGCCGCCGATCTCGAACGGCAACTCCTCGACATTGGAACCCTCGGCGTGGAGTGGGTGGTTTTCACGGGCGGCGAGGCGCTGATGAACCCCGATCTGTTCGCCATGGCCCGTACTCTGCGCGCCCGCGGAATCAGGGTGACCGTTCTCACGTCGGGGCTGCTGCTGCGCCGCTACGCACAGGCGATCGCGGCGCATGTCGACGACATGATTGTTTCGCTGGATGGCCCGCGCGCCATTCACGATCGGATTCGCGGAGTCATCGGCGCCTTCGATCAACTCGTCTGTGGAGTGCGTGCGGTCCGTGCCATCGCCCCCGGCTATCCCATCGCCGCCCGTTGCACCGTCCAGAAGGCCAACCACGATGCATTACTGGATACGGCACGCGCGGCCCGGTCTCTCCACTTGACATCCATTTCGTTCCTGGCGGTGGATGTCAGCTCGGACGCGTTCAACCACGCACCCGGCGCGCTGGGTTCGCGATCCCGGTCCCTGCTGCTGACGAGCGGCGAGATCGACGTCCTCGATTCCGAAATCCGGCGCCTTCTCGCCGACCCGGTGCGGGCAATGGTCGCGGAGAGCCCCGAGAAACTTGCCCGCCTTGTCCGGTACTTCCGCTCCCTCAATGGCGGCGCCGAGCCACAGGCCCCACTCTGCAATGCGCCGTGGGTCTCCGCTGTTCTCGATCATGACGGAACCGTTCGCCCTTGTTTCTTTCATCCGCCCATCGGTAGCGTCACGGATCGATCGCTGGCCGAAGTGTTGAACTCCGAGCAGGCGCTGGCTTTCCGCCGCAACCTGGACGTACCATCCAATCCCGTTTGCCGCCGCTGCGTGTGCTCGCTCCACCGGAGGGTGCAACCGGAAGCCATGGGAGTGCCGGCGTAATGCGCGTTGCCCTGGTGCACTACTGGCTGCTGGGAATGCGCGGTGGCGAGAAGGTCCTCGAAGCGCTTTGCCGGATGTTCCCCGAGGCGGACATCTTCACGCTGTTCTACGATCCGGCTCACGTCTCCGATACCATTCGGGCGCACCGAATTCAGGCCTCCTGGCTGAATCCGGCGCGGAAGCTCTATCGCTCCCTGCTGCCCCTGTGTCCCATGGCGCTGGAGAGCTTCGATCTCCGCGACTACGATCTCGTCATCAGCAGCGAATCGGGCCCCGCCAAGGGCGTCATCACCCGCTCGGATTCGCGGCACGTCTGTTACTGCCACACGCCGATGCGATACCTGTGGGACCTCTATCCCGCGTATCGCAACGATTGGACGCGCTCATCGCTGAAACGCCTGGCGATGATTCCGCTCACCAATTACCTGCGCTTGTGGGACCTCGCCACGGCCGCGCGCGTCGACGAATTCGTCGCCAACAGCGACAACGTGCGCCGCCGCATTGCCCACGTGTGGCGGCGTGACGCCCGCGTCGTCTATCCTCCCGTGGATGTAGCCAGCTTTCGTTGGGAGCGCGCCAGCGACTACTTCCTGATGGTGTCCGAGATGGTCGCCTACAAGCAGCTTGCCTACGCGGTGCGACTCTTCTCCAGCACGGGCCGCCGGCTCAGGGTCGTTGGCGACGGTCCGGAATACCGCACGCTCCGCAGCCTCGCCGGGCCCAGCGTCGAGTTCTGTGGCCGGGTTTCCGACGAGCAGCTCCAGAACCTGTACGCGCGCGCGCGCGCCCTTATCGTGCCCGGTGAGGAGGATTTCGGAATTGCCACGGTGGAGGCATTGGCCTCCGGCAAGCCCGTCGTCGCTCTGGGACGCGGAGGCTCGGTGGAGATCGTTCCGCTGGACGTCCCTTGTGGCGTCCTTTATGACGAACCGACTGTGGAGGGGCTGGAAAGGGCGCTGATCGAGTTCGAGACCGCGGAGAAGCGCGTGCGCCCGGCGCAGCTACGGTCGTGGGCTACGCGGTTCTCCGAGTTGGTGTTCCGTCGGGAGATGCGATCTTTGTTGCTGGACGCACCGGCGCCTGCCACCCGGTTGTCGGAAGCGGCGCGCCGCTCTGCGAGTGGCCGCTTACTGAGCCGCGCGGCTCCGTAACCGCCTCCCGCCCACGGCGGTTACCGGCCGTTATGGTGCACGGGCAGGGCTGCGCTGCCATTCGGCAGCCGCAGGCAGAATCGCGCTCCCTTGAGGACCGCGGCGTCGGACCACAACTCGCCTCCGTTGTCGGCCACGGTTTGCCGCGCCAGCGCCAGCCCGAGCCCCATCCCGTTCTTCTTCCCGCCCGTGATAAAAGGCTCGAACAGCTTCTCGCGAACCTCCGGCGCGATTCCGCATCCGCTGTCTTCTACATGGATCAGGACGTAATGGTCGTCCACGGAGGCACGTACGGTAATGGCGCCTCCTTCGGGCATGGCTTCGATCGAGTTGGCGAACAGGTTCGTGAACACGCGCTGCATGCGCGCCCGCTGCACGGTGATCTGAAGGCCTGCGTCGATTTCGGTCTCCAGCGTCACCCCGGTCAGATCGGCGCGAGTGGAAAGAAACTCCCATGCACCATCAATCAACTCGCGCGCCGAGCAGCATTCCGCGTCGCCGTGTCCGCCTTGCCTGACCTCAAGCAACTCGTCGAGCATGGTCTTGATCTGGAGCGAAGCACGATGGATGTTGGTGGCCAGGCGCTGTACCCGCGCCGGGGTAAGGTCTCCTTCGGCGAGCATTTCGGAGCCCGCGTAGATCGCCGCCAGGGGATTGCGAAGATCGTGTACAAGGGAGCTGGAAAGCCGCGCGACCGCGGCCAGCCGTTCCTGCCGGATCAGGTCGGAATTTGCGCGCTGCAACGACTCGCACATCCTATTAAATGCGTCGGCCAAACGTCCCAGTTCATCGCGCGTGGTCACCGGTACGCGGTGCGCGTAGTTCTGACGGCCCACTTCCGCGGCTCCCTCATCCAGCCGCGCGATGGGTCGCATCACCCGTTGCGCCAGGAACCAGGCCAATGCCAGGGCGGTGAGAAGAGCCCCTCCCCATACCAGCGCCAGATCGCGGCGCAGCACCCGGACGGCCTGCTGTTCCGCCTCGAACGAACGCAGAATCCACACGTCGCCCAGCCGCTGGCCGCCGATATCCAACAGAGGCCGCCGGAGCGTCAAATAATCGGTATTGCCCGCGCTGACCTTCTCCGGCGCTTCGCCATGCGCCCCGCGGAACAATTCCGCACTGCAGGAGGCGACCTCCGGCGGAGTCAGCGTCGACGCCACCACTTTGTTCCCCACGGCGAACAGGAACTCGCTTCCGCCCGTGGATACATGGAAACGTTCGAGCAGCTTGTCGTCCACCCGATAGGCCGCGAGCAGAACGTCCAGCAGCGCCGCATCACTCCCGGAACCCACGTATACCGGCGTGATGACAACTTGATAAAGACTGCCGCCGCGGAAAAGGAATCCGCTGCTTTGCCCTGGGAACAACCTGGCAGCGTCGCGCACCGCCTCCACGTGTTCCGCTACCGTGGCTGGCGGACTCTCCCCGAACGAAGCGATCACGCGTCCTCGCGGGTCCGTGACCAGGAACTCCGCGTTCTCCTGCGCCAATTTCGCCCAGCGCTCACCCGCGGTATCGCGGATGGTAGCTTCATCGCCCGTCCCGAATGCCGCCCTGACGTCCGACATGCCGCTGAGGGCCAGACTCACTGACGCCAGCACATCCGCGCGCGCGCGCCAGAGCGACTCGTAGGCCTCAAGGCTCGCCAGAGCCTCCTTCTCCAGACTTCGCGAGGCCGTCCGCACGGTCCGGTATTCAATTACCAGGCCCGTCAGCAAAAACAGCGCCGCGATGCTGGCGAACGTGGCCAGCAGGAACTTTGCCCGAAGAGAGACGTTGCTGAGTAGGTTCATCGGGTCTTGCCGTACCCATCTTCTTCAGTTGGCGGATAATCGCGACCGTACTTGTTCTGGTGCGGCACGGCGATATAGCCCGTTCCGGAGATCTGCAGCACCGGTATGTCGGTCCTGCCTTCGCCGACTACGACCTCGCGCGTCAGGCTCTCCAGGGTTTGTTTCGTCGCGCGCTCGTAGAACACGTGGAGGATGTACTCGCCCGGCGGCACATCGGATATCGTATACCCGCCGCGGTCGTTGCTAACCGCCAGCCACGGAGTGTCTTCCACCACGATCACCGCGCTCATCGACTGATGGATGTTGCAAAACACTCGCACGATGCCCGTTTTGTGAAACAGGACTCGCCGGCTCGACCCCGGGGGGTAAAGACCCACGTCGAATGGCTGCCCATCGATGTTGGAAAAGGCATTATGGAAGATCGGATCGAGGTTCGGAAAATCGACGGTTGTGCCCGTTTGGATTGCCAGGACGTGCGGCTGAAACTGTTTGTGATGTTGCACCATCCGAGCAAGCCCGGAATGGCGATCCGGCGCAACTCCGCTCCTGGGCGTCAGCCAGACGGCCACGTCGGAGCTTCCTGCCATGCCATGCACGCCGGTCACTTCGACCTTGCCGGTGATTGTCGAGGCCAGCGCGGTTCCAGCTAAACCGATCCCAAGCACGCCGATCCGCAAGTATGTCGCCGTGCTGCGGCACACACTCACGCTGCCGAGCCAGGAGGGTAACCGGGCGGCCAACCCGCCGAATACTCCATACCTTCTCATGCTCGTGGCGCCGGCCCGCGCCGCGTGCGCCCACAGGCGGTCTGGCCAGGATTGTGTACGTGAGCCGATACTAAAAAAGATATGCCAGGCTGAGGTCATATAGATTGCGGAGCCGGCTGCCGGAGACGGTCCAGTCGGTCTGCGTCCGCCCCGCTTCGAACGCCGCGAACACATTGGGCGCGAGTTGATAGTATACGTTGCCCGCGTAGGAGGCATTCGAACCGATCGCGTCGCCCCACAGATCCGAGCGGCGGTTGTTCTGCTCGCCACCGAAAAAATGCAAAGAGAGACGATCCGTCGGCGACAGCGTGAGTTGCAACCAGCCTCCCTGGCTTCGCACCGGCCGGACAATCTTATCGGGGAGAATTGAGAATCCTTGTCCCGAGCCGCCGATTCCAGTCAGATTCTCCCCTGTGAATAGCGTGCCAGTGAGATTCCACCAGCGGGATAGGCGCAGACGGCCATCCAGCGAGAACAGATCGGAAGTGACTGTCTGGCCCGCGACGTGGGTATCGCTGAAGTGGAATCCCGTGGCGATGTCGAAGCCGGCATCCTCTTCGCTGCGATGAGCGAACTGGAATCGCCCCTCCCAGCCGGGCCGTGTTGGGGCAAGGGTGGATGCGTACTCGCTTGGTACATAATTCGACGTTTCATGAGTGGCGTACAGCGCCGCCTGCAGCCGCAGAATATTGTCCCCGGAGAGGCTGATGCGTTGTTCAAACCGTGCCTGCGGTCCCCAGAACCACAGGTTTCCGGCGCCATTGAGCGGAGGAACCGCCACCTGTGCGAACGAGTCCGGGGCGTAGGGAGACACCAGCGGCTTGTCCACGCCCACCGTCACGCTGCGCGAATCCCAGTTCATCGATATCACGCCCGTCCGCAAGCGCGGCATGGGCCACTGGCCATACGAGCTGGCAGTCGTTGCTCCCGTTGCATTCCCGAAGAAGTCCACAAACAGATTGCCGTCCACTTTGGCTCCGAAGACGGTGCTGGGGCTTTGGAACTCCAATCCGATGATCGACTGGCTCAGGTTACCTCCGGCCGCGGCCTCGCCGTACGTCGAGGCGACAATTCCCGAATACAGGCCCGCGTCCGCGCGTGTATCGTAGAACGTATTGAACAAAGCCATGCCGGTGATCCGCAGCGGGAGCTTATGCGCCGCTTCCACTTTCGATTGTGCCTGTTCATTGACCCTCTCCTGTTCAATCGCCAGCGCGTCCTCGGTGGCAGCCGCGGGGATCCCGGCCGCAGGCGCACCCGGCGCCGCCGCCGCTTGCAGGGCGTTCAGTTGCGCCCGCAACTGGTGTACTTCTTCCGTTAATTCCGCATTCTGCCGTTCCAGACGCTCCAGACGCTCGACGATCTGACTCGTGTCCGCCCCGGTCTGAGCCCGCAGTATCGGGTGCGGGGCGAGAACCAGCACAATGGCGGCGCCCACCGCTCGCGCGTGTCCCGTGCGAAGCTTAATGCCGTTTCGCATTTCTCTCATACAGGAGTCGCTCCAAAGTGGCGCACACGCGTCCCGGTGACCATGGTTTCGGGAAGAACGCGTTGGCGCCTGCTTCCAGCGCCTTTTGGGGCGCGGTTACCTCTGTGGTTCCGCTGATCACGATGACCGGCGTGTGGGCATGCGCGGCGCTTGACCGAATCCGCCGGATGAGTTCTATTCCGTCGATCAGCGGCATGTCCAGGTCTGTGATCACGGCGCAGACCTTCTCTCCAGCCCCGCTCTCCAGGAAACTCCAGGCGGCGGCTCCGTTTGAGACGGTCCGCAAGGTCACGTCGGCCATGTCGCCGACGGCCATCTCCAGCGCGGCGGCCGATGCCGCTCTGTCCTCGACGAGCAGTACCAGCCGCTCGCGATAGGCCGCTGTCTTGTCGGACATCAGGGAACGAATCGATAGCCGACGCCGTGCAGCGTCAGGAAATGCCGCGGCGTGGTTGGATCCGTTTCCAGCTTCTGCCGAAGCTTCACCACGTGCGCGTCCACCGTCCGTGTATTGGGGAAGGACTCGTAACCCCAGACGGAGTTGAGAAGAAGGTCCCGCGTAAGCGGCCGGTCCGGATGATTGAGAAAGTAAGTGAGCAGGTTGTACTCGGCCGGCGTCAGCTTCAACTCCCGGTCCCGTTTGGCCACCGAGCGCTTTTCGAGATTCACGCTCACGTCGCCGAACTGGAGGACCTTCGGCTGTTCCGGCTGCACCCGGCGCAGTACCGCCCGTATGCGCGCCAGCAGCTCGCGCGCGCCGAACGGCTTCACCACATAGTCGTCCGCGCCGATCTCCAGCAACAGGACCTTGTCCACTTCCTCGCCGACGGCGCTCAGAACTATGAGCGGTGTCTTGATCCCGGACGCGCGAATCTGTTTGCAGATCTCGATGCCGCTCATGCCTGGCAGGCGGAGATCCACGATCAGAAGATCCGGACGGGAGGTTACCGCTTCGTTGAATCCGGCGTTGCCGTCCGCCGCCGACAGAACCCGGAATCCCTCCCGCTCCAGAAGAAGGTGGACTGTATCGCGCAAACTCTCGTCGTCGTCAATAACCAGAACAGTTGCTGGGACCACAGAATGCAGTGTACAGCACTGCTCGGGCGGAATGCGCCGGTGCAGGCCACAAACTCGCGCAATACGCCGGTTTTTACAGGACTTTTGCACGTCAGTGACCGGCCGCACAGAGCTTCGGCCGGCCGCTTCAAAACGACCAGGCCAGGCTCGTATACGCAGTGTTCGCGTGGTAATCCCTGCTGGTAAGGAACTGCTCGCGGTAGCGATAGTACTGCCAGCCCACATTGAATCGCAGCCGGGCCACCAGAGGCACGGTGACGCGCGCCAGCGGTGTGTCGTATAGCAACGGGTAAGTTTGAGCGGCGTTGAACGCAGGCGCCAGGTTCGTACCGTCGCCGGCAGCCGTGGAGCGGCCATCGCCCGTGTCCTGGACACGACTGTAACCGAGATAGACGTCCGCGCGCTTGCCGGCCGCAAGCCGCACACCGGCGTTGACGAAATGAAGATTGCTGATGTACAGGGATTCGGTTCCTGTAATCAAGGCGGAGTCCACAAAGTACGCCAGTCCGCCGGCGGTGTTGAGGTGTAACCTGGACCAGGTTGCATCGAAGGTAAGCCAGGATCTTGGAGCCCACCCTGCCTCGGCGCCATAGTCGCGCGACTGCGAGCTGAACGTGCTGATGGACGCTGAGTTGACATTAGAATCGGTCTGGGCGGTGGCGGCGGCCAGCAACGACCCCAACTTGTACTGAACACGGCCCCGGAACGTATGGTAGTTCTTCTCACTCACCGGGTAGATTGGGCGATTAGTGTGACCGAGCTCGCCACTCAGGTTGATGGAGAGCCGTTTGACGGGACGCAACCGGATACCCGCCGTCCCTGCGTTCAGCGTGTTGGTCTGGCGATAAGAGCCTGCGGCGGGTTCGCTGTTGTCCGTCGCCTCGGCTATGGAACGAAAGAGCCGTGTTGACAGTTCGTAGCCCCCGCTGATTCCCAGCCAGGTCCGAGGGTCATAGGTGACGTCGAATGCGTCGGAAATGGTGCGTATTCCCAGAAGCTGAAAGTTCAGCACGACGGAGTCGAGCGTGCCCGTGTCGAACTGCGTATAAGTGTTATTGCCGTTCATCTCCACCTGATTGAATGAAGCCTGGTTAGTGACCGACAGCCTCTCCGCGGGCGCCCAGACGACATTCAGGTTAGCCGCTGTTTCCGGCCTGCTGGCCTCGCCGGTGACCACCACCTGCTGTGAGGGAACCGTGGACGGGAGCACGTTATAAGTCACCTCGTCCACGCTCGACCCGTGTCCCGAACCTTGATATGTGAGCCGTCCGTTGACGGCGAGCGTGCTCCCGAAATCCCGCGCCAGGAATCCTCGCCACCCGGACGTCTCGCCATGATCCGGCTGAAGTCGGAGGAAAGAGGCCGGGTCGCCCTGGGGGATCGCCGTGTCATCGCGAAAGAACTCCCAGTCGTGGAGCAGGTTGACCTTGAAGCCCCAGATCTTCGCTTCCACACCGAGCCGATACTCGTCCTGAGTCCGGCGGACATCCTCGAACAGTGGCACGGCTCCGAGCCCTATCTCGTCAAAGCTGGTCAACGCCGGCCCGTCCTCCGTGCTGCGGCTGAAACCGAGCAGGAACTTCACCCGCGAGTGCGGCAGCAGGGTCAGGTCATGGTCCTGCAGGCGATGCTGCAGGTTCTCCGCGTCCACGCCGTTTGCCGTTGTCAGCCCCGGATTGAAGTAGTCCACGAGCCGCCAGTCCAGGTCGTACTCATACCAGCCGTTCTTTTCGATTCGGAATCTCGCCGATTCATACGGATCGTTTCCCAAACCCTCGGTCTTCAGGCTAAGCTGGTCGAAAAGCAGCCCGTTGCCGTCCTTCGAGAAAGCTTCGACGTCGCTGTCGAATAGCCGCAGACCGTTTCCGAAATTCACCTGGCTCTGATAGGTGTCTTCATTTCCGGAAACCGAAAGCGATCGATAACCCAGCTCGAAAGATTGCGTGACCGTGTAATCGCCAATCGTATCGCCGCTCGAAGGCTCCGATTGAGGCGCCGGCGCTACCGTCTGCTGCGCAAACAACATGCCGCCAAGGCAACAGAGATAGATGGGAAGGTATCTCATAGCTCGGGTCCCTCAGCGTAGGAAAAACGCATCCGCATTCGATCCGTGAATTCGGACGTGGCACCCCGTACAGTTTTGATAACGGGGATCCGCCAGGTTATGAAAGCTCGCCGGAATGGGCATGCCGAGCCCCGTCCGGCCCGCGCCGGAACCGTTATGGCATTCGAGACACATAGTGAAGACCACCGGCCGTTTCAGCATCCGCGGATTGGTGGAGCCGTGCGGCATGTGACATGTTTCGCAGCCGTCCACGCGCACGGCGGTATGTTCGAACACGAAAGGCCCGCGCTTTTCCACGTGGCACCCCAGACAAGCCTCCTCGTTGAGCAGGCGCTGCCCAACCATATGGGGCCGGTCGGCCATGCGCCACGAGGGAGCAAAGGCGCCGTGCGGATTGTGGCAATCCGTGCACTTCATGAATCCCTCGTTGACCCGATGCTTGAAGGGCATCGAAAACTGCGCCTGTATGGCCGGGTGGCAGCCGTAACACAGATTGGGTTCGTCGTGCGCCAACAACGGCGTGTGCGGCGCGGACTGGTGGATGGAGTGGCACGAGGTGCAGCCGACGCCGCCGCGAGTGTGTTCCGAATGACGAATACCGGCCCGGCCGAGGTCGGTGCCGTGGCAGCTCAGACAGCGCTCGGTGAGCTCCTCGACGGTATGCGCCGACGGAGCGAAGATGCTTCGTTTGGAAGGCCTTTTGATGTGATCGCTCGCGGGTCCGTGACAACCCTCGCAGCCCGTCCCTGACTCGTGATTCAGTGCCCAGGTTCTGAAATGAGGGTTCTGCGCGAATTGTTCGCGGATGTCCGGGTGGCATTTCTGGCACACGTCGCTGCCAACGAACGTCGCAGCCCGTACCATCGCGCTTGTGCCCAGCAGCCCGGCAATCGCTCCTATCGCCGCAGACTTAGCGCGGGTCACCGGCGCCTCCGGCTGCTTCTGCGCGCAGCTTGCGGCGTTCGTTTCTGGTCCAGGCGTAGATCCGTGCTGTTTCGTCGGCAGAGAGCCGCGCACCGCGATGCATCAGCAGATACCTGAAAGGAGGCATCCGGTTGTTCCGCACCTCGGCGGCCACTTCGGTCAGGATCTGTCGTTTGTCATCGGGCGAGTACTTACTCCACTGGGAAAAGTCCATGTGACTTCGGGCTTCCTTCACGTCGTGATTCAGCAACCAGCACACGGGCCAGACATGCCCATACCAGGGCCATCGCGTGCGGTCGGAATGGCAATCCTCGCACGATCTCGCCAGAATCGCGGCAACGGCCGGATCGTCACTTACGCCCGCCGCCGGTTTGGCCGCGCTCTCAGGCTGTCTGGACACCACCAACAGCAACGCCGCTCCCACGCACATGGCAAGGACAGACACGACGAGGATGCGTCTCATTACAAGACCTCCTTAGTTGCCGGACAGGCTCTTCAAATAGGCAATCACGGCTTTTCTGTCGGCGGCGCTGTCCAGATGAAAGGCCATGTCATTATCCGGGATCATTTTGTCGGGCTCGGTCAGCCAGGTGTTGAGTGAGCTTTCGTCCCAACTGAATTTCGCGCTCTTCAGCGCATCCGAGTATTGAAACGACGGAACGGAAGCCACGGGCCTCCCGAAAACGCTACGCAGACGAGGTCCCTCCTTGTCCTTGTCCAACGCATGACACTTGACGCAGTGCTTATCGAATACCTCTTTGCCGCGGGACACGGAATCCGCCTGCAGGCTTATTACGACGACTCCACAGATGAACAGTGTCGCCGCTCTTATGAAGCGCGGATGTCGCGGGTCTATTCTCATGATTGAGAACCGTCGAAACTACTCCCTCAAACTGACGAACTGGTACGAATTCGGCAGCTACCCTGCGCCTGCCACAACGCCGTCGGCGCCGGCTTGACGATAACGACTGTGTCCGCGTCGCAACCGCAGTAAGTGTTTAGCTCGCCGCATGTAAGTGCCGTGATCCTCACTATGCCTCTCCAGCTTCCCTACAATCAGCGTAAAGAGACTCGCGAGTGAAGAGGTTTTGATTGCGTCAAAATGTTGTAAACATCAGAAAGCGTGAGGAAATGCACGCTGCCGGCTGCGGATGGTCCGCTGCAAAAGCACGAACAGAACGGCAAGAGAAACCGCACCCGACGCTGCGGGAGCGGTGGCGATGCCGGCTGCGCCGAAGTATCGCATCAGAACCCAGTCGAATGTGACGGTAGTCACAAGAGCCACCGGAGCGATAGTAAGCATGAGCCGATTTGCCTTAAGGGCGGAGGCGGTCACAAACCCAAATGCAAGCAGAAACGCGAATGGCAGTTGCAGAAGCGAACAGCGCTGCAGCAAGATCACCGTTGCGCTCGTTTGCGCGGTGAAGGCGCCGTGTTGCAGGACGCCACGCACCAGCGGTTCCGAGAGACGTATCAGCCCCGCTGCCGCGGCGATCCCCGCCAGCGCCGCACCCGTCACGTATCGGGTAACGGTGTGCCGGAACCCGCGCCAATCGCCAGCGGCGCTCATTCGGGAGAGATAGGGCAACGCGGCCGTGCTCAGTGCCGTCCCGGCGATGGTAAGTATCACGCCGGTCAGCTTTGTTCCGTAGGAAATTGCCGAGAGCGTTCCTGGCGCCAGCCGGGCCGCGAAAGCCTGGTCGATAATCCCGGACCCGGAGGTAATCAGGGCACCCGCGGCGACGGGTAAATACTGTTTGAAAACCGCGCGGACGTCTGGTGTCCATCCCAACCACCTCGGCAGGAGCGGATAACCAAGTTGCCGCACGCACCAGGCGAGGATCAATGATTCGACCAGGGCGCCACCCCATGTTCCATAACACAGAACCCGAACACCAGCCCCGCGCCCGGCAACGTACAGGAGCAGGATCGACAACAGAGGCGTTGCCGCGGGAGCCGCGGCAGCAATCGCAAAATGCTCATGCATGTTGAGGATCGCCCGCCAGCATACAATCACCCCGGTCAGGGGCAGCCACGGCAGCAGTCCCCAAAGCAGTGACCGGGTCAGGTCCTGTGTGGCGCTGCCCGAGACCCCGCGGAGTTGGACAATCAAACCGGCGCCGAGGCCCAGCACACACGCAATCGCCAGCAGCAGGGAGGTGCTGCCGGCCAGGATACTGGCAGAAAGCCTGCGTGCCCGCTCCTCGCTATATTTCACCCGGACCGCCGTCAAAACCGGGATGATACTGGGCGTTAAGGAACCCGCCACCACGTCGGAAAACAATGAGGGGACCAGGAAGGCAAACAGAAACGCATCGACTCTGGGTGACGCGCCCAGCACGTGCGCCATCACGATGACCTTGGCGCCACCCGCGGCTCTGACGAGCGCCGCCAGAGTGGCCACGGTCGCCATGCCGGTAAAGATGCGCGCGTTCACCGATCGTGCCGGTGCGGCCTGGGCCACCATCATGGCACTTAACCTAACATCAGCCGCGCTCGCGGTTATCAGGGCGGTGTAAGCGATTCGTAAAATCCGCTCAGATTAACGAGTAACTCACCCGCCGGTTTCCGCGCGGGGCTGGCGTGGCAATCCTCCCGTTTGCTGGTGGCCGCCATGTCACTGGTCAGACCGACCACCGGACACGGCTGCGAACGTGGCAGCGTAACATCCGGGCGGGCCGGCGGAGGAACCCGCTACCTTCTCAGGCGGCGCAGCAGGGTCCCCACTCGGACGTCGGCGCGCAGCGTGTCCGGCTTCGGGTCGTTATGGTCTGGCCAACGACAGTCGCATTCCCACCAGCCCGGTGTTCCGGGATGATGTTCTGCGTCTTCTGCCGCCCCGGCAGCGTGAGGTTCCGGGAACGGGAAGAGTTTCTCTTCCCGCAAACAGACACTCTGGACTTTCGGTGGCATCCGCATGACCTCGGGGCCCGCGGCGGTGATCGAGTCCCTGCGCTCACTGCTCCACGGAGTTGAACGCCACAGGGTCCGGACAACACCGAAGTGCTGCACAGTCGCGGGAGCTTTTCCGGACGCAGATGGCTGCAACACGCGTACGTGCAGTCGGCGTCGATCGGATGCGTCAGCTTTGCGGCGCACCCCTGCACGAGCATATGTTCGACGCTCGCGCCGTGCTGAATCGCGGAGCGCCGGCCGCGCTGCGTTACGGGGCCGGCGAGCCGTTGCTCGTGGCCGGCGTAACGCCGCCATTGAACGTCCCGGCCAGTGCGAGACCGGACAGCGTTCCCGCGGTTGCGATGCCGCCGATTATGGCCACTGTCGTACCCGTCGAAAGTCCGGCGGCGGCCGCACCCGCACCTGCGGCACCCGCTGTTGCGATATTCACCCTGCAACCCTTACCCGGACCAGGAGCCAGATTCGTGGCGCGGATCACCTGCGCCGCGCCTTCAATCGGTGTTACGCCCGGATCGACGGCGCCCGTCACGTCCACCGACTTCCCGACGTACTTTTCGAGGCCCGTTCCCGTCAGCTCCACTACGACATTGGTGACGGTGTCACGAAGCACGTAAATCGCACCGACCTTTTGCAGGCATCCGGTAAAGTGCGATGGGGCCGACGCGTTCGCCTCCTGGAAATCGAGCGAACTGCCTCGCACGACCATGGCCACAAGCTGGCCGCCTGCATTCTTCACTTCCGCGGTGCCGTCCATGGCCGTCACCGTGACCGTGCCGGGCTCCGCCACAGCCACACGGAACGGATCCGCCGAAGAGATCCGCAAGTTGTTCGCCAGCACCGCGTAGGGAGAGCCGCCGTGCACCTGCGTCATGCCCTTCTCGAGCACGGCATGATCGCGGAACACCCGCTCGCGCGAGGACGCACCCAGGTCCACCCGTGTGCCATCCTGCAACGTCGCGTGCGAGGGCGAAACAGCGGTTTCGATCACGCTCCCATTAAACAAAGTCGCGTTATCCCGGGTTTGCGAGCCGTCCATGCTGAATTCGCCGGTCGCCTTCACAAAGCCGATCGGGCCATTCGCCGACGGACCGCCGCCGAACGCCATGACACCCACGCAAAGAAACACGACCGATATGAGTGCAAGCCTCACACGCACCTCCATGTGCTATTGTGCAGTAACAGACCGCTTGAAGCAAGAAGAAAGTGTCCGTAAGCGATTGATTCGTATAACGTTTGTCGTTTTTGTATTACGAGCCGGCGGCGCTGCGGTAATGACCCTGGCGGCGTTTGCACTATACTGGACAACGCGATACGGCGTTGCCGACTGGCTCTCCACCGGCGCCGCGGAAGACGCGGTTCTGCGGGCGACAACCCTTGTGCCGCAAAACACCTCCGCGTGGCTGCGTCTTGCGGACCTGCGTTCCACCAATGACCAGGACGCCATCGGCCCTCTCCGGCGGGCAATCGAGTCCAGCCCTGAGGATGCCCACATCCGGATTCAGCTCGGCCTCGAGCTGGAAGCGAGGAGAGAGTACGTCGAGGCGGAGCGCTGCCTCACGCGAGCGGTGGAACTGGATCGGGACTTCATCCCCATCTGGACGTTAACGAACTACTATTTCCGCCGTGGCGACTCAGTTCGCTTCTTTCCCGCCGCGCGCAGGACGCTGGCATACTCGCGCGGCGACCTGAGTCCGCTGTTCCGGATGTGCTGGAGCATTACGGACGACGGATCGGTTATTCTCCGCGACGCCATTCCCGACCGCGATGATGTCCTCTCAGCCTATCTGCAATGGCTGGGCAGTCAACTGGATGCGGCGGGGCCTGTCGCGAAACGGCTCCTCCATCGCTTCCCCGAACAAGGGACACCGGCGTTGCTGGGCTACTGTGATCGGCTGATCTCGGCGCAACGGCTCGACGCCGCAATGGCGCTCTGGAACCAGATGAGCGACTGCGGCCTGATTAAAACCGGACCCGTTCAGCAAGGCCGGATTGTCGACGGCAACTTCCGTTCCCTGCCACTGAACACCGCTTTTGACTGGCGCACTAGCTCGCCGGCGGGAGTCGACATCACGGCCGGCGGCTCCAGTCTCAATCTCAGTTTCTCCG
The DNA here is from genome assembly GCA_049520275.1 of Bryobacteraceae bacterium. Taxonomy (GTDB): domain Bacteria; phylum Acidobacteriota; class Terriglobia; order Bryobacterales; family Bryobacteraceae; genus CAWACP01. The sequence continues at coordinate 120,834 of JBEKPY010000002.1, forward strand.
CGACGCAGCCCGATCACTGTGATATCGCCACTCAGCTCGCGCTGTTGCGCGCGGACCGCACGTACCGCCTGCGTTACCACTTCGAGTCGTCCGGACTCGAAGCGGGCGCGGGGTTGCACTGGACTGTCGCCGACGCCCGTTCCGGCGCGCGGTTTGCGCCGCCGCTCTCCCAGTTCCGGCTTACTCCAAGCGATTTCGCCATGGCACACGCCGATGAAGGAGATTACACGTTTATGGTGCCTGTATCCTCCACCCCTGACGTACCCGTCCTCGCCCGCGTAGCGCTGGTCTACGACCGCGATCCTGCTTCGGCGCGCATGGAAGGCTGGATCCGGGTGGACAAGGTCTGGCTGGAGGAAGCCAGGTGAGCCGCCCACGCGCAGCGGTGGCCATCTGTCTGTGGCTTATTCTCTGCTACGCCGTAGCGATGGCGTGGGTGCCGGATCCGTGGGCGGAGCTCGGCGCCCAGGCGGCCGTGTTTGCAGTCACCATAGTCGTCGCTCTCGTCTGGTTCGTCCGGGCAACGTGGCCCGCCCGAAGCTGGCTGCTCCTGCCCATCGCGCTTGCACCGGCGTGGGGTCTTCTGCAGCTCTCGCTGGGAACCACCGTAAACCGCTACCGGACCGGGACAGCCGTGCTGGCCACTGCCGGCGTTGCCTGCGCTTTCCTGCTCGGAGTGTATGCCTTCGGCGACCGCCGGGTAAACCATATCTTCCGGGTCCTCGCGATTGTGCTCGGAACGGCGATCTCCGCCCTGGCGATCGTTCAGTTGTTCACGTCGGACGGGCTGGTGTACTGGTCCATCCGCAGCCTGTATTCGAGTCAGCCGATGGGGCCGTTTCTGAATCGCGATAACTACTCCGCGTTTGTAGAGCTGATTCTTCCGCTGGCCCTGTGGGAAGCGGTTCGCGGCACCCGCAGTGCGTGGCTCTATGGGATTCCCTGCGCCATCCTGTATGGAAGTGTGATCGCCGGAGCGTCGCGGGCCGGTTCGATCCTGGTGTCGCTGGAGGTCCTGGCGGTGCTGGTCCCGGTTTTTCTTTCCAGGCGGCGTGCCTCCTACGGGGCGATGCCTCGCGCATTCGCCGCCGTCACCCTGATCATCGTGTTCGCCAGCCTCGCCGGCTGGGAGGAACTGCTCGGCCGTTTCGACGACAAAGACCCCTACGGGAATCGCCGCGAGTATGTGCGAAGCTCCGTGCTGATGGTGAAGGAACGGCCCCTGCTCGGCTCCGGCCTTGCCACGTGGTCGATTGTGTATCCCCGCTATGCCGTGATCGACATGACGAAGGCCAGCTTTCACGCCCACAACGACTGGATGGAATGGGCCTGTGACGGCGGCCTGCCTTTCTTGTGCATCATGCTGATTCCCGTCCTGCGCGGCTCCTGGCTGTCTCTGCGATATCCCTGGGGCTTCGGTATTCTGGCCGCCTCGCTGCATGCGCTCGTGGACTTTCCGTTTCGGGTCTGGCCCACGCTTCTTTGCGTCTTGCTCCTGCTCGCCGCGATGGAGGCGCGCGACTCCGCCGGGCCGGATCACCGCACACGACACGAAATCATCTGATCCCGCGGGGCCGCCCGGGCGTGCTGCCTTCAGAACTCTCGCAGCCCGCGACGATTCGAGGTGGAGCAGGCCCGTGTCCTGCGCGGGCTCTCAGCCCTGCTTTGTCCCCCGCGCAGGTCGCAAAGCTGTCACATACCCACTAAGTCGTATTGCCCCACGGGCCCGCTGCGCGCCGCGCACGCGACTGATGAGAATCGGAATACACCCCCGACCGGGGTATGATACTTTCGTCGTTAGTGGATTACTACGAGGAACTCAACGTCCCTCGCTCCGCCTCGCAGGACGAAATACGCCGTGCCGGGAGACGCCTGGCCCGCTTCTTCCATCCGGATCTCCAGACGGACCCGGAAATGAGGGAGACGGCGGAACTCCAGATGCGGCGGCTGAATCATATTCTGTCCGTCCTCACGCAACCACTGGAACGGATGCAGTATGACCAGACGCTCGACGGCGAGCAGAGCGCGCCGGTCCTCTGGGACCAGGGGCCGGAACGCGGGCACCTGTTCCGGGAGCTACTCCGTTTCGACCGAAAGGCTGCGGTATGGCTCGCCTGCGGGGCGCTCGTCGCGGGCGTCCTGGCCGTGCTATTGCTGGCCGACTTTCATAGCGGATACGCCGCCGACCACTCTGCCAGCGCCGACTTGGCCGTGGCCACTGCGCCTACGGCGCCGGACGCCACCGCCTCGCTCGAAAGCCGGATCGACCAGTTGCGGCATAAGTTCCCTCCGCCGGAACCAGCCCCCGCCGAGGCGAAGGTGCCAGAAGCTGATGGAGGCATGCTGCAGGCTTCGCCCGCGCCGGCCAGGTCAGCCGTTGCGCCAGCGAGCAGATCCGTCAGTTCCGAGGCGCGACCGGAGCAGCCGGCCCTAGAGCAAAGACAAGCGCTCGCGGCGCCGCCTCCAACGGTGTTTCGTCCAGCCGCACAGGCCGACCTGACGCGCGCGGACGAGCCTCCGCCATTGAGCCCAGGGGTGGAGGCAAGGCAACCGGTTCGATCTGGCAGCAGCCTGACGGGTCTATGGCGGTATAGTCCGCCGAAGCAGACGGCTCAGACACCGGGCCTCTATCCCGCCCAACACGTCGAGGTCGGCATCAGCGAACAATCCGGCGTCCTCTACGGTTATTACATTGGGCAGTATCTGGTTTCGGATGGCGGCGTTTCGCCCGAGGTGACGTTCAGATTCTCCGGCGAATCGGGCGCGGACGCGGCAACCGGGACCTGGTCGGGAACGAATGGCAACCGCGGCGAGATCAGACTCCGGGCGCTGTCGCACAATGCGCTTGAAGTGATCTGGGTGACCACTCACATGGAACGAGCCAGGTCGCTGGCCTCGGGCAGGGTTACGCTGTCCCGTGCCAACTAAATATTAATCCGGCCCGTCAACGCCCCAGCTGATACCATTTGCGCGGGCGCGCCAGCGGAGTCGAGGACATCACCTCACGCCCTTCCACCACGGCGCCCGGGTTCACCACGAACAGCATCGCCGCCCGTTCCTCTCCCGCGCGAGCCGTCACCACCCGGTATGCTTCGTCCAGCCGCGCATGGCGATCGTCGGGATGGTGCGCGTCGCTCGCGACGATGTGCGCCGCGCCGCACTCGATCAGTTCCCAGGCGCTCTCCCGCGCGGCTTTTCCGAAACGGTCAAGCAATGACAAAGCCGTCACCTGCAGGAGATAGCCCTGCGCCGCCCACCGGCTGAGTCTGGCGATATCGCGGTGCAACACGGGATTGCGTTCGGGATGCGTAATCACGGGCGTCATCCCTCGCCCGGCGAGCAGCGACAGAATCTGTTCCGTGGCCGGCGAAATGAACATGTCCGGGAACTCCACCAGCAGGTACCGGTGGCCATTGATCGTGTACTTCGCCGGGTTCTGCAGCGCGTCCTCGATATTCGAGGCGGACAGATGGAAGTCGCAGCCACGATGAATGCGCGGGAGCTTCTCCGCAAGGCTGCGCAATTCGGCGATGCGGCTGCCGATCAGATGGGGATCGAACCTGAATTCGTCGTTCGCGTGAGGCGTCGCCACGATGTCCGTGGTGCCGGCCCCAGCCGCGTCCCGCAGTATGGCGACGCTTTCTTCCAGCGTCCGGACGCCATCGTCGACTCCCCGGAGAATATGGCTGTGTATGTCAATCATGGGAACGGAGAACGCAGCCGTATGGACAGCCTGTTATTCGCCGGTGCTCTGCATGAACCGAGTCAGAAAGTACACCACCGCGAGAAGGATCAGCAGCAGCACCGACCACTGTGCGATCCGGGCACCACCTTTCCCGCGGCGGAACCACCTCCCTCTTCGTCTGGACAACGCTTTCCTGCCGGCATCCAGAAACTTCTGTTCCCACGCCTCGATGCGCTCTAGGGGGATGTGGAGTTCCTCCGAGAGAGCTTCCTTCGGTTCGCCCCGCAGAGCCCTCATCACGACCTCCGTCTTCTTCTCGGAGGAAAGCCGATTGTGATGATGATGGTGGTGTTCCTGTTTCGCGTTGTCGCTCATGCCCGGTTAACGGGCATCATATCACTGTGGCCGGCCGGCCCGCGCTCCGAGCGCGGCAAACACGAGCGTCCTTTTCCCGCGAGCCGGGTCCGTATAGTATCAGTGCCCTGCACGAACACCGAAGTTGTGAACCGAGAGGCCCGCGAAAATCGCCGTGGCGACGAAGTTCATGACCATGGCCCGTTTCGAGTACTCCGGGTGCCTCCGGACCGCCAAGTAGTTGGACACCTGAAGGCCGCCCAGCAGCCCGGACTTCAGCATGACGCCGCGGGCGTCGAACGTGCCGCTGGAGCCGCGGAACAGGGGATTGGCTTCCTGTTTGCCGTAGCTGGTGGCGATGTCCATCACATTGGCTCCCACAACCGAGGCCACCGAGATCCCGTACAGGATGTTGGGCCGGCGCCGGTCGGCGGGCGGTTCGGCAATCATGCTTCTGCTCATCCTTGTCGCACCGCGCTCGACCAGCCAGTGCTTTTTCGATGGGTCGAAGCGGTTTGCATACGCGAGCCTGATCGCCGCTTCTTCCGGTGTTGCTTTGAACACGTCCCCGGACACGACCCCGCTTTGCGTTGTCCAGGCGAGCTGGTACTCTGCTTCCGCTTCCGCGGCGAACATACCAACACTTCCGGACCCCAATAACATAACGATAATTATCCGATGCATTTCGAGTCACTCCTTCGATCTGGCGGGATTCACGACCCTGTTTACGGGGAGTGCTGTCCCGGGCGCCTGAGGCTGGCCACACGGACTTATCGCTACAATGTGGTGGTTCTCTCTTAGGGTGAATCCTTCGGTGCTCACGAGGATTTGCCCGCCTGCGCTCGCCAGGAGTGACCCGCGCCTGTAGTACCTCCGTACCCGGCTGTGCCGCGCCGCAGACTCTTTCGGCGGGCAGGGCGCCTGCTCTGGCGTGCGCCAAAGGCGCACGGTGCGGACGGTGAACCCATGGCGGCTGAGAACGTCAGGCACCGCGGCCACGGGACGATGTGAAATCAGCGCGCACGCCTTCGGCGTGGATGATCATGCGCTCCTGCGGAGCGGGCGTCTTCCGATGAGAATCATCACCATCCCTGACTGAGCCGAATCGGGCGGACAATCCCGATCTGTTCCAGCCGGGGTCAGAGCACCGCCGCCGATGAGTTACGCGGGCGATGGCGGGTCACCAGGCTGCGATTCAACCCGGCGAGGGTCTCCTGTTCAGTGTGTTCCGGCGTTCATTGCGTTTGGCAGACGTCAGACACGATCCTGAGCGTATCTTCTGAAAACCATGCACGGAGCAACATGCGTGCTGCGAGGAACTCGCGTTATCCGATGCACTGGCTGAGTGTTACATTCGGCGCCTGCGATGGCCTGCGCTCCGCCGATGCTCGCATCAACCAGACTCCGTCGGCTGCAATCGGCTATTGAACAAATAACCGCACGGCGCTCATGGCGAGCACTTCTGTCCAGGATGTTCGACAGAAAACGGACCGATCAGAACTGCAGCAGCCTCACGAGGTGGCTGCCGCACTCGCGGCAAACGTACACCACCAGCAGCGGCCGAAGGAAGCGAAGCCGGTGGGACCGCCCCAGTGCCCGGCTGCCGCAGCGGTTACATCGGCAGACGAATAGTCGGCGCAGCAGGAGCCACCCGAGCAGTGTGAATGCGGAAACAGAGAAGAAGATCAGGAGTGCTATCAGGACTTCGTCCAGTTCGACCTCAAAGGGGAGCGATACGCGCATTCAGGCCCTACCTTCTCAGTCGGCGCACCAGGGTCTGGACCCGGTGGTCGGAGCGCAGGGCCTCCAGCCTGGGGTCCACCGCCGCGAGACAACACCAGTGCGAATGGTCTTCCCAGGCCTGTTCCAGCAGGCCAACGGCCGCCTCGCGCATTCCCAGCGAATCCTTCAGCAGAGCACGGTGGTAGGCGTCGACGTAGCGGGAGCGCGCCGCTTCGTCGAGCTCCTCGTCGATGTGCGCCGCCCGCGCGCGGTCACCGCCCAGAGCGATGGCCATGCCAAGAGCCGCCCGAACCTCCGCGGACTCTCCCATGAGCTGACCAGCCAGTGCCAGATGCCGTGCCGCCTCGTCAAAACGGAGGAGGGCCACGAGTTCCAGGCCATAATACAAATGGGCCAGCCCGAATTCGGGATCGCGGTCCACCGCCTCGCGCCCCGCTTCTTCCGCTTCCTCAAACCGGCCGCTCATGCACAGGACGAATCCCCGCACCGCAAAGATAGTCGGCGAAACGGGATCGATTTCATGGGCCTTCCGAAGGGCCTCATCGGCTTCCTCGCTGGCCCCGACCGCGAGCGCGAATATGGCAAGCTGAAGGTACCCCCACGACTGATCGGGAGCCACTTCAATTCCGGTGCGCAAATCCGAGAGTGCGCCCTTCAGGTCGTAATCGAAGGCCCCGCGCACCCAGGCGAGCACAAAGCAGGCAAGCACCTGCGAGCGATCGTGCAATAACGCGACAACCGCCGCCGACTTTGCTTCGGCGACGGCGTCCACAGGCCGTTCCACGCCGTGCCAGGCTCGCATCACATGCGTCAGCGCAATTGCGGCGTTGTAGTCGCTGTTCGCCGGATCCAGTTCCCGCGCGTGCAGAAAAAAAGCCAGCGCCTGGTTCTGCGAAGCCGGGGTGCGCTTGTTCCAGCAGTGGTAGCCCTGCAGATAAAGCCGCCCGGCCTCGGAGTCGGCTCGCCTGAGCCCGGGCTCCGGAAAGAAGGCGTTTTCTTCCGACCCCGTGACGGCCCCCGCCGCCGACAGAAGGTCGAAAACCGGTGTCAGCAGTCGGTATCCGCGCCGCGCGAGCGTTTCGATATACACCGGTCTCTCCGCCGGATCGCCCAGCGCCCTGCGCAATTTCTTGACCGCCGTATCCAGTCCATGCTGATAATCGCCGGTCACCCCGGGCCACAGGCGCGCGTAAAGCGCCTCGCGGGTTACCAGGTGTCCGGGACGTTCGAGCAGGGCGATCAGTAACTCGAGTGGCTTGCCCTGAATCGCCACCCGGCGCTCTCCCTCCTGCAGTTCTCCGCTGTTGAGGTCAACGGTGAATCGGCCAAATCTGACCGCACCGTATCGTTGATCCGGTGAATCGTTCATCGAAATGTTCTGGATAGCCTCGACGAGCGCATGGAACTGACCACGTCGGACGGGACGCGATTCGGGAAGCTCGTCGGCTGATCATCTCCATACTACGCGAGATAACCTGTCAGGGAAAGACTAAAAGCACTAAGGAAGCCGGCATTCGTGTTGCGTTCCGGCTGCAACATATCCTCGCAGATATGTTTGTACGATACGGAGCAGCGTTCTTCCGGAAAATGTGAGACTTACGGGCCGCATTGTTGCGCTGCAGCAGCAATTCGTGCAGCCTGTCAACCCAACTGTACTGTGGCCCACGCTTCCGGAGCCCGGTTTATCAGCAGTACCAATAGGTACTGTTCAGATGTGGTTCAGAAAGATTTCAGCAAGACACCCCTTGTCAGAACAGAAAACAATCGTCATACTTGCCCTACGCGCTAAGATTATTCCCCGAGAATTTTCCTCGGGGGGCATACACTGCCGGGTACAAACCCAGCAGGAGGAAACCAGCGCCTGGGTTTGCCCTTCCAGGCAGAAGTTTACCGTAGCAGCGCGGGTAACTGGCTTCGTCCAGCCCCGGACGCAACCGGGTCCGCCGCAGCAATGCGGCGGGATCGCGAATGCCTGTGGTGTGTCCGGCTTTTCGGAAGTCGGGACATGGGGCTGACAGGGCGAAGCTTTGTACTTACTCTTATGAACCCTGCGGAGTTCTACACCCCCGTTCCCGTGGTGCTCCCCGGCGCCTCCGGCATGCACCCCTGGTACGCAATTCGCGTCAAACCCAACTTCGAATTTGTCGCCTCGCGGACATTGCGAGCGATGGGATATGACGAATTCCTGCCGGTATACCGCAGCCGCCGCTCCTGGTCGGACCGTGTCAAGGAGCTGGACATGCCGCTGTTTGCCGGTTATTTGTTCTCCCGCTTTGACAAAAGGGACCCGTACCGCGTCCTCAACAGCCCGGGCGTCGTGCACGTGGTCAGCGCCGGCCGCGACCCCGTTCCCGTCGATCCCGGCGAAATTCAGTCCATTCAGGCGATTTGCCGCTCCGGAGTTCGCGCCGAGCCCTGGCCTTTTCTCAAGGCCGGCCAGAGAGTAATCGTGGAACGCGGGCCGCTCGCGGGCGCTGAAGGCGTTGTAGTCAGGCTGAAATCCGGATACCGTCTCGTTGCTTCTCTCTCGCTTCTGCAACGCTCGGTCGCGGCCGAAATCGACCGCGAATGGATCCGGCCCATCGGGTAAGTCCGGCATGACAGCGTGAATAACTCCTGCTTCCGCTGCGGCAGGGAGACGGAAGGCGAACGGTTCTGCGACGCGTGCCGCCGTTTCTTCCTTGAATTGTCCACGGTTCGAGTGGTCGAACCCAAACCTGCGGCTATGTCGCCCCCGCATCCCCTTCGCACAACATGATCGATCGTAGAACCAAGATGGTCAGTTTCCGGCTCTCCTGGGAGGAATACAAGGCTCTCCAGGATGCCTGCGCCACCGTCGGCGTGCGCAGCCTCTCGGAACTTGCCCGGGGCGCCATGCACCAGGTCATCGCCTCGCACCACAATGGCAGATCGCTGTACGAGCAGGTGTGCGAACTGCGCCAGCAGATGTCGGAGCTCTCCAGCGAAGTGGAGCGCATCGCCCAGCGGGTGGATCGGCAGGAAACAGTTTCCGCCGCTCACGCGGAAGTCGGGGCTCACGCATGAGCAAGCTCTGCTTTCCGCTCGTCCCCGTTCCGAGAGCTCACCCGCAAACTCACGCGCAACCAGAGGTAGTGACCCATGCTTAGTCCACGGTGCCTTCCCCTTCTCTTCCTGGCCTGTACCTTCGCCGCCGCCCAGACCCATGAAACCGCCCCGGCCACCGTCATTGCCGGCGTCTCCGTCACCCCTGCCGCCCACCCTGAGGACGGCGACGCCGCGCAAACCTACATCCTCGGCCCGGAAGACAAGTTGACGGTAAAGGTCCTCGACCTCGAAGAAATCAGCGACAAAGACGTCTATCGCGTCGACATGCGCGGCAACCTCAACCTCCCCGTGGCCGGCCGCGTCCACGTCTCCGGCCTCACCGTCGAGCAGGCCGAAACCGAGATCGAAAGCCGCCTCATGGCCATCCTCCAGAACCCCCGGGTGACCCTCTCGCTCAGCGAGTTTCGCCCCGAGCCGGTCTCCGTGCTCGGCGCGGTCAGGAACCCCGGCGTCGTGCAGATCACTGGCGCCAAAACCCTGTACGAAGTCCTGTCGCTCGCGGGCGGCCTGAATCCCGACGCGGGCAACACCATCAAAGTCACCCGCGCCAAAAAGTCCGGCCCGCTCCCCCTGCCCAACGCCGCGGACGACCCTACCGGCCAGTACCGCGTCGCCGAGCTCAACGTGCGCGCCGTCATGGAGGCCCAGAACCCCGAGGAGAACATCCCCGTCCTCCCGCACGACGTCATCTCCGTGCCCAAGGCCGATCTGGTCTACGTGGTCGGCTGCGTCAAGAAATCCGGCGGCTTCGTGCTCAGCGAGCGTGAGAAGATCTCGGTGCTCCAGGCGCTGTCCATGGCCGAAGGGCTCGACCACGGCGCGTCGCCGGCCGGCGCGAAAATCCTGCGTGCCGTCGGCGCCTCCGATAACCGTGTGGAGATCCCCGTGGACCTCAGAAAACTCCTGGAAGGCAAAGGCGACGATGTGCCCCTGCTCGCCAACGACATTTTATTCGTGCCCACCAGCATGGCCAAAAACGCCGCGCTCCGCACCATCGAAGCGGCCATCCAGATCGGCACCGGCGTAGCCATCTACCGCCCATGAGCCGGATTTCGGGGACACTACAGGATTTCGGGGACACCTCAACTGAACTCAGCTCAGTCCGAACCGCAGGATTTCGAGGACACTACAGGATTTCGGGGACACTTCAACTGAACTCAGCTCAGTCCGAACCCGTAGACGCGGTGAAGTGTCCCCCGAAATCCTCCCCGGGAGCATGACAAACCCCAAACCACCAGTTCCCCTAACCGTCCGTCGCAATCATAATGGAACAAGACCCCAAAGATCTAATCCTCCGTCCAACGTCCCAGGGAGCCATCGAGTCGGCCTATCCCCCCGGCCTCGAACCCCCCGGCCGCTACCCCGGCAAACTCCCCGAAGAGGTCCAGGGCGGACTCCTCGAGTACTGGCGCATCCTCCGCCGGCGCAAGCGTACTGTGATTTCCGTCGGCATCGCCGGTCTCCTGGTCGGCGTCCTCGTCACCCTTCCCCAGACCCCGGTCTATCAGGCGCGCACCTCGCTCGAAATCCAGGACCTGAACCAGGACTTCATGAACATGAAGGACGTCAACCCGGTTTCGGAGTCCGCCCAATACAACGGCCTGGCCGACATTCAAACGCAGATCAAAATCCTGCAAAGCGACACCCTGGCTGACCGCACCAAAGCCAAACTGCAAGCGGGCCATCCAGCCAGCCCCGATTCGGAAGACGCCAGCCTTCTCCAGAACCTGCTGAACCATCAGAAACCCTCCTGGGAAACCGCGCTAAAGCAAGCCGCCAAAAGCATGAAAGTGCGGGCAGCCGGACAAACCCGCATCATCGAGCTGCTGGTGGATTCCACCGACCCGCATCTGGCCGCGGCCTTCGCCAACACCATCACTAATGAGTTCATCGAGCAGAACATGGAAGCCCGCTGGCAAATGAGCCAGCGTACTGGGGACTGGCTCTCCCGCCAGCTCGACGACATGCGCCTGAAGCTCGAGCGCTCCGAGGATGAGCTGCAGGCCTACGCCCGCCAGACCGGGCTCATGTTCACATCCGACAAGACCAACGTCTCCGACGACAAACTCAAACAATTGCAGGCGGAGCTTTCCAACGCCCAGGCGGACCGCATGTCCAAACAATCCCGTTATGAGCTCACCCGCAGCGCCACGCCCGATACCCTTCCCGACGTCCTGAACGACAGCAACCTCCGCGACGTCCAGCTCAAACTGACCGATCTGCGCCGCGAGGAAGCCGAGCTCTCCACAACCTACAAACCCGACTACCCCAAAGTCAAAAGAATCCAGGCGCAGATCGCTTCCCTCGAAAGCGCCCTGGAGCGCGAGCGCGCCGCCATCCTCAGCCGCATTCGCAATGAATTCGACGAGGCCGAGCGTCGCGAAAAGCTCCTGGCCGCCGCCTACGGCAGTCAGGCGCAGGTGGTGACGCAGGACTCTGAGAAGGAAATCCAGTACAACATCCTCAAGCGGGAAGTCGATTCCAACCGCCAGTTGTATGAGGCCATGTTGCAGCGGGTGAAGGAATCGGCCATCGCGTCGGCCATGAAGGCCAGTAATGTCCGGGTGGTGGATGCCGCGAAAACGCCGCGGAAACCGTACAAACCGGACCTGCCCATGAATGCGGGGCTCGGCCTGCTAGCGGGCGGCTTCCTCGGCATCGCCTTCGTGGTCATGCGGGAACGGGCCAATCGAACCCTGCAGCAACCGGGCGACGCTTCGTTTTGCCTCAATGTGCCCGAGCTGGGAGCCATTCCCAGCTCGCGGGCGTCTTCCCACAATCGTTACTATTACGCGCGCCAGAAGGAAACCCCGGCCGAGGCCAGCCGGAAGCCCAACACCCTGCTGACCGCCGATAGCAATGGCAAAGGGGGGCACAGGGAAACGGTGGAGTTGGTCACTCTGCAACGCCGGCCCTCCATGACGGCCGAGGCGTTCCGCACCGTCCTCACGTCCATTCTCTTCTCCGGCGAAAACGGAAGCCGGCCCCGTGTGCTGGCCATCACCAGCCCCGGACCGGGTGAAGGCAAAACCACCGTGGCCACCAACCTTGCCATCGCCCTGGCCGAGATCGGCCGCCGGGTGCTCCTCATCGACGCCGATCTTCGCCGGCCCAGAATCCATACCATCTTTCGTCTCGAGAACGAAGTCGGCCTCACCACCATCCTGAGCGAAGTGGGGCAGGCCCCCGGCCCGCCCATCGAAGAACCTGACCAGTCCAAAGTGGGGCAGGCCCCCGGCCTGCGCACCGAAGAACCTGACCAGTCCAAAGTGGGGCAGGCCCCCGGCCTGCGCACCGAAGAACCTGACCAGTCCAAAGTGGGGCAGGCCCTCGGCCTGCGCACCGAAGAACCTGACCAGTCCAAAGTGGGGCAGGCCCTCGGCCTGCGGCGGGCTCCCAGCCCGCCCATCGACCGGGCTATCGTTCAAACCGCGGTGCCCAACCTGTTCGCCATTCCCAGCGGGCCACACACCTCGGCAGCCGCCAGCCTGCTGTTTTCTCCGCACCTGCAGGAGCTGCTGCAAAGGTTCAGGGGCGAGTTCGATACCGTGTTGATCGACACGCCGCCCACGCTGCAGATGCCGGACGCGCGCGTCATCGGCCGGCTGTCCGACGCGGTGGTGCTGGTAACGCGTGCCAATCACACCACGCGAGACGCCGCCCTCGCCGCCCGAGAGCGGTTCGGCGAAGACAAGACGAGAGTGTTGGGCACGATTTTGAACGACTGGGACCCGAGGCTGGCTCCGAACGGGTATTACGGGTATTACAAGGGGTATTACCAAGGTGGGGGATACAAGGGGTATTACTCGAAGAGCTCGAGTTGATCGGCCGAGCGGGCACAAATGGAACCGGGGGAAGGCGGGCGCGACGCGCCGACGACTATGGGGACTGAAGCACGGTTCGCCCAATACTACTATTCACGGCCTGAGTTCGTCGACGGGACCACGGAATTCCACAGGATCTGTGCCAGATTCATACCGGTCGGCGAGCGGGTCTTGGAGATCGGCCCGGGCCCGACCAACCCAACGTCGGCGTTCTTGGCGTCTCGGGGTAACGTGGTGGGGGTGGATATCTCAAACGAAGTGCTTGGAAATGAGTCCCTAGCTGAGGCGCGAGTCTACGATGGCCTGCAGATCCCCTTCGAGGATGCGTCCTTCCTAGCCTGCGTGTCGGATTACGTGCTGGAGCACGTCACCAACCCGCACGAGCACTTCCGGGAAGTGGGCCGCATTCTCCGGCCCGGCGGCGTATACTGTTTTCGTACACCGAATCTGTGGCACTACGTCACCCTGGGATCTAAGCTCCTCCCCCACCGGCTGCACACGCATCTTGCCAACCGGCTTCGGGGGCTCGGAAACCAATTCCATGAGCCCTACCCGACCTTGTACGCGGCCAACACAAGGACAAGTATAAGGAGACTGGCGGCGGCTTCCGGTCTGCAATCCGTCCTGTTGGACACCATCGAGAAGGAGCCCTCATATGCGAGAACGAACGCGGCGCTCTTCTTTCCGATGATGGCCTATGAACGTCTGGTCAACAGCTCGCGCCTGCTCGGAGGCCTTCGGGTGAACATACTCGGCGTGCTGCAGCAACCAACTAGAGCCAACTGTGGTTAACTTCTCCGCTATTTCCAACTCGAAGTTCGCCGGCCGGGCTCTGCGCCTGCCGCTCCGGCTGGTTCCGAGTGGGGCGGAGATCCGCATCCTGCAAGGACCCCTGCGCGGGAAGCGATGGATAGTCGGCGCGTCCAGCCATGGTTGCTGGCTAGGCTCGTACGAGTTGCCCAAACAGAGAGTTCTGAGCGCATACGTCAAGCCCGGCATGGTGTGCTGGGACATTGGGGCAAACGCCGGCTACTACACCCTACTGTTTGCCCAACTGGCGGGCCAAGACGGCAGGGTCTTCAGCTTCGAACCACTCCCACACAACCTCGAACTGCTGAGGCGGCACGTCGAGGTCAACGCGTATCGCAACGTACGCGTACTGCCGTGCGCACTAGGCGACCGAGACGGAGAAGCCAGATTTGATCCTGGGCCGGGCAGGTCGATGGGGCGCCTGTCGGACCAGGGACAACTGAGCGTCGCCTGTTGGAGAGCCGACACCTTGCTCGCGACCGGCAAGATTCAGCCTCCAGACGTTATCAAGATCGACGTTGAGGGAGCGGAGGCGAAAGTGCTGTTGGGCGCCAAGTCGGCCCTCGCGAGAGGTCCCGTCGTTTTCTTGGCTACGCATGGTGACGGGCCTCACGGAGAGTGCTTAAAGACCCTTGCCAAGTGCGGATACCTCGTGAAGGCGCTCACGGGAAGCGACGTGGAAACGTCGGACGAGGTCCTGGGGTACCCGAGGGAGGCTGCCAGCTAGGCGATACATGCGAATCATGCCGCAGAATACAAGAACTATCGTGCGTCGGGTGATCAAACGGCTAATGCCAACAACCCGCTACAAGGGACTAGGTGAGCTGGATAAGGCCCTAGAGCGTTTTCTCCCACGTTGCGGATTCTTCGTCGAGCTTGGCGCGAACGACGGCATACAGCAGAGTAACACGTACTATTTCGAGAAATACAAAGGGTGGACCGGCATTCTTATTGAGCCTGTGCCAGAGCTCTTCGCGCGATGTGTCCGCAATAGACCGAATGCTCACCACTTCAACTATGCCTGCACCGACCCAGAATCAGCTGCGGCAGGCGAGCTAGAAATGACATACTGCAACCTAATGTCAGTCACGAAGGGCGCATTCTCGGACAAGGAAAGAGAGTCATACTGGATAGAGAGCGGTGCCACAATGCAAAACGTCACGCCGCATGACCTCAGGGTTCCGAGCATAACTCTGAGCGGCATTCTAGCATCGTGTAACAATCCCCACGTTGACTTGCTGTCCCTGGACGTCGAGGGCTACGAGATCCCCGTACTGAAAGGCCTCGATTTGACCCGACACAAACCCGACGTAATTCTTGTAGAAACTCTCCTTACGCCGCTGAATAGCATTCAGGATTATCTGTGCCAGCACTACGAGCTTGCTGCCGAGATAAGCGACAACGATGCCCTCTTCCGAGCGCGGGAGTAGGGCAAGAGCCAGGCAGCAAGGCGCCGCGTCACGCAACCCAGACAAGTCAGCAGACCCGACAACACCAGCGACGACCCACCGTACACCTTCCTCCACGCCTAAATGAGCACCTTGAGTCGCATATTCACTTTCACTCAATTCAGCACTGCTACAGAATTAGGCCGCGCGGAAGAACGTAACCGGCGCGTCGTGCTCTCTGTAGGCAGTTCGGCAGCTGCGCGGGGCGTGGCAGTCGCTGCAGCTTTCATCACAGTGCCGCTGACAATCGGCTACCTCGGCACGGAACGTTACGGGATGTGGATGACTATCACGTCCATCACTGCAATGCTGTCGTTTTCTGACTTCGGGATTGGCAGCGGCCTTGTTGGGTTGGTGGCCCGCTCGTCTGGACTTGAGAACAGAGGGGACGTTGCGCGCGGCGTGTCAAGCGCGTTCTACATTCTAATCGGCATTGCCGCATCGATGATCGCGCTACTCGGGGTTTCGTACAACTGGGTTCCGTGGCCACGAGCTCTCAATTTGACCTCACCGCTGGCTAGCACCGAGGCGGGACCAGCAGCGGTCGTTTTCATCGCCTGCTTCGCACTAAACCTGCCACTGGGCGTCGTTCAGCGAGTCCAGATTGGCTATCAAGAGACATTCGTAAGCAACCTGTGGCAAATAGGGGGGACCATCCTCGGCTTCTGTGCACTCCTGACGGCAATTCATTTCAAGGCCGGACTACCCTGGCTTGTTGCCGCCCTTTCCGGAGGCCCTGTGGTGGTAAACGCCGCGAACATGACACGGCAGTTCACCATAGAACGCCCTTGGCTCTTCCCGGCATGGCAATCATTTAATTGGGGATGCAGCAAGCAGCTTCTTCGCATGGGCCTAGCGTTCTTTGTGATTCAGATCGCGAGCACCGTAATCATCGCATCAGACAACATAATCATCGCTCAGGTTCTCGGACCAAGCGACGTCGCCACCTTCTCAGTGGGAATAAGGCTGTTCGTTCTACCTCAAATGATCTGCCAAATGGTGTGCATGCCGCTCTGGCCGGCCTATGGTGAAGCATTCGCGCGGCGCGATCTGGCGTGGATGCGGCGAACACTGAGGAAGACCACGCTTCTTGGGCTTAGTATATCGGTGTTTCTCGGTACGATGTTTGTTCTACTCGGCCCGAAACTGACCCTGCTCTGGACCAGAGGGAGAATCAGTCTCTCCTATACCCTGCTCATAGGGCTCGGCGCTTCGACCGTCGCAGCGTGTTCTACCTATCCCTATGGAGTGTTTCTGTTTGGCGTGAATGCGCTAAGGTTCTCAACGATCACAATGTCCATTGTCGCGGTCTCCTCGGTGTTGCTGAAGTTACTGTGGGCGCCCACATGGGGCCTGCCAGGGGTCGCATGGGGAACGGCAATACCCTACTTGCTTCTGAATAGCCTTCCAGCCGTACTCTACGCAACGCGCCTCCTAGCCAGGAACGAGCGGATGGCGGCAACAACAGGCTGCGAGCAGCACAAGCCGCAGGAGTCCTGAGCAACCAGATGGCAAGCAACAACAGAGTCGCGTATGTCTGCAATTTGCTATCGGATAACATAGTGGGAGAGCGCGCCCTGCTGCCACTCCACACTGCAGCCGCGCGCGTCGTGCCACTTATCCGAGCCTGCAGAGACATTGGCATCAAGGTCTGGGTCCTAAGCCTCGGACGCAGCCGCCAGAGGTCCAGTTGGCGGTGGCACCCCGCCGTCCTTTCTCGAGTCAATGGCATTCCCGTGTTTTTCGCAGCGTACTGGGACGTCCCGGTTCTAACTCATGTTGTATCACTTGTTTCCGCGGGCCTCGCCATGTGGCGCCTTCGACGCCGCA
Source organism: Bryobacteraceae bacterium (assembly GCA_049520275.1). GTDB lineage: Bacteria > Acidobacteriota > Terriglobia > Bryobacterales > Bryobacteraceae > CAWACP01. The sequence goes on from JBEKPY010000002.1 coordinate 137,615, forward strand.
CTGGTACTGCAGTTTTTTATAACGCACTTCCCCACTATTTGGGAGCGTTGATCGCCACGCGCACAATAGGGACGCCCGTTGTACTTGACCTCGAAGACGGCATCAGGAGCGACCTAAAGGACATCAGGAGCAGGATTGGGGCTGTACTCGTTCGCATTTGGGACTCGATGAGTATCGGAGTGATGATCGCCAACACAAAGCTGGCGGAACAGGTGAGGACAAGGCCGACCTATTGTTTCTACGGAGTAAGCGAAAGCGTCGAATGCATCCGACAGTGGAAGCCGCCGCTTCGCGTGCTGCTCTCCGGTCATTTGTCCGTGGAGACTGGCGTCAAAAATCTAGGCGCAGCGCTTTCGCTATTGAAACGCGAGGCGCCTTTGGCATTAGAGAGTTTTTGTTTCACGATCGTCGGGAGCGGCGAACTCGCGGGTGAACTCAGGGAGATCGCCGAAACCTCGTACGATGGCCGCATTGAGTTTCGCGGCCGTATTAGCGACAGCGAGTACCAAGAGCTATTACGCATCTCGCATATCGGTTTATGTCTTAAGATGCCGGGACATCCGATGGGCCAGACGACGTTCCCCTCCAAAGTGATCGAGTTCGCGACATGGGGGCTGTTAGTGGTCAGCCACAAGGTGAGCGACGTCGCCTGCTTGTTCCCCGGGGACGGCGCCTATCTACTTGACGAGGCGACACCTGAGGCTCTGGCGGGAGCCCTGAAGAACATCGCACAGCGGCCGGACGACGCCGCAAATCGAGCTAGCAGGGGGCAGATGACGGTTCAAAACCGGCTTCAACCCTGCAAAGTCGCGACCGAACTTCGAGCGCTTTGGCAACTTTAGGGAACCGGCGAACGGTGACATGCGCTGTACTGATCAACACCTATAACTACGGCAGATTCCTGCCCGTCGCGATTGAAAGCGCGCTGCGGCAAACTGTCCGACCGTCAGAGATCATTGTCGTCGATGATGGTTCGACAGACAACACAGAGTCGATTTGCGCCAAGTACAGACACAACATAAGGTACATCATACAACCGAACGGCGGCCAAGCCGCTGCAATTAACGCCGGCATCGCATCGGCGACCGCTGAAGTTGTCTGCTTATTAGACGCCGACGACTGCTTCTACCCGGACAAAATAGAACGGGTCGCCTCCCTGATGGCGGGCGACAGCTCAATTGGTGCCGTCTACAATGCCTACAGGGTGGTGACCAAAGACGGCAAGATTACTAGCGAGGGCCCCCCAAAGGGCTTCCGCCCCACGGCCCTCCGGGAGCGCGTGCTCTTCTCGCGTGCGGGCGGAGTGCCGACGTCCTGCATCACAATTCGCACGGCCATCGCGAAGAGGATACCGATCCCCGTCGACGAGTTCCGTATTTGCGCAGACACATACCTCCTACACGTCCTGCCACTTGTCGCTTCAGTGTCATTCCTAGGCACCGCGTTGACAATGTATACCGACCACGGAACCAATGCATTCCTCTCACGGTCTGACTCCGAGAAACATGCAATGCTCGCTGCCCGTGCAACGGTGATCCGCAAGGCGGTAGAACGTGAGCTAGGCATCGTTCTTTACGGCGCGCTCGACGACGTGAGGCGAAGCGAGACTGTTCGGATCGCAACGGCGAACGCAGCTCGCGGACTTTTGTACATCACTCAACATGGCCGCACCCCAAGTATCATCATGAAGGAAGTACTGAAGCTCGTGGCAGCATTTGCCACTAGGACCCACGGCGCTTCTACCAATGACCCGACGGTATGAGTAAGGCCGATTCACCAACGGGCACCCAGACCCCTCAAGTCTTAGTCATTTCCTGTGCAACTTTGACGACTGCCCTCGTCGTCTTAGCTTACGCCGGGGTGCCTCCAAGCGTTAGATTTCCAGCCTCAGTCGCAATGATCGCTTGGACGGCTTGGATTCTAACCACATCCCGACTTGCATCCAATCCACTTGTCCCATTCTTCGGAATGTGGTTAATATCCTTCTCGGTGCGCTTTGGCGGGATGATCGAGTTTGCTGACGACAGCGGCCAAGCAGTGCCGATGGCGTTTCTCATGGTGTTCTTAGCCTTAGTCCTGCTCGGCTACGCCCTAGCCCCCGACACCCCATCGCTGCGACGTCGGGCTCCTGTTCCTCCGGGCTACGCCACCCCGCTAAGCACGTTGGCTCAGGATTTGTTTCGATTTCGTCACCTCCTAGACCTCGCGGCTCTTGCCGGCTACGTTGCCGCAATTTCGTTCGCAACGGAGATGATAACCTACAATCATGTCAACGTGATGGATCCAAGCTCTACCCGCGAAGTGTTCCAAGTCGAGCGTGTGGTCACGCCACTGACCTACCTGACGCTTCTTGCCCGATCTGGCGGAATCATCGCCTTCATTACTGGCATAATCGGCTGGCAGTGGCTGTCGAAGACCAAAACGGCCGTTTACATTGGAAGCGGGTTGAGCATCGTAGTTCTATCAATTGTCACTGCCGGAAGATTCATCGTTCTAGAAGTCCTAATGGCAGGTCTATTCGCAATCGCGGCCAAGCGCACCCTGGGTCTTCCCGTGTTTAGGGGCAAGCGCTACGCCTATGCGGCTGTCGGGTCCGTGGTGGTGGTAGTGCTCTATATATTCGCGATAAGCATATACAGAAGTGACTTTTCGCCCGATCGAAACGAACAATACATGTTGGCAACAATGCACGGTGATGTTTCACGTGAGTTGAAGGACACGTGGTTCTCGGCCATGCCTGTCGAAGCTCGGTCTAGTCTTATAAGCGCCTATGCCAACATTGGCGGTCCGGTACAGAACTTTGCGGTGTTTTGGAAGGTTCACTCCGCCCCCCTGTCTTGGGGGTCCCTCCAATTCAGCATCGTATCGAGAAACCTAAAGAGAGTTTTTCCATCGGTAGTGTCGGCAGACGAGGTGCTGGAAATGAGTGCGGCCGAGTTTAAAGCTGTGGGAGAGGGAGGAGCAAGCTGGCAAACCGGCGTCCGCGACATTATCGTCGATTTCGGCCAAGTCGGCGCTGTCTGGGGGGCGTTGCTGCTGGGGGCCACGATTGCATTTCTAAACGCGCGATTTTGCGATGAAGCAAGCTTGGCCACAATCTTGCCGCTATGCGGTATATGGATAGTCTGCTTTCACTTCACGATGTACTCGATCATAGGCGAGCCAGCGGTCGTCGCTCTGCTAGCCTGCGGGCTGCTCCCTCGCTCCTCCGGAGGGCGTTCTTGAAAATGGCGCTGCTCCGCTATCTTGGGAACTACGCACTGTGTCTGTTCCCGGTCTCAGGCGGGTTCCGCGCAAAGCGCGCCCTGCTCCGACTGATGGGAATCCAAGCCGAGCGCGGCGCGAAGGTGAACGGGCACACTTGGTTTTATGGGGGGGGGCGTGTTCTGATTGGCGCGGATACATGGATTGGACCAGCATGTCGCTTCTATACTGCTCCTGGTGCACCGATTCGTATTGGATCCTCATGCGACATTGCGCCTGAAGTGTCGTTCGTCACTGGAACCCACTCGATCGCCGGCGAACGCCGCCGCGCGGGCGCTGGGCGCGTTGAGCCGATCACGATCGGAGACGGATGCTGGATCGGAGCGCGAGTCTGTATTCTAGGAGGCAGTACCATTGAGGATGGGTGCGTTGTGGGAGCCGGAGCCTTGGTAAGGACCTCCCAGAAGAGCAACACCCTGAGCGGCGGAGTTCCTGCATCAGTCCTGCGAAGACTCGACTGACCGGGCGGGAGGAGCCACCGCATCTACTAACCCCAACAAGCCATGCAACTGATCTTCTGGCAGAGCATTCTGAGTCCGCACCAAGCGCCGTACATCCGTGCTCTCGCCGCTCGTGCGGCATGCAATGTCACCGTCATAGCCGAACGCGCGATGACGCCGGATCGCGCAGCGATCGGGTGGACTGTACCGAATCTTGGCGCGGCACGGATCGTACTCACAACGGACCGGCGGACCATCGAGACCGTCATCCAAGAGTCGCCTCGTGATAGCATCCATATTCTCCAAGGTATTCGCGGCTGCCGTTTGGTGGAGATCAGCTTTCCACTTCTGCGCCAGCGCTCGGCGCGGTCGGGGATCCTCTCGGAGAGCGGCGCGGCCAAAGGCTTGGGCGCCGTTTCGGATGTCGGCACGACGCTCAGACGAGCCCGATGCACATTCCAAGCACTTAGGCACGCCGCTAGTATTGATTTCATCCTGGCCATGGGAAATGAGGGCGTTAGATGGTTTAGAACGTGCGCCTTCTCGCCGGAGCGAATATTTCCATTCGGCTACGTTACCGACGCCTCTACCGAAACGACGGAAGAATCGGAGAAGACACGGGCCGCTCGCGAGTTCACGATAGCATTCGTCGGCCGGCTGGTCTGGCTCAAAGGCGGCGACCTCCTGATACGGTCCCTCGCGTCGGCGCCGGCGTGCAACTGGCGATTGATCATCGTCGGTGAAGGGGAAGATCGCTCCGCCTGGCAACGGCTCGCAGCCAAGCTTCAAATCTCTGATCAGGTGACCTTCACCGGTGTGTTGCCGAACAAAGATGTAAAGGCCGTGATCGCTTCTGCCGATCTCCTGGTTTTGCCGACCCGCTTCGACGGCTGGGGAACCGTCGTCAACGAAGCACTTATGCAAGGCGTCCCTGTACTTTGCAGCGACCGCTGCGGCGCGCGCGATCTACTGAACGAGGCATGGAGGGGCGAGGTCTTTAAGGCCGGCTCCGTCGGCAGCCTACGTCAAGCACTGGCGAAATGGATCGCTCGTGGCAAGAGGACACGGGAACTAACCGAACGCATCAGACACTGGTCGTGTTGCATTGAGGGAGAATCCGTGGCCGATTACTTTGCAAATGTCTTGCGGCACGTCTACGACGGCGCGCCACGTCCGATCGCACCTTGGTATTGCAGCGGTTCTACACATGATTGACCGCGCTGGACGTCCTCAGCCGCGCCTGCCGGCACCTGCGAGAGCGGCGACGCCCACGCCAGCATCGCCACCCACGGAGCCAACCAGAAGCGCCCCGAAGTCAGGCCGCAGCTTACCCCGACTACGGGCCACGATCCATCGCCGGGGACCTAAAGGCACCACCTCGTGCGGACATCCCGAGTATTGGACTCAGTAAGGCTGCTCGCCCAGACGACGTGCAGCGCTGTTGCTCCCCGCGATGAAGGTACTACACGTCATCGGCTCGCTTGACCAGCGACATGGAGGGCCGATTCGCGCGGTATTGGACCTGTCCGCCGCCAGTCAGGCGCATGGCGTGTGGAGCGAGGTGCTCAGCGTTGGGGAAGCCCGTGTCCCCGACGCCCTTCTGGACCTCGGCTTCGTGCACGGTATTTCGCTCGGAATCCCGAACCAGTACGGCTACACGCCCGGGCTAGGCCGGTGGCTGCGGACCAATATCGACCGATTTGACTGCGCGATCCTTCACGGCATGTGGATCTTCCCTACACTCGCGACGGCCAGGGCCTGCTGGGCGTCGGGAGTTCCGTATGCCGTCTTTCCCCATGGGATGCTGGAGCCGTGGTCGGTACAAGAGCAGGGAAAGTGGAAGTACATCAAGAAGCTTGCATACTGGACCCTTTTTGAGCGGGAGGTTTTCCAGCGGGCTCGCTGTTCGCTGTTCACAACAAGGCGGGAGATGGAGCAGGCTAGGGACGTCTTCAGGTTTCAGTGGTCAGCCATGGTGGTGGCGCCCTACGGAGTTGCAGTGCCCGGGACACGTGGCCCCGAGGCGGCCGGAGCTGTCCCTCAACTCGAAGGCCAGAAGTTCCTGCTTTTCCTGGGCCGCGTCCATCCTTGTAAGAACATTCCGCTTCTCCTCCGGGCATGGGCGAGAGCCATGGCAGAGAGGGAATGGAAACTGGTCATTGCAGGTCCCTCAGCCGAGGGTCACCGGCGGCAGGTCGAAAAGCTCGCCGAAGAGCTATGCGTCCGAAAGCAGTGTGTTTTCTTGGATTTTGTCGCGGGAGCGAGGAAGGAGTGGCTCCTGCGGAATGCACGTTGGTTCGCCCTTCCCTCCCAGCATGAAAACTTCGGAATCGCAATGTTCGAGGCGCTGGCTCATGGATGCCCCGTAATTGTCTCCGACCAGGTGTATTCGGCGGAGCACCTGGAGCCCCTTGGAAGGATCCTCTCTTTAAAAGAGGAGCAGTGGGCGGAGTTCTTTCAGACGCGTCTTTGCGATGAAGATTATCGAAGACAAGTAATCGCCTCAGACAACAAGGCGGTCGACGGATACCAGATGGACAAGGTCGCGGAAACATGGGCAGGCGTCCTACGCAACATCTTCAAGCAAGGAGATTCGTACTGTGAACCCGTTTCCCAGTCCGCATAGCGTGCGGAATCGCGTCTTGAGGGCAGTCTGGCAATGCGCCAGGCTCCTGTTGTTCAGGCCGACACCGAAGGTGATGCACGGATGGAGGTCGATGCTGCTGCGGATGTTCGGGGCTCGCGTGGGACGAGGCGCCCACCCACATCCGACCTGCAAGATATGGGCACCGTGGAATTTGGTCATGGGCGATCATACCTGCCTCGGGCCATACGTGGATTGCTACAACGTGGCCCGCATCGAGTTGGGCGAGTATGCGACAGTTTCGCAATACGCGCACCTGTGCGGGGCGACCCACGATTACACGAAGCTGACGATGCCGCTGGTTCCCAAGCCGATTCGCATCGGGGCCCGGGCGTGGGTGGCGGCAGAGGCATTCGTCGCGCCAGGGATCACCGTAGAAGAAGGCGCGGTGGTGGGCGCATGCGCATGCGTAGTTCACGACGTGCCTGCGTGGACGGTCGCGGCTGGAAACCCCGCTCGCGTGATCAAGCCCCGGACGATAGCGGCCGAGGCTTCATCTGCATCCGAGCAAAGGTGAGATCGTGAATTCCGTCCGACTCGCCGCCTTGATCCTCACGAGGAATGAGGAAGCGGACCTTCCCGCGTGCCTATCGAGCTTGAGCGGTGCAGCGACCGAAGTTTACGTGATCGACTCCGGCAGCACGGACCGCACGTGCGAAATAGCTAGGCAGCACGGAGCCCAGGTCCTCAAACATCCATTTGTGAATTATGCTGGGCAACTGAACTGGGCGCTGAAAAACATCAACACCAGTGCAGACTGGATAATTCGGATAGATGCTGACGAGCGCCTCAGCGAGATGCTCCGGACGCAACTGATCACGGCCGTAAACCGACTCCCTGCTGACGTGACAGGGCTTGAGGCGCCGCTAAGAATTCGCTTTCTCGGCAGGAACCTTCGCTTCGGCCACACCTATCCCATATGGCTTCTCAGGGTGTGGCGAAACGGCTGCGCCCGCTGCGAGGACCGGCAAATGGACGAGCACATGGTCCTGACCCACGGGGAAACACGCAGGCTTCGGGGCGACTTGCTGCACGAGATCCCCAAGAGCCTGACCGATTGGACAGCGAAGCACAACTGGTATGCAACGCGTGATTGCGCCGACATCTCGTCGTCCGAGCCAGCAGAGCCACCGCAAGGCGCGGCCGGTACCCGCCGGCGGCTGAAGCAGTCCGTGTATCTCCGGCTTCCGCTTTTCCACCGGGCGTTCGCGTTCTGGGCCTATCGCTATATCTTCAGACTTGGCTTTCTGGATGGCAAGGCGGGTCTGATCTACCACTTCCTCCAGGGCTTCTGGTACCGCTTCCTAGTCGATGCGAAACTATACGAATCACAGGCGACCATGAAAGCGGACCCTTCAGGGGCGCCGATCATTGCCCATTTCCCTGATCGATTCCTCTGAAACAGACGAACGTGTACGTTGCCTTGGCAGCCTTCACTCCAGCCCGCAATATCGGGCGTTTCAAGATCGGCTGGCATACACAACCCGGTGACACCGACGCACCCGCGGACCCACATCGCCTGTATCGCCTGTAACGTTGCCGAGACGCGGCATATGAGATCACTGCACCCAAGCTCAGGGTCGACGGCAAGCGAGGAGCCGCAGGCGCATGCCAGACTCTAGCACGTGCCCAATCTGCAACGAACACGCGGACATATACGTCTGGCTCGCGGAACACAAGATGTACCAATGCGCAGACTGCAAAACCGCATTTGTGCACCCTGCTCCATCGAGGTCAGCGCTGGCCGAATTCTATGACCGGTTCCACCGCGCAGCAGATGACGGTGGTTGGTACGATGAGGCGGAAGTTCGAATGGCACGTGACTTCCCCGCCAAGGCCGACGCCATCGCGCGTCTTCTTGACAGGTCGGCACGGGTATTGGATGTCGGCTGTGGGAAGGGGGCCTTCGTGCGCTCCTGTTTAGACCGACACTTGGACGCAGAGGGAATCGATATTTCTCACTCCGCGGTTGCGTATGCGCACGATGTGGCTCACGTGCCGGCCCACGTCGGTGACCTGAGTGAAGGGTACCCCCTCGACCGCAAGTACGACTGTGTCACATTGTGGGCGACCGTCGAGCACTTAGCCTCTCCGGAGAGAATGTTGAAAGGCATCCGGGCTGCACTGAAGGAGGGCGGCTACCTGGTCCTGGATACCGGCATCGGGTACGATTGGCTGGACAGATTGCTGCCAGGGGTCGTGCAATGGTACGACCCTCCTCAACATCTGTTCGTGTTCTCCCGGGATGGTATATCCCGCCTTCTTGAAAAGAGCGGATTCAGGGTGGTCTCGATCGAGACGTGCTTCGAGCGAAGCCCGCTCCGCAAACTTGCAAAAATCGCGAGGGGAGCCGTGGCAGGTGCCTTGCTGCGTGGGGCTGCCTCAATCACGCTGCTCAAAGCAAAACCACCGTATTTCACTCGCTTCCCGCTCGGGAATCTGATGCAGGTCGTGGCTCAGCGGGTGCCCGATGTTCAGCCTGAGACCGCAGGGTGAGCGCAGTGCCCGAGGCCGCGACCAACCCCTACAACAACCCATACAACCCAAGCACGCTCCGCGGCGCCTGGAAGTAACCGCCGTCGCCCCCGGCCATCTCAGGATTCGCCGACTTCGCCGCCCTTGCCGCCTTCGCGGCCAAGCAGGCCAGCGCCACTGCAAACACCAGATCGTCGTGCGCCCCTTCGCGCCACGCTCCGTATTTCTCCCGTCCCGGCCCCGTCGTCTTCACCTCCATCGCACGCATCTCCTCCATCAATGCCATCCGCCACTTCAGCGCCGCCGCAATCTGTAGCTGCCCCCGTTGCAGCAGCACCTGCAGCCATGTCAT
>JBEKPY010000003.1:0-141979 GCA_049520275.1 Bryobacteraceae bacterium
GCGCTCAACGAACTGGCCGGGTTCGACCCACGCAAGGCGCAGATCGTCGAACTTCGCTACTTCGGCGGCATGAGCGTGGAAGAGACCGCGGATGTGCTCGGCGTGCATCCGAATACGGTGATGCCTACTGTCCTGCATTGTCCTGTATATGCAGGGCTAGCGACGTGCATGCGGTAAAGGGAGACGCCGAGTGCAAGTACTGGCTGGACCCGGACGGCTTCGATATTACTGAGGAGTTCGAGTGGAATTGCACGCCGCGTCTGCGTTGCGAGATCATTGCGTCGTGGCGGGAGCATATTGGAGGTGGTGGTGCAGAGTAAAACCAGGCCGGTGCTGGCGAAAGCAATCGAGACCACATCCGAGGCGCTCATTGTGACTACGGAAGCTGGATCTGCTTCGATTCCCTGGGAGAAGTGCTCCGGGCGGCTTGCCCGCGCGTCTCCGATAGAACGAAGTCGAGCGGAACTCTCGCCTTCCGGTTACGGGATCCACTGGCCGCTGATTGATGACGACCTTGCGGTCGGGCCGTTGTTTTCGGGGAGCTGGGTGATGGATCAAGGTGTCGATTCCGTGGCCGATGGTCCAAGTCAGTAACGGACCCCAGCCGGTCCCACTATAGGATGCACAACTTGTTTACTGCGATCAACCGAGACTTCTATGAGGCCGTGCTTGACGCGCGGACATATGCGATGACTCTGTTGAGCCCGGAAAACGCAGATCCAAACTCCAAAGCGTTCCTGTCGCGCTTCCCAATCTTCATTCTTGAGGACCTCGGCGAGGAAGTCCGGGAAGATCCAAGAGTCACTTCTTTGCGGGAGCGTCTGGCGGCCGCTGCATTTGCGGACGAGTTTCGTTTGCGCACCCAAGAGGCCATCAACATCTTTTGCTCCGACCCGGGAGACGACACACTTCGCGGACGTTTCTTTAGGATGGTCGATGATTTTCTCAACTACGCGACGCCGCGCAGCGCCGGGTTGCCGGGCGAGGCGGCTCTGTTCGATGATCTCTACGCTCAATTCGAGCAGGATCTTTTCACCGACAAGTACACCCTCACGGTAGTTGCGTCACTCGACAACTTCTCGGATAACGGTGGCAGGTTTCGAGGCCCGATCGCCAGATTGCGGTTTGCATGGGCCGACCTGTTTCCGAACGCTTCCCTCAATTCCGCTTATCCTCGAACCCGTGCAATACGCTATCTGGAGCTCAAGAACACGCCTATCTTCGGAGGGGGAGGAATAAAGGATCGTCACTCCTATTTCCTGTTGGAATTCCAAGAGCTTCGCGTCAAACAAAGAGGGGAACTCGCGGAAGCCTACAAAAGGGCCGAAGAGGTTACGCGAAAGGTGGTACTCACTGCCCGGCTCCTCACGTTGGCGCCGGTCTATGCCCAATGCATCGGACTTCGTGTCCTTTCTCACTACAGCGGAGGCGGCCGGGGGATGGTCCTGTGGAATCCGCGCGACGAGTGGATCGACGAACATTCAGGCGTTGACCTACAGTCCTGCGATGGGGGGTTCCAGAACCTTCTCCCTCACGTGCTGAAGGCTCCGGCTGCGAGCATAGAGGTTCTATTCCTGAAGATTGACGATGCCTTTCGACGTCGTCGCAAGACGTCTCGGCCTTTCGGCGACGGCGAGGCTAGAGAGAACATTGACCGACTTCTGGATTACTGTCAGGCCCTCGAAGCGATTCTTCCGTTCAGGAAAAAGCAGATATTGTCGTGTGCGTCAAAGCTCCTTCAGTTCAATATGTCCTCGCACGGCACCGCCACAACTGACGACGCCGAGTTCCTCAAGGACATGTATGACCTGCGCAATCTGGCCATGCATGGAAGGTTCGATCAAGTTTTGGAGGATAGAGCGGACACTCACTACAAACTGAGGGACGTCGAGCGCTTCCGTCGGTGCGTTCACGCTCTCGCTGTCCTCTACTTCTTGAATCCCGACCGAGACGGCAATCCGAACCTGAAGCGTTTCCTCAGGGAATTGGAACGCGGAGATGCTGTTAGATTGACAACATTACCGGGGCCACAACCTTGACGAGGCATTCACCAAGGAGCTTTTGTTTGCGCCCACTGACGCTGTGCGCGGCGGTGGTCCGTTCGAGGCGAGATCGAGCGCCGATTGCTGCCGCCTCGGATCGGCTTTGTCGCAGGCGTAGATGAGAATGTTGGTGTCAACGGCGATCATGAAGTTCGTCCCGGGAGGGCAAGCGTCCACGGGAGAAGAACCTCATCGCCTCGATCCCCGCCCGGAGCCGCTGGAGGGCCGCGGACCTGTCTCCGCGGCCGGCGTATTCGTCGAGTGGCTCGACGATCAGCCGCACACGCTGGGCTTCACGCAGCACCAGTTCCCCACTGGGTTTGAGAACACCGTTCGTGTAGACAGCCTCGGTAAACTGAGCCATTGCATCAGCCCTCTGTCATTAGATTAGCTCGTCCCCTCCTTCGTCTTCAGCAATTGCCGGGCGATCACCAGGCGCTGGATTTCGCTGGTGCCTTCGCCGATGGTGCAGAGCTTCACGTCGCGGTAGAACTTCTCCACCGGGTAGTCCTTGATGAAGCCGTAGCCGCCGTGCACCTGCAGCGCATCGTCGCACACGCGCACGGCCATCTCGGAGGCGAACAGCTTGGCCATGGCCGATTCCTTCGTCACCCGGCGCCCGCGGTCCTTGAGCCACGCGGCGCGAAACACCAGCAGGCGGGCGGCATCGATGCTGGTGGCCATATCCACCAACTTGTGCTGAATGGCCTGAAACTCGGAGATAAACCGGCCGAATTGCTTGCGATGCTGCGAATACTTCAGCGCCGCTTCGTAAGCGCCCTGCGCCGTCCCCACCGCCAGCGCGGCGATGGAGATGCGCCCGCCGTCGAGCACGCGCAGCGAATCCACGAAGCCTTCGCCGGCGCGGCCCAGCAGTTGCGATTCGGGCAGGCGGCAATCGCCGAACAGCACCTCGCCGGTGGAGCTGGCGCGCATCCCCAGCTTGTTCTCCTTGCGGCCCAGCTTGTAGCCGGGCCAGCCGGTCTCGATGATGAACGCCGAAATGCCGCGATTCGAGGCGGCGCGATCGGTCACCGCCATGGCCACGCACACCTGCGCGTCGTGCGCGTTGGTGGTGAAGGTCTTGCCCCCGTTCAGCACCCAGCAGCCGTCTTCATGGACCGCCGACGTGCGCGTGCCCGCCGCGTCCGAGCCCGCTTCCGGCTCGGTGAGAGACCAGCAGCCCAGCCATTCGCCCGAGGCCAGCCGGGGGATGTAGCGCTGTTTCTGTTCGTCGCTGCCGGCGATGTAGATGTGGTTCGTGCACAGGGAGGTGTGGGCGGCCACAATGAGCCCCACGGCGGGGTCCACGCGGGCCAGCTCCTCAATGATGATGGCGTAGTCGATGTAGCTCAGGCCGGCGCCGCCAAGGTCTTCCGGGAAGATGGCGCCCAGCAGCCCCATCGCGGCGGCTTTCGCTATGGCTTCGCGGGGAAACGTCTGGGTCTCGTCCCAGAGGGCGGCGTGCGGGCGTATCTCGGCCTCGGCAAACTCGCGCACGCTCCTGCGCAAATGCTCCTGTTCGGCGGTGATTTCGAATTCCATAGCAAGATCCCGGGCCGAAGCCGGTGCCTCAGACGATCCGTTCGTTCTCCGCGTCCCAGTGTACCGTCCGCCGGGCCCGATAGCTCTCCACCGCCATACGGCAGGCGATGGACACCCGCCAGCCGAGGTCAAACGGACAGGCCGGCTCGCGGCTGAGGCGGATCGAATCGAGGAAATCCTGCATGTGCGCGTTGGGGGCGGCCGGCGTGCGCCCGGTTTCCTCCATCCCCTGCGGGCGATTCACCTTCTGCGGCAGGTAGCGAATGTGCTGGCCCCGCTGGATGGTGCCGTCCGAGCCCAGCACCTCTTCGGTGACGCCCGGCTGGTTGTTGCCGAAACCCGACTCCCAGGTGATCAGCATCTCCTCAGGCTGCGCAAGCGCGACGCTCATGGTGTCGGGCGCCTCGCGGCCGTCACGCCACAGGAAGATGCCGCCGGTCATGGTGGCGGAGGCGGGAACGCCGAGGTTCAGCACCTTGTACCAGAAGGCGATCTGGTGGCACATGTTCTCGTACACGTTGCCGCCGGAATAGTCGTCGAAAAGACGCCAGTTGAGATAGCGGTTGGCGTCGAAAGGCCGGTCCGGAGCCTGCCCACCCAGAAACGCGTCCCACTGGATGTTGGCGGGCGTCATGTCGGGGTACAAGGGGCGGGACCACTGCGGCTTGCCGTGCGGCGTGTTCCGGTACATGCGCATGGCGATGGCGGTGATGCGGCCCACGTTGCCGGAACCGAGGAACGCGGTGGCGTCGGCAACGTGCCCCGCCGAGCAGCTCTGGTGACCGATCTGGACCACCCTGTTGCCGGCATTGCGAAACGCCTCCCGCATGCGCCAGGCGTGCTCCACCGTGAACGCCATGGTCTTTTCCTGGTAGACGTGTTTGCCGGCGTCGAGCGCGTCCACGAAGTGCTGACAGTGCAGGTGCTGCGGTGTGGCGACAATCACCGCGTCAATGGATTTGTCGTCCAGCAGGCGGCGGTAGTCGGAGTACGTGGCCGCCGCCGGCGCCATTCGCCGCGCGTCTTCGAGCCGGCGGGTGTAAATGTCGGCGAAAGCGGTCACTTCCGTGTTCGGGCAGCGCAGAGCCTGCAGCACCAGCTCGCTGCCGCGCGCGCCGCAGCCGATCACGCCAAGGCGCAGGCGCTCGCTGGCCCCGGCCACTCTCTGCGCGGGCAGCGCCAGGGTGCCGGCGAGGCCGGTCATCTTCTCCAGGAACTGGCGGCGGGAGTCCATCTTGCAGCCACACCATCTTAACTTAATGGCAACGCGTTGCGGCGATGCTGGGCGCGGCGTGCCGCGGCGAACGCTTGGTCCGACTCCGGCCAGCCACGCGGCCTCTGCTGTTGTCCCATCCTCTATCATTGTGGTGTTTTGCATCACTCCCGTCTCCCGCCCTGACAAAGAAAACCCTTATGTACTCAAAGGGACTTGCCGATAAGTCATTAGCCGGGTTTTCGCCAGCCGTGCGGCGATGACTTCCGGGCCTTACGCCATTGGGGATACATGATTCCGGCCTTGAGCAGGGAGTCTCCGAAACTGAACCTCGGCCTGGCGCTCACGTTCGTGGCGCTGGCCGCGGGTATCAGTGTGGCCGGGTACGGCTACTACCGGGCGCAGAAAGAGAGCATCGAGTCCGGCATCCGCGATCAGCTTTCGGCTATCGCCGATCTCAAGATACAGCAGATTAGCGCGTGGCGGCAGGAACGCATTGGGGACGCCCTGGCCATCTCCGGCAACCCGGCTCTGGGAGCGCGGACGCACCGCGGGGACCAGAGCGCACTACGCGGGTGGCTGGAAAACTTCCGGGGATTCTACGGGTACCAGGAAATTGCGGTGCTGGAGCGGAATGGCCAGGTTCGCCTGACCGCGTCCGGCAGTCCGTTCGCCGTCGATTCGGCGGTGCGATCGCTGTGCCAGGAGGCGATCCGGACCGGACAGGCGGCCGTATCGGACCTGCAGGGAAGCGAGGGCGGTCCGGCCTATCTGGATCTTGCCGCGCCGGCTCCCGGGGGGGATGCCGTGGTGGTGCTCCGCGCGGAGGCGGGGGCCTTCCTGTATCCGGCGATTCAGACCTGGCCGGTGCCCAGCCGCACCGCCGAGAGCCTGCTGGTGGGCATGCGCAATGGCGAGGTGGTCTATCTGAACGAGCTGCGCTGGAAGAAAGGAATGGCTCTGCGGCTCACGCTGCCTCAGCGGAGCGACCTTCCGGCGGCGATGGCCCTGCACGGAGTAGAAGGCGTTTGCCACGGCATTGATTACCGGGGCGTCCCCGTACTGGCGGCCCTCCGCAGGGTCCCGGAAACGCCGTGGGCGCTGGTGGCCAAGGTGGACGCCGCGGAAGTGTATGAGCCGTTGCGCGCGCGCTCCCTGATGATGGGATTCGTCGTGGGCGTGCTGCTGATGGGCTGCGCCGCCGTGTTCGGACTGCTGTGGCGTCTGCTGCAGGTACGGTTCCGCCAGCAGCGCCTGCTGGCCGAGCTCGAGCGCAAGTCGCTTCAGGGACGCTACGCTCACCTCAGCAGCCAGGTGAACGACATCGTTCTGCTTTTCGACGACCGGGGAAGAATCGTCGAGGCCAACGATCGCGCCATCACGTCCTATGGCTATTCGCGGGAAGAACTGCTGCGGATGTCGGTGCGCGATCTGCGCAGCGAGGCCGCGCGCGAAGCGCTCTCCCAAGACTGGCGAACCCTTGTGAGCAAGGGACGAGTGATGTGCGAAACGGAACACCGCCGCAAAGACGGTTCCGCGATGCCGGTTGAACTGAGCGCGCGCGTCGTCGAGTTTGACGGCCGCTGGTTCGCTCAGAGCATGATTCGAGACATCGGCGAGCGGAAGCGCGCGGAAAAGGAACTGCGGCGGGTGACCCGCGCGCTGCGGGTGTTGTCGGCCTGCAACCAGGCGGTGGTTCGCGCCGCCGACGAGGACT
This sequence comes from Bryobacteraceae bacterium, assembly GCA_049520275.1. Lineage (GTDB taxonomy): Bacteria > Acidobacteriota > Terriglobia > Bryobacterales > Bryobacteraceae > CAWACP01. The sequence continues at coordinate 6,518 of JBEKPY010000003.1, forward strand.
CTCTATACCGCGAGGTCTGTGAAGCCATCGCCACGTTCGGCGACTACCCCATGGCGTGGATTGGCGCGCCCGAACACGACGTTGGGAATTCGGTGCGCGTGGTCAGCGCCGCCGGGCCCGGGAGAGCCTACGTGGACTCCATCGACATTTCGTGGGCCGACGAACCGCATGGCCGCGGCCCCGTGGGTACGTGTTTGCGCACGGGCGAGATCGCCGTGTGCAATGACGCCGGGCGCGACGCCGCCTTCGAACCCTGGCGCGGCCGCGCCGAGGACTACGGTTTCAGGGCGCTCATTTCGCTGCCGCTCTGGTGCGACGGGGTAGTTACCGGCGCGCTGACCATATATGCGTCCGAGCCCGACGCGTTCCATCCCGAGGAAAGAAGCCTGCTGGAGGAGCTGGCCGGGGATGTCTCCTACGGCGTGGAGACGCGCCGCCGCCGCCGCGAGCAGGAACGGGCCGAGGAGGCGCTGCGGCAGTCGGAAAACGAATTCCGGACTCTGTTCGACAATGTCTCCGACGCCGTGTTCATCGTGGATACCGAGTGCCGGTTTCTCAAGGCGAACCGGGTGGCCTGCGAACGTCTGGGCTACAGCCAGGACGAGCTCGTGCATATGGCCATAAAGGACATCGACGGCACTGGGCAGGCGGCTATGACGCCGGAAGTCTTCGCCAGACAGGCGCGGCCCGGATACGGTCTGCTGGAGACGGTCCACGTTCGCAGGGACGGGTCCCGGTTCCCGGTGGAGGTCAACGCTCGCCTGGGCGAATACCGGGGGGCGCCGGCGGTATTGAGCGTGGTCCGGGACATCAGCGAGCGAAAGCGGGCCGAGGCGGAGGCGGAAAAGCGCGCCGCCGAACTGGAGCGCGCGCGGGAGGAAGCGGAAAGCGCCAATCGGGCCAAGAGCCGGTTCCTCGCGCACATGAGCCATGAGATCCGTACGCCCCTCAACGGCATCCTGGGCATGATCGGTCTGCTGCTGGACACCACGCTCGATTCCGAGCAGAGGGAGTTCGGCGAAACCGTGCGCACTTCCGCCCGGGCATTGCTGGCGCTGGTCAACGACCTCCTCGATCTGTCCCGGATCGAGGCCGGCAGAATGGAGCTGGAGCCGGGCCGCTTCGATCTGGCGGCCTGTCTCGAGGAGACCGGTGAGCTGCTGGCCCCGCAGGCTCGCGCCAAAGGGCTCGATTACGTCTTCGACGCCGAGATGGCCTGCCGGCTGGTGCTCGGAGATGCCGGACGGATCCGCCAGATTGTGCTGAATCTGCTGGGCAACGCCATCAAGTTCACCGAGCGCGGCCGGGTCCGGCTGTGGGTGCGGAGCGCTCAGTCCGCCGGCACGCGGACCGTGTATCGGATCGCCGTGGAAGATACCGGACCGGGGATCGCGGAAGACAAGCTGCCGCTGTTGTTCCGCAGCTTCACCCAGTTGGATTCGTCTCTGGCCAGGAAGCACGAAGGCGCCGGGCTGGGGCTGGCCATCTCCCGTCAGCTCGCCGATCTGATGGGCGGCGCCCTCACGGTGACCAGCCGGTTGGGTAGCGGCTCCGCCTTCCTTCTGACGCTGCCGTTGACGGCGCTCCCCGACGATGGCGCGGAGCCCACTCCCGCGGCGCCGGCGGAACGCGCTCCGGTTCCGGCAGGCGGGCGAGTCCGGCGAGTGCTGCTGGTGGAAGACAACGTGGTGAATCAGAGACTGGGGGTGCGCACTCTGGAGAAACTCGGCTGTCGCGCCGACGTTGCCGGTAACGGCCGGGAGGCGGTGGAAATGGCCCGGAAGTTCGCCTACGACCTCATCCTCATGGATTGCCGGATGCCGGAGATGGATGGCTACACGGCCACTCAGGAGATTCGCAAGGAGGGAAGCGCCGGCGCGCGCGTCCCCATCGTGGCCATGACCGCCCACGCCGTGAGCGGCGCCCGGGAGGAATGCCTCGGGGCGGGGATGGACGACTATGTCTCCAAGCCGGTATCTCCGGCGGATCTGGAGCGGGTCCTCCGCCGCTGGAGTGGTGGGTAGCAATCACTGCCATATAGTACTAGGACCGCGCAAGGACTAAAGCAGAATACTGTGTTGGCCGATATACAGTTCATGGGAGGACCCCCTGTTAGGCCGAGACCGCCAATGTCACCCCGCTCACTGAGCAACCCGCACAAGACGAACCGCGACCGCGTTGGCGGACTCGGCGGATTCCCGACCTCGATGAGGGCGCGGCTCGCGGCCCTGGCGTTTCCACGGAGCCCACGCAAAACGGAACGCCACCCGCTTTGCGCGGACGCAGGATCCTTGTCTGTGTGGCGCTGCGGGCTCGTGGCCTTCACGCTTCCAGGGAACCCGTGCAATACGGAGTCCCGGCGGCGGTCGATTCACAGTGGCTCTTCCCTATGGAAGCTCGCCGGGATGGTTGCCGTGCTGGCCTGTCTGGCCGGCTGCGCCCGTCTCGCGCCGGCGCCCCACAGCGGTCCACTGACCTCCGTGCAGCAGGTGCGGGGACTGGGGCCGCAGGCCATCCACGCGCCAGTGCGCATCCGCGGCACGATCACGTATTCGGACCGCAGCCTCCAATTGCTGTTTCTGCAGGACGCCACCGGTGGAGTCCGCGTCGAGGGTTTGCAGGTCGACAACGGAGACCTGTATCCCGGCCGCTTCGTGGAAGTAACCGGAGTGGTGTCCAGCGGGGGATCCGATCCTTCCATCGACCACGCGCAGGTCGGTTTTCCGGCCCGGACGGCCACCCACGTCAATGCGCCTCGGGTGACGCCGCGCGATCTGGTGTCGGGCGAGCTGCAGTACAGCCGTATTGAAATCGAAGGTATCGTCCGCCGGACGGGCATCGACAACACCGGAAGGCTGGCGTTGCTGGTGCACACCTCCGGTGGGGATGTGAACGCCCGCGTGTGGGATGCCGATGGCGCCCGCTATGGCCCGCTGGTCGACTCGCTGGTGCGCGTCCGCGGCGTGCTCGCCACCAGCGTGGACGCACGCGGGATGGCCGCGACGGTGAAGCTGTGGGTTCCCTCCATGCGCGACCTGGAGGTGCTTGCCGCGGCGCCCGCCGCCCCCGACATTCCGCTCTCCACCATTTCCGGGGTTCTATCCGCCGATCGGAAGCGTCTTCCGCCGCACCGGGTGCGCCTGCACGGAAACATCGGTCCCGGCGCCGGCAGCCTGAGCGGGGCCGGTCTGATGTTGCAGGATGCGACCGGCGCCGTGGAGCTGGAGCAGTCGCGTGCGGAGCCCGCGCCAGGCGCAAGCACCGTCGATCTCCTCGGTTTTGTGAGCGAGCGGCAGGGGTCCGTGGTGCTGGCGGACTGGACTCTGGCGGACCCGCCGGGCATTCGGCAGGAGACGGCCGAACCTGCGGAGCTGACCAGCATTGTGCAGGTGCATAGTCTTTCGAAAAAAGAGGCGGCGCGGGGATATCCGGTGCACGTCCGCGGGGTGGTTACGTACGCCGACCCGGTTTCGCGCAGCGTGTTCGTGGAGGATGCCACGGGCGGAATCTATCTGCAGATGTGGTCCACCCCGGCGCCGGCGCCGCGCGCCGGGCAAGTGGTGGACGTGGACGGGATCAGCGGCCCGGGCGATTTCGCGCCGGTTATCGCCCACCCCGCGGTGCGGGTGCGCGGTGAAGGCAACATGCCGGAGCCGCAGCCAGTGGAGATGGAGCAACTGCTTGCCTGCGCCGCCGAGAGCCGCTGGGTGGAGGCGCGGGGCGTGGTCCACGTTCTGGGAACGCAGTCCGGGCACGCCACGCTCGGCGTCACGTGGGGCGCTCATCATTTCGTGGTGCACGTAATCGGCGCCAGCCGGCTTCCGGATTCTCTGCTCGACGCGCGGATTCGCGTGCGCGGCGTTCTGGGCGCCCGCTTCAATTTCAACCGTCAGCTCGCCGGTATCCAGCTCTTCGTGCCGGATCCGAAGTTCATTCAGGTGGACCAGGCGGCCCAGCGCGGCCCGACGCCCCTCGGCACCATCGGGCAACTGCTCGAATACTCGCCCGCGGCGAGCGATGGACAACGGTCGCGCATTCGCGGGACGGTCACGCTGGCCCATCCGAACGGACCGACGTACGTGAGCGATTCCACCGGCGCCGTCCTGATCCAGAACCACCAGCCGGCCAAACTGCGCGCCGGCGACGTGGTGGAGGCGCTGGGGTTCGCCCAGGCCGGCGCCTTCAATCCGGTGTTGCGCGATGCCCAGATCCAGAAGCTGGGCGTCTTCAAACCGCCGCAACCGCTGGCGGTGACCGCCGACGACGTTCTGGAAGAAGGCTACGACTCCGAACTGGTGCGCATCGACGCCCTGCTGGTGGACCAGGTGAACGGGCGCGGCGAACAGAGCATGGTCCTCGAGGCGGGCGGCCGGCTGTTCAGCGCCCGGCTGGACGGAGGGCGGCTGCCGGCCCTCGGCCAGGGCAGTCTGCTGCGCATCACCGGGATTACTTCGTTGCAGGTGGACGATACGCAGCAATTGTTGGAGCCGACCGGGTTCTCGCTGCTGCTGCGCTCGCCGGGGGACGTTGCGGTGCTGCGGGATGCGCCCTGGTGGACCGCCGAGCGGACCCTGAAGCTGACCGGCGCGGCGGTGGCGCTGGCGCTGCTGGCCATGGCGTGGATCGTGGTGCTGCGGCGGCGCGTCCGCCAGCAGACGGCGGATCTGCGCAAGGCCAAAGAGGCGGCCGAGGCGGCCAGCCGCGCCAAGAGCGAGTTCCTGGCCAACATGAGCCATGAGATCCGCACGCCCATGAACGGCATTCTGGGCATGACTCAGTTGACGCTGGAAACCGAGGTGACGCCGGAGCAGAAGGAGTACCTGTCGATGGCCCGGACGTCGGCCGATTCGCTGCTCTCGCTGATCAACGACATCCTGGACTTCTCCAGGATCGAAGCCGGGAAGCTGGAACTCGATGCCAGCCCCTTCCGTCTGGACGAGGTGATCACAAAAACGGTGAAGCCGCTGGCCGTGCACGCCGCCCAGAAGGGCGTGGAACTGTTGTGCGACCTTTCGCCGGCCCTGCCGAACCGGCTGATCGGGGACGCCAACTGCCTGCGCCAGGTGCTGGTGAATCTGCTGGGCAACGCGATCAAGTTCACGCGCGAGGGCGAGGTGGTCCTGTGCGTGGAGCGGGAGTATCAGGCCGACGACGACGTGGGCCTGCACTTCGCCATTCGCGATACCGGGATCGGCATTCCCGCCAGCAAGCAGCGGGCTATCTTCGAAGCGTTCACCCAGGTGGACGGTTCCATAACGCGCCAGTACGGCGGCACCGGACTGGGCTTGTCCATCGCGTCGCGCCTCGTGGAAAAAATGCACGGGCGCATCTGGCTGGAAAGCGAACCGGGCCGCGGGAGCACCTTTCATTTCACCGCGCAACTGCAACTGAACCGCGGCGAGGTGGAGCCGGAGCAGGCCTTGTCGGCCAGCCAGTTACGGGATCTGCCGGTGCTGGTGGTTGACGACAATCCCACCAATCGCCGCATTTACGAGCAGTTCTTCCGCAGTTGGGGCATGCAGCCGCAGACCGCCGACGGGGCCGCCGCGGGCCTCCGCCTGATGCGGGCCGCGGCGGGGTCCGGGACGCCATTCCGGCTGGTGATTCTGGATTATCAGATGCCCGATATGGATGGCATTCATCTGGCCGAGGCCATCCGCGGGGATGCCTCGCTGAGGGAGCCGGCGCTTCTGCTGCTGAGTTCCGCCGGGCGGCGGTTCGACTTCGAGTTGTTCCGCCAGACCCGCATCGCCGCGTATCTCACCAAGCCGGTGGGGCAGTCGGAACTGCTGGACGCGGTGGCGAGCGCGCTCCACACGCGCGACGGAGATGGCCGGCCGGCGCCGGCGCCGGAGGACGGACCGGGCGCCCGCGCTCTGTCCATCCTGCTGGCGGAGGACAACGCGGTGAATCAAAGGCTGGTGGCCAGGCTGCTGGAGAAACGGGGGCACGCGGTACGGATTGCTTCCAACGGCCGCGAAGCGGTCGAGGAGTCCTGGCGCCGAAACTTCGATGTCGTTCTCATGGACGTCCAGATGCCGGAGCTGAACGGCTTCGACGCCACGCGAGCGATTCGGGAGCGGGAGAAGCGGCTGGGTGTTCGCGTACCCATCATCGCCCTGACCGCGCACGCGCTGGACGGCGACCGCGAGCGGTGCCTCGATGCCGGGATGGATGACTTCGTCTCCAAACCAATCGAGCCGTCCGAGTTGTTTGGGGCGCTGGAGCGCGTGGCTTCGTCCGGAGCCGGCGCGACCGGAAGGTCGGTGGAGAGTGCGTGAATTCACGCACCCGGATTAGTTCCGGCCTGCTGAAATCCACGCTTAACCGGGGGCAGGCGGGCCGAAGGCGCGGGGAAACATGGCCAAAGCGCCCCGGAGACGCCTGGATACGGAATTGCAAAACCATTGTCGGGAAAGGAGAAAAACAATGCTGCGATTGCTGGTTGCGCTTGCTCTGGTGGTGGCGGTTGTGCCTGTTGTCCGTGCCGGCGCGCGCGACCCGGGTCCCACGCCTCTGATGAAGGTGGTCCAACCCGATAGCGCCAAGCCGGGAGACGAGGTAACGGTATCCGGGACGAATCTGGAGAAGGCCAATGTCGCGGCGGTCTACCTCACCCAGGGTGAGAAGTTGACGATCAAAGTGAAGGTCACGTCGCAGACGGACACCGAAGTGAAGTTCACGGTTCCCCTGGACCTCAAGCCGGGACGGTTCGGCATCATGGTTCTTACCACCGGCGGCGACGACGCGCGCGAGATTGACGAACCGGTTTTCCTGAGCATCGAGTAGCGGTCCACGGCCTGGAAGTGCACAAGGGGGCCTGGTGGCGGCCCCGGCGCGAATCCCTCAAAAGCGCACAGCCCGCGGGCCGCCCGGCATCCGAACCGGGAACTCGCCGGCGTCGGCGGCGCGGTCCGTTTTGCGCCAGCCCTGGCACCCGCTGCCGGGGCTCCGTTTTGCATGAGTCGCCGGACGACGCGGCCACGGCCTCCGAGACGGGTTCTGCGTCGGTTCCCCGCGAATTTTTTCGATGGATGGACGATAAGATATTCAGCGGTGTTTCAAGGCCCGCGCAGCGCACTGGCTGGTTAGCGGATCTGCGCTATCCGAAGGCACGATAACACAGCACGGGCAACCGCACGAACGCCATGAGCCTGCCCGCTCCCAGGAAGGACGACGCAACCGATCTGGCGGCACTGATTGCCGACCCGCTGCGGTGCGCCCTGGAGGAGGCGGTTGCCAGGGTCCGCGCGGCGATCACAGAAGGCGAACTGACCGACGCCAGGCTGGGCGACCTGCTTTCCGAAGAGCTGGCGGCTGGCGGCAACTCCGCGCGCATGCTCCATCTGCTGGGGATCGTGGACACCCTCGATTGCGGCCAGCACATTCTGAAAGCGCGATCCTCGCTGCTGGCCCACCCGGATCCCCATGTCCGATCCAAGGCGACCCTGATCCTCGGCCGCGCCAGCAGGAACGTGGACTGGATACTGCGGCGGCTGCTCGAAGCGGATGCCCGGGTGCAGGCCAACGCCGTCGAGTCGGTCTGGGGCATTGAGACACCGGAAGTTCGCAAGGTTTTCGAGACCGCCGCGAAATCGCCTCACAATCGGGTGGCGCTGAACGCGATAGTGGGGCTGTATCGCCAGGGCGACGTGACCAGCATCGCCCGCCTTCTGGCCGCGGCCGAGCACGATTTTTCCGAGCCTTTTCGCATTTCCGCGCGCTGGGCCATGGGGGAGACGGGGGATCCGCGCTTCCTTCCCTACCTCAATTCCGTATTCCGGACGGATCCACCCAGGCGCCGTGCGGTAGTGATCCGCGCGCTCTCCCGGATCCGCCGGAATCTCAATGTGTACGAGCAGGCCGGGCGGTTGCGCTCGGAAGTCCTGTCCGCCGTCGTGGATGGTGCGGGAACCCGCCGAATCGAACTGGCATTGCCGCAGGGCGGGCTGCAACCGTGTGCCCCTCTCTCGCCCACGGATTTCGTCATCACCGAAGCCGGCCGTCCGGTGACGCGCTATTCGGTGAACGCCCGCAGCGATCCCGAGATCCTGGTGGTCGGGTTCGCCATCCCGCGCATCCTCTCGCGGGCGGACCCCTACGCCATCGCCATCGAGAGCGGTCTCCGCGCGTGTCTGGAATCGAAGCGCAAACCCGATCTCTGGTGCATCGACCGGTATTCGTGCGACGATTCGCGCGAACCGGACGAAACCGACGGCACCGTAGCGATGTATTCAGAGGATCCGCTGGTGGTCCATCATTTGCGCCGGAACCGGGGCTTCCTCACCGCGGCGGAGATCATTGACAAGGTGATTCCGGGACCCGGCCCGAAAGACCTGGCCTCGTGGGACGCGCGAACGGGCATAGGCAAGGTCATGGAGATTGTTTCCCGGGCCGCCGGCGAGCGCCACTTGTTCTTGTGCATCCATCCGGAAGCGCCCCTGACCGCCGAAGCGGCCGAAGAGATCGAGTTCAGGGCCAGCGAGGAGAAGATTGTGCTCCATGGGATCCTTCCCGACGGTCCGGAAGATGCCGCCGCAGTCGCCCGGCTCTGCCGCCGGAGCGGGGGAACGTTGTCCCGCCGGCCCGTCGAACAGATTGCGGATGTGATGGCCACCGTTTCCGCCGGGTTCCTGAACAGATACGAGATCGCGTGGTCGCTTCCCGAAGCGCCCGGCGCCGCCCACAGCGCGCGCCTGCAGATTTTCAGCCGCAGCGGCTGCGCCGATTGCACCATCGATCTGGAAGAGCCCGCGCTTTGATGGCGCGGCGCTTCCGGGCATCTTCGGCCGAAGCATCCAGCACGGTCCACTGGCCGTCTGATGCGTGCTCGTTCGATGTTCGCCGCAGGAAACGCCCTGCGCGACCCAACGCCGGCACCGTTCTTTGCGCGTTCCCGTCCGCGCATTAGTCCGCACTGCAATAGTGCCCGACATGGGTCCTGGCTCGATGCACTGAGGCCCTTGGGAAATGCGCGGTGCAAGAGCGGAAGCGCTGGCGACACGGCCCCGGCAGCCGCGCTCCCGCCTGGAGCCGCAAGAGCGGGATTCTCCCCGGGTGTCCTTTATGCCGAATCCCGGCGGCGATCGCCGGCGTCATCCACCTGCGCGTCGCACCCGCCTGCGCGCGCATTCACCCTGATGCAACGCGCGTTGTTGTAAACTTAGAACGTTATGGGGGTGTGTCTTCAGCAGTAGCTGGCTCCCAGCTTCCGTTCCGCCTCGCGTCAGGGAGTATTCTGCGGCCGTTTTTAACCTCGTCTTCCCGGACGAATGCCGCCTCTGTGGTTCCCCGCTCGAAGACATTTCCAGAATACCGGTGTGCCCGGGGTGCCTGCGGAAACCCACTGCACTGATAGCGGAGTATTTCTGCCGAGACTGCCGCACGCCGTTCCGAAACCGTTTCCCTCTGGATGAGGACGGACGTTGCGCGCTGTGCCGTCTCGGCCTGAATGGGTTCGACGCGGCGTATTCGTTCGGCGCGTTCGAAGCGGAGTTGCGCGAGCTGATCCACGTTTTCAAGTACGGACGGGTGGAAACGCTGGCGGGTCCGCTGGGCCGGCTCCTCGCCCTCGCGTTGCCGCGCGCGGAGCGATTCGACGCGGTGGTGCCCATGCCGCTGCACTGGGTGCGCCGATGGACGCGGGGTTTCAACCAGTCCGAGCTGCTGGCCCGCGAGATTGCCCGGCGCTGCAGCGTTCCGGTGCGCAATCTGGTGCGGCGGGCCAGGGCCACCACGCCCCAGGCAGGGCTGACCAATGCAAAGCGGCGCGCCAACGTCAGCGGGGCTTTTCGAGTGCCTCGCCCGGAGCGCGTGCGCGGATTGAGGATCCTGCTGGTGGACGACGTCATGACCACCGGCGCGACAGCGAGCGCCTGCGCGCGGGCGTTGAAGCAGGCCGGAGCGGCGCGGGTCGCGCTGCTGACGGTGGCGAGGGTGGATCGCCGCATGAATTCGGATGCCGGCCGGCTCTCCGTATTGGAGCCGGAACGGGACCACGTGGGGAGTCTGGAAGGCCATGCACGCGCTTGATCGACTACACCGGCCCGTCCTCGTTCTGAACGCCAGCTATGAGCCCATCAACATCTGCGCCGCGCGGCGCGCTCTGGTGCTGGTACTGAAGGGAGTGGCCTCGGCCGAGGAACTGACCGGCGCCGACGTGCATTCCTCGCGGCACCGCGTGCGCATCCCGTCGGTGATCCGCCTGCTCGAGTACCGGCGCATCCCGCACCAGACGCGGGCCCTGTCGCGCAAGAACATTCTCATGCGCGATCGCTATACCTGCCAGTACTGCCATCGCACTCTGCCCTCCAGCGAGCTGACGCTCGATCACGTAATCCCCCGGTCGCGCGCGGGCGAGACCACGTGGGAGAACCTGGTGGCGTGCTGCCACCCCTGCAATAACCGCAAGGGGAACCGCACCCCCGAGGAAGCGGGCATGAAGCTGACGCGCCTGCCGCGGCCTTTCAGCTTGCACACCAGCCGGCACCTGATGCGGCTGATGGGCAAGGCCGACGATCAGTGGCGCAAGTATTTGTTCTACTAAACATCGCGTCGTAAGCGATTGCGCATCCGCTGGTGGATCGCGTCTCCGCATCGGCTTCGCACCAGGAGGTGCGCGCGGCTCAGCAACGCGTCTGCGTGTTTGCAGTCGGTGCGCGACACAGGAGTTCCCGGAAAGGACACCCGGCGCGGGCCGCGTTAGATAACGCGGGCCGGCTTCCCGCCGTTTGCAGGCAGTACCGAGCCACTACGGCAATGTAAGGAAGCGTTCCCGGCTCACCCGGCCGCAGGAGCGCTGGGGGTCCCCTCGCCAGGCGGCTTCGGTTGTCCGCTGCCGCCGGCGGGCTTTTCCTTCGTTTTGGCCGGGCTGATGAGCACGTGTGCGTTGCGCCCCTCCAGCCGCGGCTGACCTTCCACCGTGCCCACCGAGGCCAGGTCGCCGGCGAAGCGCAGCAGCAGCTTCTTCCCGAGGTCGACATGGGCGATCTCGCGTCCGCGGAACTGTACCACGGCCTTCACGCGGTTTCCTTCCTTCAGGAAACGGATGGCGTGGTTTTTCTTGAACTCGTAGTCGTGATCGTCCGTGTTCGGCCGGAATTTCAGCTCCTTCACCTGGATGATGTGCTGCTTTTTCCGGGCCTCGTGCTGCTTCTTCTTGTTCTCGTACTGCCACTGGCCATAGTCCATGGCTTTGGCCACGGGCGGCTCGGCCGTGGGCGCGATCAGGATGAGGTCCAGCCCCATGTCCTGGGCCTTGCGAACCGCCGCGGACGTGGGCATTACCTCAACGCTGCCGTCCGGGAACACCGCGCGGACTTCGCGAACGCGAATCGCCTCATTCACGTTCTCTCGAATCCTGGGACGGCGGGGGGGAAAGTGTCTGGGAGGGATCATCGAGCGATCTGGGGGCGACCCATGGCTGCAAAGCCGTCACCCCTGAAAACGAAACATTTGCCTGGTAGCAATAGGTTCTCCGTGGGAATTGTGCGCGCCAACCGCGCCACTCGTTCTGGATGGAATGGAACTAACGTCAAGTTTACCTTGCTACTATCCTGGCAGAAGTGAGGCCGCTCGGCAACTGCTCCGCTCTGCTCTCGCCGGGCAGGGCTGAGAAGGCAGATCTGCCGGCCCATCTCGTAGACGCGCGCCTCGTGTGCTATACCTCCTGTTAAGTGCGCCGAGCGACAGGCGGCGCCGTTGGGAGGTTCGGCAATGAGCAGCGTAATCATGAACTGCGGCGGTGCGGCGGCGGGCCTGGTCACGGGAATGGCTTTCAGCGCGCAGGAGATCACCGAGAAGCGCCTGGTTTCCATCGGCACCCAGATCCTGATCGCCCTGATCGCGCGCGACGCGGAAGGCCGCACCCGCCGCGAGATCCTGCCGCCCGGACTGCCTGGATTAATCATGATTTCCGACCCGGTGGCCGGGTTCTTCTACCTTCTCCATCCAGACATGACCGCCCTGCGAAGCCCGCTTCCCGTTGGAGGCCTGCCCCTTCCGCTGATTTCCGCCGGACTGACGCCGCCGGGCGCTGGGATATCGCTACAGCCACCACCATCGCCGCAGGAACTGGGCGAGCGCATGATCGAGGGATTCCTCGCGAAGGGAACCCGCTCCATCACCACCATTCCCGCGGGCCAGGTGATCATGGAGAGCTGGTGTGCGCAGGCGCTGGGCGCGGTAATTGAGAGCAGCCACTCGGACCCGCGGATCGGCCAGATTGCCACCCGCCTCAAAGGGATTCAGCAGGCCCATCCGCCGGGTCACCTCTTCCAGGTCCCGCAGAACTATCGCGTTGTCGATTCGGCGCGGTCCGCCGCCCCGCGCCGGTAGCTCCTCACGGCTCCCCGACAGCGCCAACGGCCACGAAGCAGCCCGTGAGGGGCTGTGCGCGTTCGCTTGCCTGGGCAAGCTGGGGTTTCTACGGTCCTTTTTCTGGCGTTGCGAAAAATCCTGGGCAGCCGCGCGGGTTGTGAATCAGGTAGCCCGTGGTGTGAACCCGCATCCCGCGCGCGATGAGCATCCGTTTCAGCGCCGCCACTGAAACCGTCTGGCCCAGCTCAAACGGTGTCCAACCTCGGCGGCTCACCCATCGCGATTGCCCAAAGTGATGCACAGAACACCTCCCGGCCGCAGGACCCCTTGTCATCTCATCCAGCGACCTGGCGATATCTTCCGGCGATTCGAAATGATCCAGAGTCGGCCGAACGGAGCGCCAGATGGCGCACATCGCAAACCATCGACTGAAACGCCGGACTATTGCGCTGTATTGCGGCGAGCGTAGTTTGGCCGTTCAGGTCCATGCCAATGGCCAGACGGGTGTCCGGAAACAGATCGCCTTTACGGTGCGGCCATGTCCCACGTGCCCAGCATCTGCCAGCGGCTGTTTAATAGCCGTACGGGCGCCCGACGTGTGGAGACTCACCAGACGATGCCGCGGGCGTGCAAGTCCCGCTCAAGCTGGTTCAGGGATGCGAACCGCACCGCGTCGATGCCCAGGCTGCGAGCGCCCTCCACGCACGCCGGCTGGTCGTCCACGAAGAAGCATTCGCCGGCGGCGCAACCGGAGCGAGCTATGGCCTCGCGATAAATGAACGGCGACGGTTTCGCGGCTCCTACCTCGTGGGACAGCACATAGTGGTGGAAGTGCCCCAGCAGAGGATAGCTGGCGCGGACCATGGCAAAATGAATCGCGTTGGTGTTGGAGACCAGCAGCAAACGGTAGCGCTCCGCAAGGGAGGCGAGCAACGGCTCTGGAATCAGAGTGTCCGGCAGAAAGATACTGGACCAGAGCTCGCAAAACTCCGCGTAGGTCATCCGGAGGTCCAGCTCCGCGCACAGGCGCTGGACGAATTCCCTCGGCTCGATGGCGCCGGTTTCGAAACGTTGCACCAGACCGGTGCGCGCCAGGCGTTTTGGAATCTCCGCCGCGGGCCAGGGGCAAAGCCGCTCCATGCGCGCATAGCCGCGCCGGAAATCGAAGGGCACGATGGTGTTGCCCAGATCGAACAGAATAGCCCGGATCACCGCCTCAGCGATTCCTCGCGCACCGCCGGCCACTTCGCCGTCAGGTGGATGGAAGGCCGGCGGCTGCAGCGGAATACCGTGGCGGGCGGGCAGTTGCGCAGAATGCGGCTGGATTCGACACGGTCGAAGAAACAGGCCAGAAGCCCGCGAACGCTGCACGACATCGACGCCGCCAGATACTGGTACTGGTTCAGGACGCCGCCGTCGCCAAGGCACCGCTGCGCCTGTTGCAGGATGTCCATGCGGATGTGTTCGGGCATGCAGGAAAGGCCCAGAGACGAAACCACGGCGTTCACGCTGCCGGGGCGCAGGCCGGAGTGATGAAACAGGTGCGTGGCCGAGCCCTCGATCACCACCAGACGCCGGTCGTTGAAGGTCCTGCGAATGTGCGCCGCGAACACCGGGTTGATCTCGACCGCATAGATCCGGGCGTCGGGCCGCATGCGCGCCAGGATCTCTTCGGTAACCGCGCCGGTTCCCGGGCCCAATTCCACAATCGTGCGCGCCGCCGCGAAATCGATGTTCGCCAGCATGGCCCGGCACAGGGGACCGGAACTGGGCACCAGCGACGCCACCGAGCGAACCGAGCGGAGAGCCTCGCGCAGGAAGAGGCCGTAGCGGCGTGGGGTTCTTCGGCTGGACATGGTCAAACTTAGGCGGGGGACATTTTGGGCCAGCGCTCATGCCTGCCAGCCATGAGCACTTCCATATTGTAGCGGGAATGCACGCACATGCGGGGGCGGCGCCAGATCACCAAACCGAGCCTGGCAAGCGGAAGCGGCCTGGTCCGGGGCAGAGCAAAGGCGCCGGGGACAGAACAAAGCCACGCACTATGAGCGCAATCCTGCCAGCCGCGGGCTCAAAGACTCGCCGACGCAACCGCATCCGCCACCTGCACCACCGGCCTCATGGCCTCAATGTCGTGAACGCGCACGATGTGGGCGCCGCCGAGGATAGCCGCGGTGACGGCAGCGGCGGTGGCCATCTCGGTCTGCTGCTCGGACGGCTGCGCCAGAAAAGACTTCCGCGAGGGCCCCACCAGAATGGGCAAATCCAGGGCGGCCAGACGCGAAAGCTGCGCCAAAATCTCCGTGTTCTGCTCGCGGCGCTTGCCGAAGCCGAGCCCGGGGTCGATCACGATTCGCGCCCGAGTCACTCCGGTTTGCGTGGCCCGATGGACGCAGGCCCCCAGGTCCGCCGCCACCGTTCCGGCCACGTCCTTGAGCGGCGGCAGCTTGGCCCACGTTTCCGGCGTCCCGCGCATGTGGTTCAGGATGAGACCGGCGTCGGACTGCGCGGCCACGCGCGCCAGCTCAGGGTCGAAGGTGAGCGCGCTCGGGTCGTTGATGATAACGACGCCCAGTTCCATCGCCTTACGCGCGACGCCCGACTTGTACGTATCCACCGACAGGGGCACGGTAACCCGGTCCCGCAGACGCTTCAGTACGGGGATGAGGCGTCGGAGCTCCTCGGCCTCGGATATGCGTTGCGAACCGGGCCGGGTGGATTCGGCCCCGACGTCGATAACGTCCGCGCCCTCGTCTTCCAGCTCCATGGCCCGCACATAGGCGCGGTCGGGATCGTCGTAGCGGCCGCCGTCGGAGAACGAATCGGGCGTCACATTGAGAACGCCCATGATCAGCGTCCGCTCTCCGAGGAGCAGGGTGTTGTCGCGGATTCTCCATTCAAAGCGTTTGCGGAGCATGGTCAGGCCTCGATCCGCTTCCACTTCTTTCCCGCCCGCAGGGTAAACGGCAGGGAGCCGGGCGAGAATTGCAACCGGGTGAAGCGCTCGCCGTCGATTTCGATGGCGCCCGCCTTGACCAGGCGTTCGGCTTCGGTGCGCGAGCCGGACAGCCCGGCGGCCACCAGGAGCTTTGCCAGATTGTTGCCCACGCCGGCGGGAACGCGCACGGCTTCGATGTCCAGGGGAACGTCGTGCTGGCGCACTTCGCGGTCGAAGTCGGCCTGGGCCTGCGCGGCGTCGGCGGCCGAGTGGAAATCCGCGACGATGGCGCGCGCCAGCTCCATCTTGGTGGCCATGGGCTGGTTCCGCGCTTTCAGGGCGGCGATTTCGTCCAGACTTTTGTCGGTCAGCAGCTCCCAGTAGCGCCACATCAGCTCGTCGGAAATCTGCATGACTTTCCGGAACATGACCTTGGGCGGCTCGGTGATGCCGATATAGTTGCCCTTCGATTTCGACATCTTCTCCACGCCGTCCAGGCCTTCCAGCAGCGGCGTGGTGGCCACGATCTGCGGCGGCTGGCCGTAGTTGCGCTGCAGCTCGCGGCCCACCAGCAGGTTCCACTTCTGGTCCGTGCCGCCCATTTCGACATCGCAGCCGAGCGCCACCGAATCGTATCCCTGGGCCAGCGGATACAGCAGCTCGTGGATCAGAATGGGCGTCCCGTCGCGCAGGCGTTTGGCGAAGTAGTCGCGCTCCAGCATCTGCGCCACGGTGTATTTCGAGCACAGGCCGACGATGTCGGCGAAGCGCATCGGCTCCAGCCACTCGCTGTTGAAGCGGACCTCGGTTTTGGCGGGGTCGAGGAGTTTGAACACCTGAGTCTTGTAGGTTTCGGCGTTGCGGGCGATCTCCTCGTGGGTCATGGGCGGGCGCGCGGCGTTGCGGCCGGTGGGATCGCCGATGAAGCCGGTCATGGAGCCGATGAGGAAGATCGCCTGGTGGCCGCAGTCCTGGAAGTGTTTCATCTTGCGCAGCAGCACGGTGTGGCCCAGGTGCAGGTCGGGCGCGGTGGGATCGAAGCCGGCCTTGACACGCAGTGGGCGGCCCTCTTTTTGCGCCTGCACGAGGCGCTCGCGCAGGTCCTCTTCGCGAATGAGCTCGGCAAGCCCTTTCTTCAGGTACTGCAACTGCTCGTCGACGGTCACGATTTCATGGTAGCGTGGCGAGGGAAAACGGGAACACACCGAGCCGCGCGCCATGAAGAGATACCATACGGACATATTCAGCGGGCGATCGAAACGCTGCCGGTTGAACAACAGACGGCCCTCCTGGATTGGCTGGCGGAGCGAGACCGCCTTCAGTGGGATCGCGAAATCGAGCTGGATTTCTCGCCCGGCGGGTCGGGCATGGACCTGCTCAACCGCGTCAAAGCACAGGTCCAACGCGGTGAATCCACGCCCATGGTCGAAGCTCGGCAACGCCGGTGAGCTTCCGGCCGTTCACGCTGCCTGAGTTCTGGGATCGCTACGACTCACTTCCGCGGAACGTCCGAACGCTGGCCGACGCAAAGTTCGCGTTGTTCGGAAGGGAACCCTTTCACCCGTCGCCTGCGCGGAAAGAGAAGGGTGACGTCTGGACCGTTGATGTGGGCCGGTCCTATCGCGCCATCGCGTACCGGTCTGGCAACGGCTTCCCAGACGTGGTGATGAGAGGAAACGAAGATGAGAAGGTTTCTTGTGATTATAGGAACCATAGCGGGGACGCTCGGATTGGCACAGGGTCAGACCGGCGTGGGCGCCAGGTACGGAGCGCGGAACCCGTTTATCTGCAAATCAAGGAAAGAGCCGGCCAGGGACGCGCCGTCGCCCAGCCAGATAAAAGACTACCTGAGGTGCAGCAGTGAGAACGTGGTAGGGAGCATGGGACCCAAGCTTTATCTGTTGGAGAACGTGCAGGTAGAGGCCGGCAAAGGATGGCCGTTTCAAGCTTCTGACCTTAACTTTCCAGACATCGACAACTCGCAGCCGCTGTACCCAATCCGCGGGAGCTACGATTGGTACATTTGCCATCTGAACGAGGTCGGGTTCCCGCCCGGCAGGAATTGCAGTATCTACAAAGAGCCTGCCTGTACCGGCTTCTGCAATAAGACAACTTTCGGCGACTGGAACTGCACGATGGTCGACAATGCAGCGGTTGGGAGGGGCCCGGAGCGACAACCGGTGCCGCCCCCAAAATGAGGGCCGAGCGCCATGGCGCCTGACTGATCCGCCGCTTGAAGCGAAACTCGATATACGACCGAACCGGACGAATTCAATCGTTCACATACTGATGGTCCGGCGCGCGCACGATGCGGCGCAACTCGCCGTAATCCAGCCAGTTCAGCTCGCAGCGCTCGCAGTTGTCGATGATCACGTTCCCAGGGCCGCCGTACGGATGCGTGTCCATTTCCTCGTGGCAGTGAGGGCAGCGGATGTGCCGGTCGAGCTCGTGCGGATCGGGGCGGTGCGGAAGCTCGGCCGGCGTTTCCCGGTGCGCGCGCAGGTCCTCGATGGTGGCCACGAACGTATCCACGTCCATCAGCATCCCCCGGCAGCGCCGGCAGTAGAGGAAGCGGTGACCCAGCAGCGCCGCGTGGAACAGGGCAACTGCGCAAACCGGGCAGGTCTGGGCCAGTGGCTCCCCCAGCACGCGCACGCCCTCGTCATCCGGCTCTGGGAAGAACACGTTGCCGCAGTAGTCGCAGGTGAAGAAGTCCTTGTCGTCGTCCAGGCGCATGGGCGCGCCGCAGCCGGGGCAGTGCATAGCATTCCATCGGCGGAAACGGCCAGGAGGTACATAATGAGAGTCGGCGATGAGCAGCACCGGGATCAAAGTGGCCGTTGAAGTCTGGATCGCAACCGCGACATTGCACTGGGAGACAGAGATCTTCAATGAGGTCAACAGGTTAAGCCTGGCTGGCCCGATCCGCGCTGGCGTCAGGCCGCACATCAGCCTGCACTCGGTGGCCAACCTGGCGCCGAATCCCGCACGCTACCGGATGTTGTATCGGCTTCCCGACAGGACTCTGCGGCTCTACCGGCCCGGCGATCCGGCGCATCCCGGCAGGACTGGCAAAGCTACACCCGACCGCCATGACATGCCGCCGGAGTATTGGGAGCTGTTGGACTGGTATGAGAAGGAATATGCCCGCCCGAAGGCTGACGGAGCGAACGACGACAGTTGGATTGACCGCATCAGAGGCCTCGGCAAGCACGTCTGGGCCGGTACGACGGCCGACCAGTGGGTGGCCGATCTGCGCAAGGGCTGACGTTCGAGCCCGCCGTCACGCAGATCTTCGAGAACATGCGCCGGCGGGGCGATCAGCTTGTCACCAGCGCGCTCACGCTCGGCGAAGTCTTGACCAGGCCGCTGGGCATTATGCGCGAATTCGGCAGGATCGTACCATCCGGCCTCCGGACGCGATTCAACTGGCGTGCGCGGCCCGCGCGGGAGCGGCCCTGTTCATCACCAGCGATGAGCGTCTGAGCCGGAAGACCATTCCCGGCCTGCCATTCGTCACCAGTCTGGCGCGCTCGCCGGTTTGAAGGTCATCACCAGGATTGCGCCGGTTCTCCCGGCCCTGGCCGGGCTTCGCCGATTCTACGCCGCCGTTCGCCGAAGGACCGTGCCGATTGCCCCCGGTCACTGCTAAGCTGCAGACATGGAAGAAGATCGGCGGGACAAAAAACCCTGGGAGGAAAGCCTCCGGGACGAGATCCACAACCGCATCGACGAACGTATGCGCCGCCGCCACCAACCCGGCCTCTCGCACCTCATCCTCGGGCTGGCGATTGTCGCGGTCGGGGTTGGCCTGCTGCTGGACAACATGGGGATCTACTCAATTGGCAACGTCTGGCGGTACTTGCCGGTGATCCTGATCGCGCTGGGCCTTTCCAAGTTCATGGACTCCCCGGTGGGGGGAGGCAAGATGTGGGGCGGGTTCCTCTTCCTGCTGGGCTGCGGATTCCTCGCCGACAACCTGAACCTCTTCCATTTCAGCTTTAACCTGATCTGGCCGCTGCTGATTATCTACTTCGGTGGGATGATGCTGTGGCGAAGTTTGAGCCCGGCGGGGGGTTGCGGATGGCCCAACTGGAATCCAAATTCGGGCGGGCGGGACCCCAACGCGGACTTCAACTACGTGGCCGTGTTCGGGGGCGGCAAGCGGCGGATCGAATCGAAGGAATTCCGCGGCGGCTCCGCGGTGGTGATTTTCGGTGGCTACAACATCGATCTGCGCGACGCGGGCATGGCCGGCGAAACCGCCACCATCGACGTGAACGCGCTGTTCGGCGGAATCGACATCCGCGTGCCCGACACCTGGCGGGTGGACGTGCGGGCCAGCGCGATCTTCGGCGGCGTGGACGACAAGTCCGTGCCGCCCAGGACCACGGCCGGGGTAACGCCTCCCCGCCTGATTATCACCGGTTTCGCCGCCTTCGGCGGTATCGTGGTGAAGAGCTGAACCGCTCGCGGGCCCGGCGATGCACCCTATCCTCGCCAAATACTC
This sequence comes from Bryobacteraceae bacterium, assembly GCA_049520275.1. GTDB lineage: Bacteria > Acidobacteriota > Terriglobia > Bryobacterales > Bryobacteraceae > CAWACP01. Next base: position 26,284 of record JBEKPY010000003.1, read on the forward strand.
ACGGCTGACGGTCTACCTGCTCGCGTGGGTGCCCATCGCCGGTATGCTGGTGTACCTGCTGGGCATTTCCGGCCACTTGCGCTGGGGCGAGGCCGCGGCCATGGTGATCCCGCTGGTGGGATTCGATTCGTTCATCTGCCTGTCTCCCTGGTATCTGTGCCGGACGCTGCCGCCACGGGCGTCCGGCGCGCTCAAGCTGCTTCTGAACCTGCTGGGCGCGGCGCTGGCCAGCGGCCTTCTGCTGGTGGTTGCCGGAAAAGGAATCGCGCTCGGGCTGGCCCGCTGGTGGCCCCTGCTGGACCTCCGTTTCTCGCCCCTGCTGCCGGTGGTATTCAGCATCGGCTCGCTGTTGTACCTGCTGGCCATCGCGCTGCATTACGTGCTGCTCTCCGTGGAGGAATCGCAGCAACTGGCCACGCGCGAAAGCGAGGCCCTGGTACTGGCTCGCGAGGCCGAGTTGCGCGCGCTGCGGGCGCAGATCAACCCGCATTTCCTGTTCAACAGCCTGAATTCCATCAGCGCGCTCACCACCGTGGACGCGGCGCGGGCGCGCGAGATGTGCATCCTCCTCTCCGATTTCCTGCGCAAGACGCTCAGCGCGGGCGACCAGGACACCATCCCGCTGGCCGAGGAGATCGCGCTGATCCGCACCTATCTGGGCGTGGAACAGATCCGCTTCGGCGCGCGGCTGGCGTTCGATATCGACGTGGAGGAGAACTGCGCACGCTGTCTGCTGCCGCCGCTGCTGTTGCAGCCGCTGATTGAGAACGCCATCAAGCACGGCATTTCCGGCCTCACCGAAGGCGGCGTCCTCGGCGTGCGCGCGCGCGCGAACGAGCGTTTTCTCCGGCTCACCGTGGAGAACAACTTCGACCCCGGCTATCGCGCGCTGCGGCGCAGCGGCATCGGACTGGCCAACGTCCGCAGCCGGCTGGAGGCGCGATACGATGGGGATGCTCGCATGGACGCCGGGGCTCAGGGCGATCGGTACCGGGTGGAAATCGTCATGCCCGTGAATATCGCCGCCACCTCGCAGGCTTCGGCACAGTAGTGGGCGATGTGGGGCAGGCTTGACCAGGGGCATCGCCGTACTGGTTTCCTTATCCGCGGATAAGGCCGCCATCGGTCTCTCGCCTGTGGTCGAGCCTGCAACCGCCTTTTAGGCGGTTTGTTCGGAACAGAGGGGCGTATGCGATCTTCGCAAACGCCGGCTAAGAGCCGGCTGCAGCCAGGATTGTCTGCCCCACAGGTGGAGCGCGCATGAACACGACAGCGATTCAGGCAGGCACGGTGTTGGCCCATTACGAGGTTGTCTCGCGCCTCGGCGCAGGCGGCATGGGCCAGGTGTGGCTGGCGCGCGATACCCGGCTGGACCGGCAGGTGGCGCTCAAGGTGCTGCCGCCGGAGTTGCGCGAAAATGCCGACCGGCTCCGCCGTTTCCTGCAGGAAGCGCGGATCGCCTCCTCGCTGAGTCATCCGAACATCTGTTACCTGCACGAGATCGGCGAAGCGGCGGGCGTTTCCTGGATCGCCATGGAGTATGTGGAGGGCGAGTCCCTGGCGAAGATCCTGGCGGCGCGGGCCCCGCTTCCCGTCGACGAGCTGATCGCGCTCTCGCTGCAGATTGCCGACGCGCTGGACGCGGCCTGGGCGCGCGGGATCGTACATCGCGACATCAAGCCCGCCAACATCATGGTGACCCCGCGCGGGCACGTCAAGGTGCTCGATTTCGGGCTGGCGCGCGTACGCATGGCCGAGCCGGAAGTGGAGCCCACGCAACTGCTCACCATGGCCGGCGCGCTGCTGGGCACCGTGCACTACATGAGCCCGGAGCAGGCGCTGGGCCGCGACGTGGATGGCCGCAGCGACATTTTCAGTCTGGGCACGGTGATGTACGAGATGGCCACCGGGCGTCTGCCCTTCGCCGGGCCGGGCACGCCGGAAGTGATCGCGCGCATTCTCAACGACCAGCCCGAGGCCATGGCGCGCTTCAACTATTCGCTGCCGCCGGAATTCGAGCACGCGATCCGCAAATGCCTGGAGAAGGACCGCGAGCGGCGGTACCAATCGGCACGCGAGCTGATGGTGGATCTGCGCAACATCGAGCGCGATCGCGGTGCGGGACCGGGGGGCGCTCCCGGCGAGACCGGCCGAACCGTGATCCGCGCCATAATTGTCGACGACGAAGATCTGGCCCGCGCCGTGCTACGCGAATTTGCCGGCTCCACGAAGGACATGACCGTGATCGGCGAGTGCGCCAACGGCTTCGAGGCGGTGAAGGCCATCGCGGAGCACAAGCCCGACGTGGTTTTCCTCGACGTGCAAATGCCCAAGCTGGACGGGTTCGAGGTGTTGGAACTGATTGACGACGACGTTTCGGTGATCTTCTGCACCGCCTTCGATCAATACGCCATGCGCGCCTTCGACGCCCACGCGCTGGACTACCTGCTGAAGCCGTTCAGCCTGGAGCGTTTTCAAAGCGCCGTGGACCGGGTGCGGGAACGCCTGGGCCATGTTGCACCGAGGCCGCCCGCTCCGGAGCTGGCCGCAGCGGCCCGTCCGCCGCAGCAGTACGCCAACCGCATCGTGGTGAAGGACGGCACGCGCGTGCACGTGATTCCGGTGGCGCAACTCGATTGCGCGGAAGCGCAGGACGATTACGTGGGCCTGCACACGCAGGGCAAGACGTGGCTGAAGCAGCAGACCATCACCAGTCTGGAGGCGACGCTGGACCCGCAGCAGTTCATCCGCGTGCACCGCTCGTGGATTGTGAACTTCGAGCGGGTGACGCGCATCGAGCCTTACAGTAAGGACAGCCGCGTGGCCATCCTCGCCGACGGCACGAAGGTGCCGGTGAGCCGGGCTGGTTACGAGCGGTTGAAGGTACTGCTGGACGAGAAGGGGTGACGCCGCAATTTCAAGTTTAAGGAGCTCCCGAGCCGCGTTTTGCTCTCACGGCGAAGAGTCCGTTTGGTAACCCGCAACGGCCAGGGACCGGATAACATACCGGCGGACGATCGTCGCACGCAACTTTGCGCAGAGGTAACTAGTATTCCCCACGCCCCGTGATTCGCCCCTCCGACGACAGAGCAACGAACTCTTGATTGGAAATGTAGCAGACGGTTTTCGGAGCGGCGGGCGGGGTGCGGCGCAAATGGTTGAGATCAGGGATTTGATTCCTGAAAGATTTCCGTGAACGGAGGATGAGCTTATGGACTCCGTGGCCTGTGTCGCGGGATACTGAAGTGCATGATGAAGTCGGTGGAAGGCATTTACCGCGACGGGCGAGTGGAATTGCTGGAACCGCTGGAGGGAGCCGACGGCGCGCGCGTCATCGTGACGCTGGTTCCTTCTGCCGAGCAGGTCGATCTTCAGGAGCGAGGCCTCGACGAGTCTCAGGCTGCCGATCTGCGCCACCGGCTGTCCCGGTTCGCCGAGGACTGGGATCGCCCTGAGATGTCGGTCTACGATGAACTTCCATCGCGATGACATGGAGTACGTCAGGGGCAAGGTCCATACGAACGGCATGGAGAACTTCCGGGGTCTTTTGAAGCGTTGCATGAACGGAGCGGACATTTCGGTTGCGCCCTACCATCTCTTCCGCTACCTGGATGAGCGGGCTTTCCGATACAATTAACGCAGAGACAAGCACGGCGATGTTGGACGCTTCAAATCAGTCGTGCGTGGTGCCACTGGTAAGCGGCTTGGGTACAAGAAGCCGATCGGCAGTATTTGTCAGGACAGTTACTCATGAAGCGTTTGCTTGCGTTAATGGTGCTTTGTTCGTCGATGTCAGGTGTTAGCATTGCACAGGAATTACGGTACCGTCTCAGCGTGCCAGATGGGTGGGACCATTGGGTGTTGTTTGACGATCCCGGAGCCGCGTGGGGCTGCTACGCTCATGCTGACGATCCCGATACGAAGTCATATATCGACGACAGGGTGGGCACCGAACACATGGCGACTTACAGGCCCGGTGCGATAGCTGTTCTTATCGGCGATCCCTTCACGGGCAACTCCGATCACGGCGAGAGCTTCGCATACGAACTCAGAATCGTCTCCGGTGAGGACTAAGGTAAAGTGGGCTGGGTGTCCGCCAAGTTGGTAGAACTAACGAAAGAATCGAGAGCAGTTCAGGCCAAGCCAAACGCCGCCGAAGCGCAACGCCGCAAAAAGAAGCAGGAAGAAAAGGAGGCGGAGCAAAAGGCACGTCTCGACGAACGAGAAGCCGAGCGCGCGAAGATTCGCGATGCATGTGCGCTGATCTACAGCAAGACAGTTGACAAAAAGATCAGCGACTTGACTGTCAGAGAGACGCAACAGGTTCAGGCATGTCAGACGGCAGGCATGTATCCCCCGACATAGTGACTTAATGAAATCCGTGGCCTACCCACCACGCCAACCAAACACTAGTTACAATACTGACAATAGGAAATACAATGGTCAGGGCTAAGATTCAGCGTGTGAGTTTGTTCGTTGTTGCAACAAGGGCGCCACTAGCTTTGTCGAAACGTCTAATCGACGATATCTGTTCTAACGTCATGCGACCTTGGAACATTCCGATAACGTGCGGGCGAATCATATTATCGGTAGGATGAGACCACAGAGACAGCAATTCTTGAATGTCCTCATCTGAAAGTGCGGCTTCTTGATGGAGAAGGGCGTAAAAGCGATTCTCCTTTTCTTGGTTAGTCATCTGCCCTGATCGTCTCACCGAACTGGAAAACTGTCAAGACTTACATGGTTCGGCCTTCCGTTTAGCAATTAACGGTAGCGTGAGGCGGGCGGGGTATAGGAGGCAAGGTGTGGCACTGGTTGTCTAATGTGTTTGTCAACCAGTGTGGTTTGGCGGCCGGCAAGGGCGCCGGAATCGGGCCGTTACTGCGTAATCGTAATATTCGCCGGCAGGCTGGGAGTGGAGCCAACGGTCACCACGACAGGCTGCGGTCCGAGTGTGACGCCGCTGGGTATGGTGAAGTTGATTTGCGTCACGCCCACCGACCAGGACGGTATGCCGATGAACGCGAAGGGTTGGGTTACCGGAATGCCGCCCACGGTGATCGACACGGCCTGCTGCGGCGTGGGGACGACGCTTGATGACGGCGTTGCGCCATCCACCACAATCGGCTCCACCGCGCCCTGACCAGTGATGTAGATGGCCACGGTATCTCCGGCGCGGGTCGATTGCGAGCCGATGGGGCTGGCGGCCCCGGTGGTCGCATACGAGAAGATGCCCGGGGCGGCCTTCGCAACGGTGAAATTGTAGGACGCGTTTGCGTACGGATTGCCCACCCAGAGCTGGGCCGGTCCGGGCGGGATTCCATAAGGGATCTGCAGGTTCACCTGATTGGGCGAAACGTACATAAGCGGCAGAAGCGGCACAAAAGTGTTGGCGTAGCCTTCTCCGTAATTAATCCAGGCTTCGACTCCGGCCATGTACTCAGGCAGGGGAGTGACGGTGGCCGCTTGCTCAAGACTACCCATTCCCGTGCCGTACACGCCGACGAGCATGCCTGGAGCGAATACCGCCTGTCCGCTGGCCGCGTTGTTGATGGTTCGGATGTTTATCTGCGGCTGGGGGCCGGCGAAGGGAACGGTCATCGTAGTGCTCCAGGTGGCGCCGCCCGCGTTCACACCCGAAAAGCGAAAGACGACGTTAACGGGCCCGCTGGACACGTCAAGATTCTGCAGCGTGTAGGAGCCGCTGATCGAGCCGCGCGCGGAAATTGCCGCCGTGCCGAACAGGGACGCTATCTGCGATGCGTAGCTGACGCCGTTGATGGTGAATCCGGTCAGGGTGGTGGCGACGCCCGCCTCCTCGGTCAATGTCAGCGTAAAGGCCCACGTGTTGTCGCCGGTCTGGTACACCGGGTCCTGGCCTACAGACGGAACCACTACAGCCTGGGTCGCCGTGGCAGTGGTCCACTGGTGAACCAGGTTATAAGCATCCACTGAGCCCAGCCCGCTGGCCGAATCATAGCCCGAACCGGCGGCCCAGCCCTCAAAGCCATTGGTGCAATTGGGCGAGCCGCTGGCGCAGGGCACGATGTTGTTGCCCTTCACGATATCGTGAAACGCGCTGCTCTGGGTTTGTGCCAGCCGGTACAGGGTCGGGTTGATGTTCCCCAGTCCGGGCTGTGACGCGGCGCCGCTCGACACCAGGTACTGATTGAGCAACGCCACGACGCCGGCCATGCTGGGAGCGGCGCACGACGTGCCACCCACCGCCTGCGCGCCCACGCTGCCGTCCGTATTGTCGCTGGTGTAAAGGAAGAAGGGATCGATAACGTTGGAGGCGGGAAACGAGAGGTCGGGCACATGGCGCATGCCGTCGTCGGGCGCGACCCCGGTCTGCCACGGGGGCTGGGTGAAGTAAACGCTGGCGCCGCCGCCGCCGCCATCCAACTGGCCCACCTCCTCAGTGTCGTTCCACACCACTTCCGGTACGTAGCTGAGCGCCGCACCCGCCCTGTTCCAATAGGCGCCGCCTGCGGCATCGAATTCCGTGCCGCCCATCGACGTAACTTCGGGGAAGCTGCCGGGCGCGTCCACCGCCAAGCCGCCTTCGGCCACCGCGGGGTCGGTGTTGTCCATCTCGTCGCAATCCGCGGCGGCATAGTCGCCCGCGGCGGCCAGCATGGTGATGCCTTCCGCATTGCCCTGCTGCACGGTGGCGCGCCAACCATCCAGATCCACCAGGTCAGAGTCCTCGCAGCCGCCGTAGCTCATGCTGAGCACCGGCGCCAGAGCCTGGTCGATGGCATACGTGGCGGACATCCAGACGTCTGTGGAATAAACGAGGACAATCGTGGCGTTTTTCGCCACCGCCCCGGACCATTCGACATCCAGGTCGGACTCCAGCTCGTCTCCCGGTGACAGTCCGGGATTCGGGCTGCCAGGCACCAGCACTTGCGTCAGGCTCACTGCGCCCAGGCCGGTACGGGAGCGGAACTGGGAAATATCCGAGGTCTCGATCTCCGATTGCCCTACCACCACGATCTTCTGGCCGGCGCCGGTGATGCCAGCGCTGTAAAGCGGGTTCAAGTCGTAGATGGTGGCGAAATCGGAGGGCTCGACCACTATCTGGCCGTCCAGGAGCAGCCGTGGCTGAGGTTTCCTCCAACGCGGCTTAAGCCGAAAATCGTTGAGCCCGCGAACGGCGGACACGAGGCCGGCCAGTGCCGCCGGGATGGATGGGGCCGTTCGGTTGGCGTAGTGCGCGGCTCCGTTCACGTTGTAGCGATGAATCTCTGTGTGGAAGGCATTGGCGACCTGTTGCGCCGTTCCGCTGAAAGTGACGTAATTGCGGCCGCGTGCGACGTAGCCAACCGAAAAGCCCTGCGATTCCAGCCACGTGCTGATTTTCGCCATGTCATCGGGACTGGCGCCAAAGCGGCTGGCGTACTGCTCGGGCGTGAGCCACTGGCGATAATTCGGCGACTTCGAATCCTGCTGTGCCAGGAGGAGTTGGTTCAGGTCCGCCTGCTGCGCCGGCGAGGGCTTCAATACCAGGGTTATACCGGAGACGGGGAAGGTACTCTCCACCGGTCCGGCGTCATTCCGGGCGTTGGCCAGCCGAGGCGCCCGCCCGCGCAACACCACGGACTGGGTATTGTCGATGCGCGCGGTGATGCGGTCCTGCTGCGCCGGTACCAGAGGCGAGGCCGCTACCATTAATGCCCAAAGGGCGAGACAACTTTGTGGCTTATTCACAGACTACTCATTTGTGTTGGACGAGCGGAGGCTCGGGGACGCGTACAACATATTAGACGCGATGTAATGGCTGACCGGTTACGACAAAACGGAAGGCGGTACCTGGCGCGATGGCACGAGACGGAGGCTGTCACTTTGTTTGTCACTCTATATGGTCTCAGATGGCGGGCCGGACATGCGGCGGCAGCCGCGTATCGCCTGGTCTGGCAGCCGGAGGCAAATGTCGTAACGCCGCCCGAACACAGGCGAAAACGCCTGTTCCGCATCACGAGAAGCATTTGGCCTGGACCATATCTTGCTCGCGTTGAATGCGAGTCGAACACCAATGGTGACCTCTGGCGAGGCTCACAATGCCTCGTGAAAAGGCACACCTGAAAATTCCCCCGGGAAAGGGCGCCGCCACGACTGGCATATCTTCCGAGTGAAACAAATGCTGTTTTCTACAGTGGCGGATGGGTGGCAATGCTCTCACGAACGCGGCGGATGGCATCGACAAAACGCCGGGCACGCTCGGTGAAGACGTCGTAGGCGCCCGCGCGGAGGCTGGCGGAATCGATGAGCGCGCCACTGACGCCGACCCCGACGGCGCCAGCCCGGAAATAGTCGCCCACGGTCTCCAGCGTGACGCCGCCGATGGCCATCAGGTCGATCTGGGGGAACGGCGCGCGCAGGGAGCGGATGTAGGTGGCCCCGCCCATGGCGTCGCAGGGGAGCACCCGCACTACGTCGGCGCCGCTTTCCCAGGCCTTCAGGACCTCGGCTGGCGTGAGCGCGCCGGCCAGGATCACCTTCGAGTACCGGCGGGCGATCTCGATGGTGGCGGGATTCAGGGTGGGCGTCAGGAAGAACGCGGCGCCGGCGAGCATGCACGCCCGCGCGGTTTCGGGATCGAGCACCGTTCCCGCGCCCAGCAGTACGCGGTCGCCGAATTCGTCCGATACCCGCTCGAGCACGTGCAGGGCGCCCGGAACGGTCATGGTGATTTCCGCGACGTTGATGCCTCCCCGGTGAATCGCTTCGATGGAGCGCAACGCGCTCTCCGCCGTAGCCGTCCGTACCACCGGTACGATGCCGGTCTTCAGAATGGCCGAAAGAACTTCGTAGCGTTGCATGCCCTGTCCCTGCCGCCTTCAGTTGTAGCATGGGAATGGGACGGACGCATTCTGCGATGGCCATCATCAGCGTCTCCGGCGATCCTGGCTGCGCGCACGAGGATCTGGCGCGCGCGATCGCGCAGCGGGCCGGCTGCGAGCTGGTTACCAGGCGCGAGCTTGAAGAGAAGATCGCCGCCGACTTCGGCAACCAGGAGATCCCCGACCGCGCGTGGCCGCCTCTGCTGCGCTCGGCGATCGGCCGGCTGGCGGTGGACCGCCACGTGGTGTACAGCCTGGAGGGCGGCGAGCGGCTGTTCCACGGCTTTCCCGGCGTTCTCCGCGTGCTGCTGATTGCGCCTCCGGCGCGGCGCATCGGCGCGGTGATGGTGGAGGGGCAGTTGGACCGCGATGCCGCCAGGCGCTTCCTTCGCCAGCGCGAGATCGAGGTTGTGGCCGAGCGCAAGCGGCGATTCGGCCGGGGCCACTCGCGTCTCCATGAGTTCGATCTGATCCTCAACGGCCATCAGCAGACACCCGAAATGCTGGCCAGCGTGGTGGAGGCGGCCATCCAAAGCCGCGGCCTGCTGGATCAGGGGATGCTGTCGGCGGCGGCCGAGGCGCAGGTGCAGTTCCAGGCGCGGCTGCAACTGGCGAAGTTCGGGCTGACGCCGCCGGACCGGGTGCCCCCGGAGCGCAACGGGTTCGGCCATCCCACCGAAGAGATCTTTGCCCGGCTGCTGGACTTTTATCGCATCGAATGGCAGTACGAGCCGCGCAGCTTCCCGCTCCAATGGGACAAGGACGGGCATGTAATGGAAGCGTTCACGCCCGATTTCTTCCTGCCCGCGTTCGACCTCTACGTGGAGCTGACCACCATGAAACAGGCGCTGGTGACCAGGAAGAACCGGAAGATTCGCCTGCTGCGCACCATCTACCCGCACGTGAACATTCAGGTGTTCTACCAAAAAGACATCCAGGATCTGATCGTAAAATATGAACTCGCCGAACGCGCTTCCGCCCATTGAGCGGGTATTGTTTACCGCCGAGCAGATCGACGCGCGCATCCGCGAGGTGGCCGCGCGGATCTCCGCCGACTTCGCGGGCCGCGAACTGAAGCTGGTGGCCGTGCTCAAGGGTTCCGTGTTCTTCCTGACGGCGCTGGCGCGGCACATCACCATCCCGCTGCGGGTGGATTTCCTGGCCATTTCGCACTTCACCAACCAGCCCGGCGCTCCCGGCGTGGTGCGCATCGCCAAGGACCTGGACGACGCCATCGAAGGCGAACACGTGCTGCTGGTGGAGGACATTGTGGACACCGGGTTCACCACGCGCTACCTGCTGCAGAACCTGGCCGGGCGCGGGCCGGCGTCGCTGGGGATCTGCACGCTGCTGGATCGCACCAGCCGGCGCATTGCCCGGACGCCTATCAATTATTCGTGCTTCGAGATCCCGGACCGGTTCGTTGTGGGGTTCGGGTTGGATCACAAGCAGTTGTACCGGAATCTGGACTGCATCGCTGTGATCAGGCCGGAGTGAGGGAGGGGAGTAAGTGGAATAAGGCGAGTAAAAGGAATGAGGAATCCAGGCACCGCGTACTCCCTCTCTCAGAAATCCACGCGGATGGGATTGCACCCATAGAATAGTTGTGAGACGATCAATACCGCAACTACCACCGGGGGCGCAAAATATCGATATGGTACCCTTCCTCAGGGTTGACGTGGGACCAGTATCTGCAGGCGGAGTCCTTCGTCCGGGACGTTCGGGGCAGCATAAATGCGGGCCAGAGCGGAATACGCTCAGCGGTTTCTGATCAGACACGGACAGTTGTTGCTTCGAACGCACAGCTCGCCGAACGATTCGGCAAGTCATTCGATCAAATGTCCGGTCGGCTGGAGATGGGACTCCGTGCCATTGAGCAGGGTCTGGCGTGCCGCAGATTGGTCGGCCTCGCGGTGGGCCGATTATGCGCGTTTGCGGGTTTCAGCCCGCGTTGCGATCGCGACCAGCGCCCGAAGCGCATCGTTCACCGACTTCGAGTCCGGAAAGGCCGCAACCAATTCCGGGTCGAGGAGCACCACATTGGTTCCGCGGCGATACCTGTCCACGTACTTGCCCCGAACGCCGTCGGAAAAGTCGTATTCCGCTCTCATCTCTCGGGCACGGGGCTTAGCGGGAGGTTTCTTCATACTCGCGTCTCTCTTGCTTCGTCGCCGAGCGTGCGCCGATCAGGCGGATGCGCTCTCCTCTAACAGTATGAACCACAATCAGCAGGCTGCGCTTGCTGGACGCTCCGACAAAACGCGCTTCGTCTTCATCGTGATCCGGGTCTCGGATGGTGATCGAAAGGGGATCATCGAAGACCGTGCACGCCTCCGCAAACCCGACGCCGTGCTTCCGCGTATTCGTCGAATCCTTTGTTCGGTCCCACTCGAAGGCGATTCCACGCATCTCCGTCGAGTGTAGCGAATCGGCGGCAGCCTGAAGGACGGGCTCGCGATCGCGAGATCCCGGATCTGTTCGTGGTGTGCTTCGGGCTGGATCACAAGCAGTTATCGCCGGAATCCGGACTGCATCGCGGTTATCAGGCCGGAGTGAGGGGAGTAAAAGGAACGAAAGGAGTAGGTATTATCGGTAGCTAACTGAACATCTGCCCGGCGGTGGAGGACATGGCCGGCGCACGGCTCACGTTGCATGCTGATCGCGTCGGCTCGACCAGTTTCGACGGGATGGGCGTTACGTCAATGTGGACGAAGCGACGTTGCATAAAGGGTCCATTGCGCCACAGGTGGCCGCCGTTCTATCATTCCCTGCCCCGGCGTGCCGTGTGTCGCGAAGGGTAAGATCAAAAAGGCATGATTGACCCCTTCGAGGAGCCGGAGCGATTCATTCAGCTACTCACGGAAGGTTTCGCGCGAGCCGTCAAAGAGGCTATCGCGGAGAATGATCGTCGAGGCATTCCCAGTTGTGGAGGAGAAAACGGGCGGGTCGTCTGGGGCCTCAGAGGCCAGCGTGTTCCCCCGCCCGATTGGGCCGAGGACTAGGCCCGGGTCAGGGTGCTGGACAGTTGGGGAACCTCGGGAGAAGGCGAATAGCCAAAGTAGCCAAACAGCGCCCCCAGCACGCCCACCAACGCAACCACGCCGATCAAGCCCCGAAAGATGTAGCGTAGAACTCTTCTCATGGCAATCTTGCATTTCCCTTCCATCTGGAAATAGATGCTTCTGTAGTACGGTTCTGAGCCCTGGCAGGACTACCGAGGCTGGCCCCGTCGCAGACCCCACAGTCCGCGCGCCGAGAGGATGAAGGTGAAGCCCCCGAGCCCGCCGAGCGCCCAGAGTGTCCAGACGAAGAAAAAGCCGCCGGGGGATTTGGCGATCTCGCCGTAATGTGCCCCCCTCATGTGCATGACGGGCATGGCTGCCGCGAACAATCCGACGAGCAGCATGATGACGTGCCCCGATCGCCGTTCGGGGAGCACGAGCGTCCCGTACAGGAAGACCGCGAGGATGAGCAGCGCAATGTTCGAGCTCTCGGCCTTCGATATCCCACGGACGATGTCGTCCGTAATGTGAAGCGTCAGCAAGAGGATCGAGAGCAGAGACGCGAGGGTTAACATGGTGTTGTGTTTCATTGGAAAGTCGCCTTGTTGGATTTGTGTGTGCCTCGCCACGATGAACCCGGCGTTCTCATTTCAATCTCTCGGGTTGTCAAGTGTACGTCCGTAATAGTCTGCTTCCAATCGCGGTCCGCCGAAGGGAGAGTTTGACCGTTGCGTAGAGAATCCAGTACAAAGCCTCTCCGAGATCGCCGCTACTGGCTCTCTTCGCGGCCCATGTACAGTTCGCTGACGGTGCTGCGATAGTTCTCCAGCACGCGGTTGCGGCGAACTTTCATAGTAGGCGTCAGCTCGCCCGACTCGATGCTGAAGTCGCGCTCGAGAATGCGGAACTTGCGCACGCGCTCGAATTCGGCGAGCTGGCGGTTCGCTTTGGCGACAGCCCGTTGAACCGCCTGCTGCACCGGCGGCGCGGCGGCGATGTCGGCCATTTCCCGCCCCTTGTAGGCGTCCATTCCGGAAAGAGACTCGGCGTTGGCGGTGTTGATAGTCACCAGCGCGGTGACGTATGGAAGGCGGTCGCCAATGAGCACCACCTGGTTGATCACCGGCTCGCTCTTGAACAGCATCTCGATGCGGGACGGATAGATTTTCTTGCCGTTGGACGAAACGATCAGTTCCTTCTTGCGGCCGGTAATGTAGACGTATCCGTCGGAATCGATTTCGGCGATGTCGCCGGTGTAGAGCCAGCCGTCGCGCAGCACCGCCGCGGTGGAGACGGGATCTTTGTAGTAGCCGAGGAACAGGCACGGGCTCTTCACCAGCAGTTCGCCATCGTCGGCCAGGCGCAGCTCGACGCCGGGGAGAGGCCGGCCGATGCTGCCCGGTTTAGGGCGGTCCACAGGGTTGAACGACACCACGCCGCCCTCGGTGAGGCCGTAGCCTTCGATCAGCGGCATGCCGATGGCGGAGTAGAACTCGGCGAGGTCGCGTCCCAGCGGCGCGGCGCCGGAAGCGGCGAGGCGGATCTTCCCTCCCAAGCGCTCGCGGATCTTCGAGAACACCACGCGGTTGGCGATTTTCAGCGCGCGCTGCATCCACGCCGGGACCGGCTTCCCCTGCTGGCGCAGCCGCCCCGCTTCCATGCCCAGCCCGAGCGAGAAATAGAACATGCGCCGGGCCAGGGCGCCGCGCTTTCTGATTTCGTTGCTGACGCTGGCGTAGACGCGCTCCCAGACGCGCGGAGGCGCCAGAAAGAAAGTGGGACGAATCCGGCGGAACTCGGAAGGCATTTTTGACAATCCTTCCGAAAACCACACCGCGCAGCCTACACCAATGGGCACCAGCTCCACCCCCACGCGTTGCGCGATGTGCGCCGAGGGAAGAAACGCGATGGCGCAATCGTCGGGCGTCAGCGGCAGCACCACCGGACCCATGTCGACATTGCTCACCAGCGCGCCGTGCGAGACCAGGCCCATTTTGGGCTCCCCGGTGGCTCCCGAGGTGAGGTACAGGATGGCCGGGTCTTCCGGCCGGGTCTCCGCGTGAATCCGGTCGAAGAAGCCGGGATCTTCGGCCATGGCGCGGCGCCCCACCTCGCACAACTGGTCGAGCGTGATGGCGTCCTGGCCGGGCTCCACGGCGCCGGTCAGCAAAACCCAGCGCACGTTCAGTCCTTCGGACCCCGCCGCGCCCTCGAGCGCGCGCATGGCGGTAGCGTCTTCGGCGAAGATCATTCGCGCGTCGCTGTGGCGCAGGTTGCGGATCTGATCGGGAAGCGGGTAGCTGGTGTAGAGGGCGGCCGCCACCGCGCCCGCCGCCATGATGCCCAGATCGGCCAGATAAAACTCCGCGCGAGTCTCGGCGAAAAGCGCAACCTTGTCGGTCCTGCCGATGCCGAGCCGGCGCAGACCGCAGGCGATCTCGCGCGCAACGCGGCCGTACTCGTCCCACGTCCAGGTCCGGTAGCCGCCTGTGCCGTTGGGCTGATGCAGCGCCGGCCGGTCACCCCAGCGCTTGGCCGTTTCCTCCAGAACCGTGTAGACGGTCCGTGACGTCATCGTAAAGATGCTAACACTCTCCGGTGCTCCCTGGCACAAGGGGGGGCGCGCGACAAGGCACCGAAAAACATTCGAGACGAAAAATGCTTTAGGCGATTGTCTCACAGCTTCTGGCGCCGCGTGCCCTTCCGATATCATAAAAGCAGGGTTTCCCGCCTGAGCTGCATGTCTGAGAAAAGCACCCCCGCACTGAATAGCTGGCTGGAGGATGAGCTGTATCTGGAATACCTCCACGACCGCAAGACCGTCGACGAGAGCTGGAAGCACGTCTTCGAGGGCAATGGCCACGCCGCTGAGGCAACCGCCCCGGCGCCCAGTCCCCCGACGGCCGTGCCCCCGCTGTCCGCGTCCCCGCGCCATCAGCCCGTCGAGGGCGAGCAGCTCACGCCCCTGCGCGGTCCGGCCGCCCGCATCGCCGAGAACATGACGGCCAGCCTCACCATCCCCACCGCCACCTCGCAGCGAACCATTCCGGTGAAGGCCATCGAAGAGAACCGCCGCGTGCTGAACGACCACCGCGTGCTGAACGGCCGCGGCAAGATCTCATTTACGCATCTGATCGGCTGGGCCATCGTGCGCGCGCTCGAAAAAGTCCCCGCGCTCAATAACGCCTTCGCCGCCGGGGACGGCGAGATTTTCCGCGCCATCCGCGCAAAAACGAACCTGGGCATTGCCGTCGACGTGGTTGGCCGGGACGGCTCGCGCTCCCTGAAAGTCCCCAGTCTCAAGGACGCCGGCTCCATGACCTTCGCCCAGTATGTGGACGCTTTCGACGACATGGTGGCGCGCGCCCGCACCGGCAAACTGGTGGTCCCCGACTTCGAAGGGACCACCATCTCCCTGACCAATCCCGGGACGGTAGGCACGGTGGCTTCGGTGCCGCGGCTGATGCCCGGCCAGGGGGCCATCATCGCCACCGGCGCCATCGACTATCCGGCGGCATTCCGCGGCATGCCCGCCGAGCTGCTCAACAACCTCGGGGTCAGCAGGGTGATGACGGTCACCTGCACCTACGACCATCGCATCATCCAGGGCGCCGAATCCGGCCTGTTCCTGGCGCGCCTGCAGGAACTGCTGGAAGGCGAAGACGGATTCTACGAGCAGATCTACGCGGACATCCACGTCCCCTTCAAGCCGGTGCGCTGGGAGGTGGACAAGCGCGAGAAGATCGCCGCGCCCGGCCTGTCGCGCGCCGACGAATCCGCCAAACAGGCGGCGGTGCTGCAACTGGTGCGGGTGTATCGCGTGCGCGGCCATCTGATGGCCCAGCTCGACCCGCTTTCCAGCGACCGGCCGTACCATCCCGATCTGGACCCGGCCACCTACGGCCTGACCATCTGGGACCTGGACCGCGAATTCCACACCGGCACCTTCGCGGCAAGCGGGCGCCGCAAGTATGCCACCCTTCGCGAGATTCTGGAGATGCTGCGGCAGACCTACTGCGGCACGCTCACCTGCGAGTACATGCACATCCAGCATCCCGAAGAGCGGGAGTGGCTGGAAGCGCACATGGAGCCCACCGGCAACCGCTGGGAACTGGATGCCGCCACGCGCCTGCGCGCGCTCAACCGTCTGATTGAAGCGGAAGAGTTCGAGCACTTCCTGCAGAACCGGTTCGTGGGGCACAAGCGCTTCTCCATGGAAGGGTCGGAATCGGCCATCACCATCCTCGACGAAACGCTGGAACGCGCCACCGATACCGGCGTGCAGGAGGTGGTGATCGGCATGGCCCATCGCGGCCGCATCAACGTACTGGCCAATATTGTGGGCAAGCCGCTGGTGCAGATCTTCTCCGAATTCGAAGGCAACGTGGACCCGGACAGCACCCAGGGTTCGGGCGACGTGAAGTACCACCTGGGCGCCACCGGAACGCGGCGCTCCGCGCAGGGCCAGGAGATCACCGTCTCGGTGGCGTTCAACCCGAGTCATCTGGAAGCCGTGGATCCAGTGGTGGAGGGCATTGTGCGTCTGAAACAGGATCGCATCGGCGACGCGGCGCGCGAGCGCGTGATGCCCATTCTGATTCACGGCGACGCGGCGTTCGCCGGCCAGGGCGTGGTGGCGGAGACGCTGAATCTGTCGCAGCTTTCCGGGTACCACACGGGCGGCACCATCCACATTGTCATAAACAACCAGATCGGCTTCACCACCAATCCGCGGGAATCGCGCTCGGCGACTTACTCCACCGACGTGGCGCGCATGGTGCAGGCGCCCATTCTGCACGTGAACGGCGACGACCCGGAGGCGTGCCTGCGCGCGGCCCAGCTCGCCTACGGCTTCCGCCAGGCGTTCAAGAAAGACGTGGTCATCGACATGGTGTGCTACCGGCGGCACGGCCATAACGAGGGCGACGATCCCAGCTACACCCAGCCGCTGCTGTACCGGCAGATCAGGGAGCATCCGTCGGTGGCGGTGCTCTATTCCCAGCGTCTGGTGCGCGACAACGTGGTGACCGGCGAACTGGTGGAGCAGATGCGCGCTGAAGTTCCCGCGCGCCTCAACAACATCTACGACGCGGCGCGCCTGCACGCCGAGAAATACCAGGGTGACGAGCTGAGCGCCGTCAGCTCCGGCGACGTTCTGGCGGCCAGGACGCACACGGCGGTCTCGCCGCTCACCATCGGGAAGATCCTGCGCGGCCTGGTCACCTTCCCGGCGGATTTCCACGTTCATCCGAAGCTCAAGGGGTTTCTCGACAAGCGCCGGACCTTGCTTGATGATGGGCTGGAAGGCCGCGCGGCGGATTGGGCCACAGGTGAAGCGCTGGCCTTCGGCAGTCTGGTCCTGGAAGGCACGCCGGTGCGCCTCAGCGGGCAGGACAGCGCGCGCGGCACCTTCAGCCAGCGGCATCTGGAGTACTACGATTTCGAGGACGGCCACAACTATGTCCCGCTGCAGCACCTGGACCCCGCGCAGGCGCCTTTCGACGTTTTCGACAGCTCGCTGAGCGAATACGCGGTGATGGGGTTCGAGTTCGGCTACAGCGTGGGCGATCCGCTGCGCCTGGTGATCTGGGAAGCGCAGTTCGGCGATTTCGCGAACGGCGCGCAGATCATGATCGACCAGTTCGTCGCCAGCGCCGAATCGAAATGGGGACAGCCCAGCGGCATCGTGCTGTTGCTGCCGCACGGCTACGAAGGCCAGGGCCCCGAGCACTCCAGCGCGCGCATCGAACGCTTCCTGCAACTGTGCGCCGAGAACAATCTGCAGGTGTGCAACTGCAGCACGCCCGCGCAGTACTTTCATCTGCTGCGGCGGCAGATGTACGGAGGTACTGATCAGGGGGCCGTGCGCAAGCCGCTGGTCATCTTCACGCCCAAGCGCGGGCTGCGCAACCCGCGCACGGTTTCCACGCTGGACGACTTCGCGGGTGGACGTTTCTCGGAGGTGCTGCAGGATGGCGCGATCGGCGACGCGGCCCGCGTGCGCCGCGTGCTGATCTGCTCCGGGCAGATCTACTGGGACCTGGTCACCAGCCGCGAGCAGCGCAAGCTGGACGACGTGGCCATCGTGCGGCTGGAGCAGATTTACCCCTTCCCCGCCGCCGAGATGAAGGAGGCGGTGCATCGGTATCCGGCCGCGGCCGAGGTGGTGTGGGTGCAGGAAGAGCCGCGCAACATGGGCCCGTGGGAGTTCGTGCAGGACGTGATTGGCGCGGTGCTGGAAGGCAAGCGTCCGCTACGCTATCTGGGCCGGCCCGAATCCGCCAGCCCCGCGGCCGGCTCGCTGAAGCGGCACACCGAAGAGCAGACGGACATCCTGGAAGCGGCGTTCAATGCGGCGCCGGTGCTGCGGGTGCGGGGGCGGCGGAGGCGGTAGGGGGCGGGGATGGTGTTAGACTCCAGGCATGAGCCGAGTTGAGGAGATCCAGGCTGCTATTGATGGCCTCCCCCCGGAAGAATACCGGCACATCCTCCAATGGTTTCGTGTGCGCGAGCAACAGCGATGGGACGAACAGTTGGATGGAGACGCCTCTGCGGGCAAGCTCGACTTCCTTTTTGACGAAGCTGAAAGTGTACGCGAGCCGCGTCCCCGGACTGGACCACCGGCCGCCGAACCGGAACGCCCCCTCCCCGTCAAGCGGCCTCTTCGCGTGAAGCTTCCGAAGTATTCGACAAACGCGAGTCAACTAATGCCGGCCCAGCACATTTTCGACGGCTCGCGCGCCCGGTTCCGTGTCCATCAGTTCAAGGGGCACGCTGCCGCCCAGCGCGCGGTTGGGACGCTTCAGCCAACGGGCCGCGCTGTCCTTGTCCCCAATGTAGTGCCTGGCTAACTCCACCATGCGAGCCAGCCGGTACACGCGGTCCGATTCATGCCGCGCCAGGCGGCCCTGCTGACCTCGGCGCTGCAAGCTGCGTGGGGAGAGGTTCAGGCTTCGGGAAAGATCCTTGAGGGTCAGGCCGGCCGAGTCCATCACGCTGTCCACCACTTCTTTGGGGAAGCCTTCCCGGATTGCGGAGCGCAGTTCGGCTTCAGTGGTCAGAGTGCGGCCCAAAGCCGCCTTCCCTCCGAGTTCCTCAATGACGGCATTCAGCTCGTTAACCATTCTGTCGCTAATCATTGCGCCAAATGGCGCTGACGACAAGGCGTGCAAAACCCCCGTCGCGGCTCCTGTGATCTTGACCAGCCCCACAGTCGGGCTACGTCAGAGGGGAAGGCCTGCCCCCTGAAGAATACCGGCGCATACGACGGCCCTGCAGTTAGCAGCGGAGTCGCCGAATCTCTGGACGGCGTTCAGTTTGAGAACTGCAGCCGGAACGCGTATGATGGAAACCGCCCTGCTGGTTATCGAGGCCCCGGAAATGGAGGGAGTTGAATCTCATGCCGAAGGTGAAGGAGTTCACAGTGACGATTGAAGACAAGCCGGGCGCCCTGGGGAAGTGCTTCCTCGCTCTGGCGGAGCGCGGAGTGAACATTCTGGCTTTTCAGTCGTATGTGGAGGAGGGCGAGAGTCTGGCCCGCCTGCTGGTGGACGATCCGGCCAGCGCCAAGGCGGTGCTGGGCGGCCTGCACATGATCTTCGAAGAGACGGAAGTCGCCGTGGTCAGGCTTGCGCACCGTCCGGGTGAGCTCGGCCGTGCCGCCTCGCGGTTGGGTGAACAACAGATCAATATTGACTACTCCTACTGCGGACTGGAGCCCGGATCGACGCGGGCGCTGGTGGTCTTCGGGGTAGACAGCCTTACCAGAGCCGCAAATGTGCTGGACGAATTGGCCGCCGAAGACGCGCAATAAGCCGGTGGCTCAAGGCCCAGCGCAAAGGAGTGGTGAAGAACATCGAGGTGTGAACATGCTTCTGCAGGGCCGTACTGCTCTGGTAACCGGAGCGAGCCGGGGAATCGGCAAGGAGATTGCGCTCGAGCTGGCGCGCGCGGGCTGTCGTGTCGCGGTGAATTACCACGGCGATCCTCCGGAGCTCGCCGACGCGACGGTGTCCGAAATCCGCGCGCTGGGCGCCGAAGTGTTGCTGGTGGAGGCCGACATCCGCCAGAGCTCCCAGGTCGCGGCCATGTTCGAGGAGGTGATCGGCCGCTTTGGGGTCCTGAACATCCTCGTGAACAACGCCGGAGTTCAGACGTGGAAGCCGCTGCTGGACGTCACCGAGGAGGAGTGGGACCTGGTGATCGACACGAACCTGAAGGGGTGCTTCCTCTGTACGCAGCAGGCCGGCCGGCACATGAAGGATCACGGCGGCGGTGTGATCGTGAATCTCGGCTCCGGGTGCAACAAGCTGGCGTTCCCGCGGCTGGTGGCGTACACGGCCAGCAAGGGCGGCATCGAGATGTTCACGAAGGAGGCCGCGGTGGAGCTGGGGCCGTATGGGATTCGTGTCAACTGCATCGCCCCGGGGTCGATCGAATCCGCGCGCACCAGGGAAGAGGATCCCGATTACGCCGGCACATGGGCGCGTCTCACGCCACTGGGGCGCGTTGGCACGGTGGCCGACATCGCACCCACGGTCGTCTTTCTCGCCAGCGACGGAGCATCCTTCATCAGCGGGCAGACCATCTGGCTCGATGGCGCCTTATTCACCAAAGCACAATGGCCCTATACGGCATGAACGCCGCACGGCTTGTGGGACGTGTGAGCGGACTTTCCGCGCGCGCGGCTCTCCGGGCGTCAATGAGTGGAAGGGGTTGTTTACTGTGGGGTTCTGGCCGGTTGCGACTCTGGCTGAGCGTAGTACCCGGATCGCGTGCGCGCCGCCAGTCCAGTTTTGTCGATCTTGATTTCCAGTGCATGGTACTCGTTTGGACCGTCTCCGGGAAGGCCGTCGAAGGAGAGGACGTAGAACGCATTCGCGTCCGAAACGCAGGTACCGATCTCGCCCGCAACATCGTTACTTGAATTGAGAACCCGGCCGCCACTTTGATATGCGAGAACCTGCAGTGCCAGGTTCCCAATTTGCACTTGTCTTGCCGACCTCACACCTTTCAAGTACTGCTGATATGCGAAAGTTTGGAATCCGGCCGCGTCCCCCATTCCCAGGGGATCGACATCGTAAAGAGTAACGCGGGCCTGTCGCAGCTCGTCTGAAACAGCAACCACCGAGTTGAACAGCCACTGCTGAACTTTTGACGTCAGTTGCACGTTCGGGCCGGAAAGAATGGGCCAGCCCGGACTAATCCAGATCAGGAGTTTTCGTCCGGGCCGTGTCGCTTCATAGGCAGCGAGCTGCTGGATCGTGCGGAGAGACAACTGCAGCCGGTCATCGGCGCCGTAGAACCCTTGTGACCTGTTGATTGTGCGCAGAGCGGTCTGATTCTGATTCAAGTCTGCAATTAGGGCGTTTCCATCTCGAGAGGAAGCGGCCCCTATGGTTGCTCCCGAATCCGTAAAGAAGACCATCGAAACCGGGCGCGCAAGCTGCCCACCGTCCAGGCGGAGAAACTTCTCGATTTGCCACCGCTCGGACGCGACGCTGGAGAATGAAGTGTTGACTTCATCGACGAGGAAAATGACTTCTACGGGCGGATCAGCCGCCGCGGTCCCCTCAACGGGATGAAAGGACACAATCCTCTGCGGCTGTTTGTTGTCCAGGAGCGTGAAGTCCCGTTGTTGCAGACCGGGGAGGGGCTTTCCGGACTTATCGGTTACCACCACATCCAGCGTGATCTGGCGATTCGCCATGGCGGGCGAAGCCGGTGCT
The DNA here is from genome assembly GCA_049520275.1 of Bryobacteraceae bacterium. Lineage (GTDB taxonomy): Bacteria > Acidobacteriota > Terriglobia > Bryobacterales > Bryobacteraceae > CAWACP01. Next base: position 47,860 of record JBEKPY010000003.1, read on the forward strand.
GGAGGTTCGGACTGCGCCGCAGGTCCATTCTGCTGTGCAAGTGCAGAAGCAAGCGAAAAGCAAAACAGATAAACCCAACCGCCGTACCGAGTGCTCATACAGCCCGCCTCACTTCCCTTTCGGCCACATAACCCCAAACGACAACTCGCCGGTCCGGGATTCCGGACGCGTTTCGGGCCGGTTACCCGAGACATTACAACAAGTGTTTGATGGCTTTGCCGGTACCCCTTAGTATCTTGCCGGTTCCCTTCACGGCGCCGGCTCCTACGTTTGTACCGGTGCTTACCGCGCCTCTGCCCAGGTCGGTGGCTGCGCCAATGGGGTGAAGCGTTGCCAGGTCGATGGCGGCCTTCCCTGCTCCCGTGGCCGCGCTGCCAAGACCTTTCGCCGCGCCTTTGCCGATATCGCCCGCGCCGCTGCCCACGTCGTGTTTGGCGCTGGTGCGTGTGTGCGCGCGCTTGTTTGTGTCCGCTTGCGCGGCGCCAGAGACCGGCGTGGAAGAAGGCGTTTGCGCGATGCAAATCCCGGCGAGGTACATCGTGGCGGCGAGCAGGCGCAGGATCATTCCTGACATAGAGACGGTTTGCGGTTGTCTAATGTTTCGGGGTTTTCCGACTGGCAGCGTGCTATCGCAGTCCCCGCCCGCTAACCAGATACAGAGCGAAGCTCCCCAGCCAGTGCCCGCCCTCGTAATGCTCGCTTCGGATGCTCTCCAGTCCGGCCTCCCGCAGCCTGCCGGCCAGCGCGGCCAGTGGTGCGCGCCGGGCGTCGCCGGCCGGGAGCCCCGACACGATCCCTTCCAGCATCCACGCGCGGCTGAGGTTGAGGCCGGCCAGGTGGTAGAGCTTGCCGTCGGTCACGTCGGTGACGCGGGTCGGTTCCAGATCCACTTTCGGAAGGAATGCGGCGAGCCAGCGGGCAAACTCGGCGGGCGGGAGAATCCGCCGCACCACGTCGGCTTCGGCAAGGCAGGGCGAGAGGAAATCCTCGCCGGAAGGCTCGTAGGCGAGTGGGCACCCGGTGTCCTTCAGGTAGTAATCCCGCGCGCGCGATTCCAGCAGCACGGCGAACTCCGCGTTTCCGGCGCCGCGGGCGTAATCCAGCATCAGGCCGAGCGCGAACGCGGTGTTGTTGTGTTCGCCGGTGCGGATGGGCCAGGCGAGTTTCGGCAGCCAGGCGGAGATGCGCGCGATCGCCGCCCGCTCCAGCGGACCGAGCGTGGCGGACCACTGGCGCATTTCCGGATCGTCGCTTTCGGCCAACTCGGCGGCGAGTTGCAGCAGCCAGGCCAGACCGTAGGGACGCTCGAAGCTCTTGCGGCCGGTGTCGTTGAGATACCTCACTTCCTGGGCGATGTGCGCTTCGGTGAGGCTCTGCGCCACGGCGCGGCGCGCTTCCGCGGCGAACGGGGCCTGCGGAAACATGCGGATCAGGCGGACCAGCAGCCAGTGCCCGTGGACCGAAGAATGCCAGTCGTAACAGCCGTAAAACGCCGGGGTCAGCTCGCGGGGAGGCCTGGCGTCGGCGTCGGAGTTCAGCGAGTGCGCGATCTTGTTGGGGTATTCCTTGTGAACGCAGTCGAGCGCGAGCCGGGCGAAGCGCGCGGCCTGGGCCTGGTCGAAATCGGAATCAGCCATAAGGCTCGCGCACAGGAGGAGCCCGGAAAGCAGCGGCCGGATCATCGTCCGTTAGAACGGCCAGCGGCTCGCGCGGCGGTCTTTCTGGCTGGGCGAGGGGCCGGGGCCATTGCCGACGCCGGACGCGCCCGAATACGCCTTGCTGAAGTCCAGGTCGCTCGCCTGAAAACCGAGCGGACGGTCCAGCACCATTTCCAGCGTGGTGCCCCGCGCCAGTACGGCATCCGGTCCCCGCGTCACCAGCACGCCAATAAGGCCAGCCGTGGCGCCCGCCGCCGCGCCGATTCCCGCGCCCATGCCCGGCCGGCCAGCCGCCACTCCCCCGGCCACCGCCCCAATGGAAGCACCGCTGGCCGCGGTTTCCGCCACCGTGCGGGCATCGCCGGACTTGTTGCCTTCGCTCTTGATCGACCCCTCTTTCCGGTCGAGGTCTTCGCTGGCCCGTCCGTCCAGGCTGCCGATGGTGGCCCGAAAATCGCGCGTCACGCCGTTCGGCAGTGTCAGAGAATCGAAGCGAATGTAAAACTGGCCGCGCCCTTTCACGCGCCCCGGCCGCGTTACCTTCGTCACCGTCCCGGCCACATAGCTGCCAACCGGGATGACCATCCTGCCGCGCAGCACCACCGGAAACACCGTTTCAAGATAGACCCGATCCCCTTCGGTGGAGTTCTTCGTGCTGACGCTGTTAATGAGACTCAGCGGGATTTTGGTGCCCGGGTCCACCACGTAGTCCGGCTTTACGGCCGCCGCCGCCGTCGGCGGAGCGGGTTTCACGGATGCGGCTGCGTCCGGCGCCGGAGAAGCGGCCTGCTCCTGCGCGAGCAACCCGCAGACGGCGAATCCGAATACTCCGACAAAGGTGCGAATCATAGCCGATATCTTCCCCGAGAACGCACCAGTTCCTGCATTCTCTTTTCTTCCAGTGTACCTTCTATTGTTAAACGCAGCGCGATGGCGCCCGGTTGCGCCGCAGGCGGGCCTGGCCAGAGCGGTGATAGCCGCGTTCTGGCATCCCGCGAGTTGACCGTCAGCTACACTGGGAAGCGTGCCTGAGTATTGCACTTGCGGAGCGCAGCTTCCGCCGGACGCGCGGTTCTGCCACAAGTGCGGAAAGCCTCAGTTCGAGTATCCGGTGCCCGAGCCGGAGCCAGCCCCCGAGCCCGTGGCGGCGGTGATCTCAAAGCGCCCGGATGACACGGAGATCGGTTTCCACAACCGCACTGCCGTGCGCGTGAGCTTCCTGGCGGCGCTGATCGCGTTCCTGATTTCCGGGTTGCCCATGCCGGTTCTCGCGGCGCTGGTCTGGGTGGTGGTGGTGTTCCTCGCCGCGGGCTTTGCGACGGTCTTCCTGTATTCGAAGCGGACCGGACAGAGCGTCAACGTTCGCGGCGGAACGCGCCTTGGCTGGATGACGGGCTTGTTCTCGTTCACCGCGTCGTTGATTCGGCTCACCATTGCGATCCTCTACTTCTCGGAGCTCAAGGCAGAGGCCTCGCGCCAGGACCCCAGGTTTCACGACCTCGCGGCCATGGTTGGCGATCGAACGCTCATGATCGTCGTGATCGTGGCCGGGCTCATTGTTTCTTTCGTGGTTTTCACGTTGCTGCCTATTGTTGGCGGGGCCCTTTGCGCCAAGGTTCTCGGAAAAGACTGATGCGGCGCTGCGCGCTTCTGCTGGCCTGCGCCTTCGCCGCGCGCGCCGAGTCCTTCACCGCGAAGTGGGCCCGGCCCGTGGAGCCCTTTCGCATCGCCGGCAACATCTACTATGTGGGCTCCAACGAACTGGCGTGCTTTCTCATCGCCACGCCGCAGGGCCACATCCTGATCAACACCGGGTACGAGCGCATGGCGCCGCAGTTGCGCGCCAGCGTGAAACTGCTCGGCTTTCGGTTTGAGGACGTCCGCTATCTGCTGGCCGGTCAGGCGCACGACGATCACGTGGCCGGGTTTCGGGCGGCGCGCGAGGCCAGCGGGGCGAAGGTGCTGGTGATGCAGGGCGACGACGACATTGTGGAACACGGCGGCCGCGGCGATTTCCGCTTCGACGGCGAAATCAGTTGGCGCGCCTGCCCAGTGGACCGCGTGCTGCACGACGGCGACACGGTATCGCTGGGCGGTACGACGCTGGTGGCGCACCTGACGCCCGGCCACACCAGGGGCTGCACCACCTGGACCACCACGGTGATGGAGAACGGCCGGCCGCTGAACGCAGTCTTTGTGGGCGGCGTCAGCGTGAACCCCGGCGTGAAGCTAATGCACAACGCGCGCTATCCGGGCATCGCCGACGACTACGCGAGGACGTTTCGAACGCTGCGCGCGCTTGCCTGCGATTTGTTTCTCGGCTCGCACGGCAGCTACTTCTCGATGGCGGACAAGATCGCGCGGCTGAAGGCGGGAGCGATGGAAAACCCGTTCATCGATCCCGAGGGGTACCGGCGATTCGTCGACGAAAGCGAGGCGCGATTCGAGCGCCTGCTGGCCGAGGAGACGAGGGCCCGGAAGCGATGAAGTGGCCGGCGATGCTGGTCTGGGGCGCCGCGCTCGCGGTGACTGCGTATGCGCAGACGGAGGATCTGCGCCGCGTCAATCTGGAGAGCTTCGACTACGTCTGGAAGACCATTCGCGACAAGCACTGGGACCCGAAACTCGGCGGACTCGACTGGGCGGCGGTGCGCGACCGGTTGCGGCCGGAAATGGAAAAGGCGCGTACGCCGGAGGAAGCTCGCGCCGTGCTCGAGCGCATGCTCGGTCTGCTGAAAGTGAGCCATTGCGCCGTCCTGCCCACCGAGGCGGCCCTGAGCGTCAGCGGCGCGGGTGGTCCAGGCACGCTGGGTGTCGACGTTCGCGTGATCGGCGACCGTGCGCTGGTCACTTCGGTGGCCCCGGATTCTCCGGCGGCGCAGGCGGGCGTCGACACGGGCTGGCAGGTGACGCGGGTTGGGTCCACCGCCATCGCTCCGGTGATCGGCACGCTGGACCAGACGTATGCCGCCTCCACTTTGCGCGAGCTCATGCTTTCGCGCGCGGTGGAGCAGCGCCTGCGGGGCGGCATCGGGCAGAGCGCAACCGTCGGCTTCATCAACGGAGCCGGCCACGAGGTGAAGCGAAAGCTGACCTTCGCGGAACCGCCGGGTACGCTGACGCAATTCGGTTATCTTCCGCCCATGTACGTTTCCATGGAGGCGAAGCGGGTGCGCCCGGACATCGGCTACTTTCGCCTGAACGTGTTTCTGGAGCCCGCGAAGGTGATGGACGCGTTCGGGAAGGCCGTGGAATCCTGCGCGGACTGCCGCGGTTTCATCCTGGACGTGCGCGGCAACCCGGGGGGCATTGGAGCGATGGCCATGGGTCTGGCCGGCTGGTTCGTGAACAAAGCCGGCGAGCGGCTGGGCACGCTTTACCTGCGCGACAGCACTCTGAACTTCGTGATCTATCCGCGGGCCGAGACGTTCAATGGGCCGCTGGCGGTTCTGGTGGATGGCGCGTCGGCCTCCACGTCGGAGATTCTGGCGGGCGGTTTACAGGATCTGGGCCGTGCGCGCATCTTCGGATCGAGGACCGCCGGCGCCGCGCTGCCCTCGGTGATTGAGATCCTGCCCAACGGCGATGGCTTTCAGTACCCCGTGGCCAACTATGTCTCCGAGGGCGGCAAGGTTCTGGAAGGCTATGGAGTGATTCCCGATACCGTTGCCGAGCCCACGCGCGAGGCGCTGCTGCGGCACGAAGATACCGCGCTGGAGGCTGCGATAGAGTGGATTGATCGGCAGGGAAGAAAATGAACAAACTCGCACTGCTTGTACTAGCCGGCTGCGCCGTGCTGCCGGGCCAGGAGGTCCTTCCGCCGGCGGCGGCGGTGCTGGATCGCTACGTCGAAGTAACCGGCGGCAGAACGGCCTATGAGAAGCATCACAACCAGTCCGCGAAGGGGACGCTTTCGCTCCCGGCGCAGGGGATCAGCGGCGCCATGACATTGTCGGAGGCGGAGCCTGCCAAGGCGCTCATGCGCGTGGAAATCGGCGCCGTTGGGACCATGCAGGACGGCGTCAGCGGCGAGATCGCCTGGGAACTCTCCCCGCTGCAGGGGCCGCGCGTTGTGGAGGGCGCCGAGCGGATCGACGTCGTGCGGGAGGCGCGTTTCAATGCTCCTATCCACTGGCGTGAACAGTACTCCGGGGTGGAAACCATGGGCGCGGAGCGCGTCGGCGAGGACGATTGCATCAAGTTGCTGCTGACACCGAACGACGGCGGCCACCCCGAAACGATGTACTTCAGCCGCAAATCGGGCCTGCTGGTGAAGCAGACCGGGATACGTGCCACGGCGATGGGAGACATCCCGTACGAGAACACTTTCTCCGATTACCGCAACGTGGATGGGGTGCTGGAGCCCTTCAAGACCACCGAGAAGGCGGCCGGGCAGGAGGTGGAGGTGGAACTCTCCGAAATGAAATTCAATGTCGACATGCCCGACGCCACCTTCGATCTTCCCGCGGAGATCCAGGCGCTGCTGAAAAAGCAGAAGGCCGCGCCGGAGGCTCCGAAGGCGCCCGCAGCCCCGGCTCCGGCGGGCTCCGGGGCGGGGAAGTTCACCATCTACATGGGCGGGAACCAGATTGCCACGGAGACGTACTCGCTCACACACGACGATGGACACTACGACCTCTCCGGCTCCGGTACGGCGCAGATGGGTCAGATGAAGATCGACGTGGAGCAATACCGCGTGGTCACCAACGATGCGTATCAGCCCATTGAGGCCAGCGTGAAGGCGAAGATGGGGCAGGTGGCCATGGCGGTGAAGACGACGTTCTCGGGCGGCGTGGCCCACAACGAGATCGACACCGGCCAGGGTCCGCAGAAGAAGGACGATCCGGCAGGCGCCGGCGACGTGGTGATTTCGCAAAACCTGCCGCTGTTTCCGTTCACGCTGCTGGCGAGGCGTGTGAACACGTCCACTGGCGATCCGCAGCAGTTCACGGCGTATGTGCTGGGACAGGGAGAAGCGCCGCTCAGCGTGGTGTACAAGGGCAAGGACAAGGTGGCCTTCGCCAATCGCAGCGAGGAGCTGAATCATTTCACCGCCACCCTGACGCCCCCGCAGGGGCAGCCGATCGCGGCCGAGGTCTGGACGCTTCCCGGCGAGGGCAGCATCGTGCAGTTGACCGTCCCACAGCACGGCGTCGAGGTGTATCAGGAAGGCTACGAGCCGCCCGCCCGCAAGGGGAGCTCGCCCGAGGCCCCGGGGCAATCCGGCACGTCGAATCCGAAGTAGTAGTTCATGCCGTAGCGAAAGTCCCGCCCGCCGGAAGCGATGCAGGGGCGGCCGGGTTGTGCCGCGACTTTCCGCCAGGCCACGCGCGCCGATACGTTGCCATCCAGCACCGGACAGGACTCCAGCACGAAGTGCGCCGTGGCCACCACCACGCCCGCGCTCACCAGCAGCGTTGCCGCCAGCCGGTGGCGTCGCAGCTCCAGGGCGGACGCGGCGATTGCCAGTGCGGCTACCGGCAACAGTGGCATCCACGGGAACTGCACGCCGGCACGGCGAATGCCCGTGACCAGCGCGATGGGCAGGACGTGCTCGGCAACGGGGAAAAGATAGCAGAGTATGGCACAAGCGGCCAGAGCCACCCAGGCGCGCCGTGCGGCGTCAAGAGCCAGCCCGAGGAGCGCCGCCGCGGCGGGCAGCAGCGGCAGAACATATCCGGGCAATTTGTTTCGCGACACCGAGAAGAAGACAAGGCCCCAAAGAAACCAGGCGAGCAGGAAACGGGCGCGGGGGTCGACAAAAGTGCGCCGCCGTAGCAGAGCCGCGAGCGGTATCCACGGCACGAGGCCGGCGATGAGCACGGGCACGTAGTACCACCACGGTTGCACGTGCTGCAGCGCGTTGCTGGCGAATCGCGCGAAGTGATGCTTCCAGATGAACTCATCGACGAATGCGCGGCCGGCCCGCGCGGAGATGGCGGCGTACCACGGGAAGGCGACCGCAAGGGCAACGCCGAGCATCACGGCGAGCGCGCGCATGTTGCGCCGCAGCAACCACAGTGCCGGCAGCAGGAGCACGAAGGGGACCAGACCCTTGGCGAGCACGGCCAGCCCGAACAGCGCTCCACTCACGGCCGCCCTCCGCCAGGACGCCGCGGGATGCATCAGTAGCAGCATGCCCGCCGCGAAGGTGGCCGAAAGCGGCAGATCCGTGACCGCGATGTGGCTGTAGCCGAGCCATCCGGCGGAGGTGGCAAGGATGGCCGCCGCAAACAGCGCCGCGCGCCCGCCAAACTCCCGGCGCAGCACCACGAAGAAGAACAGGAGAAACGCCGCGCTGAGCAGCGCCACCGGCAAGCGAGGCGCGAGTTCGCTGCCCAGCCCCAGGCGCGAGGCGGAGGCGGTCATCCAGTAGAGCAGCGGAGGTTTCTCGAACCAGGGCTTGCCCCACAACACGGGCATGACGAGGTCGCCGGAGCGGGCCATCTGCAGGCCGATGGCGGCGTAGCGAGGCTCGTCCGGCCCGAGCAGGCCGCAGCGGCCCAGTCCAAAGAAGTAGAGACAGTACAGTGCGAGAGCGCCGGCGGCGGCTGCGAGGCTGCGGAGAATTGGGCGGGCCAAGCTTCAGTGTCGTACAGAGAAGGACACGCGGCGACAGCCGCGTTCCCGCGAGGTGCAGGCAATGTCTTCATTGTATACAATGAAGACAAAGGTCATGGCTCAGTTGACGGTCCGAAACGTCCCCGACGCCGTGGTTCGGGCATTGCGCTTGCGCGCGGCGAAACACGGCCGCTCCGCGGAGGCCGAGCATCGGGCGATCCTCGATGAAACGTTACGGCCGGCCGGCGCGGCTGACTTCTGGGCGCAGGCCGATGCACGCCGGTCCCGATCCCGCCCCCAGCGTTCCGATGCCGCGGCGCTGCAGCGTGAGATGAGGGACCAGCGGTGATCGAAGCCGCCGTCGTAGATGCCAGCGTAGGCGTGAAGTGGGTAGTGAACGAAACCGGCAGCGACCTCGCCAGATCGCTGTCCCAGACCAGCCTGCATGCGCCGGATCTGTTTCCCATCGAGTGCGGCAATATCCTGTGGAAGAAGGTCCGGCTTCGCGACCTCACGCGCCGGAACGCCATGGAGTGTCTGGATACTCTGCTGCAAGCGCCCGTGGCGATTGTTCCCACCCAGGAACTCATGCCCCAGGCTTTGGATCTTGCCTTCGATTTGCAGCATCCGGTTTCTGATTGCGTCTACCTCGCGCTAGCCCTGCTGCGCGGGATTCCGTTGGTAACCGCCGATGAGCGGCTGGCGAAGGCGGCCCGGAAGTCCCGGAAGACCACGGACAAGGTCATTCTCCTGCCGGAAATCCGCGCCGCGCGTTAGTCACCGCCACGTCAGCGTGGCCACGGCATCGCCAGGCAGAGTCACTTCGGCGACGTTCCCCCGAAGCAGCAGGCGGACTTTCTTCTCGGCGGCCCCGGCATTGGTCAGCACCACGGCCTTGCTGCCGTCGGGATTCGCGAACGCCACGTGCGTGCCGTCTTCCAGGGCGCCGCGCGATTCGAAACGCTTTGCGCCGCGCTTGATGGCGCGCGAGTAGTGCGCGAAAGCCCAGTACTGGCCACTGCGGGTGATCTCCTTCGTCTGCGAGTGAACGGTGACCATGCCGCCGCAGTAGAAAGGCCCGATGTTGGGCTTGCCGTGCTCGTCGAGCGCTAGATTCCAGCCGGTGATGGCGCGCGCCCAGTTGTGCAGGATACCCGCGTACGTGGCTGCCCATCTGGTCCAGTCGGTCAGATAGCCCGGATCGGTGTAAGCCGGGCCGCCCTCGGTCCAGTAGGCATGCTTCTCCGGATGCGCTTCGTGCACGCGGGTCATCGCATCCGGGGTGCCCAGGTAGCCATGCCAGGCGACACCGTCCGCGTACTTGTTCAACTCCGCATCGTCCAGCTCGCAGATGGCCCGTCCCCACAGATTGTAGTTGTGATCGATAATCCAGATCTTCGTGGATAGGCCATTCTTCTCGAGCTGCGGGCCCAAATGCCTGCCCACGAATTCCACTTCGTACTCCTGGCCCCACAAACACGCGGGCATGTTACTGTCCTGGTCTGTATCCACCTCGTTCTGCACGGTGACCGCATTTACCGGAACACCAGCGGCGGCATAGGCCTGCAGAAACTTCACAAAGTAAGTCGCGTATGGCCCGTAGTATTTCTTGTGTAAGGTGCCGCCCAGCATGGAGCCGGTCGACTTCATCCATCCCGGCGGACTCCACGGCGAGCTGAACAGAAACAGATCGGGGTTTATCTGGCGGCCAAGCTGCAGCATGGGGAGGATGTACTCGCGATCGTGATCGATCGAAAAGCGCTTCAGTTCGAGGTCCGGGTCGCCTTCGTCGAAGCTGTAGACGGTGCGCGAGTAGTCGCTCGCTCCGATGCAGGTGCGGCAGACGTTCAGACCCATCTCCGAGGGGTGGAACAATTCGTGGAACAACTGTTCGCGGGGCCCGGCGTCGAGCCGTTGAAACGTATAGCAGGCCGCGTCGGTGAAGGCCGCTCCGAAACCGAGCACCTCCTGATACGTCCTGCGAGGATCGAGGAGAATGGCGTCGTCGGGCGCGCCAACGGCCGGGTGCCAGCTCACCGGCGCCTCGCGAGCGAATCTCTTCGCGCCGGCGGTGAGGCGAACCTCGATATCGCCAGCCGGCTGCTCGGCCGCCTCCGCGGCCGAAGAGGGCGCGGCCTCCGCCAGCGCCAGTGCTGCCGTGGTTAGTTTGACGAAATCGCGACGAGTGCGTAGATCGGACATGTCGAACACCACGATATCGCCGTGAGCCATTCTGCGCAAGCTCCGCGTACTCGCCAGGTACAGCAGAAACGCGGCTGGCTCCGCGTGTCCTTCTACCGCACGGGGGTAGTAGTATCGTGTCAGGTTCTCGCGTGGACATACGTTTGTCGAGTTATGGGCGGGCGTCGACCCGGCCGTCGCCGGTTAACCGCATGATGGCCGATTTCGCGCACGATTTCCGCGACGGCGTGGACATCAACCTGGGCGTCGGATACGTGAATGAGAAGACCATCCCGGTCCCGTGTCTTGTCGAGGCGATGGAGGCCGTGGCCGGCGATGGCGTCCGCTACCGTCAGGCGTTCAATTACGGCAGTCCCTCCGGTTCCGCGAATCTGATTGCGTCCCTGAGCCGGTTTCTGGGCGGCATGCCGGCCGGAAAGCGCCTGGCCATCGGCGCGTGCGGTGCAACCAGCATGCTTGACGCGCTGGCCGAGGTGATGGAGCCCGGCATCGTCATCACTTCCGACCCCATGTACTACATCTACGCGGACGCACTCGAGCGCAAGGGATTCGAGGTGCTGGCGGTGCCCGAGGACGCCGAGGGGATCGACCTCGCCTCGCTCGGCCGCAAGCTGCGAGAGCGGGGCGGCGACGCCGGCAGAATCGCGTTCTTCTACGTCGTCACCGTCAATAACCCGTCCTGCACCATCCTCTCGAACGCGCGGCGGCGGGCGCTTTACGAGGTGGCGGCCGGGCTGTCGCGGCAACAGGACCGTCTGATTCCCATCGTCTACGACCTCGCCTACGAGCTGCTCCTGCACGACCCCGGCGCCGAGCCGTTCGTCTCGGTGATGCCCGACGACGACCTCGGCATCGTGTACGAGGTGGGCACGCTCTCCAAAATACTGGCGCCCGCCTTGCGCATCGGCTACGTGCTCGGGCCGCGCGGTCCGCTGATGAGCGCGCTGGTGCAGAGGACCAGCGACGCCGGCTTCAGCGCGCCGCTGTTTGTCCAGGAGATGGCGAGCTGGCTGCTGGACCATCGCATCGCCGGCCAGTTGCGCGCGGTGAACGCGGGCTACCGCGAAAAGGCGGTCGCGGTACGCGAGGGCATCGAGCGGAATCTCGCGGAGTTTCTCCAGGAATGCCGCGGCGGCAGCGCCGGTTTCTACTACTACCTGACGTTCCGGGACGTGGAGACGCATCCGTCCTCAGCCTTTTTCCGGCAGCTTACGCGGTCCACCGGAGAGCCCCGCGTGATGTACATTCCAGGCGAGTATTGCGTGCACCCGCGCGGCGACCTGGCGGCTCGGGGCCGGCGCCAACTTCGCCTGTCGTACGCATTCGAGGATGTGCCGCGGATTCTGCGGGCGCTCGAGCTGATGAGGGGGGCCGCGTATCGTTGTAAAGAGGATGGGCAATGAAGGAAACCGCTGAAGGTACGTTCGAAACAATCCTGAGTGTGACCGGCCCGGCAACGCTCGATGTCGCCGTGGACTCGGGCCTTGTCCGCGTATATGCCGGCGATGCCGGTTCGGTTCGGATTCGGGGAATCCTCCGCGCGCGGCGCTCGTTGTTTGGCTGGGGTAGCGTGGAAGATCGCATCCGCCAGCTCGAAGCGAAACCGCCGGTCGAACAGAATGGGAACACCGTTCGGGTGGGCGACGTGGCCGACCGGTGGCTGCTCCGCGGCGTCGCTCTGTTCCTGGAGATTGCCGTGCCCGGCGACACGCGGATCCGGGCGCTCGCCGATTCCGGCGACATTCGAGTGCAAGGAGTAAGCGGGCCGGTGGATTGCGAAACCGACTCGGGCGACGTGGAGGTCTCCGCCATTAGTGCGGATGTTCACGCGTCCTCCGACTCGGGCTCCATCCGCATTCGCCAGGTGAAAGGTCGCGTCTATGCCAGCGCCGATGCCGGCGACGCCGAAGCGCTGGATATCGCGGGCGATATCGAGGTCAGCACGGATTCAGGCGAGATCCGCATTTCGCAGACCGTTGCCGCGCCCGTGCGCGCGGAGGCCGACTCGGGTGGAATCAGCGTGAAGCTCGCGCCCGGCGCCGGATACAACGTCAGCCTGCGGACGGATCACGGCCGCATCACCGTGATCGAGGCGGAGGGACAGGAGATCGTGTGGCGAACGCGGTCGGAGCGGGAAGTGGACGGACGAATTTGCGGCGGCGGCCCCACGGTGGATCTCGAAACCGACTCCGGCGATATCGACATCGTGTAGTGGGCCGGCGCCCCGCGAGTTACATACAATGTAGGGTTCATGACCCCAAACCCTGCACTCGGCGTGGTCTTTCACTGGCTGGGCGGCCTGGCCTCCGGCAGTTTCTACGTCCCCTACCGCGCGGTGAAGCGATGGTCGTGGGAGACTTACTGGCTGGTTGGCGGGTTTTTCAGTTGGATTATCGTTCCGTGGTTACTCGGCTCCCTCATGACCAACAGCCTTGTTTCCACGTTGCGGCAGACGCCAGTAAGTGCCCTGTTCTGGGTCTGGTTCTTCGGCGTTCTGTGGGGCTTTGGCGGACTTACCTTCGGATTGACCATGCGCTATCTGGGAATGTCTCTCGGAATGGCCATGGTGCTGGGATATTGCGCCGCTTTCGGCACCCTGATCCCGCCCGTGTTCCACGGCCAGTTCTTCTCGAAGGTGCTGCCATCGCACTCCGGCCAGGTGATCGTCTTCGGCATCGCCGTTTGCATGGTTGGGATCGCCTGCGCGGGGAGGGCCGGCATGTCCAAAGAGCGCGAGATGTCCGAAAAGCAGAAGAAGGAAGTGATCGGCGAGTTCAACCTCAGAAAAGGAATACTGGTGGCCACTTTCTCCGGCGTGATGAGCGCGTGTTTTGCTTTCGGGCTGGATGCGGGAGCGCCTATCCGCGAACTAACGTTGCGGCACGGCACCTCCACGCTCTGGCAGGGGCTTCCCATTCTGGTGGTGCTGCTGCTCGGCGGCTTCACCACGAACTTTGTGTGGTGCGTACTGCTGAATATCAGAAACCGCACCGGCCGCCAGTACTTCACCGCCACGGCCGCGGGCGCGGAGCGTGCGCCCATGCTTTGGAATTACTTCTTCTCCGCGCTGGCCGGCGCCACCTGGTATTTCCAGTTCTTCTTCTACACCATGGGCGAGACGCAAATGGGCCGGTACAAGTTTTCCAGTTGGACGCTGCACATGGCCAGCATCATCATCTTCAGCAGCCTGTGGGGAATCGGCCTGCACGAATGGAGAGGCGCCAGCCGCCGCACCTGGATCTGGTTGTTCGTCAGCCTCTTTGTGCTGGTGGCCTCCACGGTGATTGTGGGTTACGGGAATTATCTCGGGACGCTGACACGCGGCTAATCGAAGAGCCCGCGCTGGCGATCCTGCATGGCGTCCACGGGCTTGCCGGCCCGCTCGCGCATCGGCCCGAAATTCCGCATCAGCCCCACCAGCCTGGCATGCTGTTCGTGAATCTCCAGCAGCCGGAGACAGCGCGTGCATCCACCGATGACGCCGCCTTCGCCATCGCTGGCCGGATCGTACCTGGGGTGGCGGCTGCAGCGGCCCTTCCAGCGCAGCGTTCCTAGTTTCAACATGGATGGGCTACAGCGCAAAAGCCGCGGCGCGGTCGCGGTCCGTTTTGCGCGAGCTACCTCAAGAGCAGATTGTATCGAAGTGCCCGGCTCACTATTTCGAGCGGGCTGCGTTGTCGCCCTCGGGCGCGATGTGCTTGATCCTGGGCTGGAGCGGGCCGGCGGCGGCGCGGGCCGCGTAGTTGTCCCCGTGGTCGAGTCCCAGCAGCGCCTCGGTCATCCGGTTCACCACCTGCTCCTCAACCCTGGGGCTGCCGTTTCGCGGGAGCACCGAGAGCTCGAGGTGGATTAGTTCATGGAGGACGGTGCGCTCGATGTCGGAGGGGATCTGTTCGGCGGGCATGTCGTAGTCGCGCGGGTCCAGCACTTTGATGGTTGCCGTGTGGCTGGTGGCATTCCACTTGAGATTGCCGAGCGTATCGGGGTTGAGATCGCGCTGCCGCACGATGTGCGCCTCGATCTTCCACACGTCCAACGCCAGCCTTTTCTGCCAGATCTGCAGCCAGCGATCCACCTGTGCCGGGGTGACAATCGTCTGCTGCGCATCCGCGGCCGACGGGACAGAGGTATGGCTCGGTGGCGTCGAGGCCAGCAACACGCCCGCCAGCATGAGCAGCCCTGCAACAAACTTCATCGTGCGGATCACACTATCTTATCGGAAGCGCAACGGCACTTGCATAACAAAATTGAGCGGAATTGAGCCCCCGGCGCCCTGCGGTACCATATTGAATTCGACATTGCCTTCAACCGAGGAGGACCCATTGCCCGAACCAAATGAACGCGCCTGGGGTTTCAACACCCGCGCGCTGCACGCCGGTTATCAGCCCGATCCCACCACGCACGCCCGCGCCGTGCCCATCTACCAGTCCACTTCCTTCGTCTTCGAGAACTCCGACGACGCGGCACAACTGTTTGGCCTGCAGAAGTTTGGCAACATCTACACGCGCATCATGAACCCCACCACCGCGGTTCTGGAGGAGCGCATGGCCTCGCTCGAAAACGGCGCGGCGGCGCTGGCCATGTCCAGCGGGCAGGCGGCGCAGTTCATCGCCATCAGCAGCCTGATGCAGGCCGGCGATCACATGGTTTCGGCCAGCACCCTCTACGGCGGCACCTACACGCAGTTCGACGTCAGCTTCCGCCGCCTCGGCCTGGACGTCACCTTCGTCGAGCCCGATGAGCCCGAGAACTTCCGCAAAGCCATCCGGCCAAATACGAAGCTGCTCTATGGCGAGACCATCAGCAACCCGCGCGGCAACGTCCTCGACATTGCAGCGGTGGCCGCCATCGCGCACGCCAACGGCCTGCCGCTGGTAATCGACAGCACTTTCGCCACACCCTATGTCTGCCGGCCCATCGATTACGGCGCCGACATCGTGGTCCACTCGCTGACCAAGTTCCTCGGCGGTCACGGGAACAGCATCGGCGGAATCATCGTGGATGGCGGCCGCTTCGACTGGAAGGCCAGCGGCCGGTTCCCGCAGATCACCGAGCCTTCGCCGGCTTACCACGGCATGAATTTCGCCGAGGTGTTCGGCAATATCGCCTACATCATCCGCGCGCGCGTGGAGGGTCTGCGCGACATAGGCGCCTGCCTGAGCCCGTTCAACTCGTTCCTGTTCCTGCAGGGCATCGAGACACTGGCCATGCGCATGGACGTGCATCTGGCCAACAGCCTCGCGGTGGCCCGCCATCTGGAGAAGCACCCGCTGGTCTCGTGGGTCAACTACCCGTCGCTGCCATCCAGCAAATACTACGCGATCGCGCAGAAGTACACGCCAAAGGGGGCGGGCGCGGTGTTCACGTTCGGCATCAAGGGCGGCTACGAGGCGGGGCGGCGGTTCATCGACAGCCTGAAGCTGTTCTCGCATCTGGCCAACGTGGGCGACGCGCGCAGCCTGGTGATCCACCCTCCGTCCACCACGCATCAGCAACTGAGCCCCGAGCAACAGGAGGCGGCCGGCGTTACCCCGGATCAGATTCGCCTGTCGGTGGGGCTCGAGGACCTCGACGACATCCTGTGGGACCTCGACCAGGCGCTCGATGCCTCCCAAAGTTAGCTCACACCAGTGGGGCAGGCTCTCAGAATTCGTGGGGCAGCCCCTCGGGCTGCGGCCGGCCCTCGGCCGGCCTGTTCCCGTGAACGGATGCCTGATTCTGCCAGCGAAGAGCGGGTCCGGGGGACCCGCGCAGACCGGGGGTCTGCCCCACAACGTGCCGCACTGCGTCTCCGGCGAAAAGTTAAGCGGCATTGGCCTCTCAGCCTGCGGCGGCCTTGGCCAGGGGCGAAGTCGCAGTGGTCTCCTTATCCGCGGACAAGGCCAGCATTCGTCTTTCGCCTGTGGTCAGGGCCGCCCAAACCTATGCCAGTAACCTCCACCGCCTCCGACCACCGCGCCGCCCTCCTCGCCAGCTTTCTCGGCTGGACTCTCGACGCCTTCGATTTCTTCCTGGTGGTGTACTGCCTGACGGCCATCGGCAAGGAGTTCCACCGCAGCGATGCCGAAGTGGCTCTCACCCTCACTCTCACGCTGGCGTTTCGTCCAGTGGGGGCTTTCATCTTCGGGCTCCTCGCGGACCGCTATGGGCGCCGCCTGCCGCTCATGCTCGACCTGGTCTTCTACTCGGTGGTGGAGGTGGCATCCGGCCTCGCTCCCACCTTCACCACCTTCCTGATACTGCGGGCTCTGTTCGGCATCGGCATGGGCGGCGAGTGGGGCGTGGGCGCGTCGCTGGCCATGGAAAAGGTGCCCAGCAGATTGCGCGGCGTGCTCTCCGGGCTGCTGCAACAGGGGTACGCGGTGGGCAGTCTGCTGGCCTCGCTTTGTTTCTTCGCATTATTCGAGCGGGTCGGATGGCGGCCTCTGTTTTTCATCGGGGGGTTGCCCGCGCTGCTGGCGATTTTCGTTCGCATGCGCGTGAAGGAATCCGCCGTCTGGGAATCCACGCGGCACCAGGACTGGCGTCACCTCAGCCGCGCCATCGCAGGCCAGTGGAAACTCTTCCTCTATCTGACGCTGCTCATGATGGGGATGAACTTCGCCTCGCACGGCACCCAGGACATGTACCCGACTTTCCTGCAGCGGGCCTGGCATCTGCAGCCGGCGCCGCGCGCGGTGCTGTCGGCCATCTCCATGGTGGGAGCGATCATTGGCGGGGTGGTCTTCGGGCTGGTGTCGGACCGCTTCGGCCGCCGCCGCGCCATGCTGATCGCGCTGGCGGGCGCCATCGCCGTGATTCCCTTGTGGGCTTACGCGCCGCGCGTCGCCCTGCTCGCGCTGGGCGGCTTCCTGATCCAGTTCATGGTGCAGGGGGCGTGGGGCGTCGTCCCGGCCCACCTGTCCGAGTTGTCGCCCGACTCGGTGCGCGGTTTCCTGCCCGGCTTCGCCTACCAGTGTGGCGTGCTGCTGGCCGGATCGGTTGCCTGGATGGAGGCGCGTTTTGCCCAGCACACCAGCTACGCCAACGCCATGGCCATGACTGCGGCAACGGTGTTCGCTTTCGCCATGATCATGACCGCCCTCGGCCGCGAGCGCCACGGGGTGGCCTTCGGACGGGAAGCCGCTACGGCGCCGCCTGGCTGATCTGCACGCCCTCGCGCGTGTACTCGTAGTGAAGCACCAGCGACCCGCCGCCGGTGGAGGCGTGGAATCGCGACTTTTGCGCCGCCGCCAGTGAAAGCCCGCTGAAGTAGGGGCTCTGCGCGAGCGTCAGCAATTCTGCGGACTGCACCTTCCCGTTGGCCGCGATGGCCACCCGGACATCCACTCGAATGGCGCCGTGGATCGTCCGCAGGGCCTGGGGCAGAGGGGCCGGCATTTTGCGATCGACGATCTGTGGTGACATCGCCACAGCCCGGTCCGCGGTCTGCTCCTCTGGTGGCGGCGCCGCCGCCTTTTCCTCCGCCACTTCCACCAATGGTGCGGGCGCGGTGGGCGCCTCGCGCTGTGGGGTGAGTCCGAGCAGGCGCACGGTTTCGGTGACGCCAGGGTGGTCCGCGCCATCGGTCACATCCAAACGGACCAGCACTTCGCTGGAAGAAGGCCGATATAGAAACTGGCCGGCGGCCAGGGCGTGCTGGTTGAGCGCAATCCTGTGCCACTCGTCGCCGTCCCTGATGGAAAGCGCCGCCGCCCGCGCGTTCCGAAAAGCGCGCCCACCCGCCGGCCACGCGATCTGGAGAGAATCGCCCTGGGGTGTCGCGCGCAACGCCGGACTCGCATCCGCCCGCGGCGCAGTGTAGGCTTCGAGCCGTTTCTGCAGATCGGGCCGGAACAGGACCAACAGCGCGGCGGCAACGACGATGGTGGCGGCCATGCTCAGCCAGGGCAACCGCGGCGTCGCGCTGTCGTCTTTGTCGAGTTTCATAGGCCGGTGGGGACATTATACGCCGCCCGCGGGAACGAGTGAACGAGTGAGCACGCAACCGGCATGCCGGCATGCAGGCATGCACGAACTGTTTGCGTGCAGGCTCGGATGCGCATAGACTTGTCTGATAGCCGTTTGTTCATCGCCCCGTCGCGACAATAACCCCGCCGTTGCCCGCGCCCCGTCATACGCTCGCACTGATAAAGGACCCGGCATATGAGTCAAGCTGCAAGCGCGCGCATGGACGCCCATTACGTACTCACCATGGAAGAAATCGGCAACCTCACGGCGGAGGGCGGCCAGCCGGCCGAAACCCTCATGAATGTCGTCGCTCTGATCGCCCGGCGATTCCAGACCGACGTTTGCTCGGCCTACCTTCTGGAACCGGACCGCGCCAACCTGGTGCTGGCGGCGACGCTCGGCCTGCGCAGCTCCTGCATTGGCTCGTTGCGCATGGCGCTGCACGAGGGGCTGGCCGGGCTGGTGGCGGAGCAGGTGCGCCCGGTGGCCGTGGAACAGGTGAAGAACCATCCGCGCTTCAAGTATTTTCGCGAGGCCGGCGAGGATGAGTACCAGTCGTTCCTCGGCGTGCCCCTCATCGACGAGGGCGTGCTGCAGGGCGTGCTGGTGGTGCAGACCGTCGAATCGCGCGCGTTTCGCGAGGACGAAGTGCGCATGCTGGTGGATGCGGCCGCCCAGGTGGCGCCGGTGGTGAGCGAGGCGCGCACGCTGGACCGCTTCATCGCTCCCGTTCAGGAGCGGCTCTGGACGCTGGCCCGCAACCTGTGGTGGAGCTGGGATCACGATTCCGTCGGCCTGTTCCGGGAGTTGAACCCGGCGCGCTGGAGGCAGCTCAACAACAATCCCATCTCGCTGCTGGGAGAGATGCCGCTGGCCGAGATCGACCGCCGCTCGCGCGAGCTGCTGCTGCACAGCCGCATCAACTACGCCTACCGGCGCCAGCGCGAGTATCTGCAGGCGGACCGCACGTGGGGCGCGACGCATGCCGGCGTGCTGCGGCCTCGCCCGGTGGCCTACTTCTCCGCGGAGTTCGGCCTGCACGAATCGGTTCCGGTGTATTCGGGCGGCCTGGGTGTGCTGGCGGGCGATCACATCAAGAGCGCGTCGGATCTGGACATTCCGCTGGTCGGGGTGGGTTTGTTCTACGGTCAGGGGTACTTCCGGCAGCGCCTGGACGCCACCGGCTGGCAGCAGGAGGAGTATATCGAGACCGACGTCAGCCGGCTTCCTATGGCGCCGGCGATCGGCGCGAATGGCGTGCGGGTGACGGTGCAGATCCAGACGCGCGGCGGCTCCATTCGAGCCAAGGTCTGGCGCATGAAGGTGGGCCGTTGCGATCTGCTGCTGCTCGATTCGAACGTGGAGGGGAACGCTCCCGAGGATTGCGAGTTGACCTCGCGCTTGTACGGCGGAGACGGGCGCGTGCGCATACGCCAGGAACTGCTGCTGGGCGTGGGCGGCTTCCGGGCGTTGCGGGCCATGGGGGTCACGCCCGGCGTGCTGCACCTGAACGAAGGGCACAGCGGCTTCGCCGTGCTGGAAGCGGTGCGCAACCGCATGTGGGAAGAGGGCGTGGAGTTCGACGAGGCGGTGCGGCGCGTTTCGCGCGAGGTGGTTTTCACCACGCACACGCCGGTACCGGCCGGACACGACCGTTTCGACTCGGGCCTCATGGAGGAGCATCTGGGGCCGCTGCGCGAGGAGCTGGGGCTCTCTCACGACGGGCTGATGGCGCTGGGACGCGTGAATCCGCGGGACCACTACGAACAGTTCTGCATGACCGTGCTCGGCCTGAAACTGGCGCGGCGCACCAATGCCGTGTCCGCGCTGCACGGCGAGGTGTCGCGGGCCATGTGGACGGGGCTATATCCGGGCAAGGCCGAGGACGCGGTGCCCATCGGCCACATCACCAACGGCGTGCACGTGCCTTCGTGGCTGGCGCCGCAGATGTTCCGCCTGTACGACCGTCATCTGGGCACCGGCTGGCACGAACATAGCGGCGAATCGCGCATCTGGGAGGGCATCGAGAACGTGGATGACGGCGAGCTGTGGGAAACGCACCTCAGCCTGAAATCGCGGCTGATCGAGTTCGTGCGCCAGCGCGCCATGGAGCAGGCCGCGCGGAGGGGCGAGGCGCCGGAGACCCTGCAGAAACTGGGGCGCGTGCTCAGTCCCGATGCGCTGACCATTGGATTCGCGCGCCGTTTCGCCACCTACAAGCGGGCCAACCTGATTCTGGCCGACATTGAGAGGATGGCCGCCATGGTGAACGACCCCAAGCGTCCGGTGCAGTTGGTCTTCGCGGGCAAGGCGCATCCGCACGACGAGCCGGGCAAACGCGTGCTGCAGCAGATTGCCAGGCGCATGAGGGATGCGCAGTTCTCCGGCAGGATCGTCTTC
Organism: Bryobacteraceae bacterium; assembly: GCA_049520275.1. Taxonomy (GTDB): domain Bacteria; phylum Acidobacteriota; class Terriglobia; order Bryobacterales; family Bryobacteraceae; genus CAWACP01. The sequence continues at coordinate 68,631 of JBEKPY010000003.1, forward strand.
GTGGAGGATTACGACATCAACGTGGGGCGCCATCTGGTGCAGGGCGTGGACGTGTGGCTGAATACGCCGCGGCGTCCGCTGGAGGCGTCGGGCACCAGCGGCCAGAAGGTGGTGCTGAACGGCGGGCTGAATCTGTCCATCCTGGACGGCTGGTGGGCGGAAGCGTACGACGGTTTGAACGGTTTCGCCTGCGGCGCGGGCCGCACCCATTCGGACGTGGCGGTGCACGATGCCCGGGACGGCGAGGACCTGTACCGCGTTCTGCGCGACGAAGTGATTCCGCTGTACTACCAGCGCGATCAGGACGGCCTGCCGCGCGGCTGGATCAGGCGGATGAAGCGGACGATTCGAACGCTGGGCTGGCGGTTCAACGCCGATCGCATGGTGATGGACTACACGCTGAAGTGCTATGTGCCGGCGGCGGGCGGGACGTCGAGCAATATGAGCGCGTAGCGGAGTTCTCCGATGGACTTATGAGGAGCGCAGAGACCCGATTACAGGCCCTTCGGCCCGCGTGTCAGGTTCCGGCGGTGCGCTGTCGCAAAAGGTGCTTGCAATCGATGCGAGGTGCTGTATACTGTTCAAAACCGGGAGGCCAGAATGGAACACCCGGATGATATTCTGTTTCAGAATCTGCGCTGGAGGACTTTCAAGCATGTGGAGCACCGTGGGATCGACCGGCACTGTGGATCTCGCCGACGTCGGCAAAGTCATTTTCGCTGGCTCAATAGTCCAAATACCCGGGGTAAGCAGCACGGGTGTTCGCAACGCCCATCGTGAGTCCGGCGCGGCTTCTCATGAAGCCGTGGTATTCCCCCTAACCACGGCGCGGATACGATATGACGTGACACCCGATGCCGGGGTGAACAGATTCCTGCTAACCCTCAAATTGCTCTTCCGCGGCGGATCTGGACAAGTGGTCGCGAAGCTTGTGCAGGTGGCTATTCCGCAGGTCGGTGTTTATGAAGTCCCGGAGCCCGCGGTCACTGAAACTACCCTGCTTACCTTCGACAGCGCCGCGCAGGATCCATCGGGCGAGTTTCAGGCGCGAGAAGTGACCTTCTTACCCACGGACCCAGGCAAGCTTGACTTCACCAACAACGCTTACTACATTGAGCTTTCTCTGATAGCCCGCGAAGGGCCGGTGGTCCTGATTAACCCTCCGGCTGTCGCCACGATTCAGCTCTTCGAGGCCGAACACCAGTAGAGCTGGTGGTCCGCAGCACGCCCGGTGCCCAACGGCAGCCAAGTAGGGTACGGCGGCCATGCAGGAGGTGTCGAGTATTTCTTCTACGGACGTATCTCGCCGATGAGCTTAACCCGGTGTCGCGGCGAATCATCACTTTCTCGCGCCAAGAGACGGGAGCTCTTTCCGCTTCACCCAGGGGCGGTACCGGCTTGAGGTCTTCGCGCATCTCCTCGGAGATCGGCGCCGCGTTGGCCAAGCCGGGAACGGGCCTGTACTTCGATCGGGGGCCGGACTCTTCGCTCTACCTGCCTCATGTCGAGAATCGTCCAACGTTTCCTCACCCCGACGGGGCAAAGGCGCTGGGCGTCAGCCGGACCACTCTTTCACGGCTCATTAACGGCTAGGCGGGGGTGTCCCCGGAATTGGCCATCCGTCTGGCCAAGGCTTTCGGAGCTACGCCCGACATCTGGATACGCATGCAGCCTGGGATCTGGCGCAGGCCCGTCAACATGAGAACGAGATCAAAGTAAAGCCTTACCGGGGACGGCAGGCGGCGTGAACCCCTTCCACACTACCGCAAGATTCGACGCGGCAGTTCAAGCGAGGCTTATGCCCGGAACCCGTTCAAAGTGATGGCGGTTTCGCGTCAGCAGTGTGTGCCGTTGCTTGTCACGATGCCGGCAATCAGACTGTCCGCCATCCCAATGGGATTGCCCGATCATTCGAGGGATCTGCGAATCTCACTGGCAGCGTCGGCCGCCGCGTCGTCCAGCCCCAGCGACGGCACCGCCCCGAGGAGTTGAACCAGGCGGGCAAGCTGCTTCGGGTTCTTCGCGCCCGAGAGGAGCTCAAACCGGCTGATGACCGTTGTCCTGATCGCGCCGCGGCGAAGCAACTGCTCCACCGCGTCGGCTTCGCTCTCCCCGCCAGGTAATCGATGAGGACATCCGTGTCGGCGATGGTCATCGCCAGTTCGCGCGGATCCTCCGGGTTTGAGCCGACAGACCGGCAGCTTCCGTCTCGCTCATGGATCCCTTCAGCGCGAGGGCGCCGCGGATCGCATTCGCCCGGCCCTTTTGAGTTTCGAGGTAGAGTTCCAGCGCCTCGGCCACCACGGTCGAGAATCCCTTCTCGCCTCTGTTGGCGGCCAGTTCGAGGATGCGCGCGCGATGTTCGGGCTTCATCTCAATGGTGGTTCGCATCGCTTGCATTATCACATGCATGCACATGCACATCATTGCGTATGCCAGACGCGACGGCCGCTCCGACGAACAGGGTTCCTACGGCTTGCGGGCCGTCAGCGAGCGCGCCGGCTGGCACCACAGAAAGGAGAGGGCGGAGAGACCCACATCGGCCATGCCCAGCCGTTCGAGCTGCCGGGCGTACTCGGCGGTGTGTCGAATGTCGAACAGCGCCAACCGGCCTCCCGGCTTGAGCACGCGCACCATTTCCGCGATTGCCTGCGCGCGCTCGTCGCGCTCCTCGATATTGTGAATGGTCAGGCTCGATAAAACGATGTCGAAGCTCTCGTTCGCGAACGGCAGCTTCCGTGCGTCGGCATCCTCAATGCGGATGCGATCGGCCACGCCCTCGGCTTTGGCATTGGCGCGCGCCGCGTCGGCGCTATTGGACGACAGATCGTCGCTGGACCAGATGTCCACGCCGGTGCCCCGCCCGCTGGTCAACCGCCTGGCCGCGCCAATCAGAAACAGGCCGCGCCCGCAGCCCACATCCAACACCTTCTCATCGCCGCGGAATTCGAGCGAGCTCAGCACGCGGTCGCGCACGCGCAGCTTGCCCACCCGGCTGCTCCACAGCATCGCCGCCGCCACCAGCAGATACACCACGCCGATGGCGCCCAGCACGCCCAGCATCGCCGCCGCGCGGCCCGGCATCTGCGTGCGATTCATGTACCAGATCACCGCACCGAAAAGCGCAAACACAATGCCCCGCGTGATCATGCTTTTCAACACAGCCGGCGCGTCGATTCCGTAGTCGGCCTTCGCGGGTTCCCTGCCTGGGGCGGTTGCGGCCATGGTTCTTATGCGGGTTGCGGCTGCGGCTGCTCAATCGCGTGCTTGTGCTTGCACTCTCGGTTGGGACACTGCGCCACCGGGCCCGCCTTCAGCCACTTCTCTATCAGATACGGCGATCCGCAATCCGGGCACTTCTCGTTCATCGGTTTTCCCCACGCCACGAAATCGCATTCGGGATAGCGGCTGCACCCGTAAAACGTCTTGCCGCGCCTGGAGCGGCGCTCCACCACCTCGCCCTCCGAGCAATTCGGACACGGCACGCCGATGGTTTTCTGCTTTACGTATTTGCACGCCGGGTAGTTGCTGCACGCCGTAAACTCACCGAAACGCCCCTGCTTCAGCAACAGATTGTTGCCGCACTGCGGGCACTTTTCCTCCAGCGGCACGTCCGCCTTCTTCTGCTCGCTGGCCCCGATGCGCTTGGTCGTTTTGCAGTCCGGATACCCCGAACACGCGTAGAACGTCCCGAAGCGGCCCTTCTTCAGCACCATGGACCGGCCGCAGTTCTCGCAGTATTCCTCGGCGTCCTGCTCGGTCAGGTCCGCCTTGTCCACGTCCGGCAGATCCACGGTCAGCTCGCGCGTGTTGGTGCACTCGGGGTAGCCGGTGCAGGCGATGAAGCTGCCGTGCCGGCCCCACTTGATCACCATCGGCTTGCCGCACTTGTCGCACACCAGATCGGTGGGCTTCTCCATGCGCTTGATGTCGGTCATGTGGCGCTCGGCGTGTTCCAGATCCTTCTCGAAGCGCTGATAGAACTCCGCCATGGCCGCGCGCCAGTCGATCTTGCCTTCTTCGATCTCGTCCAGCTCCTCTTCCATGCGCGCCGTGTAGGACACCTCGAACAGGTCGCTGAAACTCTCCAGCAGCAGGTCGGTCACCACCATGCCCAGCTCGGTGGGAGTGAACCGCCCGCCTTCCTTCTTCACGTACTCGCGCTCCTGGATGGTGGAGAGAATCGAGGCGTACGTCGAAGGACGTCCCACCCCGTCGGCTTCCAGCTCCTTCACCAGCGTCGCTTCGGTGAAACGCGGCGGCGGCTCCGTGAAGTGCTGTTCCGGCTCGATGGAACGGAACCGCAGCGTTTCGCCTTCGGCCACCACCGGCAGCCGGTTCTTCAATTCCTCGTCCTCTTCGTCGCGCTGGTCCTTGCCTTCCTCGTACACCTCCAGGAATCCCTTGAATTTCGGCGTGCTGCCGGTGGCCCGGAACAGATAGGTGGCCCCATCGCGTCCCTGCGCGTTCACTTCGATGGTGGTCTGGTCGAACACCGCGGGCATCATCTGCGAGGCCACAAAGCGCATCCAGATCAGCCGGTACAGCTTCAGCTCGTCTTCCTGCAGGTACGCTGCGATCTCGTCCGGCGTCCGCAGCGCCGACGTCGGCCGGATCGCTTCGTGCGCGTCCTGAATGTCCTTCTTGCTCTTGTACACGTTGGGCGTTTCCGGCACAAAGTCCGGCCCGTACCGCGTAGCTACCAGCCCCCGCACTTCCTCGAGCGCGTCCTGCGAAACGCGCGTGGAATCGGTGCGCATGTACGTAATCAAACCCACGGAGCCTTCGCTGCCCAGCTCCACGCCTTCGTACAATCTCTGCGCCAGCCCCATGGTCCGCTTCACGCTGAACCGCAGCTTCCGCGCTGCTTCCTGCTGCAGCGTCGAGGTGATGAACGGCGGCACCGGGTTGCGCTTCTTCTCTCGCAGGTTTACCGAGCGCACCACGTACATCGCACCTTCGAGCTGCCGCACCACGTCAGTGGCGGCTTCCTCGCTGGCAATCTCGATGGTCCCGTCGTTCTTCTTCGCGAAGTGCGTGGTCAGCACCGGCGGCTTCTTCGCGTTCAGGCTGACGTCGATGCTCCAGTACTCGCGTTTTTGGAACGCCCGAATCTCCCGCTCCCGCTCCACCACCAGGCGCAACGCCACTGTCTGCACGCGCCCCGCCGAAAGCCCCCGCCTCACCTTGTCCCACAGCAGCGGCGAAATCTTGTAGCCCACCAGCCGGTCCAGAATGCGCCGCGCCTGCTGCGCTTCCACCAGATGCAGGTTCACCGCGGCCGGCGTCTCGAAGGCCTTGCGCACGGCGCTGCCGGTGATCTCGTTGAACATCACCCGGTAGAACTTCGGCCCCGCTGCTTTTTTTGACGGGCGATGGTTCAGCTCTTCCTGCAGGTGCCAGCAGATGGCCTCGCCCTCGCGGTCCGGGTCGGCCGCCAGGTACACCGATTCCACGGTTTTTGCGGCCTGGCGCAGCTCGGTCATCAGCTTCTTCTTGCCTTCGATGATTTCGTAATGCGGCTCGAAATCCCGCTCCACGTCCACCGCCAGGTCCTTCTTCGGGAGGTCCTTCACGTGTCCGAGCGAGGCCATCACCACGAACTGCTTGCCGAGGTACTTGCCGATTGTTTTCGCCTTCGCCGGCGACTCGACGATGACGAGAGATTTAGCCATTGTTTGAGATCCGTACGCGAGTTCACGGCCGATGTGTGCCGGAATCTATAGGACTACCACACTTTAACAAAGTTCCGTCCAGGGAGCTGCCGGATCAGTCCCAGCATCTCCAGATCGAACAGGGCGGCAATTATCTCAGATGACGAACAGCCCTCCATAGTTTCGAGCAGCTCGTCGGTGTGGGTGGGCTTGTCAATCTGAAGGCGCCCCAGGACATCCCTCGATGTCTTTGTCATTTCAGGACTTACCACTCTCGCTCCTTCGGCGGAACCCGCCTCGCCGTCGAGGCCGGGCAGCAGACGTTCGCGGCTCTTCCGGGCCAGTTCCCGCCGCACCGCCTCCGGCAGTTCCTCCAGCACGTCGTTCCAGTCCTGCACCAGCTTCGCGCCCTGCTTGATCAGCAGGTTGGGTCCCCAGCTCATTTTCGACAGGATGCTCCCGGGCACCGCGAAGACCTCTCTCTGCTGGTCCAGCGCCATCCGGGCCGTGATGGCCGATCCGCTGAATTGCGCGCCTTCCACCACCAGTACGCCCACGCTCATGCCGCTGATGATCCGGTTGCGAATCGGGAAGTTTTGCGGGTACGCCGGCGCGCCCATCGGGAACTCGGACACCAGCAGTCCCTTCTCGGCGAGCTCGCCCGCCAGTTTCCGATTCTCCGCCGGGTACACCAGGTCCACGCCGCATCCAAAGACGGCAATCGTGCCGCCTCCGGCCGCCAAAGCGCTGCGATGCGCGGAGGTGTCGATTCCTCGGGCCATCCCGCTGGTGATGGTCATCCCCGCCAGTGCCAGGTCGGCCGACAACCTCTCCGCCACCGCGGTGCCATACGGCGTCGGCCGCCGCGTGCCCACCACGCCCAGCATGGCCGCCTGCAGCAATTCCGTCCGGCCCCGCGCGAACAACACCACGGGCGGATCGTAGATCTCGCGCAGCCGGGCCGGATAGCGCGCATCCGCCATGGGGATCACCACCACGCCCAAATCGCGCGCCCTCTGCTGCTGCTCCACGGCGTCTTCGAACGCGCACCCGCCGGCGATGCTGCGCGCGATGCTGCCCGAAAGGCCAAAGCCTTCCAGTTCCGAGCTGGAGGCCCGGAAGACGGCTTCGGGCGTCCGGTAACTCTCGATGAGTTGCGCTGCCTTGCGCGTGCCCAGCCCGGGTACCATCGTGAGCGCGAGCCAATGCAGCTCCTCCTCGGCGGTGAAGATCCCGGTCACGCCCAGGTGGTGCGCCGCGAACCGCCGGAATCTCAGTTGGGTGCGGACGCACGGCGCCAGCCGCGCCTTTCCGGGCCGATCCGGACACCGCCAGGACGCATCTACACCGGGCCGTGAGGCAAAGGCAGCGACGCCACCGAACACCAGAACTGCTCGATCGACCGCACCGTGTCGAAGAACCGATCCAGCTCCATCGGTTTCTGAATGTAGCAGTTGGCATGATGGTCGTAGGAGAACTGCACGTCCGCCTCGGATCGCGATGTCGACAACACCATCACCGGAATGCGCCGCAACTCCGGGTCCGCCTTGATCTCCACCAGCACCTCGCGCCCGCTGCGCCGCGGCAGGTTCAGGTCCAGCAGGATCAGGTCGGGCGTCGCCATGGTGTGCAGGTAGTCCAGCGCTTCCACGCCATCGACCGCCACGTGCAGGGTGTTGGGAAACCGGCTCTCCTTCAGCGCTTCGATGGTGAGCCTCACGTCCCCGGGGTTGTCTTCCACCAGCAGAATGTGGATGGGACGCGTCATCCACTTCGCATTGTAATGCGGGCTTCGCGGCCCGTGCAAGCGCACCCCCGCCCGGCAACCGTGAGATCCTGTACGTGACAACCCTCGCATGCGACGAGAGCGCGACTTCTTCGCCGATCAGGAACTCGATCTCTTCTATATCGCCAAACGCCTTGGCGAGGCTCTGCGACTGGAGGAACTCCTTACCGGCCGCGGCGTGGACTATCTGGTGGAGACGGACCGCTACCTCGGCGGCATCATCTTCCGCAGCGAGCGTGTGGGGGCCTTTTTCTACGTTCCGCCGGGAGCGCTCCAGACCACCCGCGACCTGCTCGCCGAGAACGGCCTCCGCCCCTGGCTCCCCTGACCGCCTCTGCCGTCCAATGGAAGCCGGCCTTGTCGGCCTTGCGCTTGAACCTGAGGCCTCTGGCGAACATCGGCACTATGGACGTCGTCCAATCGAGAATTATCCGGGTTGCTGAGTACTACTACCAGCAGTGAAGTGCAAAGGCCGCGAGCCGCGGCGCTATACAGGCGGGAACTCGCGGGTTATGGCGATGAGCCTCCATACGAGGTGGAACTCCTGGCCACCCCGCCGCCGGGGCTCCGTTTTGCGCATTCCAGGGAGGTGCGATGCCCATCGCGCTCCAGCGGCATGAATCCCACTGGCTGATCGGGCTGGAAGGCCGGATCGCCATTGAGTCCGCGGCGGAGTTGAAGCAACTGCTGCTCGAATGGCTCGCCGCCGGGAAGGATCTGGAGCTGGATCTGCAGGGCGCGGAGGAGATCGACATCACCATCATGCAATTGCTGTGGGCGGCCGGGCGCGAGGCTGCGCGGACGGGTGCGGGAATTGTGGGCCGCGCGTCAAATGCGTCGATCCTCGCGGTACGTGACGCGGGCTTTGCCCAGATGCCCTGGCTCCTGGCTGCAGGGTGACGAATGGGCGAGGAGATTCTCACGGGAGACGAATGCGCCGGCAGGAAGCCAACGCGGCCGGTGCGCCGGGCCGGATCGTGAAGCACGTCATGCGGCGGCGAATCCTGGATGCAGTGAAAGGGACCATGGGGTGACCGACAGATTCAAGCAGGGTTTCCACGAAGAAGCCCGCGAGTTGATCTCCGAACTGGAAGCCGCGCTGCTGGAGCTGGACCAGAAGCGCGACGATCCCGAAATCGTCGGGCGGGCATTTCGGGCGCTGCACACCATCAAAGGATCGGGCGCGATGTTCGGCTTCGACGACATCGCCGGATTCGCGCATAAGCTGGAGGCGGTTTTCGACCAGTTGCGCAAGGGCGAGCTGACGGCCACCACCGACCTGATCAACCTGTCTCTTGCCGCCGGCGATCAGATCCGTCTCATGCTGGACGCGGCTGCCGGCGGGGGTGCTGCCGATCAGGACTGCACCGTCCACCTTCTCGCCGAGCTCAGCCGGTTGACGGGCTCGCCGGAACCTCACCGGGACGCCGCGCCACCCTTGCCGGCAGAGGCGGTCGCCGCCGAGCCGGGTCTGTCCGAGGAGTGGCTGATCCACTTTCGTCCCGGTCCGGATCTGTTACGGAACGGGACAAACCCGCTGGTTCTGTTGCGCGAGATGCGGGCACTGGGGGAACTCCGCATCCAGCTCGATAACACCGCGATCCCCCCGCTGGTTGAAATCGACCCGGAGCGCTGCTACGTCGCCTGGGACATGGTTCTGAAGACCGCCGCCGGGCGCGAGGCGATCCGCGACATCTTCATCTTCGTCGAGGACGACTGCGACCTGCGCATCGAGCCGGCCTGCCTCGAAGCCCCGGGGCCCCCTGCGCCAGGGGCGCCCGCGGCAAAGCGGGACTCCGGGAACGCTCCCGGCGCCAGAGGGCCGGCGGGAACGTCGAGCATACGAGTATCGGCCGAAAAACTGGATCAGCTCGTGAATCTGGTGGGCGAACTGGTGACCGTGCAGGCCCGCCTGAGCGAGGTCTCCGCCCGCCGGGACGATGCGGACATCCGGGCAATTTCCGAGGAAATCGACCGGCTGACGGCGGAGCTGCGCGAAAACTCCATGAGCATCCGGATGCTGCCGCTTCGCAACACCTTCGAACGATTCCGCCGGCTGGTGCACGATCTCGCCGTAGAACTTCATAAGCAGGCCGACCTGGTCATCGAGGGCGCCGACACCGAGCTGGACAAAACCGTGATCGATCAACTGAACGATCCGCTCGTTCACCTGATCCGCAACAGCATGGATCACGGCATCGAAACCCCCGACGCGCGCCGGGCGGCAGGCAAGCACCCCACCGCCACAATTCGTCTGTCCGCCCTGCACTCCGGCGCCCAGGTGCTAATCCGGGTAAGCGACGACGGGCGCGGTCTGGACGCGCACGCCGTGCGTACGCGCGCCATCGAGCAGGGGTTGATCGACGCGTCGGCTCCACTCTCGGAATCCGAACTCTTCTCGCTGATCCTGGCGCCCGGCTTCTCCACGGCCCGGGAGGTCACCGATGTGTCCGGACGGGGCGTCGGCATGGACGTGGTCCGGCGCAGCGTGGAGGCTCTGCGCGGCTCCATCGAGATCGGCAGTAAACCGGGAGCGGGCCTCGCCGTAACCCTCCGTCTTCCCTTGACCCTGGCCATCATCGACGGGCTGCTGGTTCGCGTCGGCCGCGCATATTTCATATTGCCTTTGGCCAATAGTCTGGAGTGCGTCGAGCTGACCCGGCAGGACATTCAAAACGCGCACGGGAATCATCTGGCCAGCGTGCGCGGCGAAACCATTCCCTATATCCGGCTCAGCGAGTATTTCGAGATGGAAACGCCGCCGCTGGAGCGCGAACAGATCATGGTAGTCGAAACCGAGGACGGGCACTACGGGCTGGCCGTAGACGAAGTACTCGGAAATCATCAGACCGTCATCAAGAACCTGGGCCGGTTTTATCGCGATGTTCCGACGGTGTCCGGAGCCACCATCCTCGGCAACGGAACCGTAGCCCTGATTCTCGACCCGCATCGTCTGGTACAGTACGCCGTCCAGGCAGCCGCACGGGACAACCGCCCGGAAACCCGAAGATCCCAGCGCAACCAGAGTTTGCGCAGCCAACCGTCCACACACGCGAACGCATCCATGCGAAAGGAAAACAGGATTCATGTTACATAAAACAAACGGTAAGAGCAGGCCGCACGGCGCCGGCAACGGCGGCACGGCCGTGGCCGACTACGGCGCGCCCGATGAGCGCGCCGCCCACGGCAGCTCGGAAAAGGCAGGAGACCGGGAGATGCAACTCGTATCTCAGGAGATCCTGCGGCTGGTGGACGCCTCCCGCCAGGGGCGTCTGGAAGAACGCGGCCGGCCCGATCAGTTTCACGGGGTTCACCGCGAAATCGTGCAGGGCATCAACGATATGCTCGACGCCATTCTCCTTCCCATTGGCGAAGGGAATCGCGTCCTCGCCCAGGTCTCGAACGGCCGGATCGACGAGCTGATCACCCAAACCTACCGGGGCGACCACGAGAAGATGAAGCAGGCCGTCAATAACGTGGCCATCGTTCTGCAAAGCTTGCAGAAGGAATTGGTACGGCTCACGGAGGCATCCCAGGAGGGGCGGCTGACCGACCGCGGCAAGCCGGAAGCGTTCCGGGGTGCGTACGCCGAGATCGTGCAGGGCGTGAACGTCATGCTGGACTCGATTCTGCTGCCCATCGGCGAGGGCAACCGCATCCTGGCGCAGATCTCCACTGGAAAGATCGACGAGCTGATCGCGCACACCTACAAGGGCGATCACGAGAAGATGAAGCAGGCCGTCAACAACGTGGGCACGGTGGTGCAAAACCTCCAGAAAGAACTGATTCGCCTGACCGACGCGTCGAAAGAAGGACAGCTCTCCGATCGCGGTAAGCCGGAGCACTTTCAGGGCGCATATGCGGACATCGTGCGCGGCGTCAACGCCATGCTGGATGCGATTTTGTTGCCCATCGGCGAGGGCAACCGCATCCTGGCCCAGATTTCCACCGGCAAGATCGACGAGCTGATCGCTCAGGTCTACAAGGGCGACCACGAGAAGATGAAGCTGGCCATCAACAATGTCGCCGTGGTGGTGCAGAGCCTGCAGAAAGAGCTGATGCGCCTGACCGACGCCTCGCGAGAAGGACAGCTCTCCGAGCGCGGTAAACCGGAGCACTTCCAGGGCGCCTATGCCGACGTCGTGCGCGGCGTCAACGCCATGCTGGATGCCATTCTGCTGCCCATCGGCGAAGGCAACCGCATCCTGGCCCAGATTTCCAGCGGCAAAATCGACGAGCTGATCGCGCAAGCCTACAAGGGCGACCACGAAAAGATGAAGCAGGCCATCAATAACGTGGGTGTGGTCCTGCAGTCGTTGCAGAAGGAACTGGTCCACCTTACCGAAGCGGCGAAGGAAGGAAAGTTGGCGGAACGCGGCAACCACGATCAGTTCCAGGGTGCGTACGCCACCATCGTGCGCGGCGTGAATGGCATCCTCGATGCCGTGATTACTCCGCTCAACGTCGCCGCCAATTACGTGGAGCGCATCAGCAAGGGCGACCTGCCGCCGCAGATCACCGACACCTATCATGGCGAATTCAACACCATCAAGAACAACCTGAATTCTCTCATCGTCGCCATGAGCGACGTTACGCACGCCGCCGAAGAGATCGCCCAGGGCAATCTGACGGTTGCCGTCCGGGAGCGGTCCGCGCAGGACAAGCTGATGCAGGCTTTGATCGCCATGGTGGGCGGTCTCACCCGTACGGTGACCGAAATCCGCGGCATCGCCGGCGAAGTCGCTTCCGCCAGCCAGGCCATCAGCACGTCCTCGGTTCAGGTGTCCAACGGCGCCAGCGCGCAGGCCGCCTCCGCCGAGGAAGCCTCTTCCTCAATGGAGGAAATGGTCTCCAACATCAAGCAGAATGCCGACAACGCGCAACAGACCGACCGGATCGCCACCAAATCGGCCAACGACGCGCAGGAGAGCGGCAAGTCCGTGGTCGGGGCGGTCGCGGCAATGAAGGAAATTGCCAGCAAGATCTCCATCATCGAGGAGATTGCGCGCCAAACGAACCTGCTGGCCCTGAACGCGGCCATCGAAGCGGCTCGCGCAGGCGAGCACGGAAAAGGGTTCGCCGTCGTGGCCGCGGAGGTGCGCAAGCTGGCCGAGCGCAGCCAGAAAGCGGCAGGCGAGATCAACCAGCTCTCGGGCACCACGGTAAGAGCGTCGGAAAAAGCCGGCGAGATGCTCGAAAAGCTGGTGCCGGACATCCAGAAGACGGCGGAGCTGGTGCAGGAGATCACCGCCGCCAGCAAGGAACAGGATACCGGCGCCGAACAGATCAACAAGGCGCTGCAGCAACTGGAGAAGGTCATTCAGCAGAATGCCTCCGCGGCCGAGGAAATGGCCTCCACCACCGAGGAACTCACCGGCCAGGCCGATCAACTCCTGACGTCTCTCGGATTCTTCCGCACGGGAGACACCGGGCAGGCGCCCGCCGCGCACTCCGCCGCCGCGAAACCCGCCTCTTCGCAAGGAAAGGTCCGGGAGGCGGCTTCCCATGGCGCCCCGCCAGCCGCGTCCAGAACGGCTCGCAAATCGGGAGTCGCTCTGAAGATGAGAGAGGCGGGCGACTCGACGGATAAGGACTTCGAGCGCTACTAAACGGGTGCGGCGCGGGTCCCGAGCGAGCCGCGCCGCAACTGCGGCATGGGAAAGGAAGGCGAATCATGAGCGTTACCGAAATCACCGAAACACGGCAGTACCTCACATTCCGGCTGGGCAACGAGGTGTTCGCGACCGACGTCGCCAAGGTCCGGGAAGTGCTCGATTTCACCACCATCACCAAGATCCCACGCACCCCGGACTTCATGAGCGGCGTGATCAACCTCCGCGGCAACGTGGTGCCGGTAGTCGACCTGCGGCTATGCTTCGAAATGTCGAAAACGGAGAAAACCGTGAACACCTGCATCGTGGTTGTGGAGATGCTGGTGGAGGGCGAGTCCAACGTGATCGGCGCCCTGGCCGACTCGGTGGAGGAGGTGATCGATCTGGAACCGGACCAGATCCAGCCGCCACCCAGAATCGGCACGCGGATCCGGACCGACTTTATCAAGGGCATGGGCAAGCGCGACGCACAACTGATCATGATCCTGGACATCGACCGTGTTTTTTCCGCCGAGGAGTTGTCGGCGTTCCACGGCGCCGAACTGGCCAACAAGAGCCTTACTGAAGTGAACGCATAATCGCGTGAGCCGGGCGTGCTTCGCCCGGCTCCCGCTGCACAGACCGTAGTCTTATCGGAAGCCTGTCGGCACGGGGCGGCGCCGTCCTCAGCCTGTGGAGAAATGTATAAGCTCCACGAGCGGGGCGCGATTCGCCCCGTTTCTGTCGATAAGTATCGCGATGCCGAACGAAAGTCTATCGGCTCCGGACTTCGACAGGCTCCGCGCCCTGATCCACACGGAATCTGGCATCAGTCTGAGCCAGGAGAAGAAGACCATGCTGGAGGTCCGGCTCAGACGCCGGCTCCACAGCCTTCATTTCTCCTCCTGCGCCGAGTACTGCGGCTATCTGTTTGCGTCCGATACCAGAGACAAGGAACTGGTCTATCTGATTGACGCCGTTACGACGAACAAGACCGACTTCTTTCGCGAGCCGGAGCATTTCGAGTACCTCGTATCGAAGGCGCTCCCGGTCCTCGATGCGCGGAATGGCGCGGACAGGAAGTCCCTCGTCTGGAGCGCCGGATGCTCCACGGGAGAGGAACCCTGCACGCTGGCGATGGTGCTCAACGAGTATGCCCTAACCCATCCCGGCTTTCGGTTCAGCGTGCTCGCAACCGATATCAGCACCGCGGTGCTGGACAAGGCCCGCCTCGGCATCTTCAAGGCCGAGGTGGTAAGACCGGTGCCCCAGAACCTGCGCAAGAAGTACCTCATGCGCAGCCGCGATCCGGGTTCGGACCTGCTTCGCGTGGTTCCCGAGCTTCGCGCGAAGATCGAATTCCGGCGCGTGAACTTCATGGACGCGGACTACGGCCTGTCCGAGCCGCCGGAAATCATCTTCTGCCGGAACGTCATCATTTATTTCGATCGCCAGACACAGGTTCGTCTTCTTGAAAAGCTCATCCGGCAACTCATCCCGGGCGGGTACTTTTTTTCGGGCCACTCCGAGTCGCTGCAAAACATGGACCTGCCGCTGGTTTCGGCCGGGCCGGCCATCTACAGGAAGTGCGGATGATGCCGGACATGACGGCAATCAGCGTCCAGCCCGGCCAGCTCTATCTGGCTCGGGACCCCGCGATTCTGCAAACGATCCTTGGATCGTGCGTCGGAGTCACTTTCTGGAGCGAGCGGCTGGGCGCTGGTGCATTGTGCCATGGGGTCCTGCCCAGATGTCCCCGCGGCGCCAACCTCTCGGATGGCCACCGCTACGTGGATTCCAGCATTCGTTACCTGGCCGAGCAGTTTGACGCGTTGGGGGCCGTCCGGCAGGCGGTGGAGGTTAAACTCTTCGGCGGCGCGGATGTGCTCCACGTCTCCGCAGCCCGGGCCGCCAGGGCGACTGTCGGCGCCCTGAATTGCCAAGCCGCCCTGGAGGTGCTGGAGGAGGAAGGTTTCAGCGTGGCGGCATCCGACCTGGGTGGAACGCGGGGCCGCACGATTCACTTCTATACCGGAACCGGCGAGGTATTGGTGCACCGGCTCGCCCGGTTGAACGCCGTCGAAGCGGATCACCGTGCCAGGCGGGCCACGAGCAACCGGGCGGGCCGGCTATGACCGGGAAAAGAATCCGCGTTCTCGTTGTCGACGATTCCGCCATCGTGCGCCGGATTCTGAGCGAGGTCCTCTCGACGGACCCGCTGATCGAGGTGATCGCAACCGCGAGCGATCCGTTCGTCGCCGCCGAGCGAATCGCCGAACAAGTGCCCGATGTGATCACGCTCGACATCGAGATGCCGCGCATGGATGGGTTGACCTTCCTGCGGAAGATCATGACGCAGCACCCCATCCCGGTGGTCATCTGCTCCAGCCTCGCCGAACAGGGGGCTCAGAGCACGCTCAAAGCCCTCGAATATGGGGCGGTGGAGATTATCGCCAAGCCGAGGCTGGGGTGCAAACAGTTCCTGGAGGAATCGCGCGTGCAGCTCTGCCAGGCCGTCCGAGCCGCCGCGGAGGCCCGGTTGCGGGCGCCAGGTCCGAACCATGCCGTCGAGCCGAAGCTCACCGCGGACGCCATTCTCTCCCGGCGGACCAGCGCCATGCTCGAAACCACGGAGAAGGTGGTGGTAGTCGGCGCCTCCACGGGAGGAACCGAGGCTCTCCGGTCGCTGCTGGAGGTTCTGCCCCCGGACGCGCCCGGCGTCGTAATCGTGCAGCATATGCCGGAAATGTTCACCCGCGCCTTCGCCGAGCGCCTCGACGGCCTCTGCCGGGTTTCCGTGAAGGAGGCGGAACCGAACGATACGGTTCTGCGCGGACGCGCGCTGATTGCGCCTGGCAACCATCACCTGCTGCTCAAGCGGAGCGGCGCGCGATACTACGTGGACATCAGGGACGGGCCTCTCGTCTCCCGGCATCGCCCCTCGGTGGACGTGCTGTTCCGCTCGGCCGCGCGCTACGCGGGGCCCAATGCCGTCGGCGTGATCATGACCGGGATGGGCGACGACGGCGCCAGCGGCATGCTCGAAATGAAGCAGGCGGGAGCCGTGACCATCGCACAGGATGAAGCCACCTCGATAGTTTTCGGCATGCCCAACGAAGCGATCAAACGCGGCGCGGTGGACTTCGTCCTGCCGTTGCAGGGGATCGCCGGATCCCTCCTCGCTCATGCTCACTGAGCGGCTTACAGCCGATGAATCCGCCGCAGACCCGGCCAGCAATCGCGCGTGGCGGTTATCATGCCGACGAGGTCGCTGACCGCTACCGGCGCTTCGGCGACGACGGCAGCGCTCAGCCACAGCGGCAGCGCGCAGAAGCGCAGCCTCCCGCGTCAATCATGGCTCCACTATCGGTGCGCTTTCGAGCCGCATGGGAACAAGGCCGGATCGAAAGGAGTCCAAGTTGACATGGCCACTTCCGGCGCCGCAATCCAACGCGCTGGGGCCGTGCTCATCCTGCTGTTTCTGACCGCGTGCAACCACGTTCCGGACCCGCGTGACTTGCCTCTGGACGCCATCCACAGAGGCCTGGCGATGGATGCCGTGAGCCGGCTGGGCGAAGCGCTCAATCGGGGCGCCTGCCAGTCCATTTACGATGACGCGTCCGAGGTATTCCGGCAGCTCGAACCATTGGCGGCATGGGAATCCGAGTGCGAGCGGATTCGGGCGGCTCTGGGATTGTGGGAGAGCTTCAGCACGCGAGCGGCCTTCGCCACCGGGCCATCCACGGTTCTGGTGGATGGGACGGCCGTGTTTGCGAAAGGACGGCGCCGCCTGGATACTACGTGGAGTCTGGAGCATGGGAGTGCCCGGCTGTTCAGTTTGTACCTGGAGGGCGCCGGCGGCCGGCCGACGATGGTCCCCGCACCCTGGCCTCGCCCTAAACCGCGGCTGACGGACCCGCCGCCGAAGCGGCAGGTTGTTGCTGTGTGAGGCAATGCAGGGTGCCGAAGCCCAGCACCAGATCGACGGCGTGAATGCCCACCACCGGGCGGTCGCGGAAAAGCTCGCCCAGTATGCCCAGCGCGACGCGGTCGTGCTGATCGTTGAAGGTGGGAACCAGCACCGCCGCGTTGGCGATGTAGAAGTTGGCGTAGCTGGCGGGCAGGCGTTCGCCATTGAAGGTCAGCGGCGCGGGCGTGGGGAGCGCGATCACCCCAGGCTTCGACCCGTCTTCGAGGCGCAGGTCGCGAATTCGCTCCCAGTTCCGGGCGAGCGGGCGATAGTTGACGTCCTTCGGGTTCTCTTCGCGGACGAGCACGACGGTGTTCCGGTTCACGAAGCGGCAGATGTCGTCGACGTGTCCATGCGTGTCGTCGCCCGCCACGCCGCCGCCCAGCCAGAAGACGTTGGTGACGCCGAGGTTCTCGCGGAGCGCCGCTTCGAAGCCTTTACGGCCAACGCCGGGGTTGCGGACCTGCACGTTGCGGCTGAGATAGCATTCCTCGGTGGTAAGCAGAGTGCCGTGTCCGTTGACGTCGATGCCGCCGCCTTCGAGCACGAACGGGCGCCCGTTCCATTGCGCGCCGAACAGCGGTGTGCCCAGCCGCTTTGCCGCGGTCTCGGGGACGCGGCGGTCCTTGCGCCAGTCGGAGTACTTCGCCCAGGCGTTGAAGTGAAAATGGACGATGGCGGTCTGGAGGTTCCGCCCCTCGCAGCGCCGCACGAAGATGGGCCCGCTGTCGCGCATCCAGCCGCGGTTGGTCGGGTGCACGATGAATTCCACGCGGCGCACGTCGGCGCCCGCGCTCTCCAGATAGCTGCGGGCCTGCTTCTCTTCGGGCTTCGCGTTGACCAGGATGCGAACAGTCTCGCCGCCAGCGATGCGGCGCACCATCTCGCCGTATACCCACCGGATAGTGTCCAGCTTGCCCGGCCAGTCGGCAGGGTTGTGCGGCCAGCCCAGCCAGGTGGCCTCGTGCGTCTCCCATTCGGCCGGCATTGAAAAGCCGAGGGAGGCCGGGCTCCGGCCGGCGCGGTCACGCGACTTTTTCATATAAGCTACAATTCTACTCATCAGAAGAAGCAGGCCCTGCGAGTTGCGGAGACTGGTTCTCGAAGCCGGCCATAGAGTGCTGTCGGTCGGCCCCTACGAACGCTAGACTTGGATGCCGATCTGATGGCCTCGGTAGCAGCGTACTTCGACGATAGCGGAACTCATCTTCAATCGGACGTTGCCGTGGCAGCTTGTCTGATTTCTGACGTCAGGCGGTGGGAACTCTTCGAGACAGAATGGAAGTCCATCCTGTCGGAAGCCGGAATACTAGAATGCGGCTTCCATATGGCTGACTTTGTCGCGCGCAAGCCCCCTTTCGATGCCTGGGAAGAATCAAAACGGGATGATGTTATTAAGGAGCTCGTTGCCGCTATCGGGTCGCGTGCCCTGGATGGGATGGTGACCGCTGTCATCAAGAGCGACTACGACCGGTTAGTGACCGGAAAGCTTCGTGAAAAGTTAGGCCGACACCACTACACCTTTGCTATTCAAAGCTGCCTCGCCTTTATCGAGCAGTGGAGGCTTCTCAACTCCCAAGAGTCAATAGATTTTATCTTTGACCAGATGGGAAAGGGCAAGAACGAAATCAACGATCTCTTTGATGACTTGATCGAGCATAAGCTTGCCGTGCAGTTTGGCATAGAGCCGCGCGGCTGGTCTTTTCGGAATCGAAAGTTTGTTGTACAGCTTCAGGGATCAGATATTTTGGCTTGGGAAGCCAATAAATATATCCGGGAGAACCAGTTCACCGGCAAACCGCCGCGTAAATCATTTGTAAGTCTGATAGACCAGGTAGACGTCAAAACTCGATTCTTTGACAACAGCTCGCTTCCGGATTTCGCGTCAGACGTAACCTCGAGGTACGAGGCGATAAACTGGGCCGGACCACTTGGTGGCTTCTTCACCCACGTTCCGCCAGCGCACCGAACTTGCTAGACTTCGCCAGATCGCCGCTTCCGAAAAAACGTTGACTCCAAGGCGGCCACAATTCTGCTAAACTGATCACGGAGGGAACTGAATTAGATGGCGCGGAACGCGGATGTACCTCAGCGGGCCTGCCCGCATTGCGGAAAGCCGCTAACCCACGAGGGCAGCCTCGCCGAAACCGGTGCGTACAAGCCGGGCGACACGTTCTCCACAGAGCCAACTGTCCACATTTACCGGTGTGACTCGTGCGGAAGGAAGTACAGGCTCGCAGGTTCCGGTGGCGACTTGTTTCCGTTTGGGCCGCAGCCTTCATAACCTCCGGGGGGACAAACGGGCAAGGGCGGCGGAACGATCCGACGGTATTTCGCCCCTACTTCTGACGCTGACCTCACGTGCCCGTCGGACGAAGCCGTTCGCCGTCCTCTGACGGTCCCGAAGTGATCGTACTCTCCGGTAGAAGTGCCGTACGACATTAAGTTGAGGTGTTGTCGCCGGGTAGGCATGGCGCGTGAGTCGGCGGATATCGAGAGGATCTCTAGCGAGGTGTTGAGGGCCGGGCCCTACACTTCCGCGCTTGTCCCGACTGCTACAATCGTTTCGAACCAGACCATGGCTAAGACTCCCCGCACGCACCGCGGCTATCGCGAAGACATGTCCGAGATGCCCGAATGGATGAAGAAGAAGAAGTGCCCGAATCGCGACAAGTATCTGGCCGGGCGCCGCATCCTGCCGAAGAACCTGACCGGCAAAGACAAGCTGGTGGACATCATCGACAACGCGTTTCTGGCCTACAACGGCGCGCGCCTCCGCGAAGGCTGCCAGTTGTTCAGCGAGAAGATGCTGGAAGCCAACGTGACCATCGGCATGAGCTTCTCGGGCGCGCTTACGCCGGCCGGCCTCGGCTGCTCTTCCATCGTGCCGCTCATCAAGGCCGGCTACGTGGACTGGCTGGTGGCCACCGGCGCGATTCTTTATCACGACATGCACTTCGCCCTGAACTACCCGGTGCGCGCGGGCAGCTTCAAGATGGACGACACCGAGTTGCGCGACAACGACATCGTGCGCGTCTACGACGTGCTGCTCGGCTACAGCGACTGCCTGATGGCCACCGACGAGATTCTGCGCGGCATCCTGGTGCAGCCCGAGTTTCAGAAAGAGATGGGCACGGCCGAGCTGCATTACCTGCTGGGCAAGTACTGCGCCGAGTGGGAGCGCAAGGCCGGGCTCAGGGATGTCTCCGTGCTGGCCGCCGCCTATCGCGCGGGCGTGCCCTGCTACACCTCTTCGCCGGGCGATTCCACCATCGGCATGAACGTGGCCGGCGTGGAGTTGCGCGGCAACAAACTGCGTCTGAACCCTTCCATCGACGTGAACGAAACCACCGCCTTCGTGCTGGCGGCCAAGCGTTCCGGCGGCAAGAGCGGCGTGGTGCTGTGGGGCGGCGGGAGTCCCAAGAATTTCATGCTGCAGACCGAGCCGCAGATCCAGGAAGTGCTGCGCATCAAGGAATACGGGCAGGATTATTTCCTGCAGGTGACCGACGCGCGCCCCGACACCGGCGGACTGAGCGGCGCAACGCCCAGCGAAGCGGTGAGCTGGGGCAAGGTGGACCCGGATCGTCTGCCCGACGCGGTGGTCTGCTACACCGACACCACCATCGCCATGCCGCTGTTCACCCACTATGCGCTGGCCACGCACAAGCCGCGCAAGCTGCGGCGTCTCTACGACCAGCGCGGCAAGATGATGGAGGCGCTCACGAAGGAATACTTCAAGCACAACGCGGTGACCATGGTGGACGGCTCGGCTCCCGTGGTATGACGAAGAAAGAGCTGCAGACGCTGGCCCGGCGGCACGGCACGCCCATCGTGGTGATCGATCACGACGTGCTGCGGAAGAACTATGCGAGCTTTCGCCGGCGCCTGCCGAAAGTACAGGCCTATTACGCCGTAAAAGCGAATCCCGCGCCGGAGATCGTGCGCACGTTGTATAAGTTGGGCGCCAGCTTCGACGTGGCCTCGTTGCCCGAGTTCCTGCTGGTGTACGAAAACATTAAGCATCTGCCCGCGAAGGAGCGGCAGGATTTCATCTGGGACAAGATCATCTACGCGAATCCCATCAAGCCCCGCGAGACTCTCCTGGAGCTGGACCAGTATAAGCCGCTGCTCACCTACGACAATCTCGACGAGTTGCGCAAGATCAAGCGCTACGCGCCGCACGCCGGCCTGGTGCTGCGGCTGCGGGTGCCCAATACCGGATCGATGGTGGAGTTGTCGTCGAAGTTCGGCTGCGATACGGGCGAGGCAGTGGATTTGATTCTGGAAGCGTTCCGTATCGGCCTGGTGGTGGAGGGGATCAGCTTCCACGTGGGCAGCCAGTGCACCAATTTCGACAATTTCGTGCAGGCGCTGAACATCGCCGCGGCGGTGATGCAGGAGGCGGCATCCCGCGGACACGAGATAAAGATTCTCGACATCGGCGGCGGGTTCCCCGTTCCTTACGACCGGCATGTGAAGCCGCTGGCCGCGCTGGCGAACAAGATCAACGCGGAAATCCGCCGGCTTTTCGCCCGCGATATCGAGATTCTGGCGGAACCCGGGCGTTATCTGGTGGCTACCGCGGCGACTTCCGTGGCCCGCGTCATCGGCCGCGCCGTCCGCGACGGGAAGCCCTGCTACTACATTGACGACAGCGTGTACCACACGTATTCCGGCATCGTCTTCGACCACTGCCAATATCGCGTCAAGGCGTTCAGGAGAGGTGAAGGCGAGGTGTGCACGGTTTTCGGGCAAACCTGCGACGGCATGGACACCATCTCGCAGTCCGAGGTGTTGCCGAAGCTGGAAATCGACGACCTGCTCTACTCGGAAGACATCGGCGCCTACAGCAACGCCTCGGCGACGTGGTTCAACGGCTTCGCCCCGGCGAAGGTGGTGCACGTAAATCAGTAGACGTGTCCACGTTACAGCACAACGCGCGCGTCGCCCTCGCGCCGGGTGAGGCGCTCGCGGTCCAGAAACTCCAGCAGCGGGATGGCGTACTTGCGGGAGATGCCCGTCCAGGTCTTGAAGTCCGCTACGGCGAAGCGAGCGCCCCTGCGCGCGGCCAGTAACTCGCGCAGGCGCTCGATGGCCGCGGCGTGAAAGACCAGGTCTTCGCTCACGCGGACCAGCCGCTTCTCTCGCAACAGGATGTGCAGCAGCGTGCGGGCGCGTGCCGTCTCCACACCGGCTTTGGCTAGCACTTCGCCGACCGCCGGCACGGCGAACCCGGCCGCTTCGAAGGCCGCTTCGATTCTGCGGGTGGCCTCCCTCTCGTCGTCGCGAAAGGCCACGCGATGCGCCGCCAGCCGCAGCAGATCGCCATCGCTCTCGACGTTCTGCGCGCCGGCGAGCAGCGCATCCAGAACGAATGCCGGCGATGCGGGCGCCACGCGGCCACGCAGGTCCTCGCGGGGCATGCCCGCCAGCAGGGGCTTCTCCCTATGAAACCGTGACAACTCCGCCTGAATTGTCGCCGCCTTTCGCTCGAACCACGCCTTGTCCACAAACCAGTCCGGCAGCGCCACCAGCCCGGCGGCCCGCGCCGCATCGGCAATTTCCGCATCGCGCAGCCCGGTGCGAGCCACCAGTTCGCCTACGCCCGCGCCACCTTCCGTCTCGCGCACCAGCAGGGCCACCCGATCGGCGTTCGTACCGCGCTCCAGCGTTTCCAGGCGCGCGAGCGGCGCGCGGCGCGGCCCGGCGATGTCCAGCACAACGCCGCCGCCGATGGTCATCACCGGCGAAAACATGCGTACGATGAACCGGTCGCCCGGCAGCACCAGCAACGGCTCGCGGAAGAGGATGCGCACGTAATCCGCGGAGCCCGGCTCGATGAGCGTTCGCCCGCTCAGGATGCGGACTTCTCCTATGAGTTCCGCGGTCCCGGCGTGAAAGTGCACCGGGGCGCGGTGTTTCAAAGGCCGCGCGCCAGCCAGCAACTGGAAGGCGCAATCGATTTGCCGGGTGGGGTGGAAGCGGCCCGCTTCGGCCAGCACCATGCCGCGTTTGATCTCCGCCGGCTCGACTCCCGGCAGGTTCAGCGCGGTCCGCTGTCCGGCCGTGGCCACCGTCGCCGCCTCGTTATGAACCTGCAGTCCGCGCACGCGCAGGCGCCGCCGCGATGGATGAAGCTCCACCTCGTCTTCCACTCTCACCGCGCCGGAGATCAGCGTACCGGTCACCACCGTGCCGAACCCGCGCATCGAAAACGCGCGATCGATGGGCAGCCGGAAACAGCGCGACGCGTCCTTCGCGTGGATCGCGGAGGCCAGCGCGGCCAGCGCCGACCGGAGCTCGTCCAGACCCGCGCCGGTCTTGGCGCTCACGGCCACAATCGGCGCAGCTTCGAGGAAGGAGCCGTGCACGAACTCCTCCACCTCGCAGCGCACCAGGTCGAGAATCTCCCGATCAACTGCGTCCGTCTTCGTCAGCGCGACAATACCTCGGCGAATGCCCAGCAGCCGGCAAATGTCGAAATGCTCGCGCGTCTGGGGCCGGATGGACTCGTCCGCGGCGACGGCAAACAGTACAATATCGATTCCGGCCACGCCCGCCAGCATGTTCCTGATGAACCTTTCATGGCCGGGGACGTCTATAATACTGAGGCGCACGTCCGGCGCGACGTCGAGGTGTGCGAACCCCAGATCGATGGAGATGCCACGCTCTTTCTCTTCCTTCAGCCGGTCGGTATCGATGCCGGTCAGGGCCGCCACCAGAGCGGTCTTGCCGTGGTCGATATGGCCGGCTGTTCCAACGATGATGTGCTTCATCGCGATCCTTATCTTAGCGGTCGCCGGGCCCGCGGCGGGCCGCCCGGCGTCCGACCCTCAGGATGGCACGCCCATCTTCAGGACGGGAGTCTCCGACGTTCGCGTCGAAGTGCAGGCGACCGGCCCGGACGGGGAACCCATTGTCGGCCTGGCCGCCGCCGATTTTTTGGTCACCGATGAGGACCGCCCACAGGGAATCATCTCCTGCGATCAGGCCAACGAGCGCGCCTCGCTGGTCCTGCTGATGGACGTCAGCGCCAGTATGCAAAGGTATCTCGAGACCATCACGCACAATGCGGAAGAGGCTCTGCGGGTTCTCCGTACGGGCGACCGCGTGGCCATTATGGTCTACGCGAAGAACGCCGAAACGCACCAGGAGTTCAGCGACAACCTCGCCGAAACCGCCCGTCAGATTCCCCTGGCCATCAAAGGGCACGACGTCGGCTACACCACCAACATCAATTCGGCGGTGCTGGTGGCCGCGGACCTGATCGAACGTCGCGCGGACACCATGGACGGACACGCCGTCGATCCCGGACGCCGGGCCATTCTGATCCTCACCGACAATCTGGGAATGAACCGTCTGCTTCCGGACGATGTCGTCATCCGGGAGTTGTACCGCGCTGAGACGTCGTTGAATGCGATCGTGGTGGGCCGCGCCATCCGGCCGGCGCCGCCGGGGCCCGGCGCGGATAGGAACCCGGAGTCGACCCCGGCCGACGTCTACCATCTGGCCGAGGAGACCGGCGGAGACGTCATCCATTCCGAATCGTCCGAGCAGGCCTTTCGGACCATGATCGAGCGGATCCGCTTTCGCTACACGCTGGCGTATCGCGCTCCGCAGGCTGCACCCGGCTCTTTCCGGCGCATCCACGTAGATCTCACGCCGGACGCGCGGCGCCGCTATCCTGGCGCAGTACTTCGTGCGCGCACGGGCTACTACGCGGCGGCCTCCTGAACAATCTGATCGCAGCACGACGGCTTCGGGACAGGCGGCGAGAGCGCCAAACGCCGCTATAAAAGGACCGGAAAGCGACCGATAAGGGATACAGGCCCCCCTATTATGGTGTCCCTGAAGCAGTTCATAAACATCTCGGAATGCCAGGATGTTCTGGCCGCGGTAACGGAAGCGCATTCTATCCTGCTGCAGGCGCTCGATGAATCGGTGGTGGACGCCGCCGACCCCGGAGCTGCCCTTCTGGTTCACCGCCGCCTGGAGCGCCTGCGTCCGCGCGTTGACGCTGCCGTCTCTTCCGGCGCCACTGAAAGAATCGCTCCCAACGCCGCGGAGGCGCGGGAAGCCGCCCTGCGCTACCACGACGAGGCGATGAAAGCCGTCGAGCGCGTGCAGCACGAACTGGAGAACACGTCCAGAGCGTTGCAGGACGTGCTGGCCACGCTGGCCGATCGCGACGGCGGCGAGGTGGCCGAGGTGGAACGCGAGTTCAAAGACCTGGAGTCGCTTCTCACGCTCCCGGATCCGCAGCAACTGCGGGCCGAGCTGCAAAAGGGGTTGTCCCGGCTGCGCGAGCAGTTCCAGAATATGCAACGCGAAAAGGACGGCATGATCGCCACCTTGCGCGATGAACTCCGCACACTCCAGAGAAGTGTGGACAACGCCGTCGCCAAGCCGGATGCGCGGGGTTTCTCCTCCATCCTGGCCCGCGAGGAATTCGAGGCGTTCGTCGAGCTGGAGATCGAAGGCGGGGCATCGTTCTGCCTGATCTACGCCGCCATCGCGAATCTCCCGCGCATCGAGCGATTCCATGGCGCCGAGGGCAGGCAGGCCGCTGTCGCCGCCTTCACCGCCCGCTTGCAGGAATCCCTCCGTGACAGTGTGGCCGTGGGACGGCTCAGCACGAACCAGTTCTGCTGCATGGCAACCTGCTCCTACGACGACGCCATCCGCCACGTGCAGCACATGACCAGATCTCTCGGCGACGCCGCACCGTCGCGCGAGAGCCTGACGCCTCGGTTCATGACGGTCATGTTCACGGCTGCCGACGGCGTCGAGCGGCTCCGCAGGAAGTTTCTCGAGCTCCAGAAACAAAACCGGTAGGCTCCGCGCGCCGACGGAAATCCGAGAACTCGCCCAGGGAGATCACCACTCGCTTTGCTTCACGCCCGCGCCTCTGCGATGCACCCGGGCCTCAACCTCGACGCACGACCCGAGCCGGCTGGGGATCGAGATGAGGCGATCGACGGTGAACCGCCCAAGGTCCGCATTGCGGGTGCGCGAGAAGCCGGCTGCCGCGATGCCCATGCGGCCGTGCGCGGCGCGCACCGTCAGGCGTTCCCGATCCAGCGCCTTGATGATCTCGGCGGCCAAAATGGCCTTGAACTGCTCCGCGTCCGCGTTCTTGTGCCCGAGGTCGCGAAAAGCATTCCCGCTTCCGCGCGCCACGGCCGGCTTATCGCCTTTCTACCTCCCGAGGACCACGTCGATCCCTGCCAACAACAGCTCGAACCGGGCGCGGGACAGCTTGCTCACGCGCTCCGTCAGGAGACTCCTGTCCATGGCCAGTATTTGAGAGACGTTCGCGGCCGAGTCATTTGGAAGGTGGGTCAAGCGTGCCGGAAGAGAGACATTCCCCGGCGCGCCCTCCCACCTTAGATTCGCGGTCAGTGGCACGCATACGACCGTGGCGATTCGGCTTCGATTGAGAGCGTCTCCCTGGACGACGATCACTGGCCTGCGATAGCCCGGGCCTGAACCAGTTGGAACGGGGAGATCCGCCCACCAGATCTCGCCCTGAGAGATCACCATTCAACCTGCTCAAGAAGCCGGCGAGCGGCGGCCGAAACAAACGCGTCCGACGTATCCCCTATCTCGTCGCAGACTCGATTCATCGCTTCGGTCACCTCGTCCGGATCGTGCCGAGCCACATACTCTCTGACCGCATCGCTGAAGAGCTGGCTGCGCGATTTCTTCGTGCGGCGGGCAAGCCGCTCGGCCCCCTGAAACACGTCGTCCGGGATGGAGATCGCCGTCTTCATACCTTTAGTATAACCGCGTGCCTGGCAGGCGGTTTGCCGCTGGAGTCAAACGGCTGGCGGTTCGCCAGACAAAACGGCGCCAGCCATCGGCAGTTCGTCAAGCCGGGCGTTGCGAGGACCATTACGGTTGTCGGAGAGGGCGTCGACGACGTTGGCGCCGGGCTGCTCGGTAGAATCCTGCGCGAGGCTGGCCTGAAAAGGGGCGGCATGATTATGGGCATGAAGCGGTATTCCGTGGTTCTGGAGAGGGGCGAGAACAACTGGGGGGCATATTCTCCCGACGTGCCGGGCTGTTTCGCTGTGGGCGATACGGTGGAAGAGGTCCGGCAGAGGTTCGCGTCCGCATTGGAGTTTCACTTCGAGGGGATGAGACTCGAAGGCTTTCCTATCCCTGAGCCGTCGACACAGGTTGAGTATGTGGAAGTGGCGGCATGAACCCATTCCGGCTCGCTGGACGCGTCACAGCTATCTTTCGTGTCGTTTCAACACCTTCCGCAATACTCGGCACCTGGGTTCGGTACAACTCAAATCGAATCTGGCCAGGTTCACGTTGAACGCGCCCGCCTTTGTGCGGCGGGTGCGGACAGGTGTTTCCATCGCGTAAGGCGGTGGATAGGATACAGGTATCCACAAAAAGACGAATCGCGCACGGTGCTGTGCGCCGTCCACATCGGCCGGGCGCGGCGGAGTTCATTCTTCGTCCGCCCGGCTTCAACGAACGCCCACCCCACCCGATGCCGTAGTGTCTCTGGTTTCGCTCGCTGAATCGTGACACTCCCACCGGCCGCGAGCCGATCGGCCTATCGCCCCACCACCTCGCGCGCTCCGTAGTTGCGCTCGTACCAATTGCGGTATTCGCCCGATTTCACGCGATCCACCCACGCGCTATTGTCGCGGTACCACGCGACGGTGCGGCCCAGTCCTTCCTCGAAGCTCACCCGCGACTGCCAGCCGGTTTCGCGTTCCAGCTTCGCGCTGGAGAGAGCGTAACGGCGGTCGTGTCCGGGGCGGTCGGTGACGTGCGCAATCAGATCGTTGGAGCGGCCCGTCGCGGCCAGAATCTTCTCCACCACCTCGCGGTTGGTCAGGGAGCGGTTGCCGCCGATGTTGTAGATCTGCCCGGGGCGTCCCTTCTCGATGATGGCGAAGATGGCGCGGCAGTGGTCTTCCACGTGCAGCCAGTCGCGCACCTGCAGGCCATCGCCGTAGAGCGGCAGGGGTTTTCCCTCGATTGCGTTGGAGATCATCAGCGGAATCAGCTTCTCGGGGAACTGATAAGGCCCGTAGTTGTTGGACGCCCGGGTGACCGTGACGTTCAGCCCCCAGGTACGGTGATAAGAGAGCGCCAGCAGGTCCGAGCCCGCCTTCGACGCCGAGTAGGGGCTGCTCGGGCGCAGCGGATAATCCTCGTCGGCCTGGTGTGGCGGCGCGAGGTCCCCATACACTTCGTCGGTGGAGATGTGAATGAACTGGCGCACCGGGTGGCGGCGGGCCGCTTCGAGCAGCGTAAAGGTGCCGCCCAGGTTGGTGTCGATGGCCGCCGCGGGCGAGAGGATGCTCCGGTCCACGTGCGATTCGGCCGCGAAATGCACCACGATGTCGGGCCGTTCTAAGGCGAAGACCCGATCCATGGCCTGATCGTCGGTGATGTCGGCGCGCACAAAAACATACCTGGGATCTCCCGCCACCGGCTGTACATTTTCGAGATTTCCTGCGTAGGTGAGCTTGTCCACGTTGACAATTCGGGAAAAGCGTTCCATTTCGGAACTGCCGCGAACGAAGCAGGAGCCGATGAAGCCGGCCCCTCCGGTGATGAGAACTCGGAGATTCTGCGCCATTTAAGATTCCGCGTCTCCATCGTAGCGCAGGACGGCGGCGCCCTCGTGGCGGCGTGGCACAACGCTTGCACCGGTGGAAGCGGATGGTTCAGATCGACACAAGGCGAATCGGCAGCGTTTTTGGGACGCTGGTCCGGGGAATCGACCCGGCCAGCGGTCTGCCGGAACGGAAGGAACTGCGCCCGATCGATTTGGATGAGACGGGTCCGCCCGCGGCGGCGTGCGCCAGTAGCATCACATCAAGGAGACGATTGTGGCTTTCAGCATAAACACGAACGTGGCGTCTCTTCAGGCGCAGGAATACCTCAACATCAGCAGCAATTTCCAGAGCAAGACCATAAACGAGGTGACCTCCGGTCTGCGCATCGTCCAGAGCGGCGACGACGCGGCCGGCCTAGCCGTCGCCAACGGCTATCGTGCCGACGAAGCGGTGCTGACACAGGGTATCCAGAACGCCAACAACGGGCTGAGCCAGTTGCAGATCATCGACGGCGGCATGGACAACATCTCCCAGCTTCTGGACCGCGCCAGCACGCTGGCCACCGAATCGGCCACCGGCACGTTTACCGGCGACCGCAATGTGCTGAACAGCGAGTTCCAGAGCGTGCTCACCGAAATCAACCGCCAGGCGCAGTCCATCGGCCTGAACACCGGCGGCACGTTCGCGAAAAACCTGTCCGTATTCGTGGGCGGAGGCCAGGGCACGACCGGCGCCGCCGCCATCCAGAACGGGACGATCTCGCTGGATCTGACCCAGTCGACCATTGACACCAAAAGCCTCGGCCTCGAAGGAGTGCAGGCGAGCGGGATGGCGGGCACGGACATCGGCACCGGTTCGGCCACCACCAGCGTGGCGGAGATTCTGGCCAACGCCGCCAACACCACGACATCCAGCGGGTATTCGGATTTCTACATCTCGGGTCCGGGTTTCAGCGGCGCCAACAAGATACAGGTCCAGGTGAATCTGTCCTCGGTTACCGACGCGGACACGCTGGTGGCCGCCGTCAACGACGCGATTCAGAACGCCGGCAACGCCACCACTCAATATGCGACGGCGTTCAAGAACGCCAATATCACGGCGTCCATCGTCACCGACTCCCAGGGCCGGCAACAACTCTCCTTCGCCTCGTCGAGCACGGCCTTTCAGGTACAGGCGGGGGACCAGATGGCCAATGCGCTGATGGGCAACTTCGGCGCCAAAGCGGTCATGACCGGGAGCGTCGGGGGCGCTTTCCCCGCTCTGGCCAATACCGACTTCCTGCAGCTTTCATTCAACGGCGGGCCGATGATGGACTTTAACATGGCCGGCGGCGAGACCGACGCCACTCTTGTCGCCGCCACCCTGGACCTCAATCCGGCTTTCACCGCCAATGCCGTGGCAGGTACTACCACCGGCGGCGCTCTCACTATCACGTCGCTGAACGACGCCGCCGGCTCCACCATCTCCGTGGGCAACAGCAACGCGGCTACGCTCCTGGGTCTGAGCGGCACGGCAACCGTCAGCCCGACCACCGGCAAGTCGCTCGGAGAGATGGTCTCGGCGACTCTCGGCGCCATAAGCACCACAGCCACCCTGAACGGCACTATCGTGCGCATCCAGGGCGGCGGGCTGGCCAGCCCCGTAGACATCTCACTGGGCGCGGCCGACACCAGCCAGGCGCTCGGCGTGACCGACCTGGTAAACCAAATAAACGCCAACGCCGCCCTGCAGGCGGCCGGCATCGCCGCAGCCTCGGCCAACGGCATTCTGACCTTCAGCAGCAACAGCGGCCAGAGCTTCAACGTGTCCGCCGTGGGCGACAGCACCAACGAGCTGGGCCTCGGCAACTACCTGGCCAGCGGCGGCGCCTTCGACTACACCTCCATTACCGCCGCTAACGCCCCCATCACCGGCGCCGTTACCGACAGGCTGGAGATCTCCGTGGCGGGCGGAACGGCCCAGCAGATCGCTGTGGCCGGATTTGCCGGCGACACCACGGCGGGCGTGGTCGGACTGCTCAACAGCGCCCTCGCCGCCAACGCGGCCACCAATGCGGCCGGCATCACCGCGACCCTGAGCGGCGGCGGCAACATCGTTCTCACGTCGGCCAACGGGACGGCCTTCCGGGTAGCCGAGGGCACCGGCGTGCAAGCGCAGCAGAGTACCGGCTTCTACAACGCTGCCCTTGGGAACACGCTTACCGCGGGCGGCAACGCCGGGTCCTTCGCGACAACGGCCACCAGCACCACCAATAACATATATTTCGACGCCGGCGGCTCTTCGGCGACGTCCGTGTTCCAGTTCAGCCCGATTCGAAATGGACAGGACAATCAGACCGTCAGCATCTCCGGCAACGACTCGTCGGGAACCGCCCACTCCCTCGCGGTGGTTCTCTCCAACAACGGGACGGCGCGCAACGCCAGTTCTCTCGACCAGGCCATCGACACCATCAACGCCGAGCTGCAGACCAGCAACGACCCCACGCTGGAGAAGATCGTCGCCGTCAAGAGCGCGATCACCAATGCCAATGGCGTGGTCACCGGCGAGGGCATTCAGTTCGTCAGCGCGTTGCCATCCTTCTCGGTGGCGCTGAGCGCGGCCGGCACGAACGGGACGGTTGGCATCGGTTCGCCCACCCAACAGGGACAGGTGCAGAGCTCCACGCAACTGGCGGGAGGAGGCAGCGCCGATATCTCGAACCTGAGCAGCGCCGAGGCGGCGGTCACCGCGCTGTCCCTGGCGGTGGTCGCCCTGGGCTCCGCGCAGGCCGTTATCGGCCGCGGAGAGAACCAGTTGTCCTACGCGGTGAACCTCGCCCAGTCGCAACTAACCAATACCGCCGCCGCCGAGTCGTCTATCCGCGACGCCGACATGGCCGCCGAGGCCGCCAATCTGACCAAGGCGCAGATCCTCATCCAGGCCGGTGTCGCCGCCCTGGCCCAGGCCAACTCGGCGCCCGAGCAGGTGCTCACGCTGCTCAAGCAGTAGGAAGCCAGGCGAGCGGGCGTCGAGTTGCCCCAGCGGACTCGGAAGGTGAGATCCGCCCCCGATACGCCAGCCGCGCGATGGTGCCGGAGAATGAGCGAAATCCAAACAAAGTATTTCGGCAATATTTCGCTGGACGCGGGGACAGTCATCGAGTTTCCTCTCGGGCTGCCTGCGTTCGAGCG
The DNA here is from genome assembly GCA_049520275.1 of Bryobacteraceae bacterium. Classification (GTDB taxonomy): domain Bacteria; phylum Acidobacteriota; class Terriglobia; order Bryobacterales; family Bryobacteraceae; genus CAWACP01. The sequence continues at coordinate 100,396 of JBEKPY010000003.1, forward strand.
GGAACGCGCGTTCCTTGCCATCGAGCATCCCCGCACGGCGCCGCTGGTGCTGCTGCAGAGCGTGTCCACCCCGCATCTCTGCTTTCTGGCGGTGCCCGTCTTCGAAGTGGATCCGTGCTACCGGTTGCAGATATCCGCCGACGACCGGGCCGTCCTCGGGCTCGACGAGACCGGCGACCCGGCGATTGGCGCCGACGTGGCGGCCCTGGCTCTCGTAGCGGTCCGCCAGGACGGACAGATTAGCGCCAACTTCATGTCCCCGGTGGTGGTGAACCGGGCGAACCGGCGAGCGGTTCAGGCGGTGCGCTGGGACGGCGCTTACTCCCACCAGCAACCGGTCACGTTCTCGCCGGCGGGAACGGGCGCCGAGGAGCGGACATGCTCGTAATCCGGCGGCGGGCGGGCGAATCCGTGCTGATCGGCGACGGAGTTGAGGTGGAGGTGCTGGAGATCGCCGGCAACCAGGTGAAAATCGGCATTTCGGCTCCGCGGGACGTCTTAATCCTGCGCAACGAAGTACGGCTTACGGCGGAACAGAACCAGCTTGCGGCAAGGTCCATGCCGTTCGCGTCTTTGGATAGTTTTTTCGGAAAAATAAAGAAATCTCCTCAAGGTCCCCGATCGCCCGGCGATAAGGACAGGTGAAGGAACTCGCAAGGCGCTCGCAGCGCCAGGTCTGGAATGGAATCCCGGCCTGAGTCTCCTCACACTAAGGAGAATCACCGTGTCTTTTGACATCAATACCAATGTTGCGTCTTTGCAGGCGCAAAACTACCTGAACCTCAACAGTACTTACCAGAGCAAGACCATTAACCAGGTGACCTCCGGTCTGCGCATCGTCCAGAGCGGCGACGACGCGGCCGGGCTGGCCATCGCCAACAGCGATCGTTCCAACGAAGCGGTGCTGACGCAGGGCATTCAGAACGCCAACAACGGGCTGAGCCAGTTGCAGATCATCGACGGCGGCATGAACAACATCTCGCAGCTTCTGGACCGCGCCCGCACGCTGGCCACCGAATCGGCCACCGGCGTCCTGACCACCGGCCGGGACCAGCTCAACACCGAATTCCAGAGCGTGCTCGGTGAAATCAGCCGCCAGGCGCAGGCCATCGGCATGAACACCGACGGCACCTTCGCCAAGAACATGACGGTGCTGGTTGGCGGCGGCCAGGGGACCACCGGCGCCGCCACCATCGCCAACGGCTCCATCGCGCTCAACCTGGCCAACGCCACCGTGGACGCCAAGAGCCTCGGTCTGACCGGCGTGGAGTCGTCCGGCATCGCCGGCAGCGACATCGGCACCGGCTCCACCAGCAGCGTGGCCAACATCCTGGCTGACACCGCCAACACCACGGCCAACTCCGGCTATACCACCTTCACCGTTACCGGTCCGGGATTCAGCGGCGCCAGCGGAGTGCAACTGAACGTGAACCTGTCCAACGTAACCACCGCGGACACGCTGGTGACCGCCGTCAACGCGGCCATTCAACAGGCCGGCATCGGCAACTCTCAGGCGGCCACGGCCTTTCAGAACGCCAACATCACCGCGGCCGTCAATACCGATTCCACCGGCAAGCAGCAACTGACCTTCACTTCCTCCACCACGGCCTTCCAGGTGCGGGCTGGCGACAGTACGGCCAATGCGCTGATGGGCAACTTCGGCGCCAAAGCGGTCATGACCGGAACCGACACTTCCAACAGCTACACCACCACCGCGGGCACGGACGACGCGCTGACGTTGTCATTCAACGGCGGACCGGCCATGAACTTCAGCATCGGGACGACGGCGGCCATTACGGCAGGCACGGTGGCCGCCGATTTGAATGCCGCCGGCGCCTTCAGTTCCTACGCCGTAGCCTCGGCGGATGCCCAGCACCATGTGATCATCACATCGCTGAACGACGATACCGGCTCCACCATCACGGTGAGCAACACGGCGCTGGCGACGGCCCTCGGACTTTCCGGCACCGCCACCGTCAATGCCTCCACCGGCAAGTCTCTCGGCGAGACGGTCACTGCGACCCTCGGCCTCGTGAGCACGACGGCCACCCTGGCCGGCGCCATCGTGCGTATCCAGGGCGGCGGGCTGGCCAGCCCGGTAGACCTCACCCTGGCCAACACCGACACCACCCAGGCGCTGGGCGTTTCCGACCTCGTCAACCAGGTGAACACCAACACCACACTGATGGCGGCCGGCATCACCGCAGCCTCGGCGAACGGCGCGCTGACCTTCACCAGCGCCAGCGGCCAGAACTTCAACGTGTCCGCCGTGGGCGACACCACCAACGAACTCGGCCTCGGCAACTACCTGATGCCCGCAGGCGGCGCCTTCAATTACACCTCCATCACGGCCGGCGCCGGCGTCACCACTGGCGTCGCCACGGACAAACTGGAGATCTCCGTGGCTGGCGGAGCGCCCCAGCAGATCAGCGTTACGGGATTTGCCGGCGACACGACAGCGGGCGTGGTCGGCCTGCTCAACACCGCCCTCGCCGCCAACGCCACCACCAATGCGGCCGGCATCACCGCAGCCCTGAACGGCAACAACATCGAGCTCTCTTCCACCAATGGGACGGCATTCCGCGTGGCGGAAGGTCAGGGCACGGCCAACCAGCAGCTTCTGGGCTTCGCCGCTGCCGCCCTTGGAAACGTACTGACCCTCGGCGCTACCGCCGTTACCCAGGACCAGGGCTCCTTCGCGGCGACGGGCACCAGCACCACCAACACCATTTACTTCAACGCGGGCGGCTCTACGGCCACCTCCGTGTTCCAGTTCAACCCGATTCAGAATGGACAGGACGATCAAACCGTCAGCATCTCGGCCAACGACGCGAACGGAAGCGCCCACACCCTTGCTGTGGTGCTCTCCAACAACAGCACGGCGCGTAACGCCGGCTCACTCGACCAGGCGATCACCGCCATCAACTCGGCGCTGCAATCGAGCGACGACGCGACGTTGCAGTCGATCGTCGCCGTCAAGAACACCATAACCAACTCCGCCGGCCTGGTCACCGGCGAAGGCGTCCAATTCCTCAGCACACTAGGCTCGTTCTCGGTCGGCCTCAGCGCGGCCGGCAGCAACGGGACGGTGGGTATCGGTAAGGCCACTCAACAGGGCACGGTGCAGGTTGCCGCGGCCCTGGCCGGCGGAGGCACCGCCAACGTCTCCAACCAGGCTGCGGCGGCAGCCGCGGTCACGGCGGTCGGAAACGCGACTACCGCTCTGGGTTCGGCTCAGGCCGTGGTCGGCCTCAGCGAGAACGAATTCAAGTACGCCACGAATCTGGCGCAGTCGCAACTCACCAACACCACCGCCGCCGAAGCCTCCATCCGCGACGCCGACATGGCCGCCGAAGCGGCCAACCTTACCAAGGCGCAGATTCTGGTCCAGGCCGGCGTGGCCGCTCTGGCCCAGGCCAACTCCGCTCCTCAACAGGTGCTCACGCTGCTCCGCAGCTAGTCCACCTGAACTCTCTCCTCAATCGTGAAGGCGGGCCCGGCCCGCCTTCCGCTCCTTCACTGATTGCCCATGGCGGAAGTCGCCGCCGGCCGGAGGCCTGCTCCACAACCACTGCGGACCATTCGCCTGCCGTTGTGGAGCGGGCGTCTTCGCTTGCGTTCGGCCGGTCTTATGACTTTTGCGGCTGCTAACCACACCGCTCAGGACGAGCCACCGATCCTGCCGCTCTCGCCCGCCAATTCCACGGCGATCCGTTCCAGAACCGCCTCCCACTTCTGGTCGAACGAACGCTCATAGATGCGCATCGAGGGAAACCACGGCACGCAGCTCTGGCCCATAGTCCACAAGTCCCCGCTGCTGGTCAGGGTAAGCTGCCAGACCGGCCTTCCCAGCGCACCCGCCAGGCAGGCCACCGAAGTGCCCACCGAGACAACAAGGTCCAATGCGGTCATCAGCGCGGCCACCTCGTCGATGTCCTTTTTCAGGTCAATGTCCGGCCAGCCATGGATCGGAACGCCGAACCGGGCAAGAGCGTGGTCCAGCTCCGCGCGGCAGTCGTCATACTGCAGATTGACGAAATGGACACCGGGGACCGTCAGCACGGGGTCCCAGTCCCGCAGGTCCGTGCAATCCAGACGGCGCAGGCCCGCCATCAACCCGCTCCGCCAGCAGATTCCGGCCTTGAACCCGGCGCCGAGAGCACCCACGCGCGCGCGCCAGTGGGAAACCCGCGGCGCGCTGGCGCGAAGGTAGCCCTTGTCGTGCGGGAACCCACGCGGAAAGCGTTCGAGCGAAGGCCGCAACCAGCGTCCGGCGCTGCCCGCGGGAGTTTGCAGATCGGCCTGCCGGGTGCTCGGGTGCGGCGGGTCCGTTCGCGGGATCACCTCGGCGGCCGGGAACGAGCGCGCGAACAAGGGGACCAGTCTCGGCTCACATTCCACGATGCAGCCCGCCGCCACGGCCGTGAGTTCGGGTATCATGCCCGCGAAGATCATTTCATCGCCGATGCCCTGCTCGCCCCAGAAGAGCAGTCTTTTGCCGGTGAGCGGTCCCCCATCCCAGCGCGGCTGGCCGAACGGACGGAGAGGAGCGCGTTTCCCAGCCGCCCAACCGCTTTCGTATTCCTCCCAGGCGCGCTCAATCGGTCCCGACATGAACCGGGTCAGCGCTCGATTCAGGCGGGCTTCGTGGAAGCTCGGCCGGATTTCCACGGCTCTGCCGTAGCTGGCAATCGCCTCGGCGAAGCGCAACTGGTCCTTTAACAGGTTGCCCAGGTTACTGTGCGCCGAGGCGTTGCCGGGATCGAGCGCCAGCGACGTCTCCACCGAACGGATGGCGTCGGCATGCGCACCGAGCTGGTGGAGCACGCAGCCGAGGTTGGAATACGCCGCCCCGAGGTCGGGCCGGAGCCGGATCGCCGCCCCGAGGCAATCGACGGCCTCCGTGAGCATGCCCAGCTCGCGCAGTGAGTGGCCCAGATTGCTGTACGCTTCCGCGCAGTTCGGGTCCAGTTCGATGGCTCGCCCGAAGCACCGGGTGGCTTCCTGGAACATTCTGCGTTGCAGGAAAACGCCACCCATGTTGTTGTGCGCCGAGGCGTCTCCGGGATTGAGCTGAAGGACCTTCTCGTAATGCGCGGCAGCCTCGTCGTGGCGTTCCAGGGCGTTCAACAGATCGGCGAGGTTTTTGTGAACGATGGGATTGTCCGGATCCAGCGCGATGGCCTCCTCGAAGCACCGGGCCGCCTCATCGGACCGGCCCTGCGCGGCGAGCGCATTGCCGAGGGTGTTGGAGAACGCGGCCACCGGCCGGCCGCGCGTCGCGATGGCCCGGCGGACCCTCCGTTCGGCCTCGTCGTAACGGCCCCGCTGGTGTGCCAGCATCCCCAGCAGATGCAGGGCGTCGGCTTCATTCGGCTGGATGGCGATTACCTTGCGATAGAGCCCCTCGGCCTGGTCCAGCCGTCCGGCGCGGTGGTGCTGGGCGGCCACTTCAAGGGTATCGCGTACGCTGCGGCGCATATGAACTCAAGTGGACCGCGCCCCGTCCGGTTCTCAGATCAGGTTGTCGGGGACAACTCCGTGGCCGGGGGCGCGGCATCGTGCGCGGCCTCGATGGTGAGATCACGGGCAAGCCGCTCCAGCACCTCTTCCCACGGCTGGCCCCACGCGCGCTCGTAAAGGCGCATGGAGGGAAACCACGGGCAGTAGTGCTGGCCCATGGTCCAGCAGTCGCCGCCACTGGTGAGCGCGAGCAGCCAGACGGGCACACCGAGCGCTCCCGCCATGCAGGCCGGCGCGGTGCCCACCGTTACCACCAGGTCGAGCGCCGTGGTCAGCGCGGCCACTTCATCGATCTGCTGCTTCAGGTCGATGTCCGGCAACGTGTGGATGGCCACGCCGAAGCGCCCGCGTGCCTCGGCCAGTTCCTCGCGGCAGTCGTCATACTGCAGGTTGACAAAGTGGACGCCCGGCGCCGTTAGCACGGCGCCCCACTGCGGCAGGCTGGTACAGTGCCGGGCGCGCAAACCGGAACTCAGCGCGCTGCGCCAGCAGATCCCGACTCGCGGACCGGGACCGAGGGCCGCGAGCCGCTCGCGCCAGTGTGCGACGCGCTCCGGGTCCGCGCGCAGGTAGCCCTGGCCCGCGGGAAAAGAGAGCGGAAACCGGGCCAACGACCCTCGCAACCAGCGCGCCGCGCTGCCGGCCGGAATCTGCAGATCCGCAGCCCCGGTGGCGGGATGCGGCGGATTCGTGCGCGGGATAATTTCCACGCCCGGAAATGAGCGCGCAAACAGCGGGACCAGCCTGGGTTCGCACTCCACCGTCAAGTGGGCGGCCGCTGCGGAGAGTTCCGGGATCATTCCGGCGAAGATCATCTCGTCGCCCAGGCCCTGCTCGCCCCAGAAGAGCAGCCGCCGGCCTGAGAGGGAGCTTCCGTCCCACCGCGGCTGTGGGAACGGGCGTTTCGGGGAGCGCTGTCGCGCCGTCCAGCCCCATTCGTATTCCTCCCAGCCGCGCTCGATCTCGCCGGCCAGAAAACGGACCAGTGAGCGGTTCCAAGTGGCTTCGTGGAAACCGGGCTGGAGTTCGGACGCCCGGTCGTAGCAGGCCACCGCCTCGCGAAGACGCATCTGCTCTTTGAAGAGGTTGCCCAGGTTGCAATACAGCAGAGCGGTCTGGTGCGGCAGTGCCAGCGCTTTTTCGTAGCAGGCGATGGCTTCCGCTATCCTGCCCTGGCGGTGGCGAATGCAGCCGAGGTTTTCATACGCTACCCCGAGGCGGGGCGCCAGCGTTAGCGCCTTCTCCAGGCACAGCGCCGCTTCCTCGTTCCTATCGAGCTCGCCGTGCGCGCGGCCCAGGTTGCACCAGGCTTCGGCGCACCGGGGATCGATCTCCAGCGCCTTTTCGAAGTACTTCATGGCCTCGGCGGGCATCCCGCGATCGAGAAAGACGGTGCCCATATTGCTATGCGCGGTGGGATCGCCGGGACTGAGCCGGAGCGCGGCCTCGAAATGCGGAGCGGCCTCGCTGGCGCGGCCCAGAGCGCACAGCGTGGTTCCGAGGCTCTTGTGGGTGAGGGCGAGATCGGGGCGAAGGGCGAGGGCTTCCGCATAATACGGCAGCGCCTCGCCGAGTCGGCCGAGGGCCACCAGCACGTCGCCAAGCGTATCCAGGAACTCGGCCTGGGGTTGGCCCCGCGCCTCCATGGCCCGGCGGACGCGCCGTTCGGCCTGCTCGTGGTGACCGCGCTGGTGGGCGATCAGCCCCAGCAGGTGCAGCGCGTCGGCTTCATTCGGCTGGATTGCGAGCACCTTGCGATAGAGCCCCTCGGCCCGGTCCAGCCTGCCGGACCGGTGGTGCTCGACGGCCATTTCGAGGGTGTCGCGCACACTGCGGCGCATATGAATGCAAGTGGGCCGCGCCCCGTCCGGCTCTCCGATCCGGAACCGGGCGCGAGAATATCCCGGTAAACGCCACTACATGGATGACGCGCGCGATTTCTCGCGTTGGCGAACGACATGCTTCTCGAAACGGAAACTCAGCCTCACGAGGCCTTGTACGGCCTGCCCGCCGAAGTGCGCTTCTGCACCCGTTGCGTGATCTCGAACCAGCGCCCCAGCTCGGTAGTCGAGTTTCGCCATCGGCCGGGACAACCCAAACCCACCATCGCCTTCGACCACCAGGGCGTCTGCAGCGCCTGCCGCTACGCGGAGATCAAGACCAGGATCGACTGGCGCGAGCGCGAACGGCAACTCCTCGATCTCTGCCAGCGCCATCGCAGCCACGGCGGCGCGCATGACTGTATCGTGCCCGGCAGCGGCGGCAAGGACAGCTCCTTTACCGCGCACATTCTGAAGTACAAATACGGAATGAACCCGCTCACGGTGACGTGGGCGCCGCACGCGTACACCGAGGTGGGGTGGCGGAACTTTCAGGGCTGGATCGGCTGCGGTTTCGACAATGTTCTGGTCACGCCCAACTCGCGGGTGCACCGCCTGCTCACCCGGCTGGCCTTCGTCAACCTGGCCCATCCGTTTCAGCCATTCATCATCGGCCAGAAGCTGGTGGCGCCGCGCTTCTCCGCCCTGTACGGGATTCCCCTGATCTTCTATGGAGAGAATCAGGCGGAGTACGGCAACAGCATCGAGGAGAACGACCGGCCAACCATGTCGCCCGACTTCTACGAAGAAGGGCCGGACACCGAGCGGCTGCTGCTGGGCGGCGTTCCGATGGCGCAACTGGAGCGGGAACACGGCATCTCCCGCGGCGATCTGAACCCTTACCTGCCCGTGGATGGAAGCCGCCTCAAAGCCCTGGGCGCCGAGGTGCACTACCTCGGTTACTACCTGAAGTGGGACCCGCAAGAATGCTATTACTACGCCGCCGAGCATACCGGATTCATGCCCAACGATCAGCGAACGGAGGGATCGTATTCGCGCTACAGCTCGATTGACGACAGGATCGATCCGCTGCACTACTACACCACCCTGATCAAGTTCGGAATCGGACGAGCCACGTATGACGCCGCCCAGGAGGTGCGCACCGGAAAGATCACGCGAGAAGAAGGCGTCGCGCTGGTGCATCGCTATGACACCGAATTCCCGGCGCGCTACTTCCCCGAGATGCTCGAATACATGGGCATTTCGGAGGCTACGTTCTGGAGCGTCATCGACAAGGCGCGCTCCCCGCACCTGTGGAAGAAGGAGAACGGCGAATGGACACTGCGGCGCCAGGTGGAATGAGCTTCCGCCGGAGGCGAGGTGCGGCCCTTCGCGGCGCGACGATTCGAAGTGGGGCGGGCCCGACCAGGGGCGAAGCCACAGTGGTCTCCTTACCCGCGTATCAGGCCGGCATCCGTCCTTCGCTTGTGTTCGAGCCGGCGCGGGGCTCTCAGCCCCGCCCATATCTGGGTTGCCGCTCGGCTGCTTTGTACTACTACACCCTGATTTCTTTGCGGCGCGCGACGATTCGAAGTGGGGCAGGCTCTCAGCCTGCGGCGGGTCCTCGACCCGCCTGCCGATTTGGTTGCGGCTCGGCAGCTTTATGGGGCGGCCCCGCGGTCTGCGCGGGTCCCCCGGACCCGCTTTTCGCTGGCGGAATCAGGCTTCGGTTCACGGGAACAGGCCGGCCGAGGGCCGGCCGCAGCCCGAGGGGCTGCCCCACGCAGTGGTCGTCTCTGAGGTCGCGATGCCTGAGCTGACCATCGCGGGACGCAGGATCGGCCCCGGCCACCCTCCGCTGGTGATCGCCGAGGTCGGCATCAACCACGAGGGGGACGTCCACAAGGCGCTGCGAATGATCGACGACGCGGCGTCGGCGGGCTGCGAGTGCGTCAAGTTCCAGACGCACGTTGTGGAAGACGAGATGATTCCGAACGGCGTGGTCCCGGGAAACGCCAGCGAATCCATCTGGGACATCATGGCGCGCTGCGCCCTCGGCGAAGAAGACGAGCGCAAGCTCAAACTCCACGCCGAGTCAAAAGGGCTGATCTTCCTGAGCACGCCATTCTCGCGGGCCGCGGCGGACCGCCTGGAGCGCCTCGGCGTAGCCGCGTACAAGATTGGCTCGGGCGAGTGCAACAACTACCCGCTGGTGGAGCACATCGCGCGCTTCGGCAAGCCGGTGATCCTGAGCACCGGCATGAACAGTGTGGAGAGCGTTGACAAGTCGGCAGCCATCTTCCGCCGGCACGCCATTCCCTTCGCTCTATTGCATTGCACCAGCATGTACCCGACGCCGTACCGCGCAGTCCGTCTTGGCGCGGTCGGGCAGCTTGCCGAACGCTTCCCGGACGCGGTGATCGGCCTGTCGGATCACTCGCTGTCCAACTATCCGTGCCTCGGCGCCGTGGCGCTGGGCGCCTCCATTCTGGAGCGGCACTTCACCTCGAACAAGGCGTGGCCCGGGCCCGACATGCCTGTCTCCATGAGCCCCGAGGACCTGAAGCAGCTTATCGAAGGCAGCCGCGCCATTCACGAGGCGCTGGGCGGACAAAAGGATGTGCTGCCCGGAGAAGCACCTACCATCCTGTTCGCCTACGCATCCGTGGTGGCCATACGCGACATCGCGGCCGGCGAGGCGTTCACGTACGAAAACACGTGGGTGAAGCGGCCGGGCACCGGCGAGATCCTCGCCGAAGACTTCCCTCGGGTGCTCTCGCGGCATGCCGCCCGAGACATCAGGAAGGACGAGCAACTCCAATGGGCCTCGGTCCACTAACCACGCGTCGTCTTCCTCACCGGCACGCGGGCCGACTTCGGAAAGCTGAAGCCGCTCATGCGGGCCGTGGACGGTTGTCCGTTCGTGGAAGGTGCGGTGTTCGTCACCGGCATGCACATGCTCTCCCGCTACGGGCTCACCATCGACGAAGTCATCAAGGCCGGCTTCACCCGGATTCACGCCTTCATGAACCAGTTTCGCGGCGAGCCCTCCGAGCACGTTCTGGCGAACACTATCACCGGCCTGTCGCGCTACGTCCAGGAATACGAGCCGGACATGATCGTGGTCCACGGCGACCGCATCGAGACGCTGGCCGGGGCCATCGTGGGCGCCCTGCGCAACGTGCTGGTGGCGCACATCGTAATCTACCCGAACAACGACCCGGGATCCGACTGCATCCTGGCACGCTACGCCGCGCTCGATGGAGATCCCCGTTTCAAACTGCTTCCCTCCATGCGCTTCGAGTCTTTTCTCACGCTGCTGAAGCACGCGCAGATTATTGTCGGGAACTCCAGCGCGGGAATTCGCGAGGCGCCGGTCTTCGGAGTGCCCACGGTGAACGTCGGCAGCCGGCAGCAGAACCGCTTCCGCTACGAATCGATTCTCGACGTTCCCGACGACCGCGTGGCCATCGGCGATGCCATCGCCCGGGCCTGCCGGATCGAAAGCGTGCGGCCGTCGCGGTTCTTCGGAGATGGCCACAGCGCGCCGCGGTTCCTGCGGGCGTTGTCCGACAGGATGGTCTGGGAAACGCCCCGGCAGAAACAGTTCTGCGATTTCGAAGCCGTTCCCGCTTTGGATCGGTTGTGAGAACGGGTCTGTGTCGAGCCGTATGAGGAGGCAGCCCATCCCGAAAGTAATGGCCATAGTCCCCGCGCGCGGCGGGTCCCGCGGGCTCCCGCGAAAGAACCTCCTGCCCCTCGCCGGTATTCCACTGGTGGCGCGCGCGATCCTCGCCGCCCGCGCGTGCCCTCACGTTGCCGGCTGCCTGCTGAGCACCGATGACCCCGACATCCGCGCCGTCGGCGTCGAGTACGGGGCGGACATCGTTGACCGTCCCGCGGGGCTGGCTGGCGATCTGGCGACCAGCGAGGGCGTGGTGCGGCATGCGCTCGATGTTCTGGCGGCCGCCGGCACGCTGCCGGAGTACTTCGTTCTCCTGCAGCCGACCTCGCCGCTTCGTACCGGCGCCCACATCACCGCGTGCATCGAGGCGTTCTTCCAGCGCAGCGCGCAATCGGCCATCAGCGTCACCGAATCAAGAGAGAGCCCGTTCAAAGCCTTCGTCGAGAAAGACGGGGCACTCCAGCCGCTGTTCGACATCGAGGCGTTACACGCTCCACGGCAGACGCTCCCCCTCGTGTACAACCAGAACGGAGCCATTTACTTGACCAGTTCCAGCGCGTTCCTCCGGGAGAACCGCTTATTCATTCCTCCGGTAATGCCATTCGTGATGGACGCGGTGGCGAGCATTGACATAGACACCGCTCTCGATTGGAGGATCGCCGCATGCCTAATATCCGGCTGATCGCCCGGCTCGACGTGAAGGGCCCCAACCTCATCAAGGGCATCCGCCTGGAGGGCGTGCGGGTCATCGGCGACCCCGGCGAACACGCCCGCGCCTACTACCGGCAGGGCATCGACGAACTCCTCTACGTCGATGCGGTGGCCAGCCTTTATCAGCGCAACAGCCTGAAGGAAATCGTCCGCCGCGCTTCCGAGGACGTGTTCGTGCCCATGACCGTGGCCGGAGGCGTGCGCAGCGTCGGCGACGTGGAGGAGCTGCTGCGAGCGGGCGCCGACAAGGTGGCCATCAATACGGCGGCGGTGCGCAGGCCCGCTCTGATCCATGAAGTGGCCCGCCGGTTCGGCTCGCAGTGCATGGTTCTGTCCATTGAAGCGAAAGCCGCGAAGACAGCGGGCGCCGGCCCCTGGGAACCCCATGTGGACGGCGGGCGCGAGCCCACCGGTCTGGAGGTGCTGGAATGGGCCAGGCGCGCCGTGGATCTGGGCGCGGGCGAGATCCTGCTCACTTCGGTGGATCGCGAGGGAACCCGCTGCGGCTTCGATTGCGAGCTGGTGCGCCGGGTGGCGTCGGCAGTCCCTGTCCCGGTGATCGCCAGCGGTGGAATGGGGTCTCTCGAGCACCTGCGCGAGGTCGTCGAGCAGGGCAAAGCCGACGCGGTAGCCTTCGCCGATGTGCTGCACTACCATCGCCTATCGCTGGCGCAGATTCGGGCCTTCGCGCTGGACGCCGGTCTGTGTGTGAGGGCGCATGCCGCCTGAGGTGACCGTGGTCGACTACGGCATGGGCAACGTCGGGAGCGTCCTGCGCGCCCTGTCCGCCTGCGGCGCCACCCCCACCCTGACCGGAGCGCCGGAAGAAGTGGCGTCGGCCCCAAGGCTGGTGCTTCCCGGGGTGGGCGCGTTCGCCGATGGAATGGAGGAGCTGCGACGCCGCGGTCTCGTTGAACCGATCCGCTCGTTCGCCCGCTCACGCCGCCCGTTTCTCGGCATCTGTCTGGGTATGCAAATGATGCTGAGTACCGGGGAGGAGTTTGGCGTGGTAGCGGGCCTCGGCCTCATCGGCGGCAACGTTCAGGCGATACCGCGGAATGGCCGCAACGGCGAGCCCCGGAAGATCCCGCATATCGGCTGGAACCGCATTGTGGCCTCGGGCTCGGCGGAGGACTGGCGAGGCACCATCCTTGACGGCCTCGGCCCGGACGCCGCCGTGTATTTCGTCCATTCGTATGCTGCCGTGCCGGACGCGCCGGGGCACCTTCTGGCCCACTGCGACTACGATGGCTGCCTGATCGCCGCGGTGGTTCGATCCGGAAGCCTGTACGGCTGCCAGTTTCACCCGGAGAAGAGCGGGGAGGTTGGACTGCGCATCCTGCGCAACTTCCTGAACGCGGGAGCGGATCAGTCGTGAACCACCGGCTGCCTGGGGCTGCGCAGCGTCCCATGGAATCTGAGGCCCGCGGGACGCTCCAGCCGCTCCGGCGGCAAATCATTGACCCCGCCCGAACTCCGCGCTAGGATGGTGGTGCGGGGTGGAGCAGTCTGGTAGCTCGTTGGGCTCATAACCCAAAGGTCGAAGGTTCAAATCCTTCCCCCGCAACCAATCCTCTCTCCTTTAAATTCAATCCCTTAGAAGCGTTTTTGTCGTAATCCAGAGGCCTGCGGACAGGGCCGGAAAGGGCGATTGTGCCAAGACTCTCTGAAAGGCGGCGTTCCATCTTCGTCGCGGCGTCCCTGATGTCGCGCGGACCGACGATGTCGTAGCGGTCAAACACGGCGCGCGTGCGGTGGCCGGAAATCTTCATGGCGATGCTCTCTTCGACACCGGCAAGTCGCATGTTGCGGATGTAGTGATGGGTTGTTGGGTGGGGCATAAGGACGAATAACTGCTCAGCCTTCGCGGCTGAGGAGTTGAAAGTAGCGGTCGCGGGAGATCCCGGCGGTCCGGAGGTTGTTTTTGATGATGAAGACGGGAACGGCTGCGTATCTCGGGATCACCACCGGCCGAATCACGCCGGGCTTGGTGAACACCATGTGGTCGCCCTCAGTGCGGACGCACGAAAAGCCCTCGGCCTCGAACACGGCGGCCAGCCGCTTATAAGAAACGGGGCTAAGTTTTGGCATGCGTCAGCGGAAGCGGGAGAGACATGCGCTGGAGGCTGACGAACTTCGGCGCGAATTTCTGTTTACTCCTGCTGTAGCCGGCCTCTTCGAGGATCTGCTCCAGCGTGCCCATCCGCTCTGCTTCTTCCAGAAACAGGCGCACGGCTTCCCTGAGGTTCTTGACGGCTTTGGCTTCGCTGCCACCGCAGGAGGAGACATCCAGATCCAGCGCGTGCGCGACGTAGGTTCGTCCCTCTTTGAACACCCGAGTTGTGAATTGAATCTCCATACTTCGTGGTCCGTTAATGTTTGCATTGAAAGGATATCACCTCCCAGCCAAGCTGTGAAGGGCTCTCCGAATCGGCCGCGTCTCCTCCTTTTCTTCGTGGTCGGTTCGCGGAGCCCGAGTCCTTCTGCCATCACAACTCTGCGAATCTTGTCTAATGACGGCATCCCGACCGCCGTCAAACCCTCGGATTGCCGATTGCGCATTAACACAGTTACACATATACTGTGGTTATGAAGAATATCACGCTCAGCGTGGACGAGAATACCCTGGCCACGGTTCGCCGCCATGCCGCCGAACGCAACTCCACCGTTAACGCTCTGGTGCGTGAGTACTTGACGCGTATCGCCGCGCACGAGGACCGGGCGAAGCGCGCCCGAGCGCGATTGCGGCAGTTAAGCACGCAATCTCAGGGGCAGCTCGGCAAGAAAACGTGGACGCGGGAAGATTTGCATGACCGTTAAGGCGTTTTTCGACACCAATATTCTCGTATACGCGGCGGTAGGAGCGGGTAAAGACGAACCCAGGAGAAAGCGCGCTATGGAGCTCGTCGAATCAATGGACTTCGGCACTTCGGCGCAGGTGTTGCAAGAATTCTTTGTGACCGTAGTCAGGAAGGCGTCACGCCCGATCTCCGCCGCGCAAGCCCTGGAGTGGATTGAGCAGTGGACGGCCTTTCCCTGTCAGGCCATTGACCATCAGTTGGTGCGAATCGCTATCGAGCAATCCGAGCGATTCGCAATTTCCTATTTGGACGCAGCGATCCTCGCCGCCGCCGAGGCGCTTGGAGCCGACACCGTCTACTCCGAAGACTTGAGTCATGGGCAGCGATATGGAAGCGTGCGAGTCATTAACCCCTTCGCTTGATGGCTCCCGAGATTCCTCGTATCCGGGCCGTGCGCCCGCGACTGAGAAACTTGAGACCCCCATTAACTCGCCGCTGGCCCCGCCTGTCCCCGGACTATTTCAGGTTCACGATGGTGGCGCCCCAGCCGCCGGCCTCCGCTGGCGCGTCGCGGAAGCTCTCCACGAAGGGCGTGCGCGCAAGGATGGCGCGGACCGCTTCGCGCTGCACGCCGATGCCGCGGCCGTGAATAATCCGCAGCGCCTTCAGACCCAGACGGTGGGCCTCGGCCAGGTACTCCTCTACAACCGGTTTCACGTCGCGCGGCGGCACGGAGTGCAGATCGAAGACGTCGGTGATGGGGATGCGAACCGGCTCGCCCGATAGGAAGTCATCCATGTTGATAGCCTGACAGCAGTGGACCCGCATGCCGAGTATACCCGCAGGCTCGAGGATCGCCGCAATGTCTGTACGCGGGAAGAACGCCGCTTCCGCCGGATCGGAACCGCCCGCCTGGCCACCGGAATCGGCGGCGTCGTGGTGGCGTGGCTGGCCCTGGGGCAGGCAATCATCTCGCCTTACTGGCTGATCCCGCCTGCGGTTCTGTTTCTGTCTTTGGTCCTGTGGCACCAGCTTGTATTCGTTCGCCTCAGCGATGCGCGCCGCGCCGCGTTGTTTTGCGAGCGCGGCCTCGCCAGACTCGAAGACCGCTGGCAGGGCCAGGGCGAGACGGGCGAGCGCTTCCGCACGCCGGATCACGTCTACGCCGACGACCTCGACATCTTCGGTAAGGGCTCGCTCTACGAGCTGCTGTGTACGGTGCGCACACCGCTGGCCGAGCGGATGCTGGCCGAGTGGCTGCTGCAGCCGGCCGGGATGGAGACGGTGGAGCGACGCCAGCACGCCGTGGCCGAGCTTCGCCCGCGGCTGCAGCTTCGCGAGGATCTTTTTCTGGTGGGCGACCTGGTGCGCCGGGATGTACGGCCCGCGGCGCTGACGGCGTGGGGCGAGTCCCAGCCCATCGTCTTCGTGCGCGGCCTGCGTGTGCTTGCGCCGCTACTCGCTGGCGCCGCCGTGCTGCTGCTGGTTCTGAATCTGGCGGGCGTCCTGCGGCTGTGGCCGTTCCTGCTGGCTCTGCTGGTGGAGTTGACGTTCATCTTCGGCCTGCGGAAGAAGGTAAACCACGTCAGCGAGGCCGTCGAGGAGCCGGCCCGGGCGCTGGACCGGCTGGCGGCGGTGCTGCGGCGATTCGAGCAGGAGCAGTTCGAGATGCCCCATCTGCAACGTCTGCGCGCCGGCTTCGAAGCGGTGGAGGCGCCCGGCCAGGGGGGAGAACCGCGCCGCCGAGCCCCTGGCGCTTCCCGGCACATCGAACGCCTGGAACGCTATGCCGCCCGGCTGGACTGGGCGCACAACCAGTTCTTCCTGCCGATCGCCGTCCTGCTTCTGTGGCGCGAGCAACTCGCTATGCGCATCGAGGACTGGCGGCGCGCATATGGTCCGCATGCTGGCGTGTGGCTGGCCAGCGTGGCCGAGCTGGAGGTTCTTTGCGCGCTGGCCGGCTACTCCTGGGATCGCCCGGCCGATCCGTTTCCCGAACTCAGCCCGGAGACCGCCGTTTTTCAGGCGGAAGGCATGGCGCACCCGCTGATGCGTGAGCAGGTGGCCGTGCGCAACGATCTCGCGCTGGGCGCCGGCACGAGCCTGCTTATTGTCAGCGGCTCGAACATGTCGGGCAAAAGTACTCTGCTGCGCGCCGCCGGCCTGAACGCGGTGCTGGCGTTGGCAGGCGCGCCAGTGCGGGCCCGGCGCCTGCGCCTTTCCGCGCTGTCGGTGGCCGCCTCCATCCGCGTGGTGGATTCGCTCGCCGATGGCCGCTCCCGCTTCCTCGCCGAAATCACCCGGCTGCGGCGAATGATGGATCTGGCCCGTGGCGATCGCGCGCTGTTGTTCCTGATCGACGAGCTGCTGAGCGGAACCAACTCGCACGACCGGCGCATCGGCGCCGAAGCCATCCTGCGGGGGCTGGTGAACCGTGGCGCCATCGGCCTGGCCACCACCCACGACCTCGCCCTTACGGCAATTTCCGAGGACCTCTCCCCACTGGTGAAAAACGTCCATTTCGCCGATGTATTGTCTGGCGCCAGCCTGGTCTTCGACTACCGGCTGCACGATGGCGTGGTGCGCCGCAGCAATGCCCTGGAGCTGATGCGTTCGGTCGGGTTGGAGGTATAGGGCGGCAGGTTTGGTGCTTCACCCTGGATTGAATACGGTGAGCACCGATGGAGAGGTCATTTCACGCCTGGTACGGTATCAAGGGCCGCCACGGCCCGGTACACTCAGGCAACGGTCATTACGCATGAAGTGCGCGTATTGCGAAAACCCGGTTAGTGCATGGCGGGTCGTGGCCGGCAGCCGATACTGCTCCAGGGACCACGAAAGGCGTTTCCTTGCCCGCTCGGCGCGTGCACTGCGCGACATGGAGGACATCTACGGGTCCGAATCCTGGGCTTCCGAACTGCATCTGCGGAAGAAGGCCGGCCGGGAGACTCGCCGCCCCCAGCCCGGACAGGTGATCACCGTCCTCGGCTTGTTCGCGGCGGCGTTCCTTGTCCTGGCGCTGCTCGGTCTTCCAGGCGGCGGGCCCCCGCCTCCGCACACTGCCACCCAGGCTGCGGAAGACTACAGCCTGCACGCTCCTCCGAGGGCCGATTTCGCCGCCAGTTTGCGAACCAGACTGGAGCCTTCCACTCCGTTGACGCTCCGCGAGAACTTCGGGTCGGGACTGGCGAGCTGGGTGGGCGAGTCCGACAGCGCCGGCTCCTGGACCCGCGCCGGCGATTACGTCCTGCCGGGGAAACTGCGGGTGTGGCAGCCTTCCACACACCTTTCCAACTACGAGATGGAGTTCCTCGGGCAGATTGACCGCAGAGCCATGGGATGGGCGTTCCGTGCCCCCGACGTCAGGAATTACTACGGCGCCAAACTGCTGATCGCGAGGCCGGGGCCGTTGCCGAACGCCAATCTGGTGCGCTTTGTGGTCCTCAACGGGCACGAAACCGAACGGCTGGAGCTGCCCCTGCCGCTGACCCTCGATCGCGAGACGGATTATCGCGTTCACGTGAGCGTGCGCGGGGATCGCTTTCTCACCTTCGTCAACGGCCAGCTCGTCAGCTCCTGGATGGATGCGCGTCTGGGCATCGGCGGCGTCGGGTTCTTTTCGGAGCCAGGCGAGCAGGCGGCCATCAAGTGGGTGAGCGTCTCCGAGCGCGATAGCATGCTCAGCCGTTTTCTTTCCTATTTCTCCATCATCACGTTCCCAGCCGTTCCACCGGGCCCGGTTCCCGGGGTGTAGCGGCTCAGGGCAGGCCCGTGGCCTGGCCAGGCGCTCTCAACCCCTGCGCGGTGTAGCCGGGCACGGTAAAATGACCCCGGACGCACCGTGAAGACCATCATCGAGCCGTTCCGCATCAGGAGCGTGGAGCCGCTGCGCCGCACCACCCGCCAGCAGCGCGAACAATTCCTCGAAGAGGCCGGTTACAACCTCTTCCAGATCCACGCCCGCAACATCCTGCTGGATCTGCTGACCGATTCCGGCACCAGCGCCATGTCCACCGAGCAGTGGGCGGCGGTGATGCGCGGCGACGAGTCCTATGCCGGAAGCGAGAGCTTCTACCGCCTCCGGCGCGCGGTGGACGGCCTTATGGGCTTTCGCCACGTCATCCCCACGCACCAGGGCCGCGCCGCCGAGCGCATCCTGTTTTCCGTCCTCTGCAAGCCCGGCCACATCGTGCCCAACAACACGCACTTCGACACCACCAGGGCCAACATCGAATTCACCGGCGCGCAGGCCGTCGATCTGCCTCTGCCCGAAGCGGCCGACACCCAGGCGCGCATCCCGTTCAAGGGCAACATGGACGTGAATGCGCTGGAGCGCCTGCTCGACGAACACGGGCGCGATCGCGTACCGCTGGTGATGATCACCGTCACCAACAACTCCGGCGGCGGCCTGCCCGTGTCCATGGCCAACATCGAGGCCGTCCGCGAGATCACCCGGCGGCACGGGATTCCGCTGTATCTGGACGCATGCCGTTTCGCCGAAAACGCGTGGTTCATTCGCCAGCAGGAGGACGGCTACGCGGCGCTCTCGCCGAAAGAGATCGCACAGCGCATGTTCCGGCTGGCCGACGGCTGCACCTTCTCCGCGAAGAAGGACGCCTTTGCCAACATCGGCGGCCTGTTGTGTACGAACGACGACAAGCTGGCCGAGCAGGAGAAGGATCTGCTGATCCTTACCGAGGGCTTCCCGACCTACGGAGGACTGGCCGGCCGCGATCTGGACGCCATCGCCGTCGGCCTCGAAGAGGTGCTGCAGCCCGAGTATCTGGAGTATCGCATCGCCTCCACGGCGTATCTGGGCCGCCACATCGCCGACCGCGGCGTGCCCATCGTGGAGCCGCCCGGCGGCCACGCCATCTACATCGACGCCGGCCGCATGCTGCCGCATATTCCGAAGCATCGGTTCCCCGGCCAGGCGCTGGCGGTGGAGCTGTACCGGCATGCGGGCGTGCGCTCGGTGGAGATCGGCTCGGTGATGTTCGGCGACAAGGCGCGGCACGAGCTGCTGCGCCTGGCCATCCCGCGGCGCGTGTACACGCAAAGCCACATTGATTATCTGGTGGAGGCGATTCTGGAAGTGAACGAGCGGAAGGATGCGCTGCGCGGCTTCGAGATCGTTCATGAGCCGCCGTTCCTGCGGCACTTCAGCGCGAGATTCCGGGAATTGTGATACGCCCGGGGCGTTCCAGCTTTCAGGTCTGGCGCCGCCTGAGACCTGCAAGAGTCATACGTACTGTTCTTCTGATATCATACGTACATGGCCAAGCTCACCCTGAGTGTCGACAACGGCGTGGTTTCGCGCGCGAAGCAATACGCGAAGCGGCGCGGCGTCTCCGTATCGGAGATGGTGGAAGCCTACCTCGCCGCGGTTGCCGAGCCGCCTTCTCCCGGCGCCGCGCCGATTCTGCGCTCGGTTCGAGGCGTTCTCAAGGGTGCGGAAATCGGCGAGTACCGGAAGCATCTGGCGGTGAAATATCGATGAAAAGAGTCCTCTTCGATACTAATGTCGTGCTGGACGTTCTGCTCGACCGGCAACCCTATGCGGAGGCGAGCGCGTCGGCCTGGGCGGCCGTCGAGACAGGCATTTTGGAAGGGATGCTGGCGGCACACTCCGTTACCACCATTCACTACCTGGTCCGAAAAGAGAAAGGCAACGTCAAAGCGAGGCGGATCGTCTCGGCCATCCTGAGAGTCTTTGGAGTGGCCGCCGTCGAGGGCGCCGTCATCCAGGAGGCATTGCAATTGCCCTGCTCCGATTTCGAGGATGCGGTGACCGCGGCCGCCGCGCGGCTGGCGGGTTGTGAGTGCATCGTAACACGGGACCCGAAAGGGTTTCGCGCATCTCCCGTCCGCGCCGTCACGCCAGAAGCGGTGTTGCCGCTCCTGCACAAGGAATGAGCGCCGCCGTTCCTGCGGCACTCCGGAGGGGGCTTCCGGTCAAAGCGGAAATGCGATGGCAGTGGCGCGGCCGCGGTGAGTTCGTTGATCGGTCTGGCCGTCTCCGCACGAAAAGCCATGGGGGCCCAATGCCGATCCGCTACCTCGGCATGCGCACCGCCACCAGAGACTTCGTCAGGCCCAGCAAGCGCTCGCGAACCAGGCGGGCGCCGGGGAAAAGCCCCTTCATCTCCGCCGGGCCGAGCAGCCGAATGTCGTCGAGAAAGTGCTCGATGTAGAACTCGCGGTGGTCCGGCGCGGGCCTGGTTACCCATTGCCACACCGTAAACCGCCTGGTTATCCAGGCTCGCACGCTCACGGGCAACCAGTGCAGGAACGGTGTGAGCAGATGAGGCTCCACCGGGAACCAGCGGTTCGGCGTCTGCACCCAGTACGCCCGCCCGACGCGCGCGATCTCCCCTGCGAACAGCCGTTGCCGCTCCGGCGAGCCAACGTGTTCAATCACCGAATTGCTGAAGACGATGTCAAAGGCGGCATCAGGGAAGGGCAGAGAACAGCCGTCGCCCGCCACCCACGTCACGCTCTCCGCGTCGCGCCGCTCGCGCCCGGTATTCAGGATCACCAGCCGCGGCCGGACGCTCAGATACGCCCAGTTCATGGACGTGCCCCCCACGTCGAGCACGCGCGTCCGGGCCGTGATCGTGAATGTGGCCTCAAAACGCTGCATCCGGCGGCGGCGAAACCAGCGCACAATGCGCACGATGCGGTAATCGCGATCCTCGGTGCCTGTTGTCAACCCTTCAGCATACCCGTGTCAAAACTGTTTGTCAGCGGGCGATCTGTCCGCTTCGCAGGCCGGCATGGACGCGTTTAGAACCTTTGCGTCTTGAAACGCAGTCCGCTCGAACCAGTTCAACTTCTTTCAGTCCAACGGTGTACGAGTGAAACCGGCGCTCTCATCCAGACTGGGCACCCAGGAACGATCCTAATCGAACCGCGGCCCACGTGGCATAACGAACCGGAAGTGTAAGAAACCTGCGTCAGGCGGAGACTACCCAGATGGAGGCAAGATAGGACTTCGGTGGATCGGGACAGACAGGACGCGCTGTATGCGGAGGCAAGCGCCACCCAGTCTGCCGCCATCCGCCGGCTTGCCCGCGGTTATGAGGCCGATCCTGACCGGCAACGAGACTTGCTTCAAGAGATGCATATGGAGTTGTGGGTGAGCCTCGGGTCGTTTGACGGCCGTTGCAGTTTGCGGACCTGGGTCTATCGCATTGCGCACAATGTGGGTGCTTCCCACGTCGTGCGAGCTCGCCGCCTGGCCTCTCGCCTGGTGGACCTGGAAACCCTCGAAGCTCGAATCCCCTCGCTCGTTGGCGAAGCAGAGGTTGATCCCCGGTTCTCGGCGGCAATCCTTCTGAAGTTGATTCACCGGCTCAAGCCGCTAGACCGCCAAGTCATCTTGCTCTACCTGGAAGGCGAGCCAGCAGGATCGATAGCGGAGGTGACAGGTATCGCTGCCAGCAACGTTGCCACGAAAATTCACCGAATCAAGAGGATGCTTAAACAGAAGTATCTCGAAGGAGCCACCAATGCCAGAACCTAAGGAACCGGGCGAACCGGATGCGCCCGAGGCCGCCTGGAGATCCCAGGCAGAGGAGCAAGAACGAAGCATGCAAATGGCACTGACACCCGACGAGCTATGCGCCATGGCTCAATCTCGAGAGAAACTCAACTCCCGCGTCGTCCGAGGCGTAGTGATCGTTACGGTGGCCCTCGCCGCCGCTCTTCTCTACAACGTGTACAGAATCGATGACCCATGGATCAGGATCGGACAGGCATGGACGCTGGGCGTAATCGTCTACCTATTCGGACCTGCGTTTGAACGTGGGCGTCAACGCGCTGGCGCGAGCGAGCCGTGCGCTCAGTTTCTTACGAGGCAGCATGAGGAGAGACGGTGCGGCTATCTGCGCATCCAACGTCGCCTGTTCTTGTTTCTCCCCGGTATCGTGGCGTCCTGGTGGGGTGGCGGACCGCTGGCCGCAGCCAGAGCCCGCGGGCTCGACCCTTCCTCCTGGCTCTATCATTTTCTCGCTGGACCCTGGCCATTTGTCATAATCGTGACGGCTCTGGTTCTGGTGTGGTTCGCTTTTGGAAAAGCAGCCGAAAAGGCCGCTCGGGACCGCGAAGAGATTCACCGCATTATCGCGCACTAGCCAGTGCCATGCTCCCTCACTCTCACTGCCCATGCAGCCTTCCGGGCACTCGCGCACACCCAAGTTGGACTGGTGAGGAGCCAATGGTATCAACACTCTGGAATCTGGCTCCCCGGAAAACGAGTTTCCAACTGCCTCTCCGGGCAACGCGCCTGCTGCGTCGCCCGATCGCCACCCCCGCCAGACCCGGCGTACTGCGATAGCGGCGGCCCCCCGTTCTCTTCGCTGTCTATGACGTTTGACATAATGCCTGACACGTCATAGACTGGGATTTGATCCGATCGTTCCGGTGCGCGCACACCGCTTTGCTCTTTGAGGACCGCACGGTCCGGCGATTTCAATCCATCGAGCGGCCTGCGCGGCGGAAGCTTCTGTACTTGCATCAGGCGCGGCGGCTGGAGGATCTTCGCGTGCCTCCAGGGAATCAGCTTGAACCGCTGAAGGGCGACCGCGCGGGGACGTATAGCATTCGAATCAATGACCAATGGCGCGTCTGCTTCGCGTGGCGTGACGGCGATGCGCATGACGTTGAAATTGTGGATTACCACTAAGACTCGGGAGATGACAATGAAGCCGTCAAAACTACTCGATCCAATCCATCCCGGAGAGATTCTCCTGGAAGACTTCATGAAACCACTCGGGATCAGCATCAACCAACTGGCTCGCGATCTTGACGTCCCGCCCAATCGCATCGGCGCAATCGTGAATGGCATTCGCTCCATCACAGCCGATACGGCTTTGAGGCTGGGAACCTATTTCCGTGTTTCGCCGGAAGCCTGGCTCGGGCTGCAGGTGGACTATGATCTTCGCCTCGCACGGCAGCGCGATGGGGACCAGATTATCCGTACCGTTCGTACGCGGCCAGCCGCCCGATCTCCCCAGGACCACCGCCGTGCAGACGCTGATTAAGGTGCCCGTGAGTACCGCACTGTCAACAGAGAAGGGCCTGGTTGGAAACTCCGATTCCCAGGGGTCCAGGTTTGGCTCCCCACACTGGACACGTTTCGAACTTTTGAAGCCCAGTTGGCCAGTTGATCGAGCCCGCAGGCGTCCGTTGTTTCCAGAGCGATTCGAGCGCACCGCCGACGCTTGTCCAGGTGGGCGCCCAGTCTGGACGCGTCTCGAACTCGCCAAGGGAGCCCAAGGTAACTTTTGGTCATGCGCTCACGATCGGCATTTTTCGTTTTGGTGGGCCACGATCCGCAGAAAACCCCCGATCAAGTTGCTGGCGGGCGCTGGTCCCCGCGCGCCCCGGGGAACCCGGCGGTGGCTCGGCAACCGTATAGAAAGAGGACGTCAATGAAAACCGCCTTTTGCATTACGGCTCTTTTGATCGCCTGTCCGGCAAGCGCCCGAACGATTCAGTTTCAGACAACGCGTGTGACGGGCGCCGACGTGTCGCTGGCGCCAGACGGCCGGACCTTGATCTTCACCATGCTGGGACATCTGTTCCGTCTTCCCACGGGCGGAGGCACGGCTGAGCAGCTCACGTTCGGTCCTTTCTATGACGATGAGCCGGTGCTCTCGCCTGATGGAGCTGAGGTCGCATTCACTTCGGATCGCGACGGCAGCGAAGCCAACATCTTTGTCCTCGCGTTGAAGGATGGTCGCATCGTCCAGCTTACTCATGAGAAGCATGTGGGCCGGCCAGTCTGGAGCGCGGACGGCAAGTCGATCCTGTATCTGCGGTATGACAGCTGGATCCCAAGGTTCACACCGCGCGTATCCGTTAGCACGGCGGTCATCGTGCGCGTCTCTCGCGACGGGGTCGAGTACCAGCCGATCACTGCTCCGGCCAGGCGCATCACTTCTGTTTTCCTGCTACCGGATGGCCAGTTGGCCTGGTCGGTCATCGAACGAGATGTTGAGTTGGGGGACAATATTACGCGAATCGAAGCTCTAAATGCCGGCGGTTCCGTGTCGAACTTACGGACTGTGCCCGGCTACATCGATCGCGTGCAATCGAGCCCCGGCCGAGACGGGTTTTACTGCAACAGGATCACTCGCCGCGTCGGCGGATTTCTGCCCACTGCCGAGGATGTTGCCTTCGTTCCCTCCACCAGCGAACACGAGAGAGAAGTGGCACCGGTCGCCGGTCTGGGGCGCTTTGCCGTCAGCGGAGATGGGAAGCAGCTTTTCATCGGCGATGAAGGCCGCCTCTGGGTGGTGCTGACGTCGTCCGGCGGCAGGCAAGCGATCCCGCTTCAGGCACACATAACGCTGGAGGTTCAGGACCGGGGTAAACCTGCCGCAGCATCGGCGCCGCCAGGAGGTGCGCCGCGCACGATTCTCACGCCGCGCCTGTCGGCCGATGGCCGCACGCTGGTCTTCGCTGCCGCCGGTTTTCTCTGGAAGCAATCGCTCAGCGGTGATGGCGAGGCTCAAAGAATCACGCAAGAGGACGCGCTCGAAAGCGAGCCGGCATTTTCGCCGGATGGGCACCGGCTCGCGTATGTGCGCACACAATACGGCCAGGACACTATTCGCATTCTCGACGTTGCGAGTGGGCAACGTCGATCGCTAAGCTCCGGCCAGAGTTTCTCCGAGCTGGCGTGGGCTCCCGATGGACGTCGTCTCCTCGCCCTGGTTGGCGAGGGCGACTCCCAACACGTTTCCGCATTCGACGTGAATGATGGCAAAGCCGAAGTACTCTTTGAGGCCACTTCCTGGTCGCCACGCCCGCAACTCTCAAGCGATCACCGTACGTTGTGGTTCTCTTCCGATCTTTCCGGCGTTGGGAATCTATACGTGCGGGAAGTGGGCAGTGAGGCCGCGCCCAGGCAGGTATCCCACCTCACGCGGCATCTCAGTGACGCCCGCATCTCGCCCGACGGCCGGTGGGTGGTGTTTCGCCGTAATCGCGCCATTCTGAAGGCTTTGATCGTAGCAGGGTCGATCGGCGATGCCGATGTCTCTGAGGTTGCTGCCGAAGGCGGCGATTCCTTCGCTCTCACACCCGATGGCATGGCCGTCATCTACTCTGCCGGACCGCGTGTCTTTCTTCAGCCTTTAGGCGGCGGCGTGCGGAAAGAGATTGCCGTTCATGTGCAGCTTCCGAGGCAAACTCCGCCTCCTCTGCTGCTCCGCAACGTCCGCATCCTTGATTTGAATACCGCGAGCTTTCGAGATCCTGCATCGCTGTTGATCGCAGATGGCAGAATTCAATGGATCGGAAGCCCGGGTGGGCGCGAGTTGCCAGCCCGGACCGAGTCGGTTGATTGCGGCGGCCGCTTCGCAATCCCCGGTCTGTTCGATATGCATGCACATACGGCTGGCGCGAATGAAGAGGCGTTCCTCGCGTACGGAGTCACATCGGTGCGCGATCCGGGAGGCCCGCTGGGCTGGATCGCCGGCATGGAGGATCGCGCGGCAGCTACCGATGCCGCCATACCAAGGCATTTCTATTCGGGCGAAATCTTCGAAGGCGATCGGCCGATCTTCGGCGATGGCTTCCTGCAGATCGATCGAGACGATGATGCGCGCGCCTATGTGCGCTTGTTCCAGCGGCTGGGCGTCAGCTTTGTGAAGGTTTATCCTTCTCTTTCCTGGCCGTTGAAGCGCACGGTTGCGGCGGAGGCCCGCCGCCTGGGACTGCCCGTCGTCGGACATGGCATGAGTTTGGAGGAGATTGTCAAAAGCGTGACGCTCGGCTTCGCCTCGCTCGAGCACACTACCGAACTGAACCGTTGCTATGACGACGTGTTCCAATTGATCGCGGCGGCCGGGACTGCCTGGGACCCAACACTCGCTATCGCGGGCGGCGACTCGCTGCTTTTGCGCGACGAGCCGGAACGGCTCACGGACGCCAAATTCAGGGCTGTATTCCCGTCGTGGTACATCGACGCAGCAAGCTCGGAGGGTATCAACCGCACGCTTCCGATCAGTGTTCTTCGTGGCGGTGTGGCCGGGTTACTCACTGAGGTGGCCCGGGCACACGAGTTGGGTGTGAACTTGCTCGCTGGCACCGATGCCGCAGGTCCTGAAACGCCTGCGGGCGCCTCGCTGCACTGGGAACTCGCGCGCTTTGTCGAGGCTGGGCTGCGGCCCGGCGAGGTCATCCGCATCGCAACCAAGGATGCCGCTGCCGAGGTAGACGCGGCGGATCTCGGCTCCATCGAAGAAGGCAAGCTTGCCGATCTTGTTCTGCTCGATGCCAACCCGATCGAGAATATCCGCAATACGGAAGCGATCTGGCGGACGGTGAAAGCTGGGTGGCTATTCGACCCCGAGAAGTTGAAAAGGCCGCAGTAAAGCCAGATATTCGACGATTGTCGGCCAACAGGAGGTTGGCACGCATGATAGTGGACCAACTCCGATTCGCTGGGGGGATGCTGGTCGGATGAAGAGTTCGAGTCCACGCCGGGGTCACAGCCAACTAAGGATCGGATACTCCGTCGGTGATTATGCTATACTCGCTCTATGAGTAAGCGGCTTCAGGTGTTGCTTCCCGATCACGAAATGTCCGACATCCAGCGCCTGGCCAGGCGTGAACGCTTGACAGTGGGTGAGTGGGTCCGGCGAGTGCTTCGGGACGCGCGCGCGAGCCGCCCGGTGAATGATCCCGAAACGAAGTTGAAGGCGGTTCGGCGCGGCGCGCAATACTCGTTCCCCACCGCCGACCTTGAGCAGATGCTGAGCGAGATCGAGCGAGGGTACCAGGGTTGATCTTCGTCGATTCCAACATCCCGATGTACCTGATTGGAGCGGCCCATCCGCACAAGACCGAGGCACAAGTGATTCTGGAGCGCCTGATTGCGGCGGGGCAGCGTCTGGTTACTGACGCCGAAGTGTTGCAAGAGATTCTCCATCGGTATACGGCTATTGAAAAGCGCGAAGCCATCGGACCAGCCCTCCAGGTTACCTTGGACATCGTCGACGAAGTGATCCCCATCGAGAAAGCGGAGGTCTTGCGTGCTGGAGAGATCGCCCAGAATCGTGCCTTGATGTCGGCCCGTGACGCCGTGCATATTGCGGTTATGGAGCGCCACGGCATTCGGTCAATTCTGAGTTTCGACCGTGATTTCGACCGATGGCCAGGTCTTCAGAGGATCCATCGAATCTGACGCGGAACGATCTCGGATAGCGCGGGCCGGAAGGAGCCGTCAACAGAATTCCGCAAGCAGTGGCTCCCCGAAAGTCATGGTTTCCAACAACCTCTGGGCTCCCAACATCTTGATTACAATAGGGCCTAACGCCAAACGCACCTTAGCTGATCGCTAGCCGAACCGGCTTGCCGACGCGGCTGAGCATTTCCACGAGCGTATCGATGGTGAACTTAGCCGTTTTCTTGTTCACAACGTCCGAAACACGCGGGCGGGAGACCATCAGAATCTCGGCGGCCTCGGACTGCTTCAAGTGATGTCTCGCAATCCAGACAGACAACTCTTCCATCAGTTGCTGCTTCAGCAGGCGCGTGTCATTGATCTGTTTGCGAGACGCAGCCTGCAGACGTTTGGCCTCGTCCGGCGCAAAACCCAGTTCCAGGAAGAGATTCGCTCCCGGCTTTGTCACATGGCGGATTTCGGTGTCGATCTTCATTTCCTTTCCTTCCTTGCGCTAACCACGGCGCGATAGCGCGCCACGGCGATAGCCGTATCATGCTTGCTGGTCACCTGAGTCTTCTTCTGGAAGCAATGCAACACGTAGATGGCTTCCTCAAACCTGGCGAGATACATCACGCGGTAGATGCCACTCGCGTCCCGGATGCGAATTTCTTTTGTACTGGCACCCACATCGTCGAACGGCTTCCAGTCGGTCGGCTCAAGCCCAGCCTGGACCTTCCCCAACTTGGAAGCCCGCTTCCTTCCGGGCGTCTTTAGGGAATGCCAGAAGATCGTCATAGGCAGACCCTACCCAACGAATCTGTTTTTGGTCATCCATACGGCCCGCATGTATAAAATGTTATACGTACCTGCGGGTGCAGGTCAAGGTGAGCGGTGATCAACACGCCGTGGGCGGCGCTGTCAACAGAGAGCGCCGGAGTTGGAAAGTGGCGACTCTGGCGGTCCAGGCTGGACGGTGGCTCCCCAAAAACCATGGTTTCCAACCACCTCTCACCTTCCTAAGTCATTGATTATAAACGACCCTGTTTGCTGCGCTTTTGAGGTTGGCTCCCCGAGCGCCAAACGAACGGAACTCGGGAGATGCGACGCGCGGGAGACGGCGACAAACCATTGATTCGATGTATGGTTCGGCAAAACAGTTGGCTACAGGTCCGAGGCACGATAGAGGAAGTGCGTTCTCCTTTTGACAACGTGATGCGTGGGCCGTCAAGCCAAACATTGTCAATCGGCTGGCGCATCCTGGCGTGCGAATAGTCAACCCAAATGTCGCTAGCTTACGTCCTTACCTCAATGCACTCCCAATATTGCTCCGCGACGGCCTCGCCTGAAAGCTCCCCGAGCCGGCGATACGCTTCAAACTGAGATTCACTAAGCCACTGACGTGATGTCGGATCATGCGGAAACGCGGGATGTCTCCGCGAATACCCCACAACATCCACGGGCTCAGTGCCAAGGACCTCTGGCTTTACATATATCAAGATTCCCTCTTGCTGATCGGGATACTTTATTCTTCCAACCGAAACGCGCCCATCTGGTGTATTAGTCCGATACACGTCTTGATCCTCGTCGAACTCGATCTCCACGCCGAGATCCGTCCGGACTTTGGATACAGTGTGCGCAAGGGAGGTGAGCATCCGATCTTTGTCCTGGGATGCATCACTAACAATCACAACGTGACACCGGCGTCTGAACAACTCGTACGCACCTAGGTTGTCAAAGTGTCCCCCATCAGACAAGTATACAAATGGGTCACGGTCAGTCATATTCCCTAGGAGTTCCTTCATGAAGCAGCTAATTCGAGACCTGGGAATGCTTTGATTCCATGCGCCAGGGTAACGGGGATTGCAAAACCACCATCCCAACCGGATATTGAATACCGTGTGAGACAATCTGGTCCGAAAGGAAGTCAAATATCCCATGCCAGATGCGAGTGCAGAACCGGAGATGGCCATACTTGACGCTAAGCTGATACCCTCTTCACCAGAATAGAAATATCGCGCTGGGTCTTGAAATATCCCGGTCGTCCCGTCGCCATCACTTGGGAAATAGCCGCACCCCTGCGGCGCGAAGATGAAGTTCTCGCCAAGCCTAGCACGCGGATCTTCCCGGCTTCTTGAATTTAGGCAACAATTAATCAAAAGGACGGGGCCCTGATATCCCTCCGATGGCCGCAACTGGTGCAGCCGAAGACGATCCGGTAGCATTCCGCTAGACGAGAATGCTCGGAAGCCTTTTGGTGCTCCGGCCGGCGCCTCCCCCAAGAACGTCTCTGCAAGACGCGCCAGGTAATATCGGTGCATTGATGACGAATTCACACCGGAACGCGCAGAGAAAAGGGCGGCTGCAAAGAGCACGACGGCGCACAACCAGACTGTGGCACCTCCCAATGTGTGCTCGCATTGCCTGAAATACGATTGGACCGTCGCACATCCATCAATGTGGAAGCCCCATCGGCTGATGCCGAAGGACACTACAACCAGCAGCCCTAGCAAAAAGGCGTAGGGAGCAACAGTAACGACGCCTTTAACGATGCGTCCCCACATCGGAGGCGCGCGCCGTCGATCCCCAATCCTCAGCCAGGCACCCGCCGCCGCGGCAGACCAAAGAACCCAGAAGTAGGCATCGGCATGAGCCAACACCCCGTAAAAAAGCAGCGGGCCATAAATGGCGAGACTTGAAAGAGCAGCCCACAATGCGGCACTTCGATAGACGGCCGCAGTCAAATCGGTGACGTTCTCTCGCATGTATGGCGACAGAATTCTGCCTAACAGCACCATCGCCATCCCCGTGCTCAAGCCGAACAAGACCATAGCCGCCGGAATGATAATGCAGAAGAAGAAAAGCAAAGACTGTGACTCGAGGCCCTCTCCAAAACCACGTATCCACCACACCAGGGCCGGTAGCCGGAAACCTACATACGTCGCCAGCAGGCTAAGCAGAACAAGCGAAAACACGTACTTCGCGCCAGCAAGGACGATGTAACTCCACCGCTTGGCAATCCATTGTAGGGCCGATTGTTTCATCAGCAGTCTGGCGGCTAACATCGCCACGAGGCCAGAAACACAAAGAATGATGCTCGTTACGAGACTCAAGACCTGCGGGTCCTGGAAGCCGTTGGCCCGCGAATGAACTTCTAGCCATGCTTGTACTATGACATGAGAACGCCGCCACGCTGATTGAACCAGACCAAAAACGCTATCGTTCTCCGCTCCTGGTAAAGGCTTACTGACATTGAATAGCCAGACCGCAGATAGAAATATTCCTGATGCGACAAATACATTTAGTTGCGCTCGACCCTTGAGGTTCGGAGTCGTGTGGTAGCGGTTCCAATACCACCGGAGCGCCGTCGCGCTGAAGGCTGCGAGAAAAAGCGAGATAAGTGCTTCATGGTGCTGGCGCAAGGTAGCATCGATGAGTACGCAATACAGAAGGATTGACCAAATACTTGCTGCTGCCAGAGCATATGATTTCAGTCGATTGTGCTCGTGGCGCGCCAAACTAATAGCAACGACTATAGCTGCTGTGAATATTAAGGTCTGTCCAATGATGCCCGACAGTCCCGTCAGAAATGGGCTATCAATAATGCCCTTCGCTATACTCAGTAGAATTCTGGGCACAAGCAACATGGCGGTTGTGATGGCTAAGAGCGGAAGGGCACTTGACAACAGGTTGTGGGCGTAGGTTGCCGCGAATAGAACTGATCCCGTTGCGTGCCGGCTGGCGGGGCTGCGAAGGTATGACACGCTTCGCCGTAGCCAACGCAATTCCATGCTATTAGAAAGTAGGCGGGTTGAAGCGCCTACGAACCCATGTTGCCAGATTAACTTTGATAGCCAACTGGCAATATAGCCCCCACCCGAGACGGCTGAAATGTAGTCGATTTGCGCTAGAACGCGCGATTTGGCAAGTCCTTGCAGCACTCCTAGCCCAAAAGTCGAGCTTCTAATTCCCCCACCCGATATCGCAAGACCGACCGCATGCTGCCTAGTGCTATCGGGAGTTCGCATTTGCTTCGCATCGCGAACATCCTTGAGCTCCAATGCTCTGAGTTCTTGGTATGTGAAAGATCGAGGCGGTTCCGCCGCTTCACTGAGAATGTAGTGGCGAATCAGCTTTGCGAAAGCGTTTAGCCCTCGTCGTAGCGCAGTGAACATGGCGGTCGCCGATAGTTGAAGAGCGATGTTGTTGTACCACAAAGAAATCCTAAGCACAAGTGCGCTAGGGCCAATCAAAAACTGCGTGGGCGGCGCAGCGCTAGATCCTGGTTGGGCCACCTCGGTTGTGTCGATGAGGGTGATGGATGGAGTTCTGAGAGGCGCGCCGGGTAGAGGCAGAGTTTGACGATGAGAAGCGAGCAAAGTGTGGAACAGGCTCCGGTGCGCGGGGAACTCGGTCCCAGTCATCGCAGAGAACGGGAAGGAAACAGGCGAGGTGCTTTCAGCCTACGAAGCCAGATTCTGGTTTGGGCTTGCTACGCTTTGCTCTTGGAGGTTGATGGTACCTGTCCGAAGATGTTGATGCTGCCGATCGTTGCTCCTCCATCGACCGTAACAACAGAGCCAGTTGCGTATGGATTGGCCGCAACGAAGAGAATGGCCTGGGCGATATCCCCCGGAGCTCCGACCCGTTGGACTGGCAGGTTCTGCTTCGCGTTGTCCAACATTGCCTGTCGCCTTTCAGGGCCTAACTTTGTCAATATTGGTGTATCAATCAAGCCAGGGGAAACGGCGTTCACGCGGATTGGGGCGAATTCGAGCGCCAAGCCGCGCACCAGACCTTCGATAGCTGCGTTGATGGCACTTTGCAGCCCAGACATTGCAGTCGGGCGTTTGCTCAGGAAACCAGAAACGAGAGTCAGCGATCCGGTTGGATTGATGCGGGCTGCCTTCGCGACCCGGTACGCTCCCCAAAACTTAGAATCCATCGAGGCATAGGCGTCCTCGATGGCCAGTTGACGAACCGGACCAGTCTTTGTAGATGCAGCGGAAACGATGATGTGGTCGAATACGCCGGCATCTTTGAAAAAAGACTCGATTGCATCGTTTCTTAATATGTCGACGACACTGATGGTGACCTTGCCATTTAGACTCAAGGCGGCTTCCTTCAATCGTGTTTCGTCTCTAGCCGCTATTGTGACGATGCATCCCTCCGCCACAGCCGCCTCAGCGGTAGCCAAGCCGATGCCCGAACTGCCGCCGAAGATCAGGATCTTCTTTTCGTTTAGCTTATCTCCCATAGATTTGCCGATAGGGCACTGCTGAGAGTATACATCGATTCTCCTATGCTTTTTCGAAGGATCACGGTCTGGCTCTGGTGATTCTTCGGCCTGGCAGGGTCGAAACAGGCCCGAGGTGCAAAGCCGCAAACTGGTCGCCCACCCCCACGGCAAGAACCTCATCCCTCGCAACGTCCACCGCGCAGAGGGTCCCGGCGGGTGTGGGCCGCGTGCCTGAACCGCTTCGTCGAAGTTCACGACTTGCGAGCACAAACGGTAGAATCAAGCGGAACCCGGCGGTCCGGAGCGCCTTCCAGCGCAGCCATTCCTGCCCCAATGGGAGGACTTCAGGCGCATATCCTGGCAACGTCGTCGATCACATCGTTCCCTTGAAGCGCTGAGCAGCCTACACTGCCCTTGTAGCAAATGCTGCAGGCACAGTCCTGGTCGATGACGTTGAGCCAGCAGGTCAGTAGGTAAATGAACGGTCGTCGCTCGTGGGCAGCGGGACTGGCCATCCGAACAGGCACACGTGGTCGTAGGCCCACAGCTTGATGACCGGAAGCCCGAGACGGTTGATCTTCACGAACTCGCGCATCCACGGCCATGTGGCATAGTAAAGGCCCATCAGGTAGCGGCAGTGCGCCTGATCCCAAGCCAGTTCCGTCCACAGGTATTTTGCGCAGCGGGTCGTTTGGTCCAAGTTGTGGTTGATGCCCGGATACTGGTAGCCCTCGATGAGGAAGGTGTCGAAGCCGGAGCCTGCGCGCGCCATCCATTGCGAGGGCAGATTGATGTACCGCATCAGCTTGCAGTTGTCCGGGTCGTTCACATCCATTGGCCAGAGCAACTCGAACACGCCAGAGGGGCATTGCGAGAGAACGAAACTCTGGATGGCGGCCACATAGTTGTACAGGCGCGTCCGCAGGAAGTTCGCGTCGGCGTAGCTGTTGACCGACGGATCGTCGTTCGGCGAGTGGAAGGTCACCAGCGGGCGGCCGAGCGTCGGCTGTGCGGCGGCCTGCGTGTCGGCGTCGTAAAACGCCATGCCGGATGCGTTCGCCTGGAACCACCAGAGGATTTCGCCAAACTGGAGTTTGGGAGTCAGCCCCGCCGCCAGCATGAGTGCAGCCATCGCGGCATGCGCCTGCGCGATGTAGTTCTGCGGTCCGGAACTGAAGGCAATTTGGGAACTGTTCAGCGTGCCGAATCCCGTGGCGGTCTCGACCGCTGTGCCGTCGGGGAAGCGTTGAACCCATACGGCGCCAGCGGCGGGATTGTCTGGTGGCTGCACCAGTTCCTGCGAAAACGAGCAGACGGCGCTCATGTTGTTCGCCTTGAGCTGGTTGAAGAAGTCCGTGTTCCAGTCTCGGAATGCCCGGTTGAGCACCGGGGTCTGGGTCGGATCGATCACCCACGTCACACCATAGGTTCCGCCCTGAAGATCTCCCGTCACCGCAGCTTGGCCGCTGCCGGTGTTTGAGGCGGGGAGTGCCGTGTACACGTGGTACTGCCACACGCTGCCGAACGAATGGGAAGTGATCGTGAGGACGCTGCCGGAGGCCTTGGCCCAGACGCCGTCGAAGATCGCATTGATGAAGTTGGCGAAGTGCCGGGCTATGGTGTTGCTGTTGTCCTGCCCGCCAAACACCGTTTTCCCGATCGCGGAGCCGCCGATGTACAGCCAAACGACATCCTGATCGTTCCAGTTGCCGGAGAACGTGACCGTGCATGTGGGATACGCGGGATTGGACGCGACCGATTGTTTCCACCAGAAGACGCCGCAGTAGTGGTCGATTTCGCCAAGCAGCCCGAGCTTCTGAATGTTCCACACTAGCCTCTGCGGCGACAGCTTATACGTGTTGTCCGTGTCGAAGTCGGTCGCTACCCCCACGGCAGTGGTCGTCGTCGCCGGATCGGGAACGGCGCTCGCCACGGCGCATTCGAGGAAGTCGAAATAGAAGTACCAGCCCTGGCTCGACGCGTTCTTGTTGCCCGAGAGCGTGATCACCACGCTGTGCTGGCCCGCCGCGACACCGGAGAAGAGCAGGCGCCGCGTCTGGGTAGTCGTGGCAGTGGGATAGTAGCAGTCGAGCGTTACCGGCGCGCCGCCGTCGAGCGTTGCGGTTACGATGCCGCAGGTGGTATCGAGGCGTGTGCCGACGTAGATGTCGTTCGTGTACTGACAGTGCGTCTCGATGGTGACGCTGGCACCGGAAGCCGCCGCCCGGATCGCCCGCCCCTGGCTCCAGAAGGCGAACGCGCCGTTCACGGGATCGTTGCCGGGGGCGGCCTCCCAATATCCGGAAGTGCTCACCCACGTACTGTCTTCCTCGATTCGGACCGACCCTGGCCCGGCCACGTTGAGAGCGCGCTGGCTCGCTGGTGTGCTGGCGACCGTCCAGTTGGTGACGACCATCTGCCACTCGGTTGGCTGGTAAGCCTGGCTGTTCGGGAGTGCGGGCGCGATGGTCCACCAGACCTTGTCCACGCTGCTCCAGCCGAGCGCCGTAAAGTCGATGTGGACGTGCCAGGACACGTTGTCCGAGGAGCCGCCGGATAAGTTCCAGTTGGTGGCGGTAAAGTACAGACGGCTACTGCTGTTGTTGTCGGTCTGGTAGAACGCCACCATGTTGCCGTCGGCACCCGGCGTTGCCGTGATCACCAACTCGTTCGGCACCATCACAGTGGCGGCGAGCACGGCGGGGCCGTTCAGCACCCAATTGACGGCGTTGATCTGCTGGGCAATCGGCTGCAGGATGGATGCGGCGGTTGTCTGCGTGAGCGTGTCCGCGGCCGATCCGTCCGAACTCGAAACCGCCACCGGCCCGGAGATTCCACTTTTCAACGTGATAAAGATCTCGTTGCCATAGGTTCCGCCCGTGGTGGCCGTGCAGTTCGGATCGGAGACATTGATTTGACCGGCGATGTTATTCGCCACGCCAGCGCTGTTCAGCGAGGCTTCCAGGCAGGAGTACGTGGCCGACCCGATTGTGACCGAGTGGTTATATGCGGCGTTGCCCTGCCACCACAACGCCTGATCGGTGGTTATGTGCGCCGCAGAAATCGCTGGGCTGGTGAAGGATTGGTTCTGATACCACAGCGTGACCTTGTCGCCGGGCTGCGGGCTGTTCAGGTTGAGCGTGTAGGTGGCCGACGCGCCGGTGCGGCCCGTCGTGTTGCAGGTGACCGTGATTCCGGACGAGCCGAACCACTTCACGTCGTTGTGGCCGACGCCGTTGATGGAGTAGTCGAGCGTGTTCCAGTCGGTCCACGGGTTCTTGAGCGACTCCCAGGATTGAATGCCCTGCCACGTGACGTCGAAATCGAGAACGAGGCCCGTGAGATCGCCATCCGGCAGGTAGGAGAACAGCGGGTGACCGAACGGATCGTCTTTCTGGAATAGGACGAGCACGGCGAAGTCGGCCAGGTCGCGGAACACACCGGACACGGTGAAGCCGGTGTCGGAAGCGCCCCACAGGGCAGCCGCCGCGCCATAGTCGTCAAAGCCCTGCAAGTGCATCGTGCGATGCGGTTGTAGCTTGTAAATGGCGTCTGGCATCGCGTCGCTACTTGGAGAGGCACTCCCAGACCCCGTTATTGCGGAACGCCAGCGACCCGCTGCCGCCGCCGGCGCACGGCTTAGCGTTGCTCCCACAGTCGGTGCAGTACACGAGCGAGTTGTTGGTCGTACCCAGGTTGCCAAAGCTCACGGGAGTGAGAGTCGGCGTTCCGATAAATGATGTGGCGGTGATGTTTCCAGCTTGGGAGCCATCGTTTATCACCGCCATCACCGCATTCGATTGCGGAAATTGCGGAGACCATCCGGCCACATGGACAGTGCCAACGGGCAGAGATACGTACCGGTTCGTTCCCCCACTGCCACCGAACGCGAAGAAGATGAAGTCGGCCTGCGGCGGCGTGTTGTGAAACATAGTACCCGGAATGGCATTCGGCGATTCCAGAAAGAAAATGGACGCGCCTATGGCGCTCGTGTAGTCGATCTGATAGCCAGTGTTGTTCGTCATTGTTGCCGTACAGTTGCAACTCCCGCCGTTCAGTTTGATCGCCGCAGCCGTCGAGTTGACTACATTGCCCGAAATGAGTTGTCCCGGTGCCCTGATCTCCAGAGCGGTCGGGCCGGCGAACTGCGATGCGTGTAGATTGTGCGTACCCGATCCGGTGTCGATCAACATGCCCCACCCGACCGACGACGTCGCTTCCACCTGCGTCCCGTCGAACGAAGAATTCGAATAGATCCCGCCGTTTGAGTTCAGGTACGTGTTCAGATTCGAGATGTGGCCATTCCCGTTGTAGGCCGATGAAGTCTCAACCCGCAAGCCCCATCCTCCGTTCTTGTATAGCACCACGTTCGTGAACGTCGAATCGTGCGGTCCACGGAACGTCCAGCCATTGCTGCCATTAAACATCGAACGGATCTCGGTGAAATAACCCTCCAAATCCGTATTCGGCGACGCGTAGGTTGAATCGATACCCCACTCGGTGTAGATGCCATCCGAATAAGCGTTCTGCACCGTTACATCGTGCAGGTACAAGCCATGGCCGTACAGTCGGAGGCCGTAACTTACGGCAGACTGTCCCGCCTTGTTTGCATCGAACGTGCAACCGCTAATCTCGGCACGAAAGAGGCCATACGGACTGTTCGCACCAGTGAGGGATGAGAAGTTGACCTGCGACACCAGGTCGCGGTTCGCTCCATTCGCCAATCGAATTGTGGTCAGGCCCGAGCCGGCACAATTGAGCTTTCCGATGCCGGTCTGATCCGTCGCCGAGTCGGTAAAGAGGATGCCTGCTACAGTGTGCGTCCCGGCTCCGAAGTATAGCGCCTCGCTTTTCGGGATCGTGATGACGGAGGCCAGGACGTAGTTGCCACCATCGGCGCGCACTTCTGTCGCGCCGGCAGCCAACGCGGCCGTGAATGCCGCCGAGTCGTCGGTGGCTCCATCGCCGAGAGCACCGAAGTCCTTGACGTGGACGAAATCCCGCAGCTTGTCGCGCGCACCACGATTCACCGCACCCGTTCCGTTCGCCTGGAAGTAAAGGTTCTGAAGCGCCGCGCCACGATCCGTCATGTCGGTCAGGTTGTTGGTGGCGTTCGCCACGCCCGCCGGCAACTGGCCCCATGCGGCGGCCCCGGAGATCTGAGAGAAGGCATAGTCGCCGGTCTGGGAGTTCACCGCGCCGGTCCGCCCGAATACGCTCAGTACGCTCGACGGCGGCAGGGTGATCGGTTGCCATTTGCTCGCCGCCGCGCTCCACCCCAGATACTGGGCATCCGCCGGTGCTGTTCCCGCCACTGCGCGGCCTTGCAGGGCCACCACTGTATTCGCAGTCGAGACGCCAGTAACGTCGCCATTCAACGCTCCACCGCTCCCGCACATCGCGCACGTAATCGTATTACCGGTCCGCGACAGCGGCGCTGAGAAAGTCAGCGGATTTTCGTAGATGCCGGACATCGCGGTCAGCACCCGCGCATTGGTGAAGTACTGGTTTGTTCCTTCAGGCACCTGTGTTGTTGTGTAATCGCCGGATTGCGCCACCACAGCACCCGTGCGTCCGAAGACACTGGTCACTGCCCCAGGTCCGCCAGACACGGTGATGCTCGATGGCATCCAACTCGATCCATTCCACTGCGGGACCTGTCCGAGGGTCGCGCCGCCTTGGTCCATCTGCGGCCATAGGACTTTCCACGACGGGCTTGGCGGCGAGGTTATCTCAACCGTGCCAATGTCCAGGGCTGTGGTATTGGTGGGCACGAGCCAGTAGCGTGGTCCCCACGAATACTGACCTACCGCTCGTCCGCTGACGGTCTGGTTCGGCACGGAGCATGTCACTCTGTAGTATTGGCCGGATGGCGTGGCGCTGTCCGTGGGCGCCAGGGCTGCGGAGAATGAGCCGCCGGAGAACGGCACCACCATGGGCGCGCCCGTGACGCGCCAGCCAGTTGCCGCGCTGAATGGCCCAACGGCCTGAATCGAGCATGATCCGGAAAGCAGATCACCGGCGGGGTCGGTGATCGTACCGGTCACCGTGGTCGTCTGTCCGGCCGCGCTTGCCGCTACCAGTAACAGCAGAATGATGCGCGTCTCTTTGATTGTCATATTTGAAACTCGTCGTTTACGAGTAGATGAAAACCGAAAGGTCTGAGCCAGGAAACGTGGTCCCCACCGCAGTGATTCCGATGGAAACCGCCGTGTTGGCCGGGATCTGGGTAAGAGCCTTGATCTGCGATGTTGTGGCGACTACCGTCGTCTGGCCAGCGGAAATCGTCAGTGATAGCCAGGCTGCGCCGCCTACATAGATCGTGAACGTCATGCCCGAGCCGGTCGGAGCCGCCTGCACGTAGGCCTTCACGTCGCCCACCGTGACCGGACCATTCAGGTAGAGCGGCTGGGCCGCATTGGATTCGATGCCCAACGTGCCCTGCATCTGGAAAACCAGGCCGGCGACCTTGGAGAGTCCCTCCGCGCCGAAGATCCAGTCCTCGCGCATCGGCTGGTCGCCGTCCGGAGACTCATTGCCGTTGACGTCCACCGTGAAGCCGGCGATCAGCAGTGTCTCGTCCACGAAATTGCCGGTCGGCATGTTGATCGTGGTCACCGCCAGCGGGTTGCCGTTATCGAAGGAGGTCGTGTCGCAGGAATAGGGCCATGTCGGCTCCTCGATAATCCAGACGTCGCCGGGATTGATCACCATCGGAAGGTCCCACGTGATGCTGGTCGCCGTATTCGCGACGATCTTCCGCGGCGGCGTGCCGCGCGACGCACCCTGAATCACGCGAACGAGGTTGCCGACCTCCGCGCCAGACGTCATGCCGTTGGGATAGACAGTGCTCTGCCAACCGGAATCCGTGATCGAGGTCGGGTTGCTGGCGTTCGAAGCGTCCGCAGTAAACCGCAGTGCAATGCAGTCGCCCGCTTGCACAATTCCGTTGGGGTCCGGGGTGACACCAACCGTGCCCGTGGTCTGGTCCCATGAAGTGACCGTCCCGCTGAAGAACGGCGTGGCGCCTTCCGGCCTCCCGATGACCGAAATGAAGCGTCCAACTGGCGTCCAACTCGGGTTCGTGGAGGGCGGCGGTCCTTGGAACGATCCAACCACAAGCTGGCCGGCGGCAACACTCCAGACGGAATCGCCGATAACTCCGCTGTGTCTCAGGTGCTTGGCCTTCAATCGGACCTTGCTGACATATGGCGAGGGCAGCGCCCATGTCGAGCGCACCAGTGGCCCGGCGAACGTGATCGAGCCGGGCGTGTAGGTGTTGTTTGCGCCCGCCGTCAGGGTTCCGGTGGCCTGCGCGCAAATCAGATCGTCCTGCGTCGCGACGAATAGCACGTAAGAAACGAGACCCGCGACCGCCGGCCAAGTGATGCCTTCCAAGGTGAACGTGTCCGTTCCAGAGGCCGAGGTTCCGATGATGGCGATATTCGACGGGGCCGAAGGAAGCCCGCTTGAATCTATCGCGCAGATAGCCACGCGCAGTGTCGCGTTGGCTGGCAATGATCCGCCCGTCGCGGACTGCGAGACCGATCCGATACCGGGCGCACCCGCGCCCGTGGCGCTGAACTCGTTCACCGGCAGCTTCCCGGTCACCACAAGGTTCGCAAGCATGCTGCCGTCGGCCATCTGTGCGTAGGACTGGTCGGTATCGAAGGTCCACTCGCCCGGAAACAGCGCGTCATTCGCCGCCGCCTGCACCTGGTACGGTGCCCACGCGGGGCCGAGCGGGATCGCATAATACAGCGAAGGCAGGGGCGCGGGCACCACGTCCATCGGCTTCGGTCCAACATCCAGGTCGTACATCGAGTCGGTGACGGTCTGCCCCTCGATCTGCACTGACCAGTCCTTCTTCAGGCTCCATCGCTGAATGCGGAAGCACATCGTGATGACCTGGAACGAAAGACCATTCCCGGATGGAGGCGCTGGCGACGTGGTGATCGTGGAACCGTCGCTGCTGACGGCGGTGATTGTCACCTGCGCGCCGCCGATCACGATTTCCTTGTTGACCAATTCCGAATCCCCGGTCGCGCTTCCGGCATAGGTCCACGGATCGCCGCTTATCCACGTGGCTGTGCCGCCGGAGACGTTGCATGTGCCATGGAGGCCGGGAATGTCAGGGTGGGTCATCGAGACCACTTGCCCGACCTCGTTGCCGAGGCCGAGCAGCGTCGTCTGCCATGCCGCCGTTCGCGCGTCGCGCCATTCGGCGGGAGTCACGCCGCCGACTTCTTCGCGCGTCCGTGTGGCCGCGATCCGCAGCGCCTGGCTGAGTGACGAACAGCCCACCGAGTGCATCTGAGTCGTGAGCGGAGATCCGGCGCGCCCGTAGTAAGCCGCGTGGCTCTTGTCGCAATAATCAGCCGTGTTCGCTTGGAACTGATAAGCAACGTCGGCGAATGAAAGCACCAGGTGTTCGAAACCAGCTTGGATCGGCGTCAGCCGCAGAGTTTGAAACAGAGAGTTCGCCAGCGTGTACGCATCCACCGCACTGGCGTTGATCCGGCAGCCGAGCTTCAGCTTCCCGAACTCCCACGTATAGAAGCCCAGGCAGCAGTTGAGCACCTCGGTGATCCAGTCGCGGAACGGCTTCTGGCTGCTGATGACTCCCTG
>JBEKPY010000004.1:0-140718 GCA_049520275.1 Bryobacteraceae bacterium
GCCGTTGTAATAATGTCCGTTGTAGTAGTAGGAACGCCGCGCGTACTCATGGCCATGGTACATATAAGGCCTTTGCACATAGCCGCGTCCGCCGCGCTCGGCAAA
Organism: Bryobacteraceae bacterium; assembly: GCA_049520275.1. GTDB lineage: Bacteria > Acidobacteriota > Terriglobia > Bryobacterales > Bryobacteraceae > CAWACP01. Next base: position 106 of record JBEKPY010000004.1, read on the forward strand.
AACGCGGCTGTGATCGCTGCGTTCCACCACGACGGTCCGGTTTCCGTTCAGCCCGCGATGGACGTCCATGCCGCGTCTGGTGTCGTGCACCGTGGCGATTCGTCCGTCGGGCCGCTTGACAACTGAGCCGTTTCTTGTCTGGACGACGGTGTGGCCGTGGGCAACCGGTGCTCCCCCGGCATGTCCTCCGGCGATGGAGCCATGCGTTGGCGTCACCACGCCACGGGATGGCCTCGTCGGGGGCTGAAATGAGGGTTTGCCACCATCCCGATTCGCAGGCGTCTCCGTACCGGGCGGACCGTTTGGGTTAGCGGGAGGAGGCTGAGTTCCCTGCTGTCCCCAGACGGTGAACAACAAGCTCACGGCCGCAAACAACGCCCAGTGGCGCATGATCATGCTCCATGATGCCGCCGAGCAAGAAGCAGCTCCGCGATTCGGTCGACAACCCGCGCGCCAATCAACAACAAACTTGGTGCGAAAAGTCCAACGTACACGCCAAAACTCACCAGCGCAACGTAGTTCATCAGCAACAAGACGATTATCGAAGCAAATGCGGACAAAAGCAATGCGCGACCCGTAGAGACGCCCTGCCACCAGAACGGGAGCTCAACCAGAGCAAACCAGCCAAAGCTGAGCACGATTCGGCTCAATAAGCCCAACGCCCGGTAGGTGCGGGCGTCGAGCAGAGACTCGATGTAGTTCGCATGCAAGGCATATCCGGGCAGTTTCCCCACCGGTGTCTGCCAGAGATCGTAATCGCTGACGCCTAGGACCACGATGCGGCCGCGAAGCTTCACACGTTCGCGCGAATCTCCCTCTATCGCCGAGCATGCACGCCAGTCGTGCGCTGCCGTGTGTGCTTCGTCGCACATGATGCGTATCGAGGGCACAACCGCGAAATCCTGCTCTTTGAGTAGGGCAGTATATGGGTGATAACTCGACCTCTCGAGATCTCTGAGCCTCCGCTCACCACCCGGAAACGTTGAGCGATACATCTCCGCGACGGCTAGTGCAAGCGATCTTCTCCATTCCGTCCGGCCGTCGGTGCCGGATCGCCCTCGCCACGTAAGTGGGACCTTCTCGAGCTGACTATTGAACCGGATTAGTCCGAACTCCACATTCGGCACGTTTTCAGTCATCAGCGGAGGCCTGAAAATGAGGTCATTCTCCCCGAAGCCGAGGCTCCGCAGACGCTCAGCTTCCTCATCCTTGAGTTGTTCAAGGCTCAGCGCAGGCTGGCCGAGCACGATCGGAGTGGTGGCGGCGACAGCCGTGACGGCGCTTAGAAGCTCGGATGTTTCGGGCGCGTTTCCCGGGCACGTGTCGCTGGATGTTCCAGCGGTGAAGGCAATGTCGGTCGTGATTAGCGCAGGGCGGGCATCTGCCACACGTGGCAGCAGTTTTGCCACAAATTCGCGCGTTGTGCAAGGCCCCGTAAGCGCCCCTTCCGAGGCATCACTGACGCTGAGAAGCGCAACATAGTGAGCCTCAAGCGGTCGTGGGATGAACGAGAACCGCTGGAACTGAGACGCAAACTGCGATACCGCCTTCCGGACGCGTTCACCGGCGGGGAAACCGCCCAACAGCTCCTCCGAATTCTCAAGGGCGAACACCACGGCTACGGCGACCAGAGCGACTGCCCAGAACAAAAGCTGTACTCGGAGTGGGTGCGCCCGCCGTCGTCGGGCCCGAGCAGCCCGCGCCTTGGGTGGTTGAGCGTTCATCGATCCACCAAGCCCGAGAAAATCGGCCTGTGTGGCTATGCTAACTCATTCAGGCTGAACCGGCGTGGGCAATCGCCGTACGCGAACAGGGGGCCCCGCAAAGCGTCACAACCGTGGGACTTGGCGATGGGAAGGTCTCAAAACAGCATCGGTGCCCGACGTGGCCCATACTTCAGCAGGCCCAGCTTGTCCAGCGGCCAGTAGACAAACACGGCTTTTCCATAGATGTAGTGGCGGGGCACGGTCCACCCGGCGCGGACCGGCCGGACCGGGCTCCCGCAGGCTCGACGCCCAACGCCCTGGTGACAAATCCGCATTTCGTCCGACACTTGGCGATGACCTTTGAGAGGAGCAAGCGATGAGTCTCAGGGATCTCGCGGCCAGTCTCAAAACCTACCCTCTGTGAGACACGCCGCCCACGCCGCCCCGTGGCCTCGGAGTCTCCGCCTGCACCGTGCTATTCTTGCGGCATGGTGCGCCGCGAGATCGAAATCGACGAAGATACGGATCGCATTCTCACGGACCTTGCCTCCGAGTACGAGGGCGATTTGAGCCTGGCCCTGGCCGACCTGGTTCACGCCCGCGAGGGGCTGGAAGAGTTCGGCGAACGCAGCGAAGCGGCGCACGAAAATGCGTTGCGCGCCCTGCGTGACAGATCCGAGGGGGACTTCCGGGAAGGCCGCACGGTGTCCTGGGAAGACGTGAAGGCCCACAACGGCTTGTGAGGATTCTGTTCGCCTCGGCGGCCGCCGAAGCCTTCGCCAAACTTCCGGAATCCACGTATGTACCCTGTGCGCAGACGCGGACTCATGCGTGGTTACCGGTATTCTGCCGCTGGCAGGCATTTGTTCTACTACAGTCTGAGTTCCGGGGAAGATCATTCCAGGCGTCAAGCGCCGGGCATGACAGCTCTCAGCGGCGTGCGCTCCCTTATTTCAGCAGCCCCAGCTTGTCCAGCGGCCAGTAGACAAACACGGCCTTCCCATAAATATAGTGGCGCGGCACGGTCCCCCACGCCCTGCTGTCGTTGGAGGAGCTGCGGTGATCGCCCAGCACGAAATACTCGTCCGGCTGCACCACCATGGCCGCCATCGACTGCTGATCGTGATACTCGGGCGGAACGTAGGCTTCCTGCAACCGGGCCCCGTTGACAATCACCGTCCCCCGCTCGATGGCCACGCGGTCGCCGGGAATCCCGATCACCCGCTTTATGTATGATTTGCTCGGATCCCGCGGATACCAGAACACCACCATGTCCCCGCGCTCGATGGACCACAGCGAGTGGTAGATGAACTTGTTGATGAAAATGCGTTCCTGGTCCACCAGCGCGGGCATCATGCTGGTCCCCTCCACCTTGACCGGTTGGTACAGGAACAGGATCACCATCACCGCGATCACCACCGACAGCGCCAGGTCGCGCATCCAATAGAGAACGGCGCGCAACGGTGGCGCCGGCGGCGGAACAGCGGGGGTCACTTCAGCGGAGGCCATTGCAGCGTGAGGAGCGCCTTCCATTACACCATGATGCATTTCCCCCCGGCAACGGTTACAGGCTTCATAGCAGTCACGAGCGTACACATCCCGGAACGCCGTTCGGGGACCGCGTGCCACATTGCTGGAAGGACGGGCCGTTCCCGCCATCTATCGTTACCTTGCGGCATAGTGCGGACGTTTGCGTCAACCTAGATCGGAACCTCATTGACTCCCGGCCAGAACGTCTCACACTACATCATTGTCGAGAAACTCGGCGGTGGTGGCATGGGCGTGGTCTATCGCGCCGAAGACTTGAAGCTCCGGCGCCTCGTCGCGCTGAAGTTCCTGCCGCAGGAAATGTCCAGGGACCACCAGTCTCTCGAGCGCTCCCAGCGCGAGGCCCAGGCCGCGTCGGCCCTCAATCACCCCAACATCTGCACCATCTACGACGTCGACGAGTACGAAGGCGGGCCGTTCATCGCGATGGAGTTTCTGGACGGGCAAACGCTGAAGCACCGGATTACCGCGAGCCCGTTCAAGCTGGACGAGCTGCTGGACCTGGGCATCCAGCTCACCGACGCCCTGGATGCCGCGCACAGCAAAGGCATCCTCACCAACCGCGTGCAAGCCCTTGACCTCGACATGGACGGCGCGTCCCTCGAACTGGTGAACCGCCTGTCAGTCCACCTTCGCCGCCAACCTACCGCTCGCCCCACTTGAGCTTCTGCCGCAGCACGTCGAAGAACAGCATCTTCGGCGGACGCACCAGCCACACGCACCGCGGCGACGAATGGCAGCTCACCCGGTCCCCTTGGCCCAATGGCTGGCCCACCTGGCCGTCGATGGTCAAATAGGCGCTTTCGTCCTCGGCGTGATTCACCAGGTGGATGGTGCTGGTGTCCGGCACGATCACCGGCCGGTTGGTCAGCGTGTGCGGGCAGATGGGCGTGATGCACAGCGCCGCCACCGTGGGAAACATAATCGGTCCGCCCGCCGAAAGCGAGTACGCCGTCGAGCCCGTCGGCGTGGACACAATCAGCCCGTCCGCCTTGTACGTGCAAACGTAGTGATCGTCCACGTGCGCCTCCACGTCGATCATGCGCGCCAGCGCGCCCTTGGTGATCACCACGTCGTTCAGCGCGTCATAGGCGGAGCGTGCGCCCGCGGCGCTCTCCACCGTGCAGGCCAGCATGCGCCGCGGGACAATGCGCTGCTCCCCGCGCAGCGCCCGGCCCAGCTCGTGCCAGACCTCCTCAACGGTGATGGCGGTCAGAAACCCCAGACCTCCCAGGTTCACCGGAAACAGCGGGATCTCCCGCCCGGCCACCGCGCGCGCCGCCGACAGCAGCGTCCCGTCGCCGCCCAGCACGATCACCATCTGGGTGCCATCGGGGACGTACGTGCGCCCCAGCCCGTCGGCGCGGTCCACGTATGCCGCCGTGTGCGTGTCGTAGCGTGCCGCAACCCCGTGCGCCTCCAGCCACTGGAGCATTCCCGGCACCAGCTTTCGCGCCGCGTCGACATTCGGCTTGCTGATGATGCCCACCGTCCTAATATCTGGCATACAGCAGGAACTCCTGGTTCCCCTCCGCCCCGGTCACCGGACTGGGAATGATCTCGCATGCGAATCCCAGCGCCCCGGCCGCCCCGGCCACCCGCCGGCAGGCCGCCGCATGCAGCTCCGGCTCGCGCACAATCCCGCCCCTGCCCACCTGATGGCGTTCCAGCTCAAACTGCGGCTTCACCAGCACCACCATCGGCGCGGCGGGCTTCAGAATGGGCGGCAGCATCGGCAGAATCATCGTAACCGAGATGAAGCTGACATCGCACACCGCCAGGTCCATCCGCTCGGGAAACTCGCTGGCGCTGAGATAGCGGGCGTTCACCTGTTCGCGGACAATCACCCGCGGGTCGTTACGCAGCTTCCAGTCGAGCTGGCCGGTGCCCACGTCGATGGCGTACACGCGTGCGGCGCCATGCTGCAGCAGACAGTCCGTGAACCCGCCCGTGGACGATCCCACGTCGATGGCCACCCGCCGCTCCACGTCGATGCGAAAATGTTCCAGCGCCGCTTCCAGCTTCAGCCCGCCCCGGCTGACGTAGCGCATCGGCTCGAGCACTTCGACGCGCGCTTCGCTGCTGACGCTGTGTCCCGCTTTGTCCGCCCGCTGCCCGTCCACCAGCACCTGCCCCGCCAGAATCAGCGCGCGCGCCTTTTCCCGCGAGGGCGCCATGTTCCTGTCCACCAGAAGCTGATCGATGCGCTGCTTCGGCTTCATGTGTGGGACACGCGGCGCCAGCCGCGGTCCTGCGCAGCACGCCCCTTCATGCCGTGCGGCGGACCACCAGGTCGGCCAGCTCGCGCAGCCGCTCCGCGCGTTCGTCCAGCGGCTGCAGCGCGAGGTGCGCGAACACGCGTTCCTCCTCGGCCATCTCCCGCGAGCGCTCCATCCCGTAGACCGCCGGAAACGTGATCTTGTGCTGCTCGGCGTCCTTGCCTGCGGTCTTGCCCAGCTTTTCCGAGGGCTGCTCCACGTCCAGGATGTCGTCCACAATCTGAAACGCCAGACCGACGTGCTCGCCGTATTTCGACAGCGCCGCGAGTTGCACCTCGTCGGCCCCGGCGTAGATTCCGCCCATGCGCACGCTGGCCCGCAGCAGAGCGCCGGTCTTGGCGCGATGGATCTGTTCCAGCAGGATGGCCGTGGGCCGCTTCCCTTCCCCTTCGAGATCCCACACCTGGCCGCCGATCATCCCCCCCACCGTGCCCGCGGCGGTGGCCAGCTCCTCGGCCAGACGCACGCGCCGATGAGCGTCCACGTGCAGTTGCGAGAGCACCTGGAAGGCCAGCGTCAGCAGCGCGTCGCCAGCCAGTATCGCCATGGCGTCGCCGAACACCTTGTGGCAGGTGGGCCGCCCGCGGCGCAGGTCGTCGTTGTCCAGCGCGGGCAGGTCGTCGTGAATCAGCGAGTAGGTGTGCACCAGCTCCAGCGAGCAGGCGGCCGCCTCCACTCCGGGCGCGGCGTCGCACACGGCCTCCGCGGCGGCGATGCACAGAATCGGCCGGAAGCGCTTGCCGCCCGCGAACAGGCTGTACCGCATGGCCTTGTGGATGGTCTCCGGCCCGGTGTGTTCTGGTGGCGTCAGATGATCCAGCGTCTGGTCGATCGCTCGCTGCTGCGCGGCGATGTATTCGTCAAGTGTCATGATTTGTCGGGTCGGAACGGCTCCGGCAGTTCCATTCTATCCGGCCACGACCACACCTCCGCGGCTCTGGAGATCACGCGAGTCCTCCTGCCGCCCTCACGACCTCTCGGAACCGCTCGCCGACGCTCTCGATAGACTCGTAGTCGGGAAGTATAGACAAGTCTACAGTGAGCCCAACAACGCAAACGTCGTCGCGCGTTTCCGGTACGCCGTCCTCTTTCGGCCATTCCGTATTCAAATAGATCTCCGAATACCAGTTCCTCTCCATGTCCTTGAGAGCGATGATGGCGCACAGATAGATCGTCGAACGGCACTCCACAGGATCTTTGAAGTCTGCTGGCCTCAGCTCTCGTGCATCATCCTCCGGATATCCGTCATCGGGGCTGACAAGCACCTCTAAGAGCCATTGCCCTTTCGCTTGAGCATGCGGATCACCATCGGGGGGTAGGAACAGAAAGCTGGCATCCCACAACGGAATCATCTTCAGGTCGCTTCTGTCGAAGGGATTCGACGCCGCCATGATTGCTTCGTCATCTCCCGAGGGCAGCCAACGGTAGAACCTGCGACCACCGAGCGTCTGCCGAAGCTGATCGATAACGCTCAGAACGCGCCTCTGGAAGAAGTACAGCAATCGGTACGCTTTCCGGACATCACGAAGCGCTCCGGCTAATTCCTCTTTACTTTCCATGGTCACCTCTTGGAAGTGCGGTGATTGAAGCGTCTGAAATCGGGCTGAGACCACGCCAAGCGACGATCCAGTCGGGCTCGATCTGCGCACCGTGCCCGCGCCAAATGATGTCCATGCTGCCAGCGTCTATCGGGCTGCCCGTTGCCTGTCTCCCAACTTCGCTGAGATCCGCGAGGTATTGATGCCCGCGAAAACCAAAGTAACCCAGAATCGCTCGCAGATCTGCCAGAAGCTGTGGACTGACCTCTTTGCGTAAAACACCGAGCCGCTCGTACAGGCTTTGCCACGAGATGCCAACCGCGTGGATCGGGGGGACGCGCGGGAGGCGAGCCCGCAAATACGATTCCGCCTCCGCGGCAAGGCGTGTTACCTTCGTCTTCACGTCGCTTTCCGTTCGGCCAAGGCCCCCAATTGCGAGAAGCATTCCACGCCTCTCATCGTCGAGATGCTCCTGCTGCCACGCGGCCCACTCGTTTGCCCACTGCTCTGCGGTCTGAGGGTAGCTGGCCACATCATCGAGCTTCGCCTCAACGATGAGATCAAAGCCGGTGAACTGGATGTACACGTCCGGCTCAACACGGTGGGTTTCGCCTTGCGACTCGACGCTCCATTCGGGCCAGAACGCCGAAGCTATAACCTCTCCCGGATGCACATCGTACATCGGCAGCACTTTGCTGATGGTCTCCGGCGGCATGTAGAGCAGACGCGAGAAGACGGCTGCTGTCAGGAAGTCTTCGTTTCGTTTGAAGATGTCTGCGCATTGCACCGGGCCGACGTCTTCGTTGATCCGAACCTTGGCGGACTGAACAGCTTTGAACACGTCCTTCTAGCCAGTCTGGTCGATCGCTCGCTGCTGCGCGGCGATGTATTCGTCAAGTGTCATGATTTGTCGGGTCGGAACGGCTCCGGCTGCACTTTGTCGCCCTTGCGGACCAGCAGCTCCACGCGCGTTTCCGCTTCTTCCAGTTGTTTGCGGCACGCCTCGCTGAGTTTCATCCCTTTCTCGAAAAGCTCCAGCGCGCGTTCCAGCGGCAGGTCTCCGCTCTCCATCTCGCGAACGATATTCTCGAGTTCCTGCAAACCCGCCTCGAACGGCGGGGCCGGCTTCGCTTCTTCGGACACCGAACCTATCTTAACAACCCGCGGCGAAGTCGGCTGTTCGGCCAGTCCGCAGCGGTTCGCGATGCGAAGGTGGCCTTTGCCCGAGGCCTTGTGGGGGGCCGGACCAGGGGCGTAGCGGCAGTGGTCTCCTTACCCGCAGACTAGGCCGGCGTTTGTCTTTCGCTTCAGCCCCGCCGGCCGTTCTCAACCGGTTCGGTGGCCGAAACGGTCATCTCCAACATGCGGCGTCAGCCGATTCAACCGCGATACCAGGATGTCCAGGAATCTCGTTGCCCGCGCCCGAATCGCACTCCTCACGCCAATTCGCAAGCAATCTTGTCCCTCATTTCAATCATTTACATCCCACCCCGCCAGCAGCCCACAATCTCTCTGCTACGCTCACAATCAAGAGTCCGTTGCTCAGTCGTCGGAGGGGCGGATCACGAGGCGTAGGGAATACTAGTTACCTCCGCGCAAAGTTGCGAGCGACGAATGCTTGCCGGTGCAGCACCGGCCCCACGCCGTTGCGGGTTACAAGCGGTCTCTTCGCCGTGAGGGTTAATCAAGCGGCTCGGGAGCGCTCCTCAAATTATTCCGTACCGCGAGGCTGGAAAGCGAACGCTTACTCGGGCAGCTTGTCGAAGCGCGTAGCGTAGTCGCCGGCGAAGGTCATGGACCCTACGTGACTCAGGCGGCTCTCCAGGTCTACCCAGATCTCGCCGCCCATGTCCGTCCAGCGGCGGCAGAAACTGAAATCTTCACTCAGGTAGTTGCCGGTGGTCTCGTCAATCATGCAGTTGAAGAGCGCGCAGCGCCACCGGCTGCCGCGCAACGGGTCGTCGGTCTGATGCTCGTGCGTGTAGCGGAGGCCGGGGTAGTGTTCCATCATGGCCACCAGCGCGGCGCGCCGAATCATCAGAAAACCGCTGCCCGCATAACGCGCTTTCACAAACCGGCCGCGAAGAGCGATGCGCTCCGGGACCTCCAGCTCGAGTACGTAGGACAGGGCTTCCGATTCCGGGTGACCGCGCCCGGCCTGGGCCAGAGCGGTGAACTTTGCCCAGTCCACGCGCTTGGTCGGGTAGACGGCCGCGGTCATGTCCGCATCGCAGTCCAGCAGGCGGAACACCTGATCCGGTTCGAAGCCGATGTCCGCATCGACGAACAAAAGATGGGTGGCCGCGGCGTTCTCCAGAAAGTGCGCGACAAGGTTTTGCCGCGCGCGCGTGATCAGGGCATCGCCCGCCTGCATCAGGACCGAAAGATCCGTGCCGCCGCGCCGCAGGCAGGCGTGCTGCAGCTTCAACAGCGAGCTGGCGTAGGCCGTGGTCACCTGACCGCCGTAGCAGGGCGTGCCGACAATAAGGTGGGTGTGGGATTCCGGCATTCCTGGCTACTTCCCTTTACCGCCGCAGGTAGGGCATTTGTGCCAGCGGCTCCCCTCGCCGTCGCATTCCGGACAAATCTCTTCGCCGGTGGTCTCGCCCGTGCCGCCGCATCGCGAACAGGGCTCTTCCCAGCCACCCTGACCCCGGCAAGACGGGCATGTGATCCCCTCGGCCACTGCTTACCCCGCCGCCTCCAGCACCTCGCTCACCGGCGGCTTCCCGCGGCGTGCGTAGCGAACCGCGCCGTCGGGGCCGATCAGAAAAACCGTTCGTCGCACTATCAGGCCGCCCGCCTTGTACCGCGATGCCACGCGCTGGCCCCGGTCCACCAGCAACGGAAACGGAAACGTGTAGCGTGCCAGGAACCGCTGGTGGCTGGCGGCACTTTGCGGATTCACGCCGAACACCAGCGTATTGCGCTCGTGCGCCGGCCCCCACGAATCCCGGAACTCACACAGTTGCCGGCGGCAGACCGCGGTGTCGTCTCCGGGATAGAACACCAGCACCACGTTGTGGCCGCGAAGGTCCGCCAGATGAACGGGCCGGCCGAGCTGATCGGGCAGCGTAAAATCGGGCGCCGTGGTACCGATTGCCAGCGGCGCCGGGAATAGCCACGAAAACATGTCTGTCCTCTTCGGCCCGCCCTCTTCAGCCTGGCGCGTTCGCGTTGCGCAGCACCTTCGTCAGCGTGGCCACGGCGCGGTCCACCATCTCCTCGGTGATCGTATAAGGCGGCAGGAATCGCAATACAGTATCGTGCGTCGCGTTAATCAACAGCCCCGCCGCCATGGCGTCCAGCACAATCTGCTTGCCGGAGAACGCCAGATCCACGCCCAGCATCAGACCCACGCCGCGCACCTCCCGGATGAAGTGGAAATGCCTGGCCATCTCCTCCAGCTTCATCCGGAAATAGCCGCCTGTGCGGGTGATATGCGGCAGCAATTCGTCCAGAATGTCGGCGAATTCGAGGGCCACGCGGCAGGCCAGCACGTTGCCGCCGAACGTGGACCCATGCATGCCCGGCGCGATCGCCGCCGCCGCCCGCGCGTTCGCCACAATGCACCCCAGCGGGATGCCGCACGCCAGCGGCTTCGCCGTCACCATCACATCCGGCAGAATGGCCGGCTCAATCAGTTGATATCCGAAATAGCGGCCGGTGCGCCCCACCCCGCACTGCGTTTCGTCGAATACGAGCAGAGCGTCGTAGCGGTCGGCCAGCGCGCGCGCGGCGTGCGCAAACTCGGACGTCACCAGGTGGATGCCGCCCTCGCCCTGAATCCACTCGATGACCACGCCCGCGGTCCGCTCGTTCACCACCTGCTCCAGCGCGGCCACGTCGTTGATGGGCACGAAGCGCGCGCCCGGAAGAAGCGGCTCGAAATCGCGCTGATACTTCGGCTGGCCGGTGATGGAGAGCGCGCCGAAAGTGCGCCCATGGAAGGAATTGTCCAGAGACACGATCTCGTATTTCGTCTCGTCGATGCGCCGCCCGTGCGCGCGCACCATTTTCATCGCGCCTTCCATGCCTTCCGTGCCGGAGTTGCAGAAGAAGGTGCGCGCCAGCCCGCTCATCTTCGACAGGCGCTGGGCCAGGCGGCCCTGATACTCGTGGTAGTAAAGGTTGGAGGAGTGCAGCAGCAGCCCGGCCTGTTCGCGGACCACCTTCACGATGCGCGGGTGCGCGTGGCCCAGCGCATTCACGCCGATGCCGGTAATCAGATCCAGATACCGGTTTCCGTCGGTGTCGTAGACGTAGCAGCCCTTGCCGCGATGCAGCACCACCGGATAGCGGGCGTAATTCTGCAGCAGGAAATCCTTTTCCAGGTCCATCACCCGCTGAGTTGCGGCGTTGTGCGTCTGCGGAGAGATCGTCGGGCTCATTCCCTCCATGATAAGCCGGACACGCGGCGCCAGCCGCGTTCTCGTCTGGTCCCGCAAAACGCGGCTCGCGCCGCGTGTCCGTCACCCCATCACATCTGCCGAAGTGGTCAACAGCCCGCCCGCGCCAGTGAATTCGCCGAACATCTCCCCCGCCTTCTTCTCGTCCAGACTGCGGACGGCATCCGTAACCAGCTCCACCAGTTTTCCAAGCCGCAGCAGACCGAATGCCGCGCAGCGCACGCAGATCTCGGTGACCACCCCGTAGACCACGTAGCGCTGCGCCTGCAAATGATCGAGCACGAACGACAGGTTGGCGTTGGTGAACAGGTCGAGGTGCTGCTTCTCGATGAGGATCTGCTGGCACGAATCCAGCGAGAAGACCGCGCCGCGCGCGGACGGCACGACGATGCGCCGCTCCAGCAGCGTACACGCCGGTTTCCGCTGTCCCACGGTTCCGGCAACGCAATGCGCGGGCCACGCCCCAAACTCCGCATCGTCCTCGGCGTGCGCATCCACGGAGGAAAGCACGGTGGCGCCGGTTCGCGCCGCATGGCCGTTAAGGGCCGCCACCACCGGAATAATCCCCTCGGCGCCGGGCACGTAAAGCGCGCCGGCCGGAAACAGAAAATCGATCTGCGTGTCCACGTCCACGAACACCGTGTTCATTGGTGCACCTCCGGCCGATGGACGTGCCGATGCAGCTCCGCTCGCACTTGCTCGGACCGGGCCTGCAATTCCGCGCTGCACTCCACCGGGTAGTGGTCTTCGCTTTCGAAAAGGCTGCGGCAGGCAAGAGGCAGCTTGTGCAAACAGCGCTGTGCGTATTCCCGCGATTCGCGCGCGCTGGGGAGCTCGCGCACCAGGCGGCCCTGAATGATCACCGGTCGAATCAGTGCGCGCGGACCGCCATCGCCGTGACCGCAACCGGTGCACTCCGAAGAGCAGGCGATCTGGTCGTGATCGGCAAAGCGGAATACCTGCTTGGCCCCGGGCATGGTGTACTTGCCTTCGCTGTATTTGGCGGTGTAGCGAGTGACGCCATTCTCCTCCAGCTCCACCAGCTTGTACACGGCGCCGAGGCTGGGGGCGTCGGCGGACGTAGCCAGATCCGTTCCCACCCCGAAGGCGTCGATGGGCGCGCCCGCGGCCGTGTATTCGAGAATCCTGTATTCGTTCAGATCGCTGGTGGCCATGATCTTCGCATCCCGCAATCCGGCGTCGTCCAGTATACGCCGGACCACGTGCGAAAGCTCCACCAGATTTCCGCTGTCCAGGCGCACGCCCCACAGCGGCCGGCCCAGCTCGGCTGCCAGCTTCGCGCCATTCACCGTGTCATAGGTGTCGATGAGGTAAACGGTGGAGGCCCCCAGCATCTCCTGCAGGCGCTGGTAGGCCTCGCGCTCGCTCGGGAACGAGAGCACCCACGAGTGCGCGGCGGTGCCGAACACGGGGACGCCGAAACGGAAGCCGGTCTCGGTGTTGCTGGTTCCAATGCAGCCGCCGATATACGCGGCACGCCCGGCCAGCACGCCCGCTTCCGGAGAATGCGCGCGCCGCGTTCCGAACTCCACCACGCCGCGCGACCCGGCCACCTCGGCGATGCGCGCCGCCTTGGTAGCCACCAGCGACGGAAACCCGATGGTGGCGAGCAAGTACGTCTCCACAATCTGCGCTTCCATCAGCGGTGCGCGGACGGTAAGCAGAGGCTCCTCCGCGAACACCGGAGTGCCCTCCTCCATGGCGAACAGGTCGCCGGTGAAGCGCAGGTTCAGAAGATGCTCGAAGAATTCCGGCGAGACCCGGGCGAACTGCGGCAGACCGCGCAGGTAGTCCACCTCCGCGCGCGTGAATCGCAGGTTCAACAGATATTCCACCGCCTGCTGGAGCCCCGCGGCAACAATGAAATTGCGCGAGCGCGGCAGGCGGCGGAAGAACAGCTCGAAGCACCCGACCTGGCTGGCCTTGCCGGCTTCGAAGTAGCCGGCCGCCATGGTGAGTTGATACAGATCAGTGAGCAGACCGGTCATGTGCGCCTTGTTCCCGCAGCCGGACACGCGGCGGCCGCCTCGTTCTCGCCTGGTACCGCACAAACGCGGCTGTCGCCGCGTGTCCCTTTGCGCGCCCTTCACTTCTTCGCCGGAGCCTGGGGCTTTACCGCGCCTGCCGCGGTTTCCAGCTCCGCGACGGTCTTCCCGTCCACCTGATACAGGGCCGTTTCGTTGTCGCGCCTGGCCACGTAGTCGGCGCCCTGCTTCGAAAAGAGGGCTTTCTCCGTGCGCTTGTTGTCCTTCGAAACCACCGTGATCTCGATGGAGGGCGCACCAAAGCCGCTATCCACAAACTTCGCGGCGCCAATCTCCCGCAGCTTGTCGATGAACCCCTGGATGCCGATGGTATCCAGCTCCTTGCCGTTGGCGAACCACTTGTCGCCCGCGCGCACGAAATCGTACGACTTCGCGCCGTCGTGGATGTCGATCCTGTTCGGATCGTCGAATCCAAAATCGAACAGCTTCTTGTTGCGGAAGTCGTCCACCGTCTTGTTCGCGCCGTCGCCGAGCTCGCTGGTGGCCTTCCAGACGCCCTCCACCGCGGTCGACTTCACGTAGTAGTCGCCGGCTTTCGTCTTGCGCAACTGCAGCTCCTGGGTACCCGAGCCGTCGGTGACCTTCGCCGTCGCCACAGGCGCGGCCGAAGCGAACGCCTCCACCGCCTTCTTGCGATCGTCCTCGGTCCCGGACAGATCCATCTTCGCGTCCTTGAGCTTGCGGATCAGCTCCTCCACCTGCAGGCCATCGGCGCGATACGGACCCGGCTTGAGGATCTGCCAGTCGCCCTGATTGTTCTTGCCGAACTCGACATCCTGCGTTTTGGAGACCAGCTCCACGCGCGCCAGGCTGCCCTGATCGAACGTGAGCAGCCGCTTGTCGCGCAGATCGTTCACGCTCTTGTCCACCGAGCCGCGCGTGTACGAAGCGACGGTGTAGACCTTCGGGTCCCCCTCCGCCTTCGCATACACCTGGCCCCCTGTTGGCACCTCGTCACCGATGAGCAGCGTCTTCGTTTTTCCGCCTTTTCCGGTGATCACCACCGTTTCGGCAGGCGGGGCCAGGCCATACGCGGCCAGATCCGCAGCCTTCTGCTCCACCACACTGTCGGCGGTCAGGGAGCTCAGGCTGGAAACCAGCGAATTCATCGCCTCCTGGTCGGCGCTGTAAGCCTCCGGCGCGGCGATGCGCCATTTATCGCCGCCCTTTTCGAGCACGACATCCTGGCCATCCTTCTTCTTCAGCTCGATTCTGGCGATGTCCGTCTGGGGCATGGACACGATTTTCGGCGACGTTTCCGTCTCCTTCGGCGGAGCGTTTTCCTCCTTCGCCTTCTGCCGGTTCGACCAGTAAATCAGTCCGGCCAGCGCCGCGAACAGGACGGTGGCGATAAGCAATCCACGGCCGCGCATCCCGCTACCTCCTGCGCCACCACACCGCGATCCCCGCCAGGATCACGATGAGCGGCAGCACGAACTGGCTCACCGAGCGGATCAACGCCATCTGCGCGTGGTTCACGGTGATGCGGCGGTCTTCCTGTTCTTTCGGACGGATGGAAATCAGATCCTCGTCCGACGACAGCCAGTTCATCATGTTCAGGGCGAGGTCGCGGTTGCCGTTGAAACGGATGAACCCGTTGGAGGCCCAGCCGGAATTGCCCACCACCACGAAGCGGCCCTGCTTGTTGAGCTGACCGGTGCTGTAGGTTCCGGCGGCCGCCAGCGTGAACGGGCCGGGTTTGCTGTTTTTGGGATCGGCGCTGATCTCGCCCGGCCCCAGGTTGGTGGTGGCGAAGCTTCCATCGGACGAACCGAAAAGCTTGTCCACCGAGGTCTTGCCGGTGGCCTTCGTATCGAGCGCGCGCGCGAGCGGGAAGCCGGTGGCCGTGCCTTTCATCGGCGCCACAATCGGATGGCTCTCGTAATTCATCACCAGCGGCACTTCCGGACCGAGCCCGGCAAGCTGGCCGATGGGGTTCTCGTCCAGCACCAGATCGCTTTCCGGAGTGACGCCCCAGCTCGTCAGCAGATCGTTGAGAGGAGCGTTGCCGGCAATTTCGCGCCCGCGCACCTTCAGCGGCGGATCCAGCAGGAACAGCGCCCGTCCACCGTCCTCCACCACTTTCCGCAGCGCATCGATCTCCGGTTGCGCGTAGTCCGTAGTCGGACCGCCCACCACCACCACGGTGCAATCGGACGACACCCCGGCCTTTTGTAAAAGGTTGATGGATTTCGAGGCGTAATTGTCCCCTTCGAGCAGGGTCTTCAACTGCGAAAAGCCGCTGCGATCGGAATCGTCGATCTGGTGCTCGCCGTTGCCCTGGATGAAACAGACGGTTCGCTGGCCGCCCTTGAGAGCGCGCACGATGGCGCCGGTGACGCCTTCCTCATCGAACGTCTTGGCCTCTTCGTGTTTGGGGCCGATATCGATGGTGGCCGTGCCGATGTTCTTGATGCCGGCGGCGCGCGCCAGTTGCGGTTTCTTGAAAGGATCGACGTACTCGACGTGTACTTTTCGCGAGAGGTTCGCGTATCGATCCAGCAGATCCTGGCCCGGCTGGAAGTTACTGGACTTGTCCCAGTAAGTGATGCGCACTTCGTCCCTGAGCTCCCGCACCACCCTGGCGGTCTGATCGGAGAGGGTGAAGCGCTTGTTGGCGGTGGCGTCGTAGCTCTTGTTGTAACGGTTCGCCAGGAAGTTGGCCGCCACCAGCACCGCCAGAATCACCACCACGTACAGCGTCGCGTACGCGGCGTACCGCGTCTGTCTTGCCTTAATCCATGCCGATGCCATCTACGACCTCCACCGCAGCGATTCCATCGAGCGCGACGTCAGGAACAGCCCGAAGAAAATCAGCGACACATAGTAAACCGCGTCCCGCGTATCGAGGACGCCCTTGGTAAACGACTCCAGATGCTTGATCACGGAGCAATAGGCCATCACCTGCGCCCATGTGGCCGCTTCGTAACTGTTCCATTCGAGGATCCAAAGCAGCAGGCAGACGCCGAAAGTGCCCGCCGCCGCGATAATCTGGTTGCGGGTGAGGGTGGAAATGAACGTTCCCACCGCCAGCAGACCGCCCGCCTGCAACAGCAGGCCCAGGTAGCCGACCACCAGCGGCTTCCAATCCGGGTTGCCGTACCTGAACAGGAACCCGAAGCTGATGGCCGTGAACAGCAGCAGCGAGGCGTACATGGCCACCGCGGCGAGCCATTTTCCCAAAATGATCTCCATGTCGCGGATGGGCGAGGTGGCCAGCAGCTCGATGGTGCCCGTCTTCTTTTCCTCGGCGAACAGCCGCATGGTGATCATCGGAATAAAGAACAGCCCGATGACGGCGGCGTTCGAGAGCAGCGGCCGGATCACCATTTCGTTGATGTTCATGGGGAAGGACTGCCCCTGCATCTGCGACTCCACGCTGTAGTAGTTGAAATAGGCTACCGCGCTCCAGAAGAAATAGCCGAAAATCACGGCGAACATCGCCAGCAACAGATAGGCGATGGGCGAAACGAAATACCCATGCAATTCTTTCCTGAAAATAATCCAGATGTTTCTCATTGCGCGCCTCCGGCGGGTTCGGCGGCGGGCGTAGTCGCGTCCGCGCCGGTCAGTTCCAGAAATACTTCTTCGAGCGACATGGCGGCGGAACGCAGCTCGTTCAGGTTCCAGCCAGCCTCCACCACGGCCCGCGCCAGATCGCCGCGGATGGGCCGTTCCTTCAGGCTCTCCACCTCGAACATCAACAGGTTGCCATGGTGATCGCGCGGCAGCACGCGGCTCACGCCGGCCACGCCTTCCAGCCGCTGCTGCACCACGGCGGGTTCCGGGGATCCGTCGCGGCCCTCCACCGCAATCACCACGGACTCGGCGCCGCGCACCCGGTTCTGCAGGTTGGCGACCGAATCCTTCGCCACCAGCTTGCCTTTGTTGATGATGATGGCGTGATCGCAGGTCTGCTCCACCTCGGACAGGATGTGGGTGCTGAGAATGATGGTGTGCTCGCCCGCCAGATCGCGGATGAGCTTGCGCGTTTCGATGATCTGGTTGGGGTCCAGCCCGGAGGTGGGCTCGTCCAGAATGAGCACGTCCGGATTGTGGATGATGGCTTGGGCCAGCCCGACCCTCTGCCGATATCCCCTGGACAGCTTGCCGATCAGTTTCTTCTTCACGTCGGCGATGGCGCACCGCCCGGCCACCTCGTCCACGCGCTTGGCCAGGTCTGCGCCCTTCAGGCCCTTCAGGCTTCCGACGAAGCTGAGGTATTCGGCGACCTCCATCTCCGGATACACCGGCGGAGCTTCCGGCAGGTAGCCGATGCGCCTCTTCACTTCGAGCGGCTGCTCGAGAACGTCGAATCCGGCTACCGAGGCCGTTCCGGAGGTCGGCGGAAGAAAACAGGTGAGGACGCGCATGGTGGTCGTCTTCCCCGCCCCATTGGGCCCGAGGAAGCCGACGATCTGTCCTTTAGGCACTTCGAAGGAGATGTTGTCTACGGCGACGTTGCGCGCGTAGCGCTTGGTGAGCCCATTAACGTTGATCATAATTTACAGACGTATTGCCGAAGGTTGCGTGAGATCGTCACAGAGTCCCAAATTCACAATCGTAAGAATCGATTCTGCCATTGTCAATCGCCGGGACACGTGGCGTCAGCCACGTTCCTCCGAAGACCCGCACAAACGCCGCTGCCGTCGCGTGTCCCGGCAGCCCAACAGGAACGCCGCTGCCGTCGCGTGTCCCATGTGCCAGTCATTCTTCCGCCGCGGCAATGCCCATCACCTGGTATCCCGCGTCGACGTACAGGACGTTGGCGGTGACCCCACGGCCGAGGTCGCTGGCCAGAAAGACGGCCGCATCGGCCACCTCCGCCGGATCGGTGTTGCGGCGGAGCGGCGCGATGCGCACCGCGCCATCGAGCAACCTGGAGAAGTCCTTCACTCCCCGGGCGGACGCGGTCTTCACCGGCCCGGCGGAAATCGCGTTCACACGTATTTTAGACGGACCAAGATCGCTGGCCAGGTACCGCACAATCGCTTCCAGCGCCGCTTTGGCCACACCCATCACATTGTAATTCGGAAAGACGCGTACCGCGCCGAGGTAGCTGAGCGTCATTACCGAGCCGCCTTCGGTCATCAGCGGCGCCAAAGCGCGGGCCACGGCAATTAACGAGTAGGCGCTGACGTCCTGCGCCAGGGCATAGCCGGCGCGCGAGGTCTCGATGAACGGCCGCGTCAGATCCTCGCGATTGGCGAACGCGACGCTGTGGACCAGCGCATCCAACCTGACGCCGTCCGCCCGCAACGTCCCGGACAGGGCGGCGATCTCTTCGTCGCGGGTGACATCGCAGGCTATCATGCGCGCCGACCCTAACTCAGCCGCCAGGTCCTGGACGGTGAGCCTCTGCCGGTCCCCCTGGTAGGTGAGAATGATACTCGCGCCTTCCCTGACGAACGCCTGGGCGATCGCGAAGGCCAGACTCCATCGATTGGCGACGCCCAGCACCAGCGCCGTTTTCCCTTCCAGCAATCCGGGCATGAAAGGGATATTGTAGCGTGTGCGCGCTTCCGCCCTGAATCGGTTACGGTTTCAGTAGTTGCTGACGGCCCGCCCAATATCAGTTGCAGCCGCGCCGAGGTCCTGTGGAGTCATAGCCGGCCGGACCGTGAGCGACGCGTTGAAGGCCAGGAACCACGGCTCGGCGACGCCCGGCAACTGCGACGATTCGGTCATCTGGAAGAAGATGAAACCGGTCCGCATGCCGTTGTCTTCGGTAAAATAGGCGGCCTCCGGCTTGAGGTCCGCGAGAATCTTCTGAATGGTGGGTCCGAGGCTGCCGTTTCTGACGGCGGCGTTGCCGGCCTCAACCGGGAGTGAGACTTTCATCATCATGCGCATCAGGTTCGCCCCTCCATGGGCACACTATTATACGATGACCGGCCGGCTGCAAGCCGGTTTGGGTTAGGATCGCTTCATGCGGGAGTACGACGCGATGCTGATCCCCGGCAACGGAGTCCGCGAAGGCGGCGTCCTGCCCTCCTGGGTGAAGCGCCACCTGGACCGCGCAGTTGAACTATACGAGGGCGAGTATGTTATCGCGCTGAGCGCGGGGACCACCCACCGTCCGCCGCCTCTGGACGCGAGCGGCTTCCCGATCTTCGAGTCCGTGGCCGCGGCGCAATACCTGATGGAGCGGGGCATCCCACCGGACCGGATCCTTACGGAGACGCACTCCTGGGACACCATCGGGAACGCGTATTTCTCTCGCGTCATCCACGTCGAGCCTCGGCAGATGCGGCGGTTGCTGGTGATCGCTTCCGACTTTCATGTGGCCCGAGCCGAGGCGGTGTTCCGCTGGGTCTACGGCCTCGGGCCGCCGGTGGTCCCCTATGAATTCCGGTTCGAATCTGTAGCGGACCCCGCCATGGATGCGGCGGTATTGCAGGCCCGCGTAGAGCGGGAACGGCAGCGCCTCGGCGCCCTCGCGAACCTGACTGAGCGCATCACCACGATGCACGATTTTCATCGCTGGCTGTTCACCGAACATGACGCTTACAACGCCGCCCGCCGGGGTTTTGGCGCGGGCCAGGTCACCGGCCCCACAATCGAGTCGTATTAGGCACCGGACTGTGATAGCATCCTCGGGAGGTCGGGAAACGTGCCCTTTCACATAGTTATTGCGGGCGACTTTGCGGGCGCCAGCCCGGAGCGCCCGTCCAGGCCCCTGGAAGTGGACCGGGACAATCTCGAAGCCGTTCTGGCGCGGGTGCGGCCGCTGATCGAGCTGCCGTTGCCGGGCGCCGGTGGAGAGCCCCTCTCGCTGCGGGTCGGCGCACTGG
Organism: Bryobacteraceae bacterium; assembly: GCA_049520275.1. GTDB lineage: Bacteria > Acidobacteriota > Terriglobia > Bryobacterales > Bryobacteraceae > CAWACP01. The sequence goes on from JBEKPY010000004.1 coordinate 20,446, forward strand.
ACGACTTTCATCCGGACCGGCTGTATCAGCGCCTGCCTCTGTTCGCGGCGATTCGCGCAACGGTGACGGCGGAACCAGAGCCGCCGCCGGCGCCAGCTCCCGCCCCAGCGGCCCCGGCCAAACCCGCTGGCGGTTTCCTCGAAGACGTCCTTGCCAGCACGGAAGAACGCTACGCCGCTCAGCCACCAGCGGCGCGCAGCCATTGGGATGAGGCGTTGCACCGCATCGCCACCAGCCACGCGCAACCGAAGCAGACTCCGCAACAGGAACGCCGCGCCGCCGACGCGCAGAAGGCTTCCACTCTGGTGATGCGGGCCATCCTTCATTCCCCACAGTTCCGGACGCTGGAGAACGCCTGGCGGGGCCTCGACTTCGTGGTGCGGCGTCTGGAAACGGACGCGGACCTGCGCGTCTTCCTCCTCGATGTCTCGAAGACGCAACTTGCCGCGCGCCTGTCGAAGGCCGGCGAGGACGGCTGGAGCGTGGTGCTGGCCAACTACATGTTCGGGCCGGGCGACGCCGATATCTCCCATCTCCGTAACCTCGCTCACGCAGCCGCTGGCGTCCGCGTGCCGGTGATCGCCGCGGGGCATCCGCTGCTGCTCGGCTGTGCGGAGCCGGGCGATCTGTCCGACCCGGCAGAGTGGCGCGACCTGCCCGAGGCCACCCGAAACGCGTGGACGGCGCTGCGGCGCAGCGGCGATGCGGCCTGGATCGGTCTCGCGCTGCCGCGTCTGTTGATTCGCCTGCCCTATGGCGCCGAGTCGTCGCCCTGCGAGGAGTTCCCGTTCGAGGAGACGGGCGCCAGCGTTTCGCACGAGGATCTGGCGTGGGCCAGCCCGGTCTTCGCCTGCGCCGCGCTGCTGGGCCAGTCCTGGATGGATTACGGGGAAGCCGACGCCGCACACGACCTGGACGGCATGCTCTCGTACTCCTGGCGCGAAGGCGGCGAAGCGCGTTTTCAGCCCGTAGGCGAAGCGCTGCTGACGGACCGGGCGGTGGAAGCGATTCTGGACCGCGGTCTGATTCCGCTCATGTCCTCGAAATATGGGAATGAGGTAAGGGTTCCTCGTTTCCAGTCCGTGGCGGATCCTCCGGTACCGCTGGAGTTTCCCGCCGAGTAGCCAGCCCTTCACGGACGCGCGGCGTCAGCCGCGTATTCGCCCGGTTACCGGAAAAACGCGGCTTGTCGCCGCGTGTCCGTGCGCGCGAATCCTGATTACCTTACAGGGTGGTGACGCGAGGCTGGTGGCGGACCGGGAATTTCACCGAATTCGCGATAAAGCAGAGGCGATGCGCTTCCTCGTGCAGTGACAGCGCTCTGGCGGCGTCGGAATCGGCGGAAATGGCGACAGCCGGACGAAGCGTCACCTCGCTGAAGAAGCCACCCCCGTCCGCAGTCTCCTCCATCAGGCCGAAGGCGTCGTCGGCGTAGTCAACCACCACCACGCCGTTCACCGCGCACAGATGCAGGTACCAGAGCATGTGGCAGGCGGAGAGGCTGGCCACCAGCAGATCCTCCGGATTGTATCGCGCCGGGTCGCCGCGAAATGCCGGATCGGAAGACGCGAGCACGACGGGCTTCCCTGGCGCGGAAACCTCGTGGTTGCGCAGGTAGCCGGCGTAGCCGCTGGTTCCCTGCCCCAGGTTGCCGGTCCAGGCCACGCGGATCTCGTAGCGGTGCTGCTTCATCTATACCGCGCCCAGATCCTGGTCGTCGCCGGCATCGTCACCACCGCCGAGGAAACTGTCGCCGCCATCGTCGCCGCCCCCGCCCGATGCACCACCCGAATCCGAGCCCGCGGCCGGGGCCGACGATGAATCGTCCGGCGGCGCCGTGCCCCCCGGACCGCCGAAATCTCCCATGTCGCTGAGTTGTGGCACCTTTTCCAGATCGGGGTCCGGGAAAGGCGGATTGTCGGGATTGGCCGGCTCCGCGGGAGAGGACGCGCCGCCGCTGTTGATGAGCACCATGCCGCCGGTGATGCCGATAGTGGCCGGGGTCAGGTCGATGGACGAGCCGCCACAGCTAAGGCACAACTCCTCGTCGGCTTCAATGAAAATGTTGCTGGCCTTGATGTGGAGGTCGCCCGACACGGTGAGATGGACGTCGCCCTGGATCTGCACCTGCTCGTCGCCGGTCACGGTGGCGTTCGAATCGCCCTGCACCACGCGGACCCAGTCGCCCTGCACCTGTTGCCGGTAGTCCCCGCCGATGACCAGTTGATAATCGCCCTGCACCTTGATGGAGATGTCGCCGTCGACGCCCTGATTGTAGTCGCCCTTGACGTGCGACTTCTTGTCGTTGCCGACGTCTTCCACCTGATCGTTCTTCACGCGCAGAAAGCGGTCGTGCCGGATTTCCTCGAGTTCGTCGTTCTTCACCAACTCGGCTTTGTTGTGCTCGGCCTGAACGGAGAAGAGCTCGCTTCCTTTGGTGTCGTCGAAGTGGATCTCGTTGAAGTTGTCGTGGCCGCCCTGTTTGGTGCTGCGGGAGCGGATGCCGCCGTGGTTCTTCTTGTCCGGGAGCTTGTAGGGCGGCATATTATCGGCGTTGTAGACCCGGCCGATAATCATGGGCCGATCGGGATCGCCTTCCAGGAAGTCGACGATGACCTCCTGCCCGATGCGCGGAATCCACATGTAACCCCAGTTCGCCCCGGCCCACTGTTGCGCCACCCGGATCCAGCAGGAGCTGTTGGCCTCGTCGGAGCTGCGATCCCAGTGGAATTTCACTTTCACGCGGCCGTACTCGTCGGTGTAGATTTCCTCGCCCGCCGGACCCACCACGGTCGCGGTCTGCATGCCCATCATCTGCGAGAGCGTGGTCTTTCGCTCCGCGCGGTAGGGGATGGAATAGGGCATGGCGGTGAAGGTGTTGGAGTAGGTGCCCGGCCCCTTGTCCGTTTCGCCGATAAACGTCGCTTCCTCGCCGCTGAGGGTCAGCGAAGTGATCAGCCAGGTGCTGTTCTGATCGCGCCGGTCGTGGTTGTACAGATCGAACCGGAAACCGGCGTACATGGAGCGGCAGTTGCTTTTCCCGGTGACAACGGCGTGAGGCGTCTCCTCTTCCTCAATGCGCATTTTGGTCCATTGGTCGCCGTCGGGCTGGATTTCGTAGGAGCCCGGATAGTCGTACACCTCGTACTTCGCATTGCCGCCCTGCTGGATGCGCGAGGGCGCCTCCGCCTGCAAAGTGCGGGTGGGGTGCATGAAATTGTAGTCGCGCTGGGTGTATTTGCCCGGCTTGAACTCGTTGTGGAATTTCCAGTCGAGGACGCTGTCTTCCGGGCTCTTGTATCCGCGGCCGAACGAATGCTCGTATTTCATGCGCGACTGGTAGGGGCAGGGCTTGTGCGCGGAAGGCGTATCGGCCATCACCAGCACGTGACGATCCTGCTCGTGGCGGAAAAAGAAGAAAATGCCCTCTATTTCCATCAATCGCTTCACGAAGTCGCAGGCACTTTCGCGATATTGCGTGCAATACGACCACGGCGTGCGTTTCAGCGTGGTCTGGTCTTCCCAGTCCTTCCCGCTCTGAAAGCCGTACCGCTGGAAGACCTCCTTGATGACCGCCAGCGCCTCCATATCCTGATGGATGTTGCAATCCCAGGCCTGAGTGAGCAGCCACAGCCAGGGCACCACTTCCGCCTTGTAGCTGGCCAGACGGCCTTCGGCGGAATAAAGCGCGAATTTACTGACAATTCCATTCAGATAATGGAAAGTCACGTTATCCGACTGCCGGATGCCCACGGTGACCGGCTTGCCCACCAGCCGGTCGAAATCGATATCGAAGTCGTCGGAGACCAGATCCAGGTCGTAGTGGAAGAGCTCGGAGATATGCTCGGCGCCGCTCAGCCGTTTCACCAGCAACACGTCCTCGCCCAGCGGCGTGTCCAGGTGGAAAAGGCGATCGGTTTGTTGTAACAGCGATGACGACATAACGGCAATATCAGGAATAAACGAAGCCGCCTTCGGCCATCACGCTCACGCGCACGTCCGCGGCGCGCTCCCCGGCGGCCAGACGGCCCAGCATTTGCCGGGAGATCTCCGGGAGCAGCGTGTTGGTGAGGATGCTGTCGATGTTGCGGGCGCCGCTTTCGATTTCCGTGCAGCGCCGGGCGATTTCATCGAGCACCGCGTCGTCCCAGCGCAGGTGCACCTTGTGGTTCTCGAGGATGCGCCGGCGAATGCGATCCAGCTTCAGCACGATGATCTTTCTCAGAATCTCGTCGCGCACGGGGAAGTAGGGAACAATCACCAGGCGCCCGAGAAAAGCGGGCTTGAAGATCTTGTCCAGCTCGGGCTTGAGCGCCTTCACCAGGCCTTCCGGACCGGGCATGGTCTCCGGGTCGCTGGTGAGCTTCATCAGAGTTTCGGTGCCGGCGTTGGAAGTCAGGATCAGGATGGTGTTCTTGAAGTCGATCTCGCGGCCTTCGCCATCCTCCATCATGCCCTTGTCGAACACCTGATAGAACAGCTCCAGCACGTCGGGATGGGCCTTCTCCACTTCATCGAGAAGCACCACCGAATACGGCCTGCGGCGCACCGCTTCGGTAAGCACGCCGCCCTCGCCGTAACCGACGTAGCCGGGAGGCGAGCCCTTGAGCGTGGACACCGTGTGCGCCTCCTGGAACTCCGACATGTTGATGGTGATCATGTTCTTCTCGCCACCGTACAGGAGATCGGAGAGGGCCAGCGCGGTTTCGGTTTTGCCCACGCCGCTGGGCCCCACCAGCATGAACACGCCAATGGGCCGGTGCGGATCGTCCAGGCGCGCCTTGGAGGTGACAATGCGGCGCGCGATGGACTCCAGCGCGTGCGTCTGGCCGATGACGCGCTTCTCCAGAAACGTGGCCAGCTCGAGGACGGCGGCGATCTCGTCCTTCACCATTTTGCCGACGGGGATGCCGGTCCAGGCCGCCACCACTTCGGCCACAATCTGCTCATCCACGCAAACGCGCATCAATGGGGCTTCGCCCTGCATGGCAGCCAGCTCGGCGTTGAGCTTCTCCATCTCGGCGCGCAGCGCTGCCAGATCGGCCGTGGGAGTTGGAGCCGGGGCCGCCACGGCTGCCGGTTGCGCGGCGGGCGTCTGGGCCGCGATGGGCCTGACCCCTGCCGCCTCTTCGAGCGCCCCGCGCAACTCACGCAGGCGCAAGACGATCTGCTTCTCCTTGTCCCAGCGCTCGCGCAGGCTGGCCAGCGTCGCCTCCACCTGTATCTTCTGCGCGGCGATCTGATCGAGCCGCTCGCGGTGGTCGGCCCCGGCCGCCGCTTCGCGCGTGAGAATGCGCTCCTGCACGTCGAGGTCGTCCATCTGCCGAATGGCGTCTTCGATGGCCGGCGGCGTCGCACTCTGGGCCAGTGCCAGGCGCGCGCAAGCGGTATCGAGGACACTCACCGCCTTGTCGGGAAGCTGGCGGCCGGCGAGGTAGCGATGGGAAAGCCGCACCGCCGCGCCCAGACCGTCGTCCAGAATGCGCACGTTGTGGTGCTTCTCCAGCGACGGCACGATGCCGCGCAGCATGACCATGCACTGGACCTCGCCGGGCTCCTCCACTTTCACCACCTGGAAACGGCGCGCCAGCGCGGCGTCCTTCTCGAAGTAGCGCTTGTACTCGGACCATGTGGTGGCGGCAATGGTGCGCAATTCCCCGCGCGCCAGCGCCGGCTTCAACAGGTTCGCGGCATCCCCCTGGCCGGCCTGGCCGCCCGCGCCGATCATGGTGTGCGCCTCGTCGATGAACAGGATGATGGGGATGGGCGACGACTTCACCTCTTCGATCAGGCCCTTCAACCGGTTCTCGAATTCGCCCTTCACGCCCGCGCCGGCCTGCAGCAGCGCCAGGTCGAGCGTGCGCACGGTGACGTTGCGCAACGGCGGCGGCACGTCGCCACTGGCCACGCGCAGGGCAAAGCCTTCCACCACGGCGGTCTTGCCCACGCCCGCCTCGCCGGTGAGGATGGGATTATTCTGCCGACGGCGCATCAGAATATCGATGATCTGGCGGATTTCGGAATCGCGGCCAAGCACCGGGTCGAGCTTGCCGGTCTTGGCGCGTTCGGTGAGGTCGATGGTGAACTGGTGGAGATTGGGGGTCTTGCCGCCCGCCTTAATCCCGGCCTGCGGAGCGCCCTCGGCGGCGGCGCCGGCCATCTCGCCTTCAGTCGACGCCGCTACAATGCTGGCAAACTCCGCGTGCAACACCGAGCCCTGGATCTTCGAAAACTCGGGACTCACCTCGGTGACCATTCGCGCCAGCTCGGGCTGGGTGGCCAGCGCCAGAATCGCCAGGCCGCTGCGGATTTGCGTCGCGCCCAGCTCGATGCTGCCGGTGGTCCACGCGTCGGTGAGCATCCGCACCAGCGACGGGCTCAGGCTGGGAGTGCGCGCGTTGCCCGTGCGCAGGCGGTCCAGGCTGCGGGTCAGCTCGGCCGAGAGCCGCGAAGTGTCCACCCCGAAACGCTCGTAGATGCGGACGCTGTCGGAGCCGGTTTCGTCGAGCAGCTTGAGCAGGAAGTGCTCGATTTCGACGTCATAGTGCGTTCTGGTCACGCACAGGCCCGCGGCGGCTTCCAGCGCCTTGCGGGTGGTGTCATTCAGCTTTCCGATCAGGGATTTCAGACTTAGACTCATGGGTCAGGCAACCCTCCATAATTCGAGAACGGTGTCGTCCGGATCGCGGTCCAGCATCCTGGTGCGCCCCCAGGTGAGCCAGCCCAGCCGCGGAGCGGTATCGCCAGCGGCCCCCAGCTCGCAGGGCGGCGCGTCTTGGCGGCGCAGCACAAGCTGGACTTCGAAATCGAGGTTATCCCGGGAAAAGAACCGCGTCAATGCCCGGAGCGGCCGGTATGCCGTCCCGGTGGGCAGGAAATCAAGGTACCGCCGCACGTCCAGCGGACCAATGCGAACGCGAACCACCGACTGCTGGTCCCATACCTCGTCGCCCGCCACCACACCCACGCCCAGCAGCGAAGAGAGGCGCGGCGCGTCGTCCAGCGAGCACTGCGTCTCCGGATCGAGCTGGCGCCAGACGCCGCGGAATTGCCGCACTTCCACGGGGACGTCGAAGTAGTCCTCCAGAATGTTGCGCAGCGCCTCGGCCGAGCGGGGCTGTTGCGCCAGCAGGCCGGTGTAGAACACCAGGGACTGATCGGACACCGCCTGACGGCCCTCCAGCCCGGGCGTGCCCAGCCCGATGAAATCGAGCAGGTACTGGGTGAGGCGGTCGCGCTCGCCGCGCTCGTAGGGAACGCCAAAGCGATACTTCTCCCAGGCGCGATAGAACAGCGACACCATGCGGTGGTTGAAAATGTCCAGGAAATCGCGCAGCGTGCGGTCCCCGGCGCGAACCCGCTCGCGGACGAACTGGGTGTAGTGGACCGGCAGGACGCCCAGCGGCCCGATCAGCCCCATGAAGTTCACGCACATGAGCGGCGGAGCCTCGACGCGCTTTTCGAGCGACTGAATCTCGCTTGCCGGGAAGGAAACCGAGGCATGCGCGGTGAAGCGGACCGCCTCCTGGGCGGGATCGCCGAAGTTGCCCGGCGTTTGCCGCTCCGGCGCCAGAAGCTTCATCAGCCGCACCGCCTGGAAGAAGGCGAAAGACCACGGCTGGTCGAGCATGCGCCGCTCCAGCGCGTCACGCAGCGGAGCATCGCGCACAGGCTCCCGCGCGGGCGGCGAGGATACCGCGGTTGTTTCGGCCTGGGCCACGGTTTTCATAGCAGGATACTCTGACCGGCCCGCGGCTGCCACTGCCGGATGATCTCCTTGCGCTGGGCGCTTTTCGCCACAAGCTGGCTGAAACTGTTCATGGAGACGTACTGGCCGAGGAAATACTCCATCACGCTGGCGAACAGAAACGCGCCGCCGCCGACGTACTGCTCTTCGTCCAGCTCCATTTCCACGCGCGTGCCCTTGACGAAGCTGATGCCCGTGTCCGACACCACGCGCGCCAGGTGACGGCGGCTGTTCACTTTGGTGATGCCGGCAATCTGCCGCTCCAGCCACGGCGAGCCGGAGAACTCATACAACCGCAGAATCTCCTGCAAGGCGTCGCGGCCTTCGTCCACCAGCGACAGGTAGTTCAGAGAAAGATGGGAAATCAGACGCCACAGCGCGCCGCGGCCCAACGGCGGAGGCACCGACGCAGTTGGCTTGCGCAGGGCCACGATGTGGCGCACCGGCGCGTCGCCGTCCAGATCGAAGTCGCCGCGCTCGTTTCCCAGGGGGAGGCGCGAGGGCAGGTCGCCGTTGGTGCAGGTGCAGTGCAGGGTGAGCGTCTCAAACTCGGCGCGCACGGGCTTTCCGGCGAGGTCCACCAGGGACAGCCATACCGGCGAGGTCCCGGCCAGCTTGCCCTCCAGCTCGCGCCTGGATACGTGCCAGAACACCTGATCGCGCGTGCGCGCATGGCCGTGGCGGAAAGAATAGAACGGCTCGTAGGGGACCGGATCGTGAGACCGCGGGCTGGCGGCGGACACCGAATCGACGGAGAAAACGTCCACGGAGTCGCGGCGGCGAACGTCGGCGATCACCGGGTAGTCGTAGCGGGTCTGATCGTGGAGGATGGGTTCGGCGGTCAGCGGAAACAGGTTCACAATGGGCGAGCAGCCGAGCCGGAAGATGCCCGGCGCGAGACCGGTCTGCAACACCTGTTCCTGTTCGGGGCGGGGCAGCGACGAGATCAGGATGAGCACTTCCACCGTGTCGCCGAAGCCGCGCCCGGTGAGCGTGTCCAGCCCGTTGAAGTCCATGAAGAGGAACTTTTCGGGGAACGCAAAGTACTCCTGCAGCAGCCGGTAGCCGGAGAACGAGCGCCGCGGATAGGGCAGCATGCTCTCCTCGTCGGCGAATCCCACCGGGCGCAGAGCGCTGCCCGGCAGGGCGATGGTCTTCTGCCGTCCTTTGACCGACGGATCCCTCAGCAGCACGCCGGAGCAGTTGTTGCAGAGCAGCTCGTAGAGCGGATACACCAGGTTCGGTTCGCTGTAGAGGTAGAAGCGCAACGACGGCACACGCAGCCCGTTGAAGGTGGCGCCCGGATTACAACGCAGGAGCAGCCGGACGACGGCCACGGCGTCGACGCCCTTCAATGGCGGTTCCAGACGGTCCGGCGTGCGCCATTGCGCCTCGGCGATCTCCAGCGGCCAGATCACCGTTTCGTAGCAGCTACGGAACTTGCAGGACACGCCGCCGGTGGGCCGTGTGTACAGCAGGGCGCCGCGCGGCACGCGGATGGCCGAGCTCATCTTGCCCGCCTTGGGGTCCCCGCGGAACTCGGCGACGGACATGGCCGGGACGGGCCGCAGGTAGTGCGGATACACGAGGTTGAGGAGCGCCTGGGTGATCTCCGGGAACTCGTCGTCGATCTTCAGGTGGAGGCGCGCGGCGAGGAAGGAGAAGGCCTCGATGATGCGCTCCACGTGGGGATCGTCGCAGCGGGTGGGCTCCAGCGCCAGACGCGACGCCACCTTGGGGTAGCGCTCGGCGAAATCGGCGCCCATCTGGCGCAGGAATCCCAGTTCGCGCTCATAGTAGTACAGCAGTTCATCGCGCACTGTGTTCCTGCCCCACCTGGTATTGGCCGTTCACCGGATCGAACACCGTGTCGAAGACGATGCGCTCCGGCGCGGGGTCGCTACGGACCAGCCCTTCAATCTGAAACCGCAGGGCGCGCGTGGCGTCGGTGAGGGGCAGCATGGTCACCACCACACTCAGCAGCCGCGGCTCGAATATGCCGATGGCCGACTCCATGATTTGCAGCAGCTCCTGCTGGTCCCGCTCGGACTGCGAAGAGAACGATGTCAAATCGGGCAAACCGTAGACGAAGAGCGACCAGGGAAGTTCCTTCGCGTATTCGGGAACCGGCACGATCATGCGGCGCGTATTCAACAGCCATTCGAGGTCGCGCCGCAGCGAGGCGCGGAGCTGCCGGAGCGATTGGGCGCGCCCGGGGCCGGCCTCGTGCTGGTTGTCGGGCTCGGTATCGGTAAGCCGGTCCAGCACCGACTCGAGAAGCGCGCCCTGACCGTCTTTCTTAGCCATGGTTTCGCCGCTAGCGTTCCAACTCCAGGGCTCGTTTCGGATCGAGCCGGCAGATGTCCGCGTAAACCCGCTGCCGCTCCTCCGCGGGAGCGTTCACACGGCCGAGGCAGCGGTAAAACAACGATAGCGTATGCGCGACCATGGCCGGCGATTCCCACGCCTCCAAGCGGCGCTCGGCAATCTCTCCGGCCAGCTCGCGCAGAATCGGAAAGGCCACGGCCTCGTGCCCGGAGGCCATGCAGACCATAGCGAGCTGGGTCTTTCGCTGGAAGCGGGAACGGCCGGTGGTTTCCTGAGTCAGCCGCTCGGACACCAGCTCCACGGCATCGTTGGTGCGGCCGGTGCGGATGGCCTCGCGAATCAACTCCTCGTCATCGGGGACCGCGGCATCGCCGTTGCCGTGGGCCGGCTCGGCGGGCGGCGCGCCGAACTGCGCCGACGGCTCCTCCGGTTCCTCGGGAGGCGGCGGGGGTGGAGGAGGGGGCGGCGGCTGGAACATCTCGCGCGTTGGTGCGTTGGCGGCCTGGGTGTCGTCGTTCAGCGAGGCTTCCAGCAACTGCGGATAGTCGGCCAGCAGCGCCCTGATCTCGGAACGAATGGCGCGGGCGACGGCATCGTACCCCAGCGCGTCGCAGGCCCCCAGCACGAAGCGTTGCAGATCCAGCCAGGCGCGCCCGCTGGGCGTGGCCATCACCTCTTCCGCCGCTTCCAGAAGCTGCTGGTTTTCGCCCTCCAGCGACAACCGCTTGATGTTCTGGCGCACGTCGGTGGGCGGGGCTTCCAGCATCCGCCAGTCGAGATCGTACGGGTTGGCGCGCAGCTCGCCCCAGCGCAACGCACGCAGCAGGAGAAACGGCACGGGGCTGCGCGCGTCCTGGCTGCGCATCCAGCGCGCCACGGCGGCCACGCGCGCGGCCGCATCCGCGGTGTTTTCGGGCTCGGCGGCGAGGGTGGCCTTCGCTCGTGGAGCGCGGGCGGGCGCGGTCTGCGGCTCGGCTTCCACCGCGGCCGGAGCCGCTTCCTCTTCGGCGGGCTCCTCCGCGGCGGCCTCCTCCTGAATCGGACCGCCCTTCTTGAGCAGAAGGATGCGCGCGGTGTTGCCGATTTCCTCCAGCGTGTCCCGCAGGGGAAGGAAGCTCGGCGCGTCGTCGCCGAACCGCTCCGCGCAAAGCTCGTCCAGCGCGGCCAGCGATTCCCGAGACTGCTGAATCTGGTTTGCGAGGTCGTTGTAGTACTCACGCGACATCGCTCCAAAGGCAGTGTTCCATTCTTCCGGCGTCAGCTTGCCTTCCGCGATGGCCGTCCGGCGGATCTGCTGCTTGTTGTCGTCGGAGCCGGCGTCCTGCTCGTTGGGGACCGAGAGGGCCTCCTTGTAGCGGAACCAGTTGTGCCCCTCGCGCGTGAGCTCCACCTTGCGCAGGGGCAGGGCCAACTGCGTGGCCACCCAGTTGAGCGGCGTGGCCCTCAGTTCCAGATCGCCGTCCTCGATTTCGGGATAAACCGTGTCCCAGAAGTAGGTGAGCAGGCCGTGCAGCAGATCCAGCCCCTGCTTCAAGCCGGCGAAGCCCTCGCGATGGATGGCCGCCTCGGTGAGCCAGGCGGCAACCTGCAGGTCCTTGGACTTCTTCGCCAGCAGGTCGGAGGCGAGCTTCACCACCAGGGGCCAGTCGGCGGTCTTCGCCTTGAACTGCCAGACGCCCTGCTCGGAGTCGTCGTCCTCGCGGCGCGCCTCTTTGACCTGGTCGTAGGCGGGCGCGTAGCGAAGATTGGCGCCGCTGGGGTTATCGCCGGGGATCGGGTTGAGAAGATCTTCGCGAAACGGCATCAGATCAGGTGGCCGCCGAGGCGCTGTCCGTCGAGGCGCCGGTGGCGAACGTCAGGTGGCGAATCTGAAGCAGCGGGATCTCTTCGTCGTCGACGATCAGCACCTTCTGGCCAAGCGGGATGGCGCCCTCGGCCGACTCCTCCCATAGGGTGCTGCGCCCCAGCCGCACCGAGTCGTCGGGGCTCTTTGCCGAGAGCGGGCACATGGCGGGCAGCAGCACTTCGCCGAGATCCTTGTCCGCGAAAGCGGGTCCGGTGCGCACCACGGCGGGGGTCCAGAGAAGATCGCGGAGACGGCGAGGTTGCGGGATCTCGATGCTCTCGATGTGCACGTAGGGGATCCACATGTAGGCGCCGGCGGCAAACACCTCCAGCTTGGGACCGATGCGCGGGTCGGCGTCCGAGATCCATTCAAAATGGCGATCGTCGAGGGTGCCGGAGACCGTCTCGGCCTCGGCGGACGGGGGGAATGTGCGGGTCTCGAACATCCCCTGGCGGGTGCGCTCGGCGGCCATGGCGCCGCGGTAGAGCAACGTTCCGAGATCGGCGTTCTTGTTGCCCGACTGGGCCAGAACGTCGAGCTGCTTTTCGGCGCGATCATACGCTCCGGCGAAGCAGAGGAGCTCGAAGAGGAAAGTGCGCTGACGGTCGTTACCCGGATCGTTCTTCAATTCCGCCACCAGCGACTGGATGGCGTCCTCCAGCCTCCCGGCGTGAAACAACTCCTTCGCATTCATGGAAGCCCTCCGAGAGCGCTCCGGACCGGGCTGGATGCCAAGGCTCGCATCCGCCCGGCCCGGTTCGCGGCTAAACCCAGCAAAACGGGGACAGTTTGCCAAAAGGCCTGAGCGGCCGCGCCTAACCGCTCTGACTGGTCTTCAGGTCGTAGGACGCGCGCAACGTACCCAGAGGCTTGCCCTGATCCTGCGGCGTGTACTGATACTCGATCTTGGCGAAGTTGAACGAAATATGCTCCGCCGGGAGGCCGGAATCGCCGGCGCTTCCGGAAGTGTGGTAGGACGAGATGATCAGATCGGTGAATTCCACGCGAAGATACGGCGTAAGCCCGCCGGCGGTGAGGCCGGTGCGGCGCGCGATGAGCGTGGCCTTTTCGATATGCTCGCCGGTGGCGCAGGCTTCCAGCAGTTTCGGGCTGGACATACAAGTGTGCTTGTTGAAGGTGAAGTCCTGCACCGACACTTTACCCGCGGTTCGTCCGGTACCCGCCTGCATCACGCCACTCTGACTCTGGCCAAAGCTCCAGCCGTCGACTTCGATCTTGGCGTTGAAGGCGCTGTTGTCGTCCAGGGACTCGCCTGGAACTCCGTGCATGTCTAAGAGAAAGCTGACTGCCATATAATTCTCTCCTCTTTACTCTTCGGCATCTCGCCTACGCGTTGGCGCCCGACTGGATGGCGGGCGCACCTTCCACGCTGGCGATCTTCTTGTTCCTCTCCGCGTCGTAGCCGCCCTGGATGGGCCCCTGCGCCACGCCCTTGAGGAGTTGCTTGTACGTCATTACGAGGGAGCCGTAGCTGAAGGAAATGGTCTCGTAGGGCCACCCATCGGCTCCCGTGCCGCTGATGTCGTAGGAGGCGATCACCAGGTCTCCGAAAGTGACATGCAGATAATCCACGGGAATTCCACCTTCGGAACCCGCGCGCCGGGCCGTGAACCGGGCCCACTTGACGTGTTTGCCGTTGGAGCACAACTGCATCAGCTTGGGACTGGAGATGTCCATGCGCTTGGAAAAGCGGAACTCGTTCAGCGTTACCTTGCCGGACGCCGACCCGGTGGCGGTGGCGGAAACGCCCGACTGCGTTTCGCCAAACGACCAGTTGTCCATTTCGAGTTCCTTGAGGTGGCCATGCTGCTGGCTCTCGCCCTCGATGCCGTCGACCTTCAGGAAATAATCGTTAGCCATTCATTTTCCTCCATGGTTAAGTCCATGCAGGACCGCTGGTCCGGTGGACGCCGGACAACGCCGGCCGCTCACCGTGCGGGCCCGCCTCCGATTGCTACTGACGCGCCGATTTTGGCAGCTCCGCCACGAGGCGCAACGACACGGACAGCTCGTCGAGCTGGAAGTGCGGACGCAGGAACGCGATGGCCCGGTACACGCCGGGCTTTCCGGGCACTTCCGCCACGTCCACCCTGGCCTCACGTAGCGGAAACTGGGCCTTGGTGGCCGGCGACGCGGTGTCGTCCGGGGTGACGTAGTTCATAATCCAGCGATTGAGAAACGCCTGGCAGTCCGTACGCGACATGAAGCTCCCGATCTTGTCGCGCATCATCGACTTGAGGTAATGGGCGAAGCGGGAAACGGCGAGCATGTACGGGATCTGCGTGGAGAGGCGCGCATTGGCGTTGGCCGCCTCCTGGTCGTACAGTTTCGGTTTCTGGCAGGACTGGATGCTGAAGAACGCCGCGTAGTCGGTGCCCTTGCAGTGCACCAGCGGCGCGAAGCCCATGTCGGCCAGTTCCTTCTCGCGCCGGTCCGTGATGATGGTCTCGGTGGGGCACTTGATCACTGTGTCGCCCTCGTCGGTCTGGAAGACATGGACCGGCAGAGCATCCACCAGGCCGCCGCCCTCCACGCCGCGAATCGCAGCGCACCAGCCGTAACGCGCAAAGGCGGTGGTGATGCGGGCGCCCAGCGCCCAGGCCGCGTTGGCCCAGAGATACTTGGAGTGGTCGGCGCCATCCACGGCTTCTTCGTAGCGGAAAGCGTCGATCGGTTTGGTGGCTTCGCCGTAGGGCAGCCGCATCAGCACGCGGGGCATGGTGAGGGCCACGTAACGCGAATCCTCGGTCATGCGGAAGCCCTTCCAGCGCGCGTACTCGGTGGTATCGAAGATCTTGCCGAGGTCGCGCGGAGCATCGAGCTGCGTGAAGCTCTCGAGGTTCATCATGTCCGGCGAGGTGGCGGCGATAAACGGAGCATGCGCCGCGGCGGCGACCTGCGACACTTTTTCCAGCAGCTCGATGTCTTCCGGATGGCGGCCGAAGTAGTAATCGCCGATGAGAGCGCCAAAGGGCTCGCCGCCGAAAACGCCGAACTCCTCCTCGTAGACCTTCTTGAACATCGTGCTCTGGTCGAATTCGGGCACGCGCTGCAGATCGCGCAGCAGCTCCTTCTTCTTGACGTTCAGGATCTTGATCTTGAGCTGCGAACTGGTTTCAGTCTGGTCCAGCAGGTAACGCAATCCACGCCAAGTGGATTCCAGTTGCTGGAACATGGGGTGGTGCATGATCTCGTTGAGCTGCAGCGAGAGCAGATGATCGATCTGCGCGATGCGCGTGTTGATCATCGCCTCGATGTCCGCCGAGACCGTCATTTCGCCCTGCAGAACTTGTTCGACGAACTCGGAAACGAGGTGTTTCCCGCGGGCGCGCATGGACTCGTCGCGAACGAGCCGGCCCTGCTCGACGATCTGGTCGAGGAGAGTTTTCTCCTGAACAACCGGCGCCGCCGGAGCGGCCTGGGGCTCGGGCGCCGCGGCGCTCTTCGCCTTAGTCGTGGCCATTACCGCCTCCTCCCTGGTCGGGGTTGATCGCCTTCATCTCGCCGCGGATCTGCTGCATCTTCTCGGCATTCCCCACCACGTCCTGGAGCAGCCGCTCCAGTTTCTCGTTGCCCTGCAGGCTGCCACGAAGGTCGGAAAGGCGCGTACGAAGCTCCAGCAGCTCACGCAGCGGCTTTACCTGGCGGGCAACCTGCTCCGGTTCGAAGTCCTCCATGCTCTTGAAGGAGATATCAATGCCGAGTTTGCCGGCGTTGGGGTCGTCGGTCAGCCTGTTCTCCACCGAGTAGGCCACCCGCGGCCGCATGCTGGCCAGAACGGAGTCGAAGTTATCCGGGGTGACGTCCACGAAACGCCGTTCCTTCAGCCGCGGGAGGGGGTCTTCGGGCAGGCTGCTGAAGTCGCCCAACACTCCCATGACGAACGGGATCTCTTTGATTTCAATGGCGTCACCGATCTCGACGTCGTAGGTGACATGGACGCGGGGCGGCCGCACGCGTTCCAGCTTCTTGTGTACGCTTTCTCGGGCCAAGGTATTGTTCCTCCGCCGGCAGCAGGCGCCGCCGAACGTGCATTATTATCTTTCGGATCTACACGCCAAGTCAAGCCAAATCACAGGATTGGGTGCGCGACGCAAAAGTGGACGCAGGCGCAGTTTTGGAGGAAAGCCCGGAACGTCCGAGTGTCGCGGTACGCCCGACTCCGGGGACACGCAGCGGCAGCCGCATTCTGGCCAGGCGCCGCAAGAACGCGGCTGGCGCCGCGTGTCCCTGGTTTTTCGAGGGTATCCCCGTACCGAATTCGGCTTGTAATCGTTGGCAACATCCACTTCCATGTCGCGCACCCTTGCCTTACTTTGGAGAAGTGCTAAAAGCCGCTCGGGCGTATCCAGAAACTTTCCTCCCATTTGCCGCCCGGCGGGACCGTTTGCAACTGCGGATACAAACCGCGCTGGGCCAGGTTGAAGGCGTTGGTGACGCCGGACATCGGCTCAAAGCAGATGAAGTCGCCTCCGGGCGGAGCGTATACCACGGCCACCGGATACTTCGGGCCAAATCGAAGCGCGATTTTCTGCCGGCGGCCGCGCACCGCGAACTCGTCCGACGCGTTCACGCCGGAGAAGCCGGTGTCGAACGAGCGATCCTTCAGAGGAGTGAGATCGGACAGGCCCGCGGGCTCATGGGCGCCGGTGGGTATCAGCCGGTCGTCCACCACCACCAGTTCGCGCGCCGGAATGTGCACGGACCATTCGTCGCGGGGCGCGTCGGTGAGGGTGAAGTACGGATGGAACGCCACCGACAGGGGCATCGGGGCCGCCGAGCGGTTGGTAATCGCCAGGCGAATCTCGAGCCCGCCTTCCTCCAGGCGGTGAGTGATCTCAATTCCATGGGCGAACGGAAATTGCGCCATGTAATCGGGGTAGCGCCAGAACTCCAGCCGGCTGGTCAGCCAGGCGCCGAACTCGGTGGCCTGCAGGGCAACCACCTCCCAGCGGTCCGAATACTGCAAAAGACCGTGAATGGGAAGGCCGTTGCCGTCCCGATACACGTTGTTCAATTCCGCGTTGAGCAGGTACTTCCGGCCGTTCGCCCAGAAAGCGTCGCCGTCGAGGCGGTTGGCCCAGGGCGCCAGGAACGGGTTGCCCAGGTGGACGGGCCGGGCCCTGAAGTCCGCCAGGCTTTCGTACGGCGTCCAGAATATGTTGGTTCCGTTGACCTTCATCTCGAAGGTGTTGTTTCCGATGGTGGGCACGATGGACACCTGGGTGTTATGCCGGGCGTCGTTGAGGCGCACGGCCTCCACTCCATCGAGGGAGACGCGCGCAGCGGAGTAGTTGGGGGCTTCGCTCATGGTCTGCTCCGATTTGACCAGATTTCAGGGCACTGCGGCGGTCAGAACTCGTAGCGCAACTGCAGGCGGACCGAGCGCGGTTCCTGAATCGCCACCGGCAGCCGCAGGTTGAAGGCGGGACCGGTGAAGTCGTTTTCCTGGATCTTTTGTCCAAAGTTCGCCACGTTCAGGATGTCGGCAAAGGCCGCGAGCGTGCCGACGGGAAGCCGAAACTCGCGCATAAGCCGGAGATTCCAGTTAATGGCGGGCTGGGCGCGATAGCCGCCGCCGGCGCCGCGCGGCGTCACCGGAACCAGAAACGGACCCTGCGCGAGGCCTGTCACCAACAACTGACGCGCGAATGGGAGCCCACCCACATAGTCGGCAACGCTCGACAATTCCATCCCGCCCCATCGCCGGGGCAAGTGGTAAGCGGTCTGAACCTTGGCCACCTGTTCGCGGTCGGTGAAGCTCCGCCCGGCGGCATTGATGCTGGTGTTCGGGTCCAGCAGCAGGGCTCCCAGGATTCCTGGATCGTTCTCGATGGCGGCGTCCCCCGGGTTCGTGGGACCCTCGGATTTTTCCGCGACGTAGGACGCCTGCAGCGTCGTGGCGCGCCACTGGGTAACGAACTCGGCCTCCCATCCCGTTGTCCGCGCCTGCAGGCCCGGGGGATTGGTCAGCAGATACCGATCCTGGCCGAGCGTGGCGGGATTCTGTTCATATACGGTCAATGCCCGGCCGTCCGCGGTGCCGGGGATGCCATCGGGTCCGGGATCGAGGATAGTGACGGGGGTGTACGCCGACGCTGGCACGCCGATATCCATGGCCGCAAGCCGCTGTTTGTCGTCGCGCCGGAACAGATGCAATCGCACAAAGGTCCGCCGGGCCAGTTCATAATCCGCCCCGGCGTGAAACTCGTCGGCGTAAGGCCTGCGGAGCGACGGCGCGATGGAGGAGTACAGCCCGCCAAAGCGCATCAGGAGGGGCCCTTCCTCACCGAGTTGGAAGCGGCCATCGCCGTTTCGGTCAATCCACTGGTACTCGCTGCCACTCAGGCTGTTCGGACTTGCGTAGTCCAGGTACCGGCCAGCCAGCGGCGAATACAGGCGCGAGTATGCTCCCCGCACTACCAGCCGGCTGGAACCGGGAACTCGCCACGCAAAACCGGCGCGGGGCGACAGACTGTTCCAGACGATCACATCCGGCTGTGCCGGGTAAGTTCGAAGGGGCGCGAATTGCCCAACCCCGCTCGATTGGCCCGGGAGCGAGCCTCTGGAAAAATCCGCCAATACACCGAGATCAAGCGAGAGTCCCTCACCGAGCCGGACATGGTCCGCGGCGAAGCCGGTGGAGGCGCGGATCTCGCTCGCACTATCCAGGGGAGCATTGAACTCAATCACATCCGCCGGCGCGCCGGCAACGGTGAGCAGGTTGATGTCGGAGGGAATGGTGAAGCGGTTGACGGGCCTGGAGCTGTTCCACCCGCCTCCGGCCACCATCTGATGACGAGACGCCGCGAGGCTGACCTCGCCCGGCTGCCAGGTTCCTTCGATACTCTGGCGGGTACGAATGGCCAGGTTCGAGATGGGCGGCGCTTCCGAGACCATGCCGTTCGACAGATCGATGAATGGCTCGCTGACCCCGAATATTTCGGCTGGAGGGTCGGTATTCAGGTGCGCCGCGGAGTAGCCATACCGCACCTGGAGGGCGCCGAGACCCGACGGCCGGGGCATCTGGTGGGTCCAGCCGACCTGAAGAAAGTCCAGGTGGTCCAGCCCGCTTTGCGTGGGGAAACCGCCCGGGAGAACGAAGGGCGGCGACATGCGACGGCCCTCCAGTGTGTCCAGACCTGCCGGGACCCCCCAGTTTGAGAGGTTGATCCGGGAGCCGCTATACAGCGCGTCGATCTGATCCCGTGGGCCGGCGCGGACGCGGCCCCGCACATCCCCGAATAGCAGCCGGCCGCGCTGATCGGTTCCGGGCGGCTGTTCCGGAACGGTCTGCAAGGACCATTGTGCGGCGCCGCGAACGAAAACGTCCACCCATTTCGCCAGCGGCCCTCCGCCATCGATACCGTCCCGCGTGAACCAGCGAAAGTAATCCGCCTGCTGCACGATGCCGCGCTGGGACGGCGGAGGCAGATTCGACGACGAGAGAAACGTCCCGGTATCGGCGGTGGACGCGCGTACGTGCCACGACGCGCCCGGCTGGCCCAGAAAAACGCCGACCTCGGTCCCGTAGCCGCTGGAGGCGGTGGCCGCGAACGCGCTACGCACCACCACCTGGTCCAATGCCTCGACGTCGGCGAGAATCACCGGCATGCCCGGCTGATAGGAGTCGGTGGCGTCCATGCCCAGCAGCTTGAATTGCGTGCTGGTCCACGAAGATCCGCGTTGCGACACAATCGCCAGACGGTTGTCGCTCACGCCCGTGAAGTCCACCGGCTCGGCGGTGGTGGCCGGCTCGCGGCTCAAAAGCATACCCTGCAGGCTGTTTGCTTCGGGCCAGATGCGATCCTCGGCCGTATCGGTAAACAGGCCCGCGGCGGGAGGCGTCCTGGGATCATCGCGGTTGGGGGCGCCAGCCGCGTCGAGCACCAGATCGAGACGGGTGGTTTCGAGGGCAGGCACAAAAATGGGCACGCTTCCCTGAGCGGCCGAGACCAGGTAATCGCCATAGGGCAGCACCGCGGAGAACTGGCCATCGGAGCTCGTGCGCACCTCCGCCCGGAAATGAACGCCTCCGGCGATCACCAATAGAAAGCCACCAAGTGGATGACCATCCTGGGCGCGAACGATTCCTTCCACAACACCGGTGGTCAACTGTCCGAGCACTGTTCCAGAAACAAGGATGGTGGCGAGCAGCAGCGCGAAAGCGCCTTGCGGACGACGCATAAGTCTTCCATGTTACTCTGCGCCAGGCGATGCTACAACGCCAGCGCGGCGGTTCGGCGCGCGACGCGAAAGTGGAAGCACGCGCAATCTGGCGGCAGGCGGTGGCCGTCCGAGCGTAGTTACTACTCAGACTCCGAGGACACGCGGCGGAAGCCGCGTTATGGCCCGCACGAACGCGGCTGTCGCCGCGTGTCCCTGCAGCGAATCCAGATCGTGATCGTCAGCAAAGTCCACTTTCATGTCGGGCACCCGCAGCCGTCCGGCGCCGCTCACTGCCGATCCGAACCATGGCCTCCAGACATCGCTCCACGTCGGCGGCCGTGGTGGCCCAGCCGGAGACGCTAATGCGCATGGCGGCGCGTCCATGCCAGACGGTGCCGCCGCACCAGCAGGTTCCGTCCTCCTGAATGGCCGCGATCACCGCGCGGGTGGTTTCGTCGTCGCCGAAGGACACCAGCACCTGGTTGACGACCACATGGTTGAGTATCTCGAACCCGGCCGCGCGGAGACCTTCCGCAAAGCGCGCCGCGTGGCGGCAGGTGCGCTCGATCAGGTCCGCAACACCGGAGCGGCCCAGAGACGCCAGCGCCGCCCAGACCTCGACGCCGCGGGCACGACAGGACATTCCAGGCGTGAGGAACCCCGGATCGCGCTGGTTGCCGCGCTGCAGGTAGACGGCGTCGCCGCTCATGGCGTCGCGAAGATGACCGGCCTCGCGGACCACGGCGATGCCGCTGTCGTAGGGGACGTTCAGCCACTTGTGCGCGTCGAACGACCACGAATCGGCGTCGGCCACGCCGCGCGCGAGATGAGCACGCTGGGGCGCCGCCGCGGCCCAGATTCCGAATGCGCCATCCACGTGCACCCAGGCCCCGCCGGCGTGGGCCGCCGCGCAGATCTCTCCGGTGGGATCGAACGAGCCGGTGTTCACGTTGCCGGCTTGCGCACACACCAGCGTGGGACCGCTGAAGCGAGGCAGCGCGTCCGTGCGCATGCGGCCCTGAGCGTCGGTGGGAACGCGGACCACCCGTTCGCGCCCCAGCCCCAGCAGGCCGAGCGACTTGTGCACAGCCACATGCGTTTCCTCGCTCACCACCACGGTGATGGGCGGAGCGCCGAACAGACCCTGCGCATCCACGTCCCAGCCTTCCCGCAACAACAGGGCGCGCCGGGCCGCCGCGAGCGCGACAAAGATGGCCACGGTGTCGCAACCGACAAACCCGACGCCGGATTCGCGCGGCAGGCCCAGGATCTCCAGCAGCCAGCGCGATGCCACGTCCTCGATTGCCGCGGCCGCCGGAGACGTGACCGCCATCACCGCGTTCTGGTCCCAGGCGCCGGCCAGCCAGTTGGCGGCCACCGTTACCGGCAGGCTTCCGCCGATGACGAACCCGAAATAACGGCCGCCCGCATTGGCCACCGTCGCCGGCGAACCCAGACGGTCCAGCATGTCCAGCACGGTTTCCGCGTCCACCGGCGCATCCGGCAATTCCACGTCGAATCCGCGAAGTGCGCGCACCGCCTCGGCTGGGGGACCTGCGCGACGTTCGCCGATTTCGCTCAGATATCGCACGGAACGCCGGGCGGCGGATTCCAGCAGGGCGGGATTGCAGATGGTGGATTGCTTCATACAGCGTGTTCGAGGACGCCCACGGGCGTGAGCCATCCGTGACTATCCGGACGGGCGCCGTGGGCGATGGCGAGGAATTCGGTTTGCAGTTTCTCCGTGATGGGCCCGCGCGAGCCCGCGCCGACCGGGATGCGGTCGACCGAACGGATGGGGGAGATCTCCGCGGCCGTGCCGGTGAAGAACAACTCGTCGGCGATGTAGAGCATCTCGCGCGGGATCTGCGTCTCGACCACTGGAATGCCGAAGTCCGCGGCGAGCTGGATGACCGCGTCGCGCGTGATGCCTTCCAGCGCGGAAGCGGCGAGGGGCGGGGTCAGGATGCGGCCATCGCGCACCACGAAGATGTTTTCGCCCGAACCCTCGCTCACGTTGCCCGCGACGTCCAGCGCGATGCCCTCGTGATAGCCGTTGGTGATGGCCTCCATTTTGATGAGCTGCGAGTTCATGTAATTGGCGGCCGATTTCGACAAAGCCGGGAGCGTATTCGGGGCCATGCGATTCCAACTGGACACGCACGCGTCCACGCCCTGCGCGAGCGCATCTTCGCCGAGATAGGCGTCCCACCCCCAGCAGGCCAGGAACACGTCCACCGGGTTATCGCCCCCGCAGACGCCGAGCGGGCCGTAGCCGCGCAGCACGATGGGGCGAATGTAGCAGGCAGGCAGTTCGTTCACGCGCACGAGCTCGCAGGCGGCATCGACGAGCTGCTCGGCCGTCCAGGGGATTTCCATGCGGTAGATGCGCGCCGAATCCACCAGCCGGCGCATGTGCCGATCGGCCCGGAAGATGGCCGGACCGTCCGGCGTCCGGTAACAGCGAATGCCTTCGAACACGGAGGAGGCGTAGCTGACCACATGAGACAACACGTGGATGGTGGCGTCCTCCCAGGGGATGAATGCGCCATTGCGCCAGATCTTTTTGGTAGCCGTCAGTGCACTCATGCTTCGTATGGTAGCCCGGCTTCGTTATGCATAACAGATGCAGAATAGTGAATTTGATACCATAACAGTTCACATGGGCGAACAGGACCGAAGTTATCTCTACCGCGCGGTCTCCGGCAGGATCGCCGGCCTGATCGACGAGGGCGTGCTGCGCCCGGGCGAGCGGGTGCCGTCGGTGCGGCGCACCAGCGCGCGGGAGGGCGTCAGCGTCTCCACCACGCTGCAGGCGTACATGCTGCTGGAGAGCCGCGGCTATATCGAGGCGCGCCCGCAATCGGGTTTTTATGTGCGCTCCCGGCAGACGGCGCGGCCCCCGGAGCCTCGCACATCGGCGCCCGGCCGGCAGGCCACCAGGGTGGGCGTGAGCGGCCTGATGTCGAAACTCCTGCTGGCGGCGTCCGATCCGGACGTGGTGCCACTGGGCGCGGCCTGCCCGTCACCGGAGTTGTTGCCCGGCCCCCGGCTCAATCGCATCCTGGCGGGTCTGATCCGCCGCTTGGGGAGCCAGCTCAACGGGTACGACTTTGCGCCCGGCAATCCTGAACTGCGGCGGCAGGTGGCGCGGCGGTCCCTCGACTGGGGTGGCCGGCTGGCCCCCGAGGAGATCATGATCACCTCCGGCGCGACCGAGGCGCTGCACCTCAGTTTGAGCGCGGTCACCCGGCCTGGCGATGTGGTGGCGGTGGAATCGCCGGCGTATTTCGGAATTCTCCTGCAACTGGAGGCGCTGGGACTGAAGGCTTTGGAAATCCCCTGCCATCCTCAGGACGGGTTGCGTCTGGACGCGCTGGGCGACGCCTTACGGGAGCATCGCGTGCGCGCCTGTGTGGCTTCGCCCAATTTCAGCAACCCTCTGGGAAGCTCGATGAGCGACGACGCCAAACGCGAGCTGGTGGACATGCTGGGGCGGCGCGGCATTCCGCTGATCGAAGACGATCTGTATGGGGATATCCACTTCGGCGGGGTGCGGCCGAAAGCGGCGAAGGCCTTCGACCGGGAGGGGCTGGTGTTGCTGCTTTCGTCGTTCTCCAAGCTGATTGCACCGGGCTACCGGATTGGGTGGCTGTCGGCGGGGCGCTTCCAGTCGAGAGTGGAAACGTTGAAGCTGACGTCGACGCTGGCCACGCCGTCCATGCTGCAGATGGTGATTGCGCAGTATCTGGAAAGTGGAGCGTACGACCGGCATCTGCGCCGCGTGCGCGCGGCCTTCGGCCTGCAGATCGAACAAATGACCGCGGCGGTGGGCGAGCATTTTCCCGCGGGCACCCGGGTGACGCGGCCGCGGGGAGGATTTGTCCTCTGGGTGGAGCTGCCCCACGGCGCCGACTCGCTGGAGTTGCTGGACCGGGCGCTGGCCGAGGGAATCAGCATCAGCCCCGGCCCCATGTTCTCGGCGCGCCAGCGCTTTCGGAATTACATTCGACTGAATTGCGGGTATCCGTGGTCGCCGCGGCTGGATGGGGCGATTCGCACGCTCGGCCGGCTGGCGGCGGGCTGAGTGGGGCAGTGGGGCAGCCAATCCTGGCTGCAGCCGCCTTTCAGGCGGCCCTTCATTTCCGAGAACATCACCGCCGCTCACGCACAACATCGCGGATGAAGCACTATGAAAGGCGACTCCCACATTGGGACGTCGTTGGCCAACCACTGTTTATCACGTTCCGGTTGCACGGCAGTCTTCCGGCCAATCGGGTGTTCCCTCCAGAACGGATGGCCTCATCCGGGAAGGCGTTCGTAACCATGGATCGTCTCCTGGACCGGGGCGCCAGCGGCCCGTTGTTTTTGCAGCGTCCGGAAATCGCCGAGCTTGTGGTGGGTGCTTTGCGTGATGGGGATGGCAGGTTCCACCGATATCAACTGCATGCGTTCGTCGTCATGCCGAATCATGTCCATATTCTGGTCACTCCCAGGGTGGTTGCTACCCGATGGCTGGGACCTTTGAAGGGGTTCACCAGTCACCAGGCCAAGGCCCTGCTGGGCACCCATGGCGGAGCCTTTTGGCAAGACGAAAGCTACGATCATCTGGTCCGGTCCGATGTGGAGTTCGAGCGCATTCGAGCATACATCGAACGAAACCCGGTTACTGCAGGCCTGGCGCCCGCCGCCGAACGGTTTAGCTGGTCGAGCGCCAGCGGGCACGAGGCCGCCTGAAAGGCGGCTGCAGCCACGATTGGCTGCCCCACTACTGGGCGTCGTTCTCGGTGAGGTCGAGATCGGTGTACTTCTGGCAGCAGCGGCAATTGCCCGGTGTGTAGGTGCGGATGTAGCAGACGTTGCACCAGTAGGTGATGAAAAGCCGCTTACCGTCCTTGTGCACGAACATGGCGCGCTTGTAGATAGGCTCGATGAGGAAGCGGTTGGCCGCGGTGAAGTGGCCGAGCGCCTCGAAATCCATGCCGCGCAGCCGCTCGTCGTCGAGGACGCCGCGGGTGCTCTCGTCGCCATCCAGCAGGATGGTTCGGCCATCCGGCGCCGTCAAAACCGCCTGAATCAGCGTGCCGCGCACCGACTCTTCGGGTAATCCGGCACGCGGGATTCCCGTAGCGAAGAGCAGCGAAAGAACGGTCCGTCGAGTCATACATCCAGCAGCGCTATACAATGTTAGATTCATGACGCGCGGCCAGGTCTCTATTTTCGTGACGTGCGTCGTCGATCAGTTGTTTCCAGGCGTCGGCATCGCCATGACGGAGGTGCTGGAACGCCTCGGCTACGGCGTCGATTTTCGCGAGCGCCAGACGTGCTGCGGCCAGCCCGCGTTCAACTCGGGCTATCGCGACGAAGCGCGCCGTGTGGCCCGCCATTTTCTCGAGGTGTTCCGGGACGCGGAATTCATCGTGGTTCCCTCCGGTTCCTGCACGTCGATGATCGCCCACCATTTCGCCGAGCTCTTTCCGGACGATCCCAGCGCGCTGGCCGCGGCACAGCACGTGGCGCATCGCACATGGGAGTTCTCGCGTTTCCTGCTGGAGGTGGCGAAAGTGGAGGACGTCGGCGCACGCTTCGAGGGCGTGGTTACCTACCATGACAGTTGCCACGCCCTGCGCGAGCTGCAGGTGCGGGAAGGTCCGCGCCGCCTGCTGGCCAACGTGCGTGGGCTGGAACTCCGCGAGATGGACGCGGCCAGCGAGTGCTGCGGTTTCGGCGGCACCTTCGCGGTGAAGTTCGGCGACGTCTCCGGCGCCATGGCCCGCACCAAGATCGATTCCATTCTGCGCACCGAGGCAGGCACGGTGGTGTCGGTGGATTCCAGTTGCCTGATGCAATTGCAGGGAGCCATGCGGCGCGCCGGCCTGGACATCCGCACCATGCACCTGGCAGAGGTCCTGGCTTCCCGATGAGCGGCGCTTTCGTTCCTCTGGACCGCGTCCGCGGGACCCTTGCGGACGCCAGCCTGCAGACGGCCATTTACACCGCCACGGGACGGCTCATGGCCAAGCGAAAGAGCACCGTTGGCGCCGATACGCTACCCGACTACGAAGACCTGCGCGACCAGGCGCAGCGCATCAAACGTCATGTCATTGAGAACCTCGACTACTATCTGGAGCAACTCGAATCGAACGTCATCGCGCACAGCGGCCACGTGGTCTGGTGCAGCAGCGGCGCGGAGGTGGCGGATTTCGTTCTGAGCCTGGCAAAGCGGCGCGGCGCGCGGCTGATCGTGAAATCGAAGTCGATGACCACCGAGGAGATCGACCTCAACGAGCGCCTGGAACACCATCAGCTCGAGGCCGTGGAAACGGACCTCGGCGAGTACATCCTGCAACTGGCGCACGAGCGCCCGTATCATATCGTGGCCCCGGCGCTGCACAAGACGCGCTTCGACGTGGCCGATATTTTCACCGAGCGGCTGGGTGTGGAGCGCGAAGTGGCGATCGAGAGCCAGACGCGGATCGCCCGGCGCGTGCTGAGGGAGAAGTTCCTGGCGGCGGGCATCGGCATCACCGGCGCCAACTTTCTGGTAGCGGATTCGGGCGCCATCGTGGTGGTGGAGAACGAGGGGAACGCGCGGCTCAGCTCCTCGGCGCCGGGAATCCACATTGCCATCGCCGGCATCGAGAAGGTGATCCCGCGCGCTCAGGATCTGGCGGTTTTCCTGAAGCTGCTGGGACGCAGCGCCACCGGGCAACCGCTCACCGTCTACACTTCGTTTCTTGCGGGGCCGCGCCGGGCGGGCGAGGTGGACGGGCCCGAGGAGTTCCATCTGGTCCTGCTGGACAACGGGCGCACGAAGCTGCTGGGGGACGCGCAGAAGCGCGAGTCGTTGTTCTGCATTCGCTGCGGCGCCTGCCTCAATCATTGCCCGGTGTACCGCAAGATCGGCGGGCACAATTATCCCTGGGTCTACTCGGGGCCGATTGGCGCCATCATCACGCCCCAGTTTCACGGCGTGCTCAGGGACCCGTGGCTGCCGTACGCATCCAGCCTGTGCGGAGCGTGCGCCGAAGTGTGCCCGGTCAAAATCGATATCCCGCGGTTGCTGCTCGATCTGCGCAGCGAAGTGGTGCAGGCGCGGAGGTGGAAGGGATCCACCCGCGTGGAGCAGGCCGCGTTTCGCGCGTTCGCGTGGATCGCCAGCCATCCGCGCGTCTATGCGCGCCTGAGCGCGCTGGTGGCCCTGGTGGCGCCGCGCGGTGAGAATGGCTGGCTGCGGCGTCTGCCGTTCTGCATGCGGCTGGGCGTTCTTCAAAAATGGATGAGCCAGCGCGACCTCCCTGCCCCGGCCCGGCAGAGTTTCCGGCAGTACTGGCACGGGCGTCCGAAGGAGAAGTGAGATGAACCGCGAGGCCATGCTGGAGCGGGTCCGTATGGCGCTCGGGCGCAAGCCGGGCCAGCCGCCGGAGCCGCCCCCCCTGGTGTACCTGCCGGTGGTCGCGAGCAG
Organism: Bryobacteraceae bacterium; assembly: GCA_049520275.1. Lineage (GTDB taxonomy): Bacteria > Acidobacteriota > Terriglobia > Bryobacterales > Bryobacteraceae > CAWACP01. The sequence goes on from JBEKPY010000004.1 coordinate 48,022, forward strand.
CGCGGAACAACGCATCGCGCTTTTCACGGCGGCTCTGGAGGAACTGGCGGGCCGGGTGGTGCGTTGTCCTTCGCGCCAGGCCGCGCGCGAGGCGGTGAGGGCGCTGACGGCCGGCAGGCACGCCGTCGCCTCACATGCTTCATACCTGAAAGCCTGCGCCATTACGACCCTCGAGAACGTCGACTCGGAGTTCTCCGGCGACGGCGCATATAGGCGGGCCTGCGCCGAGGCCGATGTTGGCATCACCAGCGCGGACTACGCTCTTGCCGATACCGGGACGCTGGTAATGATCTCCGGGGCGGAGGAATCGCGGCTGGTGTCGTTGTTGCCGCCCGCACACATCGCGGTGGTCCCCGTTTCGCGTCTGCTGGAGAATCTGGACGAGCTGCTGGTCCGCGTTCCCGGACCCGCCGATGGAACCAGTTCGATGGTCCTTATTACGGGGCCGAGCCGCACCGCCGATATCGAACAGATTCTGGTGCGCGGCGTGCATGGGCCGGGAGAGATCACCGCGATCCTTGTGGAGGATTAACCTCCATCCACGTAACGGAATCCGCTACCACCGCATCTTACGTGCGTTATGTCGCGCTTCACATTGTTGTTTGTTTCGCTGCTGGGCTGTTCCTGCCTTGCCTTCGGACAGTCGTTTGAAGGGTCGGTCAACGTGGGAGAATCGCTGCAATCGAACGCCACGCTGGGGCAGATCGCTTCCAATGTGATCACGGGCGGCGCCGGAACATCCACTTACTCATTAAACAGCGGCTTTAACATTGCGTTCCGCGCCACGCTGAACACATGGGTGTTTTTCGGCCACGAGGTTGGTTATTCCTATAACCGCACCAACCTGAATCTGGCGGCGCTGAACCCCACGGGCGGATCTCAGGGAACACAGGATCTCGGCGGGATGGCCGTCCACCAGGGCTTCTACGATTTCCTGGGCTATGCGACGCCGCAAGGCTCGCGCATCCGCCCGTTCGGAGCAGTGGGCGTGCACTTCAGCAACTATGAGCCGCCGGGAGCGTCGGTGCAGCTCGGCCAGGCCAATAACAAGTTCGGGGTCAATTACGGGGGCGGCGTGAAAATACGGCTGAAGGGACCGCTGGGCATCCGTTTCGATGTCCACCAGTTTACCAACGGCAAACCTTTCGGGCTGACCGGGGCGAGTGGATGGATTCGGCAGACGGAGATCTCCGGCGGCATCGCCTGGATGATGTAAGTGGGGCGGGCAATCCTGCCCGCAAGCCGGCCTTCCGGCCGGCTGGACCCGCTGAAAGCGAGTCCGCAGGCTGAAAGCCTGCCCCACATCAGACAATCGGGCAGTTACTTCAGTCCGGCTTTCTTCCATAACTCGTCGACGCGCGCCCGCACTTCGGGGGACATACGAATGACGTCGGGCCACGGCCGCGTGAAGCCTTCCGCGGGCCACTTACGCGTAGCGTCCACGCCCATCTTGGAGCCGTAGTTGGGCAGACGGCTGGAATGGTCCAGCGAATCCACCGGGCCCATGACAAACTCGATGTCGCGCTGCGGATCGATGTTATTCAGCGCCTTCCATACCACTTCGCGGACGTCCTGCACGTCCACGTCCTCGTCCACCACCACAATGCACTTACTAAACATGGCCTGGCCGAGCCCCCAGATGGCGTGCATCACCTTGCGCGCGTGCAGCGGATACGACTTGCGCATGGAGACGAGGATCAGGTTGTGGAAGACGCCCTCGGCGGGCATGCAAATATCGCGCACCTCGGGCAGTTGCAGCCGCATCAGCGGCAGGAAGATGCGTTCCACCGCCTTGCCCATGTAGAAGTCTTCCATCGGCGGAGGGCCCACGATGGTGGTGGCGTAGATGGGGTCTTTGCGCCTGGTGATGCAGGTGACGTGAAACACCGGGTAATCGTCGTCCAGGGAGTAGAAGCCGGTGTGGTCGCCGAACGGCCCCTCACGGCGCAACTCGCCAGTATCCACGTAGCCTTCGAGCACGATCTCGGCGTTGGCCGGAACCTCCAGATCGCAGGTTTCGCACTTCACCATCTCCACGGGCTTGCCGCGCAGAAAGCCGGCGATCATCATTTCGTCGAGATCGGGCGGCAGCGGCAGGATGGCCGAATACATGGTGGCCGGATCCGCGCCAATCGCGACCGCCACGGGCATGCGGCTCTGCTTGCCCTCGGCGGCGAGGCGGCGGTAATGCTCGGCGCCCTGCTTGTGCGTCTGCCAATGCATGCCGGTGGTGCGCTCGTCATACACCTGCAGCCGGTAGCAGCCGCAATTGCGCTTGCCCGTGTCCGGGTTGCGCGTGAACACCATGGGCAGCGTGATAAAACGCCCGCCATCCTGCGGCCAGCATTGCAGGATGGGGAATTCGGCGAGGGAGAAACCGTCGCGGCGGATGACCTCCTTGCACGGGCCGCCGGAGACCATCTTCGGAAAGAACGATCCCATCTCGGCCAGCCTGGGAAGCATCTTCAGCTTGCCGATGAGACCCTCGGGCATGCGCATCTGCAGGTACTCGGAGATGCGATCGGCAACCTGCTGCACGCTCGCGACGTCCAGCGCGATCTCCATCCGGCGCATGCTGGCGAAGGCGTTGATGAGCACGGGAACGCCGCTGCCTTTGGGCTTTTCGAACAGCAGCGCGGGACCGCCGCCCTTCACGGAGCGGTCGGCAAATTCGGCGATCTCCAGAACCGGGTCCACTTCGAAGGAGATGCGATGCAGCTCGCCGTTGGTGTCGAGCGCCTTGATGAACTCGCGCAGATCGTTCCAGGGCATGGATTGACTATCATTAAAGTTAACATTCCGATCAGGGAGAATAATGTCCAATCGAGTTGCCTTCGTTACCGGCGCCAGCCGCGGCATTGGCCGGGCCACCGCGCTGGTCCTGTGCCGCGCGGGGTTTGACATCGTGGTGGCGTCGCCGGAGCTGGAGAACAACGAGGAGGTTGCCGGGGCCATCCGCGCCGGTGGCGGAAAGGCCCTCACCGTGGACCTCAATGTGACCTCGCTCGATTCCATCAAGGAAGCGTTCGCCACGGCGTTCAAGGAACTGGGCCGCGTGGACGTGCTAGTGAACAACGCCGGCATCACGCGCGACGGTTTCGCCATGCGCATGAAGCCCGAGGACTGGAATCTGGTGCTGCAGGTAAACCTGACCGGCGCGTTCCACTGCATCCAGCAGGTGCTGCACCCCATGATGCGCGAACGCTGGGGGCGGATTGTCAACATCGCTTCCGTGGTGGGCGAGATGGGCAACGCCGGCCAGGCGAACTACGCCGCCTCCAAGGCCGGGCTGATCGGGCTGACCAAGGCCATAGCGCGCGAGATGGGCAGCCGCGGCATCACCGTGAACGCCGTGGCGCCGGGCTTCATCGACACCGACATGACGCGCGGCCTTCCCACGGAGGTGCGCGAAAAGATGCTCGCCGCCATTCCGCTGGCGCATCTGGGCAAGCCCGACGACGTTGCCGCGGCGGTGAAGTTCCTGGTCAGCGAGGATGCCGCGTACATCACCGGTCACGTGCTGGACGTCAACGGCGGGATGTACATGTAGACGCTGCAGCGAATGCGCGTTTTGGTTTCAAGCAAGACACGGCTGGCCATCGAGCTCGCCCTCGCTGTGTTCGCCGCCGGTCTGAGCTGGGAGGCCGTTGGCTGGGCGCTTCGGCCGGGCCTCTCGATGATGCTGGACGAGCTGTCCAACCTGACCTGGTTCCTGTGGGGTCCGTACAGCAACGCCGTTCACTTCTTCCCGACTTCCTTCTACAGCGACCGTCCCATCGGATTTGCGTTTATTCGGCTTCTGACGGATCTTTTTGGCCTCGACTACACCAGACAAGTGGCGTGTCAACTGGCCATCCATCTCGCGAATTGCCTGCTGGCCTTCCTGCTGTTCCGGCGCCTCGGCGCCGGGGTTCCGCTGTCCCTTGCCGGGATCGGCTTGTGGGGAAGCCTCTCCGCCACGGCGTTGACGGCCACCTACCTCGGAGAGGCGTTTGACGTGATTTGCCTCTTCTTTCTTCTGGGAAGCACGCTTGCAGTGCTATCTGAGAAGCGGGGCGCGGCGGCACTCAGCGCCGTGCTGTTTCTGGCGGCGCTGCGGAGCAAAGAGTTCGCCATCGTCACTCCGTTCCTGTTGACCGTGCTCGTCGGTTTACAGCCACCACGCCTTCCCTTCCGCCAGACGTTGGCGCGCCTGGGCCGACGCTTGTGGATGCACTATCTCATCCTCACTGTTTTCGGCCTGCGGTATCTTTTCCTGCTTCCGCGCTATCTGGCCATCGCGGGACGGCAGGACCCTTACCACATGGACTTTCGCATGGCCACGGTGCTGAACTCGCTCTCCTGGTACACGGCCCAGGTTTTCGGCGTTCGCTCGCTCCCACCTTTGATGCTGGCGGTGTTGCTTGCGGCGATCTTCGCCTGGGCTGTGGTCCGGCGCCGGGCGGGCATGGCCTTCGGTCTCGCCGCGTACGTGCTCACGCTTTTGCCGGTCTGCTTCATGCCAAACATACGGGTGCCCTACTGGCTGTATGCACCGCAACTGTTTCTTATCCTGGCCGTTTGCCTGCTGCTGGAGGAGGTTCTCGCGCTCTGCTGCGCGCGGGAAGGGCTGCGCTGGGCGGCCGCGGCCTGTATCGCTCTGGTCTGTCTGTCGGCGGCCACGCGATTCCGGCGCAGTCCAGTGTTGTGGCACATGGAGGTTCGGCGCGCCTGCATGCGTACGGCGAGCGATGCCAGAGTCCAGCTTCCCAGGCTGGGTCCCGGGACTCACCTTTACGTGAACAATGGGCGGGAAACGCCGTGGCTGTTCCTCGCCGGACCCTGTGACTACTTCAAGGTGATCAGCAAGCAGCAATCCATCTTCTGCGTATTGGGAAGGCCCGCGGACCAGCTTCGCGCGCTCTACGAAAGCGACAAAGGTCCGAAGTATTTCGTGGATTATCGCAAAGACGGCTCCATCACCGTCGCGGCCACGAACGGCGGATACTGATGGGATGCTGGTGAGAGAACTGCGCACCCGGCCGAAGCCGTGGCGCGAATACATGGCGACGATCCGCAACCGCTGGCTGGTCTGCTTTCACGGCCCCGAGTGGTTGCTGGAATGGACAGCGTACTACCTGAGCCGCTGGGCGTTTCTCGAGGTGCTGGAGTATCTGGGCATCTTCTCGGTGCTGATCGCGGTGGTCTTCTACTTTTCCGAGTCGGGCGACCGCAGGAAGCAGAAGCACTACCAGGCGTGGCAGGTGATCAACACCGCACAAGGCAAGGGCGGCAGCGGCGGCAGGATCGAGGCTCTGCAGGAGCTCAACATGGACGGCGTGCCTCTGGTGGGCGTGGACGCCTCGGGCGCTTTCCTGCAGGGTGTGCGGCTTCGTAACGCCAATCTGCTGCGGTGCAACCTGGCGGCGTCGGATCTGCGCAACGCCGATCTCGCCGGAAGCAATCTTGCCTACGCGGCCCTGCGCTCCGCGAATTTCCGCCACGCCAGTCTGCATGACGTGAACCTGAGCGATGCCGATATCGAAGACGCGGACCTCGTCGGAGCCGACATCAGCAACGCCGACCTGACCGGGGCCAGGCTGAGCAATGCGGACCTCGGTAACGCGGACCTGCGCGGAGTGCGCTGGCGGAAGATCGCAGCCATCGACGCGGCCAACGTCTACGGCGTGCGCAACGCTCCAGAGGGGTTCCTGATGTGGGCCATCGAGCACAAAGCCATCTCAGCCCCCTCAGGCGAAGAATAGAATCGCGGACTTCGACGGCCAGCGGGTACCGATCACATGTTCCGCCCGAGTCTGCTCGTCGGGCTTTCCTATTTGACGGAAATGGTGACCTCGACGGTTCCCTGGATGACTGATTCGACGCCGCCGGCCAGCGCCATCAGGGACCTGGGGAAGAACTGGTACACACCCGGCTGGACATCGGTGGGGACGAGCAGGTTGATCTGGACCACGCCGCACGGCAGTGTGGGTGCGCTGCCTGCATACAGGGCTGGAATGCCGGGACCTCCGGGTGCTGAACCGTTGACGACTTGGACGCTCAAGCCGGCGGCCAGGTTCACGGGGCCGGGCGGGTTGAGACCGCCGGTGGCGCACGGGGGATCGATCAGGCCGAAACCGGTACCCCAAACGGAGACCGCGGAACCCCTGGCCGCCGGATTTGAGGGACCGTTGAGGGCGCCATCCTGGTTCACCGCCAGCGCCTGAGAGGAGAAGCCAGGCTGGAGCCGGAAGATGCCCGGAGATCCAAATGCCATCACCGGCGTCGTGATGGACCCGACGGTGGCATGGTTGTAGACGACGGTGACCTTGGTTTGCGTCCGGCCGCTCAGTTCCACCGGCGCCATCGCATTGATCTGCCGCGATTGGGCGTACAGCACCGGCGCGGGCTGGCCGTCAAAGAGAACCTGAACGCCCGCCAATTGGCGCGGAATCCGGTCCTGCGCGTCCGGCTGGTACCCGACCCCGGTGTCCGGGCCGATTCCGAATCCAGTCAGCGTGATGAGTTCCCCTGGCACCAACGCGTACCCTTCGGACAACGTCGCGGCGTTCAGAATATTCGGAGACAGGCAGGCCGGCGCGCTCCATCCGTCGCCACCGAAGCGGAGTTGAGACCGGGTGTAGCCGTCCGTGGAAATCGATGCCAGCAGGACCGACCCGTCTCCGGGCAACGACAGGGCGTCGGTGACCATGCTGTTCTGACCGGCATAGGTCGCGTCGAGGAGGGCGCCGTGAGTATCCAAATGGGCCACAAAGACATCGGCCAGGGCGCCGTCAAAACAGACCTGCGGCGCGGAAGCAGTCACGGGGAAACCTGCGCCGGCAACCCCGGCGATCCAGGCCTCGCCCGAGGCGGCAACCGCCAGTTGAGTGACGCCCCCAGTTAACTGATACGAATCCTCGCTGGTCACATAAGTGGACCAGGACAGCGCGCTACCGTCCGCACTGATCGCGGCGACAAATCCCGCGGGTGCGGCGTTGTTCCACATGGGCACCAGCGGAGCCGGCTGGAAGCTTCCGGCAGTGGTGGGGAAATCGAGCGAACCGGTCTGGCCGGCGACATAGATGTTGCCCGCGGAATCGGTTTGCAGCGCGGCGGGAGTGTCCGTGCCACTTCCGCCAAGATAGGTGGAGAACACGACGCGGCCGGTAGCGTCGAGCCTGGCGACGAAAATGTTCTGCGCTCCGCTGAGCCGACGTTGCAGCGCACCGGAGGTGACGGGAAAGTCCGGCGAATTCGTCTGACCGGCGACGATGACATTGCCGGCGGCATCCGCCCGGATCGCGGTAGCGGAGTCCTGATTGCTCCCAGCCAGAGAGACGTCGTAGAGGAAGGCGGAGCCATCGGCACTGAGTTTCACCACGAACGCGTGACCGGTACTGGATGTTCCGGCGACGTAGGCGTTGCCCTGCGGGTCGATGGCGATGGCCGACGGCGCCGGAGCCGTATCGGGCAGATAGGTGGAATACAGCACGCGGCTCCCATCGGCGCTGATTTTGGCCGCAAACGCCCTTGCCGTTGTGCTGACAGCGATGGCAGCGTTGGCGGTAGTGGGAAAAGAACCTCCCGTTGTACCAGTGACAAAGACATTGCCGGCGCCGTCCGCGGCCAGAGCAGTTGCCTGGTCAGCGGTTGGCCCTCCCAGCCAGGTGCCCCAAACCAGGTTGCCGGTGGCGTCGACCCTGGCAACGTAGGCATCGGGGCAGGGCACGAGTACCTCGAAAAAGACAGCGTTGATCCAACACGAACCGCCACCGCTCTGAGTCTGCGCTGCACCCGGGGTGACCGGGCCCCATCCGAAGGAATACAGATTCCCGGCGGCGTCGAAGACTTCCGGACCGGACACGGGTAGAGGAATGGCGGTAACGCTGGCGGGTTGCTCGGCCGGCTGTGCCGCCAGACTGCCCGCGAGAAAGGTCATGGCCAGCAGGAGGGCTCGCCCGTGTCGAACCGTCTCACGGGTGAGGCAGTGCTCTACGCGGCGGGAAACACCAGTGTCTGATTCCAGTGGGGGCCTCCCCTGCTCACCACAATACCAAGCACGGCGGCTTCCACTGCCAGGCGCTCGGACGGCTATCGAGTCGCCTCTTTCGCCTTCGGCAGGGGCTTGCGCGGCAGCATCTCCGGCCGCTTCGCGGCGTCGTACACCACCGAGGCGATCACCGCCACCGCCTGCATCAGGTCGGCCGCCTGAGCGTGATCGTACGTGTCGAGGCTGGTATGGTGCGTCACCCTTTCGTAATCGAGCGGGTCCTGAATGAACTGAAAGCCGGGCAGGCCCACCGCGTCGAAGGATAAATGGTCGGTCCCGCCGGTGTTGCGGATGGTGATGGTGCTCGCGCCCAGATCGCGGAACGGCGCCAGCCATTGCTCGAACAGCGGCCGCATGGCGTCGTTACCCTGCAGGTACACGCCGCGAATCCTGCCGGTGCCGTTGTCCAGGTTGAAGTACCCGGACAGCTTCGCATGCTCGTCGGTGATCTTCAGGGTATCGGGATCGCCGAAGTGCGCCTTCACGTACGCTTTGGAACCGAGCAGCCCCTCCTCTTCGCCGGTCCACAGACCGATGCGCACGGTGCGGTCCATTTTGAGGTTGAGCGCCTTCAGCACGCGCATCACGTCCATCATCACCGCGCTGCCCGCGCCGTTGTCGGTGGCGCCGGTGGCCGAGTGCCACGAATCGAAATGGCCGCCAATCATGACGACCTCGTCCTTCTTCGCGCCGCCCGGAATCTCGCCGATGATGTTGAACGAATCCACCGGCGTGTCGCTGGTCTCGGCTTTGAGGTCCACGGTGATCTTCTCGGGGATGTTCTTCTCGGCCAGGCGCGCCAGCCGGTTGTACTGTTCGGCGGTCAGCACGAAGGTGGGCGGGGCCATGGGATATTTCGGGTCATAGCCGCCGGCCTGTTCCGCGGCCAGTATCCCCATGTGCGCGCGCTGGTCCGTGGTGATCACCGCCAGCACCCCCTCGTCGAGGAGGAATTGATTGAGCTTCGCCCGTACCGCATCCCTCGCTTCGAATAACTGTTCACGCACTTCCGGGGGCAGGCTCATCATGTACTCGCGCGCTTCGGTCGTGTCGTCCGGAACGTCGAGGTGCTCCAGATCCACCTGAATCCTCGCGCGAGGCTCCGGCGCACGGGCGAGGTCGGCCAGTTCGGCATCGGTGTAGCGCACGAACTCCGGCTTGTCCAGGGGCGCGATTCTTTGCACGCGCGTGAGCAGAACGATTTTTCCGCGGAGCGCGCCCTTGTATTTGGTCTCCCAGGCGTCAATCTGGGCGCGGTATTTCTTCGGGTCGAGCGTGCGCGCGGTACCGCCCAGCGGCGCATAGATCACGTCGCCCGACACCGGGCCGTCGGTGCTCTTCGACCACGCCAGCGGCGCGGTGCCGAGCTGCGCGTACCGCGGGGCGTTCATCTCCACCCAATACTGGCGCGCCGACCAGGGGCGGCCAAAAGGACCCCATTTCTCCTGGTGCACGTTGCTGAGTCCGTAGCCTTCCAGCGTCTTCGCGGCCCAGTCCGCGGCTTCGCGAATCTCCGGCGAAGCGGTGAGGCGCGGGCCATAGACATCGCTCAGGCGCCACAAGGTATCCATCACTTTCGAGTTGTCGAACGCTTCGGTGCGAATCTGGTGCACCACGTTGAGGTCGACCCTGTCCTGCGCGCACGCAAACGTGGCGAGCAAGAGGATTGGCAGGTAAATGCGCATGGTGTCATTATGCACCAATGCGGCGTGGTGCCTGCGGACTCTGCCGACGCGTGTCCTTACTGTTACCCTGAGATTACCGCCTCCGATGTCGTCGTCCGTCCAGAATCTCTCCGCCAGGAAGTTCTTCTCGCGCACGGGGATTCTCTCGGGCTGGCACCCCCAGTACGAACACCGGCCGGGGCAGTTGGAAATGGCCGAGGCCATCGAAGGGGCCATCCGCGACAAACGCCACCTGCTGGTGGAAGCGGGCACCGGCACGGGCAAGACGCTGGCCTACCTGATGCCGGCCATTCTCTCGGGCCGCCGCGTGGTGATCTCCACCGGGACCAAGAACCTGCAGGAACAACTCTTCTTCAAGGACGTGCCCTTTCTGCAGCGGCACTTTTCCACGCCGCTCAAGGTCTGCTACATGAAGGGCCGCGGGAACTACGCGTGCCGCCAGAAGATCTACGACGCCGAGCGCGCGCCGGTGCTGAGCGGGCTGGAGGAAGTGGCCGATTTTCAGATCATCCGCGAGTGGGAGAAGACCACCGAATCCGGGGACCGCGCGGAGATCCGCACCCTGCCCGAGCACAGCTCCGCCTGGGCGAAGGTGGACGCGCGCCGCGAGCTTTGCGCGGGCCAGAGATGCAAACAATTCGACCGCTGTTTCCTCACGCTGATGCACCAGCGCGCCCAGGAGAGCGACGTGATCATCGTCAATCACCATCTCTTCTTCGCGGACCTCGCCGTGAAAGACGACGATTACGGCGGCATTATTCCGGAATACGGCGTGGTGGTGTTCGACGAGGCGCACGAGATTGAGGATGTGGCCGGCCAGTACTTCGGGGTCACCGTCAGCAGCTACCAGATTCAGGACCTGGTGCGCGACATCGCCGCCATCTCCCGGCGCAAGGAGTTCGGATCGCAGGAGCTGGACCGGACGCTGGACATGGTGCAGGAGCGCGCGGGGATGTTCTTCGCCACGTTCGAGGGCGTGGAGGGCCGCGAGGGTTTTCGCAGCCAGGCGGCGTGGCTGGACAAAAACGGCGAAAAATACGAGGACGTGCTACGCGCGCTGGAGCTGCTTGGCGCGCACCTGAAGCTGGTGAAGGATTCGCCGGAGGAGATGATCCCGGTGGTGCGCCGCACCGAAGAGCTGGCCGGCGCGCTGCGCTTCTGGATGGAGAGCAACAACCGGACGTACGTGTACTGGATCGAGCGGCGCACGCGCAGCATCGCTCTGCAGGCCACGCCCATCGACGTCGCCTCCATCCTCGAAAAGCGGTTGTTCGATAAGGTGGACAGCATCGTCCTCACCTCGGCCACGCTGGCCGTGGGCGGCAACTTCGATTTCACCTCGGCGCGGCTCGGCGTACGCAACGCCCGGCCGCTGATTGTCGCCGGACATTTCGATTACCGGCGCCAGGCGCTGTTGTATGTGCCGCCGGACCTGCCCGACCCGCGCAGCGCCGCCTTCCCGCGCGCGGCGGGCGACGAGATCATCCGCCTGCTGAGGCTGAGCCGCGGCCGGGCCTTCGTGCTCTTCACCAGCCACCAGCAGATGCGCACGCTCCACGACCGGGTCTCGTTTGAGGTCGATTTCCCGGTGCTGCTGCAGGGCACCGGCCCGCGCAGCGCTCTGCTGGACGAATTCCGCCGCACGCCCAATTGCGTGCTTTTCGCCACCTCCTCGTTCTGGCAGGGCGTCGACGTGCAGGGCGAGCAGTTGAGCTGCGTGATTATCGACAAGCTGCCGTTTGCCGTGCCCAGCGATCCGGTGGTGGCGGCGCGCATCGCCGACCTGCGCGACAACGGCGGCAATCCGTTTTATGATTACCAGATCCCCCAGGCTGCGCTAGCCTTGAAGCAGGGGTTCGGGAGACTGATCCGCAGCAGCACGGACCGCGGGGTGCTGGCGCTGCTGGACAACCGCATCACGAAACAGCGCTACGGACAGGTGTTCTTCGACAGTCTCCCGGATTACGCGTTCACGACGGCGATTGAAGATGTCGAGAGGTTCTTTGCCTGATGTTTGAGGTTTGTGCGGAACAGACGTTCGCGGCGGGCCACGCGCTTCGCAATTACAAGGGCAAATGCGAAAACGTGCACGGCCATAACTACCGCCTGCAGGTGACGGTGGCGGGCGAGCGTCTGTGCTCGAACGGGCTGCTGGTGGATTTCGTGGAGCTGAAGCGGGTGATGCGCGAGGTTGTCGAATATCTGGACCACCGTTTCATCAACGACCTGCCGCCGTTTGATGTGATCAACCCCTCGGCCGAGAACATGGCGAAGTATTTTCACGACGAAATCGGCAAAGGGCTCACCGGCGGCGAAGTCCCCGTGCGCGTTTCCGAGGTTCGGCTGTGGGAGACCGACACCAGTATTGCGGTGTACCGGCCGTAGGGGCTCAAACCAATCGGGTGAGCAGGAACTCCGGCAGTCCGAAACCGAGCAGGACCCCCCAGGCGTACTCGATCCAGAAGAAACTCAGCAGGTTGGCGATGTAGATTACCACCACTATCGGGAACGACAGAATTGCCAGACTTTGACATCATGATGCCTGGTTCGTTAACATCACTATGTGCGGACCACTCTTTCGCTCGATGACGACGTGGCCAGCCTCCTCAACAAGGAGGTGCGACGGTCCGGCGCTTCATTCAAGGAAGCGGTCAATCACTTTCTGCGCCTCGGCCTTATGGCTGCCAAACAGAAAACCCGGAAGCCCTTCGTCGTTACTCCTCGTCCCATGGGTCTCCCACCGGGACTGAGCTACGACAACGTGGAGGAGCTGATCGAGGCGCTGGAAGGCGAAACGCACAAGTGATCGTTCTCGACGCCAACATCCTCCTTTACGCCTACGACTTCCTCTCGCCATATCACGCCAAGGCTCGCGCCTGGGTGGAGAGTACGCTGTCAGGCGAGGAGCCGGTAGGTCTGCCCTGGCAAACAGCCGCCGCGTTTCTGCGCATCGCGACCAACCCAGGGATTCCCGGCGAGCGGCTCACGCTGGAGGAAGCCGTGCGCGTGGTCGACCAGTGGTTGGAACAGCCCAACGTCCGGCTGCTGGCGCCCGGCGATGGTCACTGGTCGCTCTTCCGCCAGATGGCCATGGAAGGTCAGGCCCGTGGGCCACTCATCACCGACGCGCAGCTCGCCGCGCTGACCATCGAGTACGGGGGCATCCTCCACACCACCGACCGGGACTTCGCCCGCTTCCCCGGACTGCGCTGGACAAATCCGCTGGCGTAGCGCGGCCGGGCGATTTCGCGAGTCTTCCGGGAACCATGGCGCCGCTGGTTCGTATACGGTATGAGCCCTGGAGGGAGACCATGTTGAGTGAGCTTCGCTATGCCGTCCGGAGTTTGAAGAACGCACCCGGATTTACGCTGACCGCGGTGGCGGTGCTGGCGCTGGGCATTGGCGCCAACACAGCCATATTCAGCGTGGTCAACAGCATTCTGCTGCACCCGCCGGGCATCCAGGACCCCGGCCGCGTGGCGGCCCTCAGGGTCCGCTACAACAAGCTCAACCTGAAGAGCATCGTCGTCTCGACGCCCGATTTCGACGACATCCACGGTCAGCGCGACGTCTTTCAGGCCGCGGCGTTCGCGGGTCAGGCGAGCTTCAACTACCTGGCGGGCGAGCAGCCCATCCGCCTGGACGCAGCGCGGGTGAGCTGGGAATGGTTCGACGTCTTCGGCGCACGTCCGGAAATCGGGCGCACGTTCAGCGCGGAGGAGGACTTCCCGGACCGCAACGGCGTCGTTGTGCTCGAACACGCCGCCTAGCAACGCTTGTTCGGCGGGGACGCTTCCGTCATTGGCCGCACTCTCATCCTCGACCGCAAGCCCTATCGCGTTATCGGCATCATGCCGGCTGGGTTCGACCCCGTATTCAAGTGCGATTTGTGGGTGCCGTTCGCCATGCCGCCGTCCGAGCACACACCGGACAACCGCTTCAACGAAGGTCTGTTTGCGGCGGCTCGCATCCGGCCGGGCATTCCGTTCGAAAAGGCGAATGCGGCCGTGAATCTTGCGGCGCAGCGCGTGCGGCACGATACGCGCCAGGCCGGTCAATACGCGCGCGATTCGGACTGGGGCATGTTCCTGGTTCCCTACGTGGAGTTCACGGCGGGCGAGTTGCGCACACCGCTGCTGGTGCTGGCGGGCGCGGTGGCGTTCGTGCTGCTGATTGCCTGCTCGAACATCGCCGGTCTCCTGCTGGCACGTGGTTCTTCACGCGCGCGCGAGATGGCGGTGCGGGCCGCGCTGGGAGCGGGCCGCTGGCATATCATCCGGCAGTCGCTGGCGGAAACCGTCGTGCTGGCTGCCGTGGGCGGTCTCGCCGGCGTGGGGCTGGCCTGGCTGCTGGTCCGCGCGATGATCCTGCTGGCGCCGCGGCAACAGGCTGCCGGTCTGGCCGTCGCCATTGACTCCTGGGTGCTGCTCTTCGCGCTCGGCGCAAGCGCCCTGGCGGCGCTCCTGTTCGGCCTTCTGCCATCCCTGCAGATAGCACGGTTCGACTATTACAGCGCGCTGAAGGAAGGCGGCCGCACCGGGACCACCGGCCGCTCGCGGCAACGCGCCCGTCAGTTACTCATCGCCAGCGAATTCGCCATCGCGCTGGTGCTGACGGCCGGCGCGGGCCTGTTGCTGCGCAGCTTCGAGCGGCTGCAGTCGGTGCGGCCCGGGTTCGACCCGCACGGCGTTATGTCCGCCATGGCCGCGCTTCCCGACCAGGACGAAAACAACGAAGACCGGCTTGTGGCGTTCCACCAGGCGGTCCTCGATCGGCTGCAATCCGCGCCCGGCGTTCGCGCGGCGGCGGCAGTGGTGTGCCTGCCCTTCACCGGCATGGACTGGTCGGCGTCGTTCGGCATCGAAGGACGCCCGCCCGGACCGGGCGATCCCGGCCCGCACGGCGACGTGGGCTTCGTTTCGCCCGACTACTTCGCGGTGATGGGAATCCCACTGCGGGAAGGGCGCGTGTTCACCGATCTGGACCGGAAAGGCAGCGAGCCCGTAGTCGTGATTGACGACGTTTTGGCGCGCCAGTACTGGCCGAATGAGGACCCGATCGGCAAGCGCATAATCCGCAATCGTGACGAGCCGAGGCTGCGGATTGTCGGCATTGTCGGCCATGTCCGGCGCGACAGTCTCGCGGGCGACTCGAACAAGGGCGTGTACTACCAGGCGCTGTGGCAGCGTCCCATGACCTTCGCGCATTACGTGGCGAAAGCCGAATCGGGCGATGGCACGCAACTCGGCGGCGCCATTAGCCAGGCCGTGCGCAGCGTGAATCCGTCCCAGGCCGTGTTCGACCTCAGGACCATGGATGAGCGCGTCGCGGAATCGCTCGGGGCGCGCCGTTTCGCGCTCACCGTTCTGGGCGCGTTCGCGATCATGGCCCTGGTGCTGGCTGCCATCGGCATTTACGGCATCATCAACTACTGGGTGACGCAACGGACCCAGGAGATCGGCATCCGCATGGCCCTGGGGGCCGAACGTTTCGCGGTGCTTCGTCTCGTCCTGGTTGAAGGTCTCACGCTGGCGGCGTGGGGCGCCGGTGTGGGAGTGGTGGCCGCGTCCGCGCTGGTTCGCCTCATGAAGAGCCAGCTCTTCGGCATCAGCGCACTCGACCCGCTCACGTTCGCGACGACAGTGGCCGTGCTGGCGCTGGTGGCCCTGCTGGCCTGCTACGTCCCGGCGTACCGCGCCATGCGCGTGGACCCCATGGTGGCGCTGAGATACGAGTAGCGCTTACGGGATACGCGGCGACAGCCGCGTTTTTGGTGCACCTCACGAGAACGCGGCTGGCGCCGCGTGTCCCACGAATGACTGTCAGGCGGACGCCTTCTTCCCGCGCTTCTTCCCTCCATGCCGCAATGGATCGGCGGGCTCGTATCCCAGACCCGCCGACAGGATGCGCACCAGCTTCGACAGCACCCGCGCGCGTGCCCAGTACTTGTCGTTGCCTTCGATCAGGCACCAGGGGGCCGTTCTGGTGCTGGTTTTCACCAGCATCTCCTCCACGGCCTCCTCGTAGTCGCTCCATTTCGCCCGGTTCCGCCAATCCTCGTCGGTCAGCTTCCACGCCTTGTAGCCGATGGCCTTGCGCTCCTCAAACCGCCGCAACTGCTCTTCGCGGGAAATATGGATCCAGAACTTCGCCACAATTACGCCGAAATCGCGCAACTGCCGTTCAAAAGAATTGATTTCCTTGAACGCGCGCTTCCATTCCTCTTCTTTGGCGAATCCTTCCACGCGCTCCACCAGCACGCGGCCATACCAGGAGCGGTCGAAGATGGCAATCTGGCCGCGCTCCGGCAACCGCCGCCAGAAGCGATAGAGGTAGTGGCGGGTCTTGTCCTCGCCCTGCGGCGCGCTAATCGGATAGACGACATACCCGCGCGGGTCCAGCTTCTCGGTGACCCGCTTGATCACTCCGCCCTTGCCCGCGGCGTCCCATCCTTCGAAGACCATCACCACGGGACGCTTCTGCAGGTACACCTGATAGCCCAGCTCGCGCAGCTCGATCTGCCGCCGCGTCACCTCGCTCACGTAGGCGTCGCGATCGAGCTTTCTGGTCAGATCCATGGTTTCCAGCATCAGACCTTCCCTCCGCCCATCGATTCCATGGCCACCCGCAGATCCTCGTCCTCCATCGCGCCCTCCGCGCCCTCGGTGCGCGGCGGAGCGTCCGCGCCCAGACGTTCCTCCATGGCCGCGATGATGGTTTGGAACACCTTCTTCCGCGCGTACCATTTGGACGTCGCCTCCACGATGGTCCACGGCCCGTACTCGGATTCGGTCAGCTCCAGCATTTCCTCCATCGCCGCCAGATATTCGTCATATTTCCGGTGGCGCGCCCAGTCCGGTTCGGTGACCCGCCACGCCTCCAGCGGGTTCTCTTCAATCGCCGTGAACCGCTTGCTCTGTTCTTTGCGGCTGATGTGCAGGAGGAATTTCAGGATCACCGTGCCGTCGTCGGCCAGCATGCGCTCGAACTCGACGATGTCCCGGTAGGCCGGCCGAACCGCCTTCTCGGGCGCCGTGTGTTCCACGCGCTCTTCGAGCACGCGCCCGTACCAACTGCCGTCGAAGATCACCATCTCGCCGCGGTTGGGCGCCTTCAGCCAGAATCGCCACAGCCAGGGCCGCTGTTGTTCGTAGGTGCGCGGAGGGGTGATGGGATACAGCTTGAAACCGCGCGGGTCCAGGCGTTGCGTCAGCGTGGAGATGGTGGTTCCCTTCCCCGAAGCGTCCCATCCCTCAAACACGATGATGGTGGGAATGCCGTGGTCCCAGCACGCCTTCTCCAGATCGTAGAGGCGCCGCTGAAGCGCGGGCAGGGAGCGTTTGTATTCTTCCCGCGAGATCTGCTTTTTCAGGTTGATGTTTTCGAGCATGGATCTCCCGGCTTGATTGTACAATTGCGGGGCGGCCGCCGCTTACCTCGCGATCATGCGTGGACGCGCTTGGCGTGTTTCAACCTGGGAAGGGTTCTGATCGACTTCCCGACCTTCTTTTGCGCAATACGCAGCTCGTAGAGGCTCTGCAGATTCAGCCAGAACTCCGCGCTCGTGCCGAAGAAATGGGCCAAACGCAAAGCGGTGTCCCCGGTAATGGAGCGCTGCCCGTTCAGAATGCCTGTGATGCGGTTGGTCGGGACATCCAGCTTGCGCGCCAGCTCAGCGGCGCTGATGCCGAGCTCTTTCAGCTCTTCGGCCAGGTGTTCCCCGGGATGTATCGCAGTCGCTTCCATACCGTCCTCCTAGTGATAGTCGACAATCTCAACGTTCGCCGGTCCAGGCGCTCTGTCCTGCCACTCAAAACAGATCCGCCACTGGCCGTTGACACGGATGCTGTACTGTCCCTTCCGATCGCCGGCCAGCGCCTCAAAGCGATTGCCGGGCAAAGCCGCGAGGTCTCTGACAGTCGTGGCCGCTTCCAGCCGGTCGAGCTTCAGACGCGCCGGCCGCTCAATACCCGAGAACGCTCGCACCCGTTCTCCGTTGGCGAAATCTCTGGTGCGCCTGTCCCGGTAACTGACGATCATCTATGATGATACCGCGCATTATGCGTTACGTCAAGCGTAACGCCGCCCCTCAAATCGGCAGCAGATCCAGCGCCGCCTGCAACTCGCTGCGCGCGTGCGCATCCCCGCTGCGCGTGGTCACCGCGATGCCCTGCTGGTATAACGCCCGCGCCTCTTCCACACGGCCGAGTTGCTCCAGCGTCTGCCCGCCGTGAAAATACGCCGCGGCATAATTCGGATGGGCCGCCAGCAACTGCTGGAATTCTTCCACCGCTTCCTCCGGTTTCGCCGCTCTCGCCAGCTCCATCGCGAGGCCGTATCGCGCAAAGGCGTCCGCAGGATTCTGCGCCACCAGCGACCTGAGAACTTCCAGACGGTTCGTTGACATCCTCGTGTTACTATACCCGCTGATGGCGTGCCCATGGTTTTCGCCGCGGCAGCCAATTCCGGAAAGCACAACCGGCCCGGCGCCGCGCACCCCGCTGGGAGAGCTCTGGAGCGGCCTTTGCTGCGCCCCCGGCCAGGACGCTGAGGCCGCCAGCGACGCCTGCAACACCGGCTACGCACGCTCGCGTTGTCCGCGCTTCCCGGCCGACGCGCCGGACGACGCCGTCCGCTTCCACGTCGCGTACGAAAACGGCGATCTCATCCGCCTGCAGTACATCTATGAACGGCAGTGGTGGCCGGCCGAACACGGCGTGCTGGAGTATTCGCGCGCGCAACGCCGCATCACCGCGGTGACCGGGAGCGATCTGCTGCGCCAGCAGGCCGCCGCCTTCGCCGCAAGCTGGATCCGCAAAACCATCAAGGAGCGCTGATGCCCGAACTGTCGGGGAAATTCGTTCGCGAGTCGATTTCCGAGTACACCGAGTTCGCCCTTCCCATCGACGCCAACCCGCTGGGCAACGTGCTCGGCGGCAAGGTGATGCATCTGGTGGATCTGGCGGGCGCCATGGCGGCCATTCGTCACGCCCACTGCCATATGGTCACCGCTTCCATCGACTACATGACCTTCCTGCACCCCATTCCGATCGGTTCACTGGTGGTCCTGCGCTCCAGCGTGAATCGCGTTTTCCGCTCCTCCATGGAAGTAGGCGTACGCGTGCTGGTGGAGGATCTGCGCACGGGCAGCCGCAAGCACGCCTCCTCGGCCTATCTCACCTTCGTCGCCATCGACGAGGCGGGCAGGCCCATGGCCATCGCGCCGGTGATCCCGGAGACGGAAGAGGAAAAGAGCCGCTACGAGCAGGCCGAGCGCCGCAGGCAATACCGGCTGGAGTTGCGCGAGCGGGCCCGCACGAAGGAACGTGCGCAGCCCGACACCTGACCGCTCGGTTACCGTCGCGGGCTCTTCACAATGGTTGGGCCGCTGGCTTTCACGCTGTCATTTCCCGCGCCAAATCAGTGACATGCAGGACGGAGACGGCACGTTGCGAGACGCCGTCTGACCCCGAAACGTACCCGTCAAGTCATTTAACGAGGTAACCGAAACGAGTATTGCGCGGCGTCCCTCCCGGCGTGATAGAATCGCGAATCCGGGTTGCAGGCGAATATGATCGTTCCGACGACGCACGCGATTGCAATGCTCCTCGCCATCCTGACGATGATTTGCTGGGGATCCTGGGCTAACACGTACAAGCTGGCCGGGAAGTGGCGTTTCGAGCTCTTCTACTACGATTACTCAGTCGGAGTCCTGCTGGCGGCCGTTGTCGCCGCCTTCACGCTGGGGTCCCTGGGCAACGAGCTGTCCTTCTCGGACAATTTCCTGATTGCCGGCAAGCTGAAAATGGCCGGGGGATTCGGTTCCGGGCTCCTCGTCAATCTGGCTGGCATCCTCCTGCTGGCGGCGGTCTCGGTGGCCGGGATGTCCGTCGCGTTTCCGTTGAGTTTTGGCGTGGCTCTGCTGGCCAGCGTGGTGTGGAACGCCGTTAACGGCCATCGGGCGAATGCGGTGGCGTGGATCTGCGGCGTGGCGCTGGTGGCCATCGCCATTGTTCTGGATGCGGCGGCCTGGATGGAGGACGCACCGAGGCGCAAGCCGACGTTCGCGGAGAGTCCGCCGCCCGGCGGACGCGGCATGCCGAGGATCAGGCACGCGCGCCCCACCGGGACAAAAGGGATTCTGTTGAGCGTGGCCAGCGGTCTGTTGCTGGGCGCGTTCTATCCGCTGGCATCGTGGACGCTGACCGACGATAACGGGCTCGGGCCGTACAGCCTCATGGTCCTGCTGGGGGCGGGCGTGTTTCTGTCCACCTTCGTCTACAACATCTATTTCCTGAACCTGTCCGTGCAGGGCCCTGCGCTGGGGATGTTGCAGTACTTCCGCGGTACGAAGAAACAACATCTGCTGGGCATGATTGGCGGCGCGGCGTGGGGTGCGGGTGCGCTGGCGTACCTGGTGGTCCAGAGCCTTCCAAAGCAGGTTCAGCCGGGCCGGACGGGCTACGGTCTGCTGCAGGCGGCGCCGCTGCTGAGCGCGCTGTGGGGACTGTTCGCGTGGAGGGAGTTTCAGGACGCCGGGCCTGGAGTCAAACGTCTGATGGCGGCGATGCTGCTGTTCTTCGTGGGCGGGGTGCTGCTGGTGAGTTGGGCGGGGATGCGGTAAGAGTCTGTGTGCCGCGGAAGCTACCGCAGAGTCTTCAGCGCCCGCGCCACGCCAGCCAGCCGCCGGCCCTGCCACCGGGCCACGGTGAGATCGTCCTCGGTCGGCGGAACTTTTCCCCCGCCACCGGTCACCGCCGAGGCTCCGTAGGGAGTTCCCGTCCGGAAGACCAGCGGATCCGCGTATCCCAGGGGCACGATGATCAGTCCCAGGTGAGCCATCGGAAGGTACAGCGAGACGAGGGTGGTCTCATTGCCGCCGTGCGGCGACGAGGTGGACGTGAACGCCGTCCCGGCCTTGCCGTTCAACTTCCCCTTTGACCACGCGCCGCCGAGCGAATCGATATACGCCTTCAGCTCCGCGGCGCAATTGCCGAAGCGCGTGGGCGTGCCGAAAGCGATGCCGTCGGCCCACTCGGCATCGGCCGCCGTGGGGGCTTCGTAGGCGGAGTGCATGCGCTCGCTGTTCTCCACCCAGCCGGGCGCCCGTTCCATGGTTTCTCGCGCGACGATATCGCGGGCGCGCCGCAGCCGCACCTCGGCGCCCGCGGACCGGGCCCCTTCCGCCAGGGCATTGGCCAGCGATTCGGTGTTGCCGCCTCGCGAGTAAAACGCGACAAGTACGTTGACGTCAGGCATCAGCTAATGGATGCCGGCGGCGCCGCGAGCGAACCAGATCTATTCGGCGCGCAGGGCTTCGGTGGGATCCACCGCCGCCGCGCGGCGCGAGGGCAGGTAGCTGGCCAGCGCGGCCGCCCCCACCAGCCCAATGGACACGGCGCCGTAGGTGAGCGGATCCAGTTGCTCCGCGCGCGGGCAGGGAAGGGGCGGTATTGGCGCCAATTCCGACGGCCAGGGTGAGGAGCGTGACCGCGCTGAACATCGGCGCGTGCCGCAGCCGGCGGAGAACGTGCCTGAACTGATTGCGAAGGGGTCCCATGCACTCAAATACGATGCAGAGCCGCCGTAGCTTCGTGGGTTTCTGCGTTCTTCCTGCAACCCGCTTAGCATTCCTGGGTCAGGCCCTATACTCAACGAGGGAAGAACTTCCTCACAGTCGCCAGGTTGAAAACCATTTCCTGCTCCGCGAAGAGAACGCCTTCCACTGAGTCCGCCTCGCGTTCAGAAAGCGAAAATGACCAGACCAGTTCCTTTGTCGCGATACCTGTACGCGGTCTCAGCCATGCTGCTCGCCAGCGCTTCGCAGATGGGCCAGCCGGCCCCAACCATAAGAAGTCAGGCCGGCGTGGTGAGTCTCGGCAAGCTATGCCCGGCTGATTTTCCCGGCGGCGCCATTGCCCAGGGGTCGCCATACACCCCGAATACCGTCGCAACTGGCACGGGAATCGCCACCGCGCTCGCGGAGGACGCCCAGTCCAGCACAGTTTATGCTGCGCATCCGTCTGACGCGGCTGTTAGCGTGATTGACCCGTCCGCGCTGACCGTGAGCGTGATTTCGCTCAGCTCTGGACGCCAGCCATCGCTGATCGCCAAGGGCGCCGGTCTGTACGTGATCAGCAATTCCGATCTGGTGAAGCTTAGCGGCAACAACAGCCCGGCCGAATATGGCAGCTTGACCATTAACTCCACCAGCATCAGCGATATCGCTGCGATTCAGTACGTTGTTGAGGTTCGGCGCTTGATTGCAGTCACGACGATGAGGTGCTCATCCCGGAGGAGATCGTAGAACACCCTGTACTCGCCCATGCGCCGCCGCCACGCGGCCGGTTGCACTCGTTTGATGTCTCCGCTGAAGGGATCGGCCTGCAGTGCGTCCAACGCGCGCAGGATGCGTTCCTGATCGTGGTCAGGAAGCCTTGCGAGACTTCTTCGTGCGGGTTTGGTTACGATCAGTGTCCAGTTCACGGTGGAGCTCAGCGAGCGTCACGTACTCGCCGCGCCGGAACGCAGCACGGCCTTTGCCGATGGCGGCAAGCTCACCCTTTGTGGGCGTGTACGAAGAGTAGCGGCTCTCGAAGTAGTGACGCCACGCCTCGCGCAGGAGTTCCGAACGCGTGCGGTTCTCTTGTTTTTGGACGTTCTCCATCTGCCTGGCCATGGCCGGAGGCAGCGAGATGGTCATGGTGTTGGTAGAACGCATTGGTGTCGAGTGTTACTCTTTGTGACTTAATCTTACTCGCACGTGGTCACCCGGTCAACTGCTCACGCCGTTTCCCACCACCCCCACCAGCGACTCCGCCTCGGTCG
The DNA here is from genome assembly GCA_049520275.1 of Bryobacteraceae bacterium. Classification (GTDB taxonomy): domain Bacteria; phylum Acidobacteriota; class Terriglobia; order Bryobacterales; family Bryobacteraceae; genus CAWACP01. Next base: position 70,567 of record JBEKPY010000004.1, read on the forward strand.
GCACCGGCGACTGCAGCAGCTCCAGAAACGCCTCCGTGGCGCGGTTGAAACGCTTGCGCTTGCGGTGCACGATGCGCACCGGCCGGAACAGCGTCGAGGGGATCAGCCGCACCGGCAGCAGGCGTCCCTGGGCGATCTCTTCCCGCATCACCCGCGCGGGCATGATGCTCACGCCGGCGCCGTGCGCCACCGCTTCCTTCATCATCTGCAGGTTGTCGAAGTGCACGGTCACCTGCACGGTGACCCCCTGCTCGCGCAGGAAACGGTCCACGTCGCGGCGGATGGGCAGGTCCTCGTCGAACCCCACAAAGTCCAGCCCTTCCAGTTCGTGGGCGTGCACCCCGGTCCAGCGCGCCAGCGGGTGGGTGGGCGCCACCGCCACCACCATTTCTTCTTCCCGCCACGGCAGCACCGTCGCCTCCCGGGTCGGTTCGGCGTAGCTCATCAGGCCGAGGTCGGCGCGTTCGGAAATCACCGCTTCATACACCTTTTCGGGACGCAGGTATTCCACTTCCAGCCGCGCGCCAGGGTGGCGCCGGGAGAACTCCCGCTCCAGCTCGGACATCTCCGACAGGCCCACGGAGTAAATAGCCGCAACCCGCACCGTGCCGTCCACTTCGGATTTCAGCCGGTCCAGCGCGGCGTGGAATTCCTCGTCGCGGCGCAGCACGTCCCGGCAGAACTCCAGGTAGAGTTTTCCCGCGTCGGTGACACTTAACGGACGTGTACCGCGGTCGAGGAGGGCAGTCCCCAGATTCCGTTCGAGTTCCCGGATCTGCTGGCTGGCGGAGGACTGGCTGACGTGGTTCAGTTCGGCGCCCTGGCTGAAACTTCGCGTCTGGGCGATGTCCCGGTAAAGCCTGAGTGTTTGCAATGCTACAGATTCCCGGCTCCATAGTATTACAGATCATAATACTTAGTCAAGTAGATTTTGATTGTAGTTATACTGTGAGGGCTGATATACTGACCACATCCCACTAATCCAAGGAGCAGCGAAAGGTGGATCTTCATAACGGATTACCCGCCGGGCAGGGATTGTACAACCCGCGCAACGAACACGACGCGTGTGGCATCGGTTTCGTGGTCAACATCAAGGGCCGGCCCTCGCACGACATCATCCTCAAAGGCATTCAGATCCTGATCAACCTCACCCATCGCGGCGCGTGCGGCTGCGACCCGGAAACCGGCGATGGCGCGGGGATTCTCATCCAGATTCCACATCGTTTCTTCGCCAGGGAATGCTCCAAGCTGGGCTTCACGCTGCCGGCTCCGGGCGAGTACGGCATCGGCATGGTTTTTCTCCCGGTGGAGCCGGCGCAGCGGCTGCAGGTGGAAGGCATCCTCGAGCGCATTGTGCGGGAAGAGGGACTCACCGTGCTGGGCTGGCGGGACACGCCCGTGAATGCCAACGCCATCGGGCGCATCGCCCGCGCTTCGCAGCCGTACATCGAGCAGATTTTCATCCGCGCGCCTTCCCTGATGCCGCAGGACGAGTTCGAGCGAAAACTCTACGTGGTGCGCAAAAGGATGGAGAACGAGATCGGCAACTCGGACATCCACGACAAAGGCTTTTTCTACCTCCCCTCGCTGTCCTCGCGCACCATCGTCTACAAGGGCCTGTTGTTAGCCCCACAGATCGCCAACTTCTATCACGAGCTTTCCGACCCGGACGCGCAGAGCGCGCTGTGCCTGGTCCACCAGCGCTTCTCCACCAACACCTTCCCCACCTGGCAACTGGCGCATCCGTTCCGCTATCTCTGCCACAACGGCGAGATCAACACGCTGCGCGGGAACCAGAACTGGATGCACGCGCGCCAGAGCATCATGGATACGCCGCTGTTCGGCAAGGAGCTGGCGAAGACCTTCCCGGTGATTCAACCGGGCGTCAGCGATTCGGCCGCCATCGACTCGGCGGTGGAACTGCTGGCGCTGGCCGGCCGCAGCCTCCCGCACGCCATGGCCATGCTGATTCCGGAAGCCTGGGACGCCGACACCACCATGCACCCGGACAAGAAGGCGTTCTACGAATATCACGCTTCCCTGATGGAGCCATGGGACGGCCCGGCGGCGGTGGCGTTTACCGACGGCCGCGTCATCGGCGCCACGCTCGACCGCAACGGCCTGCGTCCGGCGCGGTATCTCGTCACCAAAGACGACCTGCTCATCATGGCGTCCGAAACCGGCGTGCTTCCGGTGAAGCCGGAGGACGTGCGCTACAAAGGCCGCCTGCAACCCGGCCGCATGCTGCTGGCCGACATCGCGGAAGGGCGCATCATTCCCGACGAGGAGATCAAGGAGCGGCTGTGGAGCCGCCGGCCGTACGCACAGTGGCTGAAGGAGAACCAGATCACGCTCGACAGCCTGGCCGAGCCACCGCGCTTCCACCCCTCCGATCAGGACAGCATCATTACGCGCCAGCGCGCCTTCGGCTACACCGAAGAGGAAATCCGCATGCTCATGCTGCCCATGGCCATCGACGGACAGGAGCCGGTGGGCTCCATGGGCACCGACACGCCGCTGGCCTGTCTCTCCGACAAGCCGCAGCCGTTGTTCAACTACTTCAAGCAGCTCTTCGCGCAGGTGACCAATCCGGCCATCGACCCGATTCGCGAGGAGCTGGTCATGTCGCTCACCAGCTACATCGGAACCGAGCGCAACATTCTGGCGGAGACGCCCCAGAACTGCCACACGCTGAAGTTGCCGCACCCCATCCTGACCAACCGCGATCTGGAGAAGCTGCGCCGGGTTTCCACCAGCGAGCTGCTCTCCACTACCCTGCCCATGCTGTTCCGGGCCAAAGGCGGCGACGCTCAGGAGATGGAACGTTCGCTGGACAGCCTCTGCCGGCGCGCGTCGCTGGCCATCAGGTCCGGCTACACGCTGCTGATTTTGTCGGATCGCGGCATTGACGAAGAGTACGCACCCATACCCAGCCTGCTGGCGCTGACCGCGGTCCACAATCACCTGGTGCGCGAGGGCACGCGCACCCAGGTCGCGCTGATCATCGAATCCGGCGAGCCGCGCGAGATCATGCACTACGCGCTGCTGATCGGCTACGGGGCCAGCGCCCTCAACCCGTATCTGGCCATTGAAACGCTGGAGCAGCAGGCGCTGCGCGGCCACCTGCCCGATGGAGTCACCTTCGAAACCGCCCTCAAGAACTACAAGAAGGCCGTCAACAAGGGCCTGCTCAAGGTCTTCTCGAAGATGGGCATCTCCACGCTACAGAGCTATCGCGGCGCGCAGGTGTTCGAGGCCATCGGTCTGAACAAGGAGCTGGTGGACAAGTATTTCACCGGCACGGCTTCGCGCATTGAGGGCGTCAGCCTGGGAGTGCTGGCGCGCGAAGCGCAGATGAAGCACGAGCACGCGTTCCGCCCGGTAACCGAATCGGAGAAGGAGCTCGATCCCGGCGGCCAGTATCATTACCGCGTCAACGGCGAGTATCATCTGCTGAACCCGCTCACCGTGAGCAAGCTGCAGCATTCGGTGCGGCAGAACAGCGCACAAGACACGGTGGCGGCCATGCTGAATGGGCCGAGACCGGGCGCCGCCGCGGCTGTTGTGCGCGGTTTCGCGGGAGGCTACGAGACGTTCGAGGAGTTCAGCCGCCTGGTGGACGACCAGAGCCGCAACCTGTGCACCCTGCGCGGTCTGATGAAGCTGAAGACGGTGGCGCGGCCGGTCCCGCTGGATGACGTCGAGCCTGCCACCGAGATCGTGAAGCGCTTCGCCACGGGGGCCATGTCCTTCGGGTCCATCAGCAAGGAGGCGCACGAAACGCTGGCCATCGCCATGAACCGCATCGGCGGACGCTCCAACACCGGCGAAGGCGGGGAAGACGAGGAGCGCTTCCAGCCCGATGCCAACGGCGACCTGCGGCGCAGTGCGGTGAAACAGGTGGCCTCGGGCCGTTTCGGCGTAACCACGAATTACCTGGTGAACGCCGACGACCTGCAGATCAAGGTGGCCCAGGGCGCCAAACCCGGCGAGGGCGGCCAGTTGCCCGGCCACAAGGTGGATGAGGTGATCGCGCGGGTGCGCCACTCCATTCCCGGCGTGCAGCTCATCTCGCCGCCCCCGCACCATGACATCTATTCCATTGAGGATCTGGCGCAGCTCATCTACGACCTCAAGAACGTCAACCCCAAAGCGCGCATTTCGGTGAAACTGGTGGCCGAGGTGGGCGTGGGCACGGTGGCCGCGGGGGTGGCCAAGGCGCATGCCGACGTGGTGCTCATCGCCGGTCACGACGGCGGGACCGGCGCTTCGCCGCTCACCTCCATCAAGCACGCCGGCATTCCCTGGGAACTCGGCCTCGCCGAGACCCAGCAGGTGCTGGTGATGAATGACCTGCGCAGCCGCATCCGCGTGCAGACCGACGGCAAGCTGCAAACCGGCCGGGACGTGGCCATCGCCGCGCTGCTGGGCGCCGAGGAGTTTGGCTTCTCCACCGCGCCGCTGGTCAGCATGGGCTGCATCATGATGCGCAAGTGCCACCTGAACACCTGTCCGGTGGGCATCGCCACGCAGGATCCGCACCTGCGCCGCAAGTTTCGCGGCGCCCCCGAGCACGTCATCAACTATTTCTTCTTCGTCGCCGAACAGGTCCGCCGTTACATGGCCAGCATGGGCTTCCGCACCATGGACGAAATGATCGGCCGGGTGGACATGATCGAGATGGCCGACGCCGCCAGCCACTGGAAGGCGCGCGGCCTCAACTTCGACAGCATCCTTTTTAACCCGCCGGTGCCGGGCCGCATCGGCCGCCGCTGCACCATCGCTCAGGACCACGGCCTCGAACAGGCGCTCGACTACAAGCTTATCGACCACGCCCGCGACGCCATCGACAACAAGACGCCGGTGGAATTCAAGCTGCCCATCCGCAACGTGCATCGCACCGTGGGCGCCATGCTCAGCGGCGAAATCGCGCGCAAGCACGGCTCCGCGGGACTGCCCGAGGACACCATCCGCTTCCAGTTCACCGGATCGGCCGGGCAGAGCTTCGGGGCGTTTCTGGCGCACGGCGTCACGCTGACGCTGGAAGGCGACGCCAACGACTACGTGGGCAAGGGCCTCTCCGGCGGCAAGCTGGTGGTGTACCCGCCGCGCAATTCCACTTTCGTGCCGGAGGAGAACATCGTGGTCGGCAACGTGGTGCTGTACGGCGCCACCAGCGGCGAGGCCTTCTTCAACGGCATGGCCGGCGAGCGCTTCGCCGTCCGCAATTCCGGCGCCACCGCGGTGGTGGAATCGGTGGGCGATCACGGCTGCGAATACATGACCAAAGGCCTGGTGGTGGTGCTGGGCAGGACCGGGCGCAACTTCGGCGCCGGCATGAACGGCGGCATCGCCTTCGTGCTGGACGAGACGGGCGAGTTCCAGAGCGTGATGTGCAACAAGACCAGCGTCGACCTCGAGGCGGTCACCGGCGATGACGACCTCGACACGCTGCACCGCCTGGTCACCCGGCATGCCGAGCTCACCGCGAGCCCGCGCGCCAGGTGGATTCTGGACAACTGGCCGCAAATGATTCCGAAATTTGTGAAAGTGTTCCCGCACGAATACAAACGCGTGCTGGGCGTCAAACGGCAGCCCGCGGCGCACGCCGCCAGCGCCGCCGGAAAGGCCTCGGCGCCGCAGGAGGTGCTGCATGGGTAGGTGTCTGCCAGGAATTGAGCAGTCAGGGACACGCGGCGCCAGCCGCGTTCCTCACCGGACCCGGCAAGGAACGCGGCTGCACCGCGTGTCCCCATCTCAGGAGGTCCTTCATGGGTAAGACAACCGGCTTCATGGAGTACCCGCGCGAGGTGGCCGCCCGCCGTCCCGTCGCCGAGCGCGTCAACGACTGGTTCGAGGTCTACCAGGAGTTCCCCGAAGATCGCGTGCGCACCCAGGGCGCGCGCTGCATGGATTGCGGCGTGCCCTTCTGCCATACCGGCTGCCCGGTAAACAACATCATCCCCGACTGGAACGACCTGGTGTATAAGGACCGCTGGAAGGAGGCCATCCGCGTCCTGCACTCCACCAACAACTTCCCGGAGTTCACTGGCCGCATCTGTCCCGCGCCCTGCGAGGCGGCCTGCGTGCTGGGCATCAACGAGCCGCCGGTGGCCATCAAGCAGATCGAGAAGACCATCGTCGAGCACGCCTTCACCGCCGGCTGGATTCGCCCCGAACCGGCACGTCAGAAGACGGGCAAGCGCGTGGCCGTGGTCGGCTCGGGTCCGGCGGGTCTGGCCGCGGCGCAGCAGCTTGCGCGCGCCGGCCACAGCGTCATCGTGTTCGAGAAAGCCGACCGCATCGGCGGCCTGCTGCGCTACGGCATCCCCGATTTCAAAATGGAGAAGTCCATCCTCGACCGGCGCATCGAGCAGATGAAGGCCGAGGGCGTCGAGTTCCGCACCAACGCGCACGTGGGCGTGAATGTCGACGTGGTCCAGCTCCGCCGCGGCTTCGATGCCGTGCTGCTGGCCGGCGGCGCCGAACAGCCGCGCGATCTGAAGGTGCCGGGCCGCGAGCTCCGGGGCATCCATTTCGCCATGGAGTATCTGCCGCAGCAGAACAAGCGCGGCGCGGGCGATGCGGTGCCCAATCAGATCGTCGCCACCGGTAAGAATGTGGTGATCGTCGGCGGAGGCGATACCGGCGCCGACTGTCTGGGTACTTCGCATCGCCAGAAGGCCGCCTCGGTGGCACAGTTCGAGATCATGCCCGTGCCGCCCGAGGACCGCTCTCCCGCCACCCCCTGGCCTCTCTGGCCGCTGCAGCTTCGTATGGAAAGCTCGCACGAAGAGGGCGGCATGCGCGAGTGGAGCATCGCCACCACCGGCTTCACCGGCGACGAACAGGGCAACGTGAAAAAACTGCACGCCATCCGCGTGGGCGCGCCGCCGCGCTTCGAGCCGATCGCCGGAACCGAGTTCACCATGGACGTGGATCTGGTGCTGCTGGCCATGGGCTTCACCGGGCCGGTGCGTCACGGCATGATCGAGCAGCTCGGCGTGGCCTTCGACGCGCGCGGCAACGTGAAGACCGACGATCACTACATGTCGTCGGTGCCCGGCGTATTCGCGGCCGGCGACATTCGCCGCGGCCAGTCGCTGGTGGTCTGGGCCATCGCCGAAGGCCGCAAGGCGGCGGAAGGCATCACCCGCTATGTGGCGGACCAGCACGCGCGCCACGTGGCGGCGTAAGGCAGGCGCTACAATACGCCTATGGCAACCGGGACTCTCATTTCGCTCGAGGAGTTCGCCCGCCTGCCCGACGAGCCGGGAAAGCAGGAGCTCAGCAATGGAGAGCTGGTCATCGTGCCGCCCGTAAAGTTCATTCACAACAAGATCTCGCGGCGTCTGTTCCGAGTTCTGGACGCGTGGGTGTCGGCCACCGGTGTGGGCGAGGTCTGGCACGAGGCGGGCTTCCAACTCGGGCCCTGTACCGTCCGCCAACCCGATGTCGGCGTGGTCCTCGGCCATCGCGTCGCGGCCGATGATGCATGGCTGCAGGGGGCGCCGGACATCGCGATCGAGGTTCTCTCGCCCGGCAATGCCGCCCAGGACATAGAACTGAAGATCGCAGAGTACCTCGCCGCCGGTGGGAAGTCAGTCTGGATCGTATCCCCGAAGGCGAGCCACGTGCGCATTTATCGTGCGGACGGTACCTGGACGCTGCTGGACGAGACAAAGACCTTGAGCGACGAGTCCGTCCTCCCGGGTTTCGCCCTGCTTCTCTCCAAGTTGTTCGCGGAACTCTGATCCCGGGGCCGCAGCTTGCGCCACGTCCACCGCTAAAGGCCCGTCTCACCGTCCGGGAGCGGCCCAGGGTTCACGAAGCCGCTCCCACGGGCAGAAGCCAGTGCTTCAGTAAGTCCCCACTCTAATCGCCAGCGGCAGCGTCAGATTCTGCCCTCCACTGGCCACCACCAGCGCCTGCGGACCGGCCACCGCGCTCGCGTTTACCGTCAGCGTCGCCGTGATCGAGGTCGCCGAGTTCACCACCACATTGCTGACGTCCAGCATCGCGCTCGGCACCGTCACCGTGTCGCCGCTCTGGAAGCTGGTGTTGACGCCCGTGATGGTCACCGTGATCTGGCTGCCCACCGCCGCCGCCGCCTCGTTCGGGCCGACCGCGGCCAGGTACGGCGCCGTTGGGCTTATGACCATGGTCTGGTTGAACAGCCCGCGCATGATGAACGAGGCCATCTGGCCTCGCGTCACCAACTCATCCGGGCAGTACAGGGTCCCCCCACAACCGGCGGTGATGTGTTCTTCGAGCGACCTTTGTATGAACGGGAACGGCATCCCGTTGCCTTCGACGTCCGTCGGGACGTCTGTAAAATACGGCGTGGAGGACGTAGTGAAAGTGGCCCCCTGCAGCATCAGCCGCGCCCGGATCATGAACATGGCCATTTCCCAGCGTGGAATCGTGTCCGTGGGACAGAACAGCGCCAGGCTCTGCGAGCAGCCCGTCGTAATGCCCAGATCCATCAGCTTCTGAATATGCGGGAAAAAGGGATTCGTATTCGGCACATCCTGGAAATAGGGAGTCGTATTGTAGATGGCCGGAGTGGTGGCGCCGGTGACCGCCCTTACGATGAACGCCGCCATCTCCTGGCGGGTGACGTTGTCGTTCGGGCAATATTGGCGCGCCGCAGGGTCGCTGGATTGCGCGCAGCCGGTGGTTACCCCGAACTCGAACATCAGGTTCGCCGCGTCGAAGTAAGTGGCGCTCGACGGCACGTCGTTGAACTGTGCGGGGGCGGGGCAGGACGCGAGGCATTGGGTGAGCACCGAATAAGTGCCTGACTCGGTATAGCCATCGCTGTAAACGCGGATCGCATAAGTACCGGCGGCCGGCAGCGTGTACTCGCCTCTGGCTATGTAGACATTGAAGGGCCAGTCGCTTCCACAGGTGTTTCCGACCACCACGCCGGCGGGTCCATCAAGGACGAAGCACGGCCCATTACTATAAGAGGAGTCGACTTGCACGGTGAGGTCCTCTCCCGCCACTCCCGAGAAGCGCCACTCGTCGATGGTCTCGTCATTGACGGTTGTTCCGTATGAGGTCAGCGCCAGTATCAATGGGGAGGCCGCAGCTACTGGATACCAGCCATCCAGCATGAGGCCAAATGTTCCCGTACTGGTATATCCAGCGTCGTGGACGCGAATGGTGTATTGGCCAGTCATGGCCAGCGTGAAGTCAGAGCTAATGGAATAGACGTTAAACGGCCAATTACTGCCGCACGTGTCCCCCAGCTTCGCATTCGTCGGGTCGTAGAGGCCGATACAGGGGCCATTGGACCATGACGATGTGACGACTATGGTAATGTTATCGCCGGCGTTTCCCTGGAACTGGAAAAGGGCGATCTGTCCCACCTCGGTGAGCTTACAATTTGTATTTACATCATCGCCGTAACTAATCGCCATGCTGAGGGGCAAAGATGTAGGGCACGATCTTTGATTGGCTGCGGCGTACGCGGCAGGCGAGCATGCGGCGGCGAGAAACACGAGCGTCAACAGCGAACGAATCACTGTTCCTCCGAGAGAATTGGAATGTAGTGCCGAGGCCCCCAGTATATGGCCGAACCTGACAAACGGGCAAACTCGTTCAGATGAACGGGCCCGGGTCCTCCTGAGACAAACAAGCTGGCAAGCGGCGGCCAGGCCCCCTCGACTCCAGCCGCAATCCCCCGTATAATCCTCGTTTGCCACTCACATCTCGGAGGGCCATGGCCGGGTCGGCTGTCGCGACGGCGCTGGCGGCACTGTCGTGTGTACGCCATGTTACGCCCGTCGAGCTCCGTCTCTCCGCGTTCGACGCCCCCGCCGACGGTTTCTCCGAGATCGACGTCGTCACTACCCCCTCCGACAGCAAACTCGAAATCGTGGAAGGCCGGCATCTGGCCGAGCTCGCCGCGGGTGGCCACGTCTTGCGCGTCGGCGTGACCCCGGGCCGCATCAGGCTGCGCGCCGAAGCGCCTGGCTACCAGCCCGCTTTCGCCACCCTCACCACCTCGCTCGACGAGGGCGACCGCAACCAGGACGGCACGCCCGATTTCCTGCGCCTCGGGCCCGCCGACCAGGAGGCCTTTCGCCAGTGGTTCACCTTCCTGGCCGAGGCGCAGTACTTCCGCCGGGACCTCCCCGGCGAGATCGACGACTGCGCCGCGCTCATCCGCTACGCCTGCCGCGAAGCCCTCCGGACACACGACTCCGCATGGGCCGCCGGCGCCCGGCTGCCGCTGGTGCCCACGCTGCCGGACGTGCGCAAGTACGGGTACCCGTTCACTCCCCTGCAGGCGAACCTGTTCCGCATTCGCGCGGGCCCATTCCACCCGTCCGACATCGCCGACGGCTCATTCGCGCAGTTCGCCGACGCGCAGACTCTCGAACGCTTCAACACCCATTTCGTGAGCCGCTCGCTGGAGCAGGCCCGCCCCGGCGATCTGCTCTTCTTCTGCCAGGCCTGCGGCGCGCGCCAGGCCGGCGCCGCGCTCGCCTTCCACAGCATGGTCTGGCTGGGCCCCAGCCACTTCGACGAAACTCGTCAGCGCTACGTCGTGTATCACACCGGCCCCATAGGGTCCCGTGCCGGTGAAATCCGGCGGCTCACCGTGCCGGAACTGTTGCATCATCCCGAGCCCCGCTGGCGGCCTGTGGAAGGCAACTCCAACTTTCTGGGCGTATACCGATGGAACATTCTCTGAAACAAAGCGCGCGGCTCAGAAACGCAGCCTCGTGCCTGCGGGCAATTGCCGAGCCGCGACGCTTACGGAGCGGGGCCGGATGGATTTTTTCCGCAACCTCTTTGAGACACACCGTCTGGGGTCTCGCGCTGCTGCTCGCCTCCGCGCCCGGCATCGGGCAGACCGAGGAGGAACCATACTTCGCTCTCGCCAGCGCCAAGACGTTTGGCCCGGGCGAAGAGGTGTCGGTGCAGTTGAACGCGTGGAACGTCGATTCGCTCGACTTCCGCGTGTACCGCGTCAACGATCCCGTGCGCTTCTTCGAGCAGCTCGACGACCCGCACATGTTCGGCGGACGGGCTCCGCGGCCGCCCCGCGAGCAGACCCTGCTGGAGCGCTTCCATGGGTTCAAGCGAGAGTGGCGAACCAGCATGGAGACCCTGCTGCGCGCGCAGTTCTCGCAGGAATCGCGCCACCGCATCCGCGCCGCGTTCTCGCGCCGCCCGGCGCGCACCCGCAATGTCGCCAGCTACGCCGAGGCCCCGCTGCTGAACGCGCAGCAACTGGTGGCCACGTGGCGCCAGCCGGTCACCAGCGTGGGGCGCTGGGAAACCCAGACCGTGCCCATCGAGGTGAAGGGCAAAGGCGTGTACCTGGTGGAAGCCGTGCACAAGCAGCTTCGCGCCTACACCATCGTCATGGTCTCCGACCTCGCGATGATCACCAAGCAGGCGCCGGGTCGCATGGTTGCGCTGGTGGTCCATCGGAAGACTGGTCAGCCGGTGCCCGATGCCGAAGTTACCCTCTGGTCCAACACCAACACGCACGTCGCCACGAAGAGCTGGAAGGCGGACGCGCAGGGCCTGGTGGACGCTCCCGTTGCCGCAAACAATAACAGCGATCTTCGTTTGATGGCTCGCGACGGCGGCGAATTTGCGGTGTTAAGCCTGTCCGCGTGGTCCATTGGCGCGCGGCTCGATCGCGACTGGAGCGGCTACATTTACACCGACCGTCCCGTCTACCGCCCCGGCCACACCGTGGATTTCAAGGGCATCGTCCGCGCCCTGGCGCCCAACGGCTACGCGATTCCCAAAGTCCGCGATGTGGACGTGTCCATCGAAGACCCCGACCAGAAGTCCGTCTATCACAAGCGGCTTCCGATGTCGCCGATGGGCGCGGTGCACGATTCCCTCACGCTCCCCATGGGCTCGTCGCTTGGCTACTACTCCATCCAGATCCATGCGGACGCCGTGAAGGCGGAGGAAGAAGGCGAGGGCGAGGCCGCGGAAGGCCCACCCGATGTCATGACCGGCGGCTTTCAGGTGGAGGAGTACAAGAAGCCGGAATACGAAGTGCGGGTCACGCCCGTAAAGCCTCGGGTGATTGAGGGCGAAAGCGTGCAAGCCACCATCGACGCGCGCTACTACTTCGGCGAGCCGGTGAAGAACGCCAAAGTGACGTGGGCCGTCTATCGCTCCACTGCCTGGCTGAAGCGCTACGAGTTCGAGGGCGACGAGGACGCCGGCGCGAACAACAACCAGGACGAAGACACCGGCGGCGAACAGGCCCAGCAAAACGAGGGCCGCCTCGATGACGACGGCAAGCTCACCATCGCTATTCCCACCGACGTTTCCGAGCACGCCGCCGACTTCCGTTACCGCATTGAAGCCCGCGTCACCGACGAGGGCAATCGCGAGATCATCGGCACCGGCTGGCTGAGCGCCACCTTCGCCAGCTTCTACCTCGAGGCCGAGCCGGATCAGTACGTCTACGCACCTGGCAGCCGCGCCCGCATCAACATCACCGCTCTCGATTACGACGGCAACCCCGTCCGCACTCCCGTGAAAGCCCAGTTGCAGGAATGGCACTGGGGCAATCGCCGAGAGGTGACGCGCAACGCCACGGACGTCACCACCGATGCCCAGGGACATGCCTCGGTTGACTTCACCATCCCCAGCGGCGGCGAGTGGCGCGTGGTAGCAACCTCGCCCACGCCGGAAAAACGCCAGGTGGAGGATTCCACGTACCTGTGGGTGAGCGGCGGCGATGCGGCATTGTACGGCCAGAAACAGGACACGCTGCAGATCGTCCCCGACAAGAAGAGCTATCGCCCCGGCGATACCGCGAAGATCCTGGTGGTCACCGGCGTGCCCCGCGCCAAGGTGCTGGTCACCGTGGAAGGGCGAACGCTGGACATGGTGCGCGTGGTGGACGCCACTTCCTCGTCGTTCACGTTCGAGGTTCCCGTGCGCGCCGATCAGGCCCCCAGCTTTTACGTCGGCGCAGCTTTCATCCGCGGCGGCGAGTTTTATTCGGGGAGCAAAGTGGTGAAGGTGCCCCCGGTGGAACAATCGCTCGCGGTGGCCATCACCACTTCCAAGCCCCAGTACAAGCCGGGTGAGCGCGCACACTATGAAATCGAAGCGAAGGACAGCGCTGGCCGTCCGGTGGCCGCCGAGTTCAGTCTCGGCGTGGTGGACGAAGCCATCTACGGGATTCGCAAGGACGACACGGAGGACATCCTGAGCTTCTTCTACGGACGGAACTACAACGTCGTCAACACCGACAATTCGCTGTCCTATTACTTCCGCGGCGAGGCCGGGAAGCGGCGCATGCAACTCGCGCTCCTGCGGCAGCGGCAGAAGCTGACGCAGCTCAAACCCGACCGGCTCATCCAGCCCAAAGTCCGCAAGGCTTTCCCGGATACCATCTTCTGGTCGGCGGAAGTGAACACCGGCGCCAGCGGACGGGCCGGGATCGATTTCGATTTTCCCGACTCGCTCACCACCTGGCGGGCCACGGCGCGCGGCGTCACCGCCGACACGAAGGTGGGTGCGGCCACCCAGAAGACCATCGTGCGAAAGAACGTGATCCTGCGCCTCGCCGTGCCGCGCTTTTTCACCCAGGGCGATGAGATGACCGTTTCCGCCATCGTTCACAACTACCTGACCGACACTAAAGCGGCGCGGGTGTCGCTGGAGGCGAAGGGCCTCGAGCTGATCGGCGCCGCGTGGCAGGATGTCAGCATCCCCAGCAAAGGCGACGTCAAAGTGGATTTCCGCGTGAAGGTCCCCGCGGGCGTCGAAGCGGTGCTCACCGGCAAGGCGCTCACCGACGAAGAGTCGGATGCCATGGAGCTGACGCTGCCGGTCTACGCGCAGGGCGTGAAGCTCAGCGATTCGCGTTCCGGCTCGCTGGCCGGAGGGCAGACCGATTTCACCCTCAACTTCCCGCAACAGGTGGCGCCCGGATCGCGCAAACTCGAAATGCACCTCTCGCCGTCCGTCGCCGGCGCGGTGTTCGGCGCGCTCGACTACCTCACCAGCTTCCCCTACGGCTGTACCGAACAAACCATGTCCAGCTTCCTGCCCAACATCGTCGTCGCGCAGGCCATGAAGGACCTGAACCTGAAGACGCATCAGGACCCCGGCGTGCTGCAGCAGCAGATCACGGCGGGCATGGAGCGCCTGTACGACTTCCAGCACGAGGACGGCGGCTGGGGATGGTGGAAGACCGACGACAGCGAGATCTTCATGACCGCTTACGTCATTTCCGGGCTGGCCCAGGCAAAGGCGGCCGGACAACCCATCAAGGACGGCGTTCTGGAGCGTGCCACCAAATGGCTGCGCAACGCCTATGACAGCGAGCCGGGCATGCTCGCCGACCTGAAGGCTTACGCCAACTACGCCCTGGCGCTGGAGGGCGCCTCCGATGGCCAGAGGCTGGACGCCGCCTGGGCCGAGCGCTCGACGATGACCGCATACGGAACCGCGCAAATGGGGCTGGCTTTCGACGCCCTGAAGGACCCGCGGGCCGCCGAAGCCGCTCGCCTGGTGGAATCAAAAGCCAGGCAGAACGACTCGGAAGCCTGGTGGCCGTCGAATGTGGACACGCTGATGAGCGTCTTCGTCGATTCGTCGCCGGAGGTCACCGCCTACGCCGTCAAGCTGATCTCGCGCGTGGATTCGCAGAGCCCGCTGCTCCCGAAGGCGGCGCTCTGGCTGATGAACCACCGCAACGAGGGCTGGTATTGGTTCTCCACCGAACAGACCGCCATGGTGGTCTTCGGCCTCACCGACTACCTGAAAATCACGAAGGAGCTGAACGCGTCCTTCACCGCCACCGTGTTCGTGAACGACAAACCGGCCGGCTCGAAGGCGTTCACCGCCGCCGATGCCCTCGCGCCCGGCGAGTTTGTGGTGACACTGCGCGAGACCGATCTGAATCCCACAGCGAACCGCGTTCGCGTGCGCATGGCCGGCACGGGCCGCCTGTATTGGTCCGTGCGCGAAGAGTATTCGTCCACCGAACCGAAGCTGGCGCGCAGCGGGACCGTGGCCCTCAACATCCTGCGCGATTACTACAAGCTCTCACCGTCGAAGAGCGGGGACCGCATCGTGTGGGATCTCAACCCGCTGCAGGGTTCGGTCGGGCCCGGCGATATCCTGGCCGTTCGCCTTACCGTCACCGGGGGCGACTGGCGCTATCTGATGATTGAAGATCCTATTCCGGCGGGCGCCGAGTTCATCGAGCGGGACGATCTGTACGATCTGCGCGAGAAGCCCGGATGGTGGGGCTGGTGGTTCACCCGGCGCGAGCTGCACGACAACCGCATGGCCATCTTCCAGACGTTCTTCAGCCAGGGCCAGCAGCAGTATGTGTACCTGCTGAAGGTGGTGAACCCCGGCGTGTTCCACGTCAACCCGGCGAAGGTGCAGCCCATGTATCAGCCCGACTTCTTCGCGACAACCGAAGCGCGCACCGTGGAGGTGAAATGAGAGCCGCAACCGTTAAGATCTGGGCGCTGCACCTGGTGGCCAATGCCGCTATCCTGGCGGGCGCTTACCTGTGGCTGGGCATCGGCGATGCCAGCGCGCTGCAGCTTGCCGCTACGGTCCTGTTCGGCGTGCTGCTGGCAGCCTTCACCGTGTGGCTGCACGGCCTTGTGTTCGCTCATTTCCACGAGCCCGGCCTGCCGCTTGCGCAGGCGTGCCGAACCGCGCTGCGGCATCTGCCTCCGCTGATCGTGGTGGCGGTGGTCGCGGTGGCCTTGTACTGGGCGCTGGGTTGGCTGCTGGACCATGCTTACTCCCCGGCGGCCACCACGGCCTCATGGCTCACCCTGCACCTGCGCCGGCCGGTTCGTCCGGCGCTGATCCTGAGCATGGTCACGTGGAAAGTGCGCGTCGTGGAATGGTGGGTGGTCCCGGTGCTCCTGCTGCCCCTTGTAGCGGGAATCGCCGGGGATGGCTGGCGTGGCTTGGCGCGCGCGTCGTTCGCCTGCCTGCGGCGCTGGACGTTCTGGATCGGCTGCCCGGTGCTGCTGCTGCTGGCCCTGTACGTTCCCTGGCGGCTGATCCGTTGGGTCCCTTACGAGGGCGGCCTGGGGCTGGAGATGACCAGCTTCGTCCTCCGCTGGCTCGTTGCCTGGCTGCTGTTCGTCACCGCCTGGTTCGCGCTGGTCGCTCTCGCCTGCGGCCGCCGGTTGTGGGGCCGAAAGGCTACGCAGTAGTAAGACGATTCGAGGTGGGGCGGGCACTGGGCGCTGCCGTAGGCTTTCAGCCAGCGCATTTCATCTTGACTGCTCAGTCCTCGAACAGCGCATTGAGCGCCAGTCATGGCGGCTTATGCCGCGTGCGAGATCTGCTCGTACTCCTGCTCGGACTGCGCCGGCAGCAGGACCCACAGCGTGTAGGCCCCCAGAGCGGTGCCAAACGGCATGTCCACCAGGCCGATGCACCCGAGAATGATGGCCATCATTCGTGCCCACGGGGCGCGATTGAGCAGGCCCACTCCGGCCATGATTCCCACGGCGCCGCCCAGAAACAGCAGCCCGGCGACGGTCAGTACGATCTGGTGTACGAACTCCGGGGCGCCCGGGGGAAAGTCCGGAGTGCTGCCGAAGATCGCTCCCAGCACCAGAGCGGGCAGAATGCGGAACGTGGAGATGGCGATCCAGAAGATGCCGAGCAGCCGCACGTGACCGGCGATTCGGCCCCGGGTGGGCATCAGGGGCATGTCCCGCACCGGTTTCCCGCAGGCCGAGCAGTACGATTCGGACGCCTGCATCGCCCCGCCGCAACGAACGCAAAACATGACGCACCTCCTGTGGCTGTCGTCTGGTAGGGATACGAGACCGCGTGCAGCTTTGTTCCGCGCGGCGAAAGGGCACCGACATTCCGCTAGAAAACACGCACCTTGGACCCGATAAGAAAATGAGGGCTGTCTGATGTTTCGTCACACAACCATAGGTTATAAAGTCGCTGGCGGATTCTTCGCCCTTATAGTTATTCTCGCGGCACTCGGATTCTTCTCGCTGCGAGCCGCTTCCAGTCTGGGCGGCGCGCTGGATCGGGCCATCCACACCACGGCCACGAAGCTGGACCGGGTGGGAGCGCTCAACGCCAGTTTTCACGAGCTGGCCTCGCGCGCCAAATCCACTCACCTGCAATATGTGATTCGCCATCTTGAGGGGAAATCGGGCAACCAGACCTGTTCGGTGTGCCATGGAGACGACGCCATTCAAACGGCCGTCAGCGGGTTCCACGAAGCTCTGGCGGACACCAGGAACCGCATCGCCGCGGTCCGCCTTGTCGGGGTCACGGACACCGAGCGCACCGCGCTGGACCAGGTGGAGCGCCGCGTCAACGACTGGGACTCCCTGTATGCCGAGTACCTGCAACTGGCCTCGAAGGACGACTTCGACGGCGCCCACGAGGTGATCACGCAGAAGATGTACCCGACCATCTCGGAAGTGGACAAGCTGGCGGCGTCGCTGAAGGCCGGTCAGCAGGGGGCATTGCAGCAAGCCGGCGCCGAGGCGGTGAGCGCGATCGCACAGAGCCGCTGGACGGTGATTTCGGTGATCCTCGCCGGCGTCGCCATCTCCGTCGTCGTGCTGCTGGTTCTGGGGCGTGCGAATCGCTCGCTGAAGAATCTGATTCGCACTCTTGGTGGGGGGGCGCGGCAACTGTCTGGCGCCGCCGCGCAGGTTTCCGAGCGGAGCCAGGAGCTGGCTTCCGGGACGTCCCGGCAGCACGCGGCGCTGGAACGGACCTTCGAATCGGGATCGGCGGCGAATGAAGCGGCCGGGCGTAACGCCGCGCACGCCGGCAGCGCCGCCGAGATCATCCACGGGCTGCATCGCGAAACCGCCGCCGCCGAACAGACACTGAAAGCCATGAAGGAAGTCATGTCGGGAATCACCACGGCCAGCGAGAAAGTGGGCGGTATCGCCAAACTCATTGACGAGGTGGCGTTCCAGACCAACATGCTGGCCCTGAACGCGGCCATCGAGGCGGCGCGCGCCGGGGAAGCGGGCGCGGGTTTTTCGGTGGTGGCCGAGGAAGTCCGCAACCTCGCGCAGAAGTGCGCCTCGGCGGCAAAGGACGCCTCGGAGCTCATCGAGGAAGCCGTCGCGCGCGCCCGAACGGGCAGCGAGCAGCTCGGCAAGGCCAGCGCCGCCGTGGCCAACGTGGTGCGCGAGGTGGGCCGCGTGGCCACCATCGCCTCGGACGTGCAGACCGAAAGCCAGGAACAGGCCCGCTCGGTGGGTAGCATCTCGGCGGCCCTCCAGGAAGTGCAGGCAGCCACGCGCGAGGCCGCCGCCAACGCCCAGTCGGGCGCCCAGGCCGGCGAGGAGCTCAGCGCGCAGTCGGAAGAGATGCAGGAGATCGTCGGGCAGCTCACCAGACTGGTGGGCTGAGTGGGGCGTCTCGTCGCCTTCGCTGCGTGCGCGGGGCTCTCAGTACTCCCCCGCCGGCAGCGCCACCACGTCCATGGCGAACACCGCGTCGATGGACGGCAAGCCTTCAAAGCCCAGCATGGTGGACGCCGGTAGTGCGGAGCCCTCGAACTCGCCGCGCAGTTTGCGCACCTGCTCGGAGACGCCGCTGGAAAGCACGTAATAATGGGCCATCGCCAGTCGCCGCATGTCGCCGTTGGCGTCGTGGATATCCTTCCGCAGACGCTCAAAGGCGAGCTTCACATCCGGCTCCTGCTCGCCAAAGCCCAGTTGCGATCCGGTCATCACCACCCGCGGCGCGCTGACCACGGCCATCTCCGGCGCGCCGGATGTCCCATCCACGAACTGCAGCGGTTCCTTGCGCGGCTGTTCCACGCGGGCAATCGCCTCGCACGCCGCCCTCGGCCGCACCGGCTCGCGCTGCATCTGCACGATGGTCACCGCAATCGGCACCCCGGCCGGCTGAGCGGGCACGCCGTCCAGACTGCTCACGAAGCAGGTCATGCGCAGCAGGCTGTCCATGCGCATGCCGCCGCCTTCCAGAAGGTTCTTTACTTTGGCCACGGCGCCGTCCAGGGAAGCGGCGGTCTGAGCGGACACGAACGCCACACCGTTGGGATTCACCGCTTTCTTCGCTTCCGCAGTGCTTTCGATGATCACCTGAGACCGATCCAGCGGCAGCGCCCCCACCTGCACCACCGTGAGCGCCGGCAGATCGTGCTTGTCGGCGAACACTTCGGCGGCGATTTCCTGAACGCGGCGCATGTCCCCGGAACCGGCCACGAACGCGCGCAGCTTCAGCACTTCCTCGGTTCCGTGCGCGCGCACCAGACCGTGCAGGGCATCGCGGGTTTGTTGCGACAGCAGGCCCCTGGCCGACAACGTCGACGTGCGGAACACCAGCCGGGACGTGTCCGCGCTAACGGCCGGCCGGGGCTCCCGTGCAGGCGGCGCCGGCTGCAGCTCCTTCTTCTTTTTTTCTTCCCTGGCTGGTCTGACCGGCAGATCGGCAAACGGAATGTCGCTCTTATTACGCTGGGCCTGCGCAGGGAGGGCCAGGACGGCCATCAGGAGGATCGTGGTGGTAGCGCAACCGCGGAGGATCACAGCAGCGGTTTGATTGTACCAAACGCGCGACCGCCAGGGATCCACTGCCAGGGCACGCGGCGGCCAGCCGTGTTGCTGAGCGCACACAATGGATTACCAGGACCCATCCAATATGGTATGCTTACCAGCAGATTCGATGCTTCCCCGTCCGATTCTCGAAGAAGACGCGTCCAGACCAATCTACCGCCAACTCTATGAGCACATAAAGGGCTGCATCGAACTGGGCACGCTTCATCCGGGCGAGCGTCTGCCGGCCACCCGTGAATTGGCTGGCCAGCTTGGCCTGAACCGCGCCACCGTTTCCTCCGCCTACGATTTGCTCGAAACCGCTGGGCTGATCAGCGGACACGTCGGCCGGGGCAGTTTTGTGACGGCTGCGGCGCCCAGAACGGCGGGTGTCGACTGGGCCGGCCTGCTTCCCGCCAGCGCGCCCCGCACGCCCGCACCCGACGCGCGCATCAGCTTCTCCACCTCGCGGCCATCCGAGTTTCTCTTCCCGCTGGAGGCGTTCCGCGTCACCTGCCGCGAAGTGATTCAGTCGCCCGAGGCGCAGAACATCCTGCAGCTCGGTTCTCCGGCCGGCTATGCGCCCCTGCGGCGGTATCTGCTGGAACGCGGACGCGAGGAAGGCGTTGTGCGCGAGGGCGACGACATCCTGATCACCAGCGGATGCCAGCAGGGTTTCGACCTGTTGCAGCGCGTGCTGGTGGCGCACGGCGAGACGGTGCTGCTGGAGGATCCGGTCTTCCCAGGCCTGTGTGCGGTGTTCAGCCGCGCGGCTGCGAACGTCATCGGGATTCCCGTGGGCGTGAACGGCATGGACGTGCACCACGCCGAACGCGTTCTTCAGCGGGAGCCGGCGCGCATGCTGGTGGTCACCCCCAGCTTCCAGAATCCGACCGGCGCCAGTCTGCCCGTCGAGGAGCGCCGCCGCCTGTTGCAGGTGGCGCGCCGGGCCGGCACGATTCTGGTGGAGAACGACATCTACGGCGACCTGGTCTATACCGGCTCGCGCGATCCTGCCATACGCCAGTTGGACGAAACCGGCGACACCGTGCTGCTGCGCAGTTTCTCCAAGCTGGCGTTCCCGGGGCTGCGGGTGGGATGGGTGGTGGGGCCGGCGCGTCTGATCGCGCGCCTGGCCGAAGCGAAACAGTCCAGCGACCTGCACACCGACCACCTGGCCCAGGCCGTGCTCCTGCGCTTCGCCGAATCGGGCCGCCTCGACGCGCACCGGCGGCAGATGCTGGAGACGGGGCGCGAGCGTCTGCACGCCACGCTGGAAGCCTGCGAGAACCACCTGCCCGCGGGGTCGCGCTTTACCCGGCCGCGCGGCGGCATGAACCTGTGGGTCAGCCTGCCTGAGCCGCTGGACGCGTCCGAACTGCTGCCCAGGGCCGTTCGAGAGGGCGTCAGCTACATGCCCGGGAAGTATTTTGCGGTGAGCCGGGCCGAACCCGGCGCGCTGCGTCTGAGTTTCGCCCAGCTTCCGCCGGGGCGGATTACGGCCGGCATCGCCACGCTGGGCCGCCTGTTCCAGGGCGAACTGGAACGGGTGCGCGAGGAAGCGCGGCTCGACCCCGCTCCCGCGCTGGTTTGAGAGGTAGGCGCCGGTTGCCAACCACCAGAAGTCCGAAGGAGAAACGACGATGAACTTTGACGATCAATTCCGTTTGAAGGTCGGCCTGGCCGAGATGCTCAAGGGCGGAGTCATCATGGACGTCACCAACGCCGAACAGGCCCTGATTGCCGAGAAGGCCGGCGCGGTCGCGGTGATGGCTCTGGAGCGGGTCCCCGCCGACATCCGCAAGGAAGGCGGCGTGGCGCGCATGGCCCCCATCTCGAAGATCCGCGAGATCATGGAAACGGTAACCATCCCGGTGATGGCCAAAGCGCGCATCGGGCACTTCATGGAGGCCCGCATACTGGAGGCGCTCGAGGTCGACTACATCGACGAGAGCGAAGTGCTGACACCCGCCGACGAGGAGCACCACATCGCCAAGCGCGATTTCAAAGTGCCCTTCGTGTGCGGCGCGCGCAACCTGGGCGAGGCTCTGCGCCGCATCGCCGAGGGCGCGGCTATGATTCGAACCAAGGGCGAGGCCGGTTCGGGCAATATCGTGGAGGCGGTGCGCCACATCCGCACCATCGTGAAGGAAATGAAGCAGCTCACCGTGCTTGGCAAGGAGGAGCTGGTGGCCGAGTCGAAAAAGCTGCAGGCGCCGCTCGAGCTGGTGGAGTGGGTGGCCGAACACGGCAAGCTGCCGGTGCCCAACTTCTCCGCGGGCGGAATCGCCACGCCGGCCGACGCCGCTCTGGTAATGCAGCTCGGCGCCGAGGCGGTCTTCGTGGGCTCGGGCATCTTCAAGTCCTCCGATCCGGAAGCGCGCGCCCGCGCCATCGTGAAAGCCGCCACGTATTTCAACGATCCGCAGAAGTTGCTGGAAGCCAGCGAGGGTCTGGCGATGGGCATGCCGGGTCTCGATGTGTCGCAGATCCCCGAGTCCGAGTTGCTGCAGACCCGAGGCTGGTAGTGGCTGGGACGAAACGAGTCGGCGTGCTGGCGCTGCAGGGCGATTTCGAAGCCCACAAGAAGGCGCTGGCGCGGGCCGGCGGGGAGGCGGTGGAAGTCCGCACGGCCGAACAACTGAATGGTGTGGACGCTTTGATTCTTCCCGGCGGGGAGAGCACCACCATGCTGAAGCTGCTCGAAGAGGAGTGCCTTTTCGAGCCGCTGCGGCGGTTCGGACAGGCACGGCCGATCTTTGGCACCTGCGCCGGGGCCATCCTGCTGGCTGCCGAAGTCCTGAACCCCGCTCAGAAGTCACTCGGTCTGGTGGACATCACGGTGGAGCGGAATGCCTACGGCCGCCAGCTCGACAGCCGGATTGTTCGTCTCTGCTGGGACAAATCACAGGACGGCGCGGATGGCGATTTCGAAGCGGTTTTCATCCGCGCCCCGATAATTCGCAAGACAGGTCCGAATGTGAGGGAGATTACATACTATTGCGACACGCCCGTTCTGGTGGCGGAGGGTCGCCACCTGGTCGCCACATTCCATCCCGAACTCACTGCGGACACACGCATCCACCGCCTGTTTCTGCAGCGAATCTGAGCCGGCCCGCGTATGGCCGCCCTTGCCAGGGCCAGAACTCACCGCGAATCTCAGGACGACCATGGAGCGTACCAATGAGGTCTCTCTTCTCGCCAGCCCGAAGCCGGCGTAGTCTGGTTGAACGAATGTGGCGATCCTCGGCTTTTCCCGTACCAATCTCCGGGTGATTGTACGTATACGTAACTATGGGAGCCGCGCGAAAACCCGATCTGGAACGTCGCCTGGAGGCCTATTTCGCCACCCTCCGCTCCTCATCTCTGAGGAAGGCGCTAAGACGCAGCATGGGGAACTGGCAGATCTATGCGGCGGTGAGCGGCTCGGCCATGGCCATGGCGACCGGCGCCTCGGCATCAATCATCAGCAGCGGCATCCGCGCCACGCGGGAGCCCGCCGCAAGTGCCAGGGTGGTGAGGCAACATCCGGCGAGCTCCAAGAGCCCGCCATTCCTGAACGGCGCGGGGTTCCTCGTGGCCATGCGCGGAGACGGGCTTTTCAATGGCGTGCGCGCAGTAATTGCCGGCGCCAGCCAAACCCAGGCCCCGTCCATTGTGCCCCCTGGAGTGGTTCCAATTTACGGCACAGACAACATCATCCAGCCAGGCGAATGGGTGTCGATTTTCGGGCAGAACCTTGCCAACGAAACCGCCTTGTGGAACGGCGATTTTCCGACTTCGCTGGGCGGCACCAGCGTGACCATTGACGGAAAAGCGGCCTATCTTTCGTATGTCAGCCCTACCCAGATCAATCTGCAGGCGCCCGACGACACGGCTAGAGGTACGGTCTCCGTTGTCGTCACCACTGCCGCCGGCACAGCGACCACCACCGTGACGCTGAGTCAGTTTGCGCCGTCGTTCTGTCTGTTTTACAAGGAATTCGTGGCTGGGGTCATTGTCAGATCCGACGGTTCGGGAGCGTACGGTGGAGGAGCCTACGATCTCCTTGGCCCGACGGGGAATTCCTTTGGCTATCCGACGGTGGCCGCGCAGCCGGGCGACATAATTGAGCTTTACGGCGTTGGGTTCGGGCCGACTAATCCCATTGTCCCTGCTGGCAAGGCATTCACTGGCGCCGCGCCAACCAGGAGCAGCATCGGCCTTTACATCAATAACGCCGTCGTCGAGCCGATTTTCGCTGGGCTTTCAAGCGCCGGTCTCTACCAGATCAACCTGATCGTTCCGTCTGGCCTTGGTGAGGGAGAAGTTCCCATTCAGGCTGTCGTGGGCGGTATGCAAACCCAAATCGGTGTGCTGTTTTCGCTGGCGAGTTCCGTCGTGACCGGCACTACTGGCGGGGTTGGAGGAGGGTCAGGCGGCGGAACCGGGGGTGGAGGAGGGAGTGGATTTGGTGGCGGGTCGGGGGGCGGAACCGGAGGCGGAAATGGTGGCGGAGGCGGAACGGGTGGCGGAGGTGGAACGGGCGGGGGAGGTGGAACTGGCGGCGGCGGATCGGGTGGTGGATCCGGTGGCGGAACGGGTGGCGGCGGGTCTGCGGCCGTCC
The DNA here is from genome assembly GCA_049520275.1 of Bryobacteraceae bacterium. Lineage (GTDB taxonomy): Bacteria > Acidobacteriota > Terriglobia > Bryobacterales > Bryobacteraceae > CAWACP01. The sequence continues at coordinate 94,714 of JBEKPY010000004.1, forward strand.
CAAAGACGCCATACCAGCCCAGGCTACGATTTGCGCAGGAAGTTGAGAACGCTTAGTGCGGTCTGAGAGTCTGGCGGGAGGGCGAGTTCAATGATCTCCAGGAGCGTGTTGTGGTTGCTCGCGGCAGGCGCACTGTCGGTTGCGGTTCTTGGTCAGAACACACCGAGGACAGCGCCTATACCGAGCGACCCTCTGGAAATGGTCACCGGCCAAATCCGGGCGGTCGACACGCCTGCAAGACGAGCAGCCGTTCTTCAATTGATTGACCGCGCACGAAGTAGTTACGCGTTGCGAAGTGCGGGCCGGGGTTACGATCTCAAGGTTACGTTCAGGGTAAACTCCGGCGGTCAGACGGAATTTGACGGCGCCTGGAAAATGCACGATGTATTCGATCCCCAACAGGGATTGCGCTGGACGGCAAAAGCCTCGACCTCATATGCGGTTACCCGGATCTCCACGAATGGGATGCTTTACGGAGAAGATTCGGCGAGCTACATCCCCCTCCGCCTGCAGGAGGCGCGGGCGGCCTTGTTCGACCCGATTCCGTCTTCGGAAAACCTTGCTCGCGCGTCGATCCGAAAATCAACCGTATTCTCCAACGGCGCACAACTTACCTGCATTTTGGTCTCAAGTTCAAAAAAAGCCACGAGTGCGGCCCCCGGGCGGCGCTGGGACGAAACCGAGGAGTGCATCGATCGACAATCCGGGTTGCTGCGAACGCATTCGCAAGTGCCCGGTCGCTACTACGCCTACGATTACTCGAACGCCCCACGGCTTGCCGATTACGTATTGCCTCGAAAGGTAACCGTGACCGAAGCCGGCAAGACCGTGACCCAGATCTCCGTCGACAGCCTGACGGAGCTTTCCTCTGCTGATCCGCGCCTGTTTATCCCTACCGATGAGATGATGGCGAGAGGACGGGCAATCGCGCTGGCAGGCGCGCAGAAAATCTCACGCTTTGCCGGACCGGGCCCGTTCCCCCCAGGTACAACGGCCCACGCGGTCTGTGTGTTTGGTGTGGTCACGCCATCGGGGCAGCTTGTCGAGGCGCACTCGTTACAGCCGTCCGATCCGAACAGCCAGGCGGCTGTCGAAGCTGCAAAACAGATTGATTTCTCAAGTCCGTCGCCGGTGGGGCCACACCCTCAGCAGCATTTTGTTTTTATCATCGAGAAGTTTGTCTCTTCACAATAGATAAAGACGTCCACAATGGCCTCGCGTAAAGTCCTCCTGATTGGGTGGGATGCCGCAGACTGGAAGGTCATCCATCCGCTCATGGACGCCGGCAAAATGCCCAACGTCCAGCGGCTCGTCAGAAACGGCGCCACGGGACTGATCGCCACTCTGCATCCGCCGCTCTCGCCGATGCTGTGGACCTCCATCGCCACCGGGAAGCGGCCGTTCAAGCACGGCATCCACGGCTTCACCGAGCCAGCGCCGGACGGAAGCGGCGTTCGGCCGGTCACGAACCTCTCGCGAAAATCGAAAGCGCTGTGGAACATTCTCAACCAGAACGATTTGCGCAGCGCCGTAATCGGCTGGTGGCCCAGCCATCCGGCCGAACCGATCGACGGCGTGATGGTTTCCGACCATTACCACCGCGCCAACAGACCGCTTCACGAGGGCTGGGCGCTGCCGGCGAATACGGTTCACCCGGCCGGCCTGGCCGACAGGCTGGCCGATCTGCGCATGCATCCCGACCTCCTGGAGCCGCGGATGGTGGAGCCGTTTATTCCGCTTGCGAAAGACATCGATCAGGATCACGACAAGCGCCTGGCTGTGTTCCTGCGCACGCTCGCGGAATGCATGAGCATACATTCCGCCGCCATTTGGCTGATGGACAATAATCCGTGGGATTTCTTCGCGGTTTACTACGAAGCGATCGATCACTTCTGCCACGCGTTCATGCGGTACCATCCGCCGCGGCAGCCATGGATCGCGGAACGCGACTTCGAGCTGTACCACAACGTGGTCTCCATGGCGTACCAGTTCCACGATGAGATGCTGGGGACCCTGCTGACGAAAGCCGGCGATGACGCCACGGTCATTCTGATGTCGGATCATGGCTTCCATCCGGATCACCTGCGTCCGGCATCCATCCCCGACATTCCCGCTGGGCCCGCGATCGAGCACCGCGATTTTGGCGTCTTCGCGATTAACGGGCCAGGCATAAAGAAAGACGAATTGCTGCATGGAACATCGGTGCTCGACGTTGCGCCCACCATCCTGACGCTATACGGACTGCCGGTGGGCGAGGATATGGACGGCAAGGTGCTTTCACAGGCCTTTGTGAAAACGCCGCGGGTCGCGTTCATTCCGAGCTGGGAAGAAATCCCGGGCGCGGATGGACGCCATCCACCCCATACACGGCTCGATCCGGTGGCGGCGCACGAAGCGCTGGAACAGATGATCGCGCTGGGATATATCGACCGGCCGGACGAAAATCGCGAAGTGGCCATAAACCAGACCATCCGTGAGCTGCGCTATAACCTCGGCGAGGCATACCAGGACGCCGGCAGGCATGTGCAGGCCCGCGAGATTTTCACCGAGCTTTGTAAAGCCGACGCCGACGAGCAGCGCTTCGCCGTGCGGCTGTTCGTTTCCTGCCAGGCGCTGGGGATTCAGGAGGAGATGCGGCGCATTGTTGACGACCTCGCCGGCCGCCGCAGGGCGCTGTTTGAAGAGGCGAACAAGAAGATCGACGCGCTTGGCAGGATTGCCGTCGAACGTGCCCGCGAGAGGAAGGAGGCCGCAGCGGATCGCGCTCCGACGGAAAACGGCGAGGTCGAATCCGAGTCGCTGCTTAGTGGAGACGAGCGGCGCGAGCTCGCACGCTGGCGCAATCTGACGCGCTATCAGCCGCCCGTGACCGAGTATCTGAAAGCGCAGGTGTTGATGGCGGAAAAGCGCCAGGCCGAAGCGCTGGCAGCGCTCGAACGGTTGACGGAAGGCCCCCTGGCTCGGCCGGGCCTCTTCCTGCAGACCGCGGATCTGTATCTGCGCCTGGGCCGCGGGCGCGATGCGCGGAAGGTCTACGAAAAGGCGTTGGCGATCGATCCCGATAACGCTGCTGCCCATATCGGCTTGTGCCAAATAGCTCTGCGCCGGCGGGAATTCAGGATTGCCGCGCACTCGGCTCTCGATGCTCTGCAGAGGACTTATCAGGATCCGCTCGCCCATTTTCTGCTTGGTTGCGCGCTGGCGGGAATGAAGGAATACGAGCGTGCGGCCGAGGCCTTCCGCGCAGCCATTTCCTTCAACCCGAATTTTCCGGAAGCGCACGCTCGACTCGCTGCTTTGCTCGAGAAGGACCTGGGCGACACCGAATCCGCGCGGGAGCATCGGCGCCTGGCACGCAGTATGGGGGGCCGCCGGGCTTTGCATCCGGTGCGCCGAGCAGCGGCCGAAAGAGTCGCAGGCGCTGCCGCTGTTTTGACGCCGCCTGAGACACCGATTAAGACAACAACCGCGGAGATCCCGCCACTCTCGGAATCCCTCATCGTTGTGACCGGCCTGCCGCGTTCGGGGACTTCCCTGCTTATGCAAATGTTGGCCGCGGGTGGCCTCGGCGTCCTCTCGGACGAAGTGCGAGCAGCGGATGAGGACAACCCGCGCGGTTATCTCGAATTTGAGCCGGTGAAGAATCTGCTGAAGGATTCGAGTTGGCTGTTCGAGGCGCGGGGAAGAGTTATCAAGATTGTTGCCCCGCTGCTGGCCGCTTTGCCGCCGGGTCTGGCCTGCCGGGTGATCCTCTCGGAGCGCGATCTCGACGAGGTGCTCGATTCGCAGGAGCGTATGCTGCTACGCCGCAATCAACTGCCGGCCGCGACGCCGGAACGCCGCCGGATGCTGAAAGACGAGTACCTGCGCACGCTTGGCCGGGTGAAAGCGATGCCGGCACGGCGTCCGAATACGCAACTCCTGGTAATCGAACACAGCGCTGCGATTTCCGATCCGCGCGCCGTCGCGGAGAGAATAAACAACTTTCTGGGCGGCGGCCTTGACGTAGCGAAGATGGCGGCCGCGGTGGAGCCCACTCTCCATCGGAACCGCGCTGGCATTTGCAGGTAAAGCGGCAATGCGCGCGGCCCCCCCGCTGCTCACGCCGCGTCGCGCAATTCGCTCTGCTTCCGGCTCCAAGCAAAGTAAATCGCCAGCCCAATAATCAGCCAGACGAAGAACCGGATCCACGTCTCCAGCGGCAAACCCGCCATCAGCAACAGGCAGCACAGTATCGAGAGACCCGGGACCACCGGCACCAGCGGAACGCGAAACGCCCGCGGCCGGTCCGGATCCGTCCGGCGCAGCACGATCACCGCCGCCGACACCAGCGCGAACGCGAACAGCGTGCCGATATTGGAGAGTTCCGCAAACGTATCGATGTCCCACACCCCCGCCGGCAGCCCCACCACCAGGCCCGCGATCCACGTGCTGATGTGCGGCGTCCGATAGCGCCGGTGGACCGCGGAGAACATCTTCGGCAGCAGCCGGTCCCGCGACATGGCGAACCAGATGCGCGCCTGCCCGTACTGATACACCAGCAGCGAGCTGAGCATGCCCATCAACGCCCCGGCCGTAACCCACAGCCGCAGATTGTTGAAGCCGAGCGCCTTCAGCGCCGCCGCCACCGGCGCGTCGTTGCCCAGAGTCCTCCAGTTGGCGATGCCCGTGAGGACCAGCGACACCGAGGCGTACAAAACGGTGCAAATCACCAGCGTGGCCAGGATGCCCACCGGCAGGTCGCGCTGCGGCCTCTTGCATTCCTCGGCGGCGGTAGACACCGAATCGAAACCGATGTACGTGAAGAAGACGATGGAAGCGCCGGTCAGGATGCCGGGGAAGCCGTGCGGCGCGAACGGATGCCAGTTCGCCGTGTTAATGGCGCGCGCGGCGCCCAGGCAGAAGATGACGATGGCGGTTATCTTGATGGCCACCATCCCGGCGTTGGCCCCGGCGCTTTCTTTCACCCCGCGCACCAGCAGCCATGTCACGGCCATGGTGATCACCAGAGCGGGCACGTTGAAAATCCCGGCGGGCTGGCCAGCGGCCGGGAATGGCGGATAAGCGAGCGCGGCGGGCAGGTGGATTCCAAACAGGTTATCGCCAAGATCCTGCAGGTAGGCCGAGAAGCCCACCGCCACCGACATGTTCGACACGGCGTATTCGAGAATCAGGTCCCAGCCGATGATCCACGCGAAAATCTCGCCGAGGATGGCATACGCATACGTGTACGCACTCCCGGCGATCGGAATCATCGACGCCAGTTCCGCATAGCACAGCCCTGCCAGACCGCAGGCGATGGCCACCAGCACGAACGACAACGTGATGGCCGGCCCGGCGCCCGGGCGGCCCATGGTGGACCCCGCGTGCGCGCCGCTGATCAGCAGATCGAGCAGCGGCGCATGCAGAATGGAGCGGATGTTGTCGACTTTGCCCGCCGCCGCCGTACCGGTGAGCGTGAAGATACCCGAGCCGATCACCGCGCCGATGCCCAGCGCGGTCAGACTCCACGGCCCCAGAGTTTTGCGCAGCCGTCTGCCTGGATCCTCGGAGGCCCGGATGAGATCGTCAATGCCCTTCTTACGGAGAAGTTGGGAGGGCACGTGAAATTAGCGCTTGCGCTGACCCTTGGCGATCTTCTTGACTTTCTTCTTGTTCGAGCCTCGCGCCACCCCGGCCGCGCGCGGCGCTTTCGGGGCCGCCTTCTTCCGTGCCGTGCGCTTCACCTTCTTGCGCTCCGCTCTGTCTTCGATGTTCTTTGTGTTCATTCGTCTAGTTTGATCCCTGCGTATTTGGCCACCAGTTTCTTCAGTCCGTAACCTGGGAAGCTTACCGTAAGTTTAGCGTCCTCGCCGTCCCCTTCGCGACGTAGCACCGTGCCCCGGCCATATTTCGGGTGATTCACCGAGGAGCCTGGGCCCACCGGCTTCTTCCGCGCGGGGGGCGCAACGGGCTTCCCAGCGGCCAGCGCCGCGGGCATCGGAACCGGCTTTGGAGGGACCTGCGCCGCAGGCGCGGCCGGCCTGGGAGCGGCGATGCCGCGCTCGGCGAAATACTGCGCAATGTTGTCCAGCGAGTTATACGTCTGCCCGGTGTACAGATTCCGCTTTGCCGTTTCGCGCACCTCGTGGCGCTCCGCGTAGAGGTCCACGTGCCGTCCGCCGGCGGCATCTTCACGCAGCTTCACGATGCGCTCCCGCGGGACCTCCTTCAAAAATCGCGACGCCGTACATGTATCCGGCTGCCCGCCCCCGAAGCGCCGCCGGTATCGCGCCCAGCTCAGAATCAGCCGTTTCTGCGCGCGCGTCATGCCCACGTAGCAGAGCCGCCGCTCCTCTTCCATCTCCGCGTTCGAATTGAGCGACCGGCTATGCGGAAACAGGCCCTCCTCCAGACCGGCGATAAACACCACCGGCCATTCCAGGCCCTTGGCGTTGTGCATGGTGAGCAGCGACACGGCAGCCCGCTCGTCCAGATCGTCGCTGTCGGCCACCAGCGCGGCGTGGTCCAGGAAATCGGTCAGCGTTTCGCCGCGCTCGGCCGCTTCCGCCGCGGCGTTCACCAGCTCGTTCAGGTTGGCCAGGCGCGATTCCGATTCCGGATCGTTGTCGGACTCCAGCATGCGCCCGTACCCGGTCCGCTCCATCACTCGCCGCAGGATCTCGTCCAGGGGCTCCTGGTTCACCAGATCGGTGAGCTCGGTGACCATCCGCTCGAATGCCCGCAGCGCCGCCTCGGCGCGCGCGGAGAACGCCCGCTCGTCCAGCATGCGCCGCATGGCGGACCACAGGCTCAATCCGTTCGCCAGCGCGAACTGCTCCATCTGCTCGATGGTGGTCTTGCCAATCCCTCGCGCCGGCGTATTGATGATGCGCAACAGAGCGATGGAATCGTGCGGCGTCACCAGCACCCGCAGGTACGCCAGAAGGTCCCGGATCTCCGCGCGCTGGTAGAAACTGAAGCCGCCCACCACCAGGTATTTGCGCCCGTAGCGCCGCAGCGCCTCTTCAATCTGGCGCGACTGGAAGTTGGTCCGGTACAGCACGGCGACGCGCTCGCCCGGATTCGCCGCCAGAATGCGCTCCACCGTGTCGGCGATAAACAGCGCCTCGTTCTCGCCGTCCAGCGCCTCGTACAGCCCCACCTTCTCGCCTTCGCCCGCGTCGGTCCACAGCCACTTGCCCTTGCGCTCGGTGTTGTGCGCCACCACCGCGCTGGCGGCCTCCAGAATGTTCTTCGTCGAGCGGTAGTTCTGTTCCAGGCGGATCACGCTGGCGTTCGGATAATCGCGCTCAAAATCGAGAATGTTGCGAATATCCGCGCCGCGCCATCCGTAAATGGACTGGTCCTCGTCCCCCACCACGCAGACGTTCCGGTGCTCCTGGGAGAGCAGCCGCATCAGCTCGTACTGGCTGCGATTGGTGTCCTGATATTCGTCGATCATGAGGAACTCGTAGCGGCGCCCGTACTGCCGTCGCAAATCCTCGTCGTGCTCGAGCAGCCGCACCGCCTCCAGCAGGAGATCGTCGAAGTCCAGCGCGTTGGCCTGGCGCAGGCGGTCCTCGTAGCGCTCGTAGACCGTCGCCAGCCGCGACGTTTTGGGGTCCTTCGACGAACCGTACACCTCCTGAGGTGACTGTTTACGGCTCTTGGCATGCGAGATCCACGACGACATCGCCCGGTACTGCATGAACTTTTCGTCGAGCCCCACGTTGCGGAAGATCTGCCTGATCAGCGCCACCTGGTCGTCGTCGTCGTAGATGTTGAACTGGCGCGTGAAGCCCGGCCGGATGTCCGCCAGCCGGCTGCCGTCGCGCCGCAGCATGCGCACGCAAAACGAGTGAAATGTCGATACCAGCGGGGCCGCGCGGTATTCGGGGTTGCCCAGCAGCTTCAGCACCCGGTCGCGCATCTCGCCGGCCGCCTTGTTGGTGAAGGTGACCGCCAGAATTGCCGGGCCGGGAACGCGGTGGGCTTCCACCAGGTGGGCGATCCGATGGGTGATCACGCGGGTTTTGCCGCTCCCCGCTCCGGCCAGCAGCAGCAGAGGGCCTTCCACATGCGTGACGGCAGAGCGCTGCTGAGGGTTGAGTCCTGCCAGGAAGTCCATGAAAAGGGGGGCCTTAGCTATCCTAGCACGGACGGGCGAAGCCGGCTGCGAAAGCACAACTCACCCGCGCGTTCTCCCTCTCTTCCCGGCCCGAACTGCTCCAGTTCCTGCAGGGCCGCTTCCGGCCGCTTCTCGAGTTCCCGCACCTCATGCGCGTTTGTCACGCGGGGGGGGCGCCAACCCTCAGCGCGTTGCCCCTGTTGACGCGGTCTCCCGCCGGGTACATAATGGATTCAGGACCAAAGTGGTCTGGATTATCCGCCGTCTATGCTCAAGCTGACCAAGAAGGCTGACTACGGACTGATCGCGCTCAAGCATCTGGCGATGCGCCCGCACCCAGGCGATGCCGGCTGGGGCAGCGCGAGTGCGAAGGAAATCGCGGACACCTATGGTGTTCCGCTGCCGCTGCTGTCCAAGATTCTGCAGAAGCTGGCGCGCGGCGGGTTTCTGCGGTCCGAGCACGGCACCAATGGCGGCTACCGTCTGGCGCGCGACCCGCGCCTGATCACCGCGCTGGAAGTGATTCGCGCCATCGACGGGCCCATCATTCTGACGGCCTGCTTTACCGAACACGGCGGCCACGATTGTCACCACTCGGAAAAATGCATTGTGCGCGAACCGTTGCGCAAAGTGCACGAAGGAGTTTTGCGACTTTTGAGCAACATCACCATCTCAGACATATCGAGCGAGGAGGGCCTGGCCGAGCCGGATGCCCACGCCCGCGCCACCGCCCGGCTATACGGACTGGAGCCCGCGTCCATGGCTGGCCTGAGATGAACAACGCCTGAAAAGAGACTTATGAAACTGCCGATTTACATGGATAATCACGCCACCACGCCGGTGGACCCGCGCGTGTTCGAAGCGATGCGGCCGTACTTCACCGAGGTTTTCGGGAACGCGGCCAGCCGCAATCACAGCTTCGGCTGGGAGGCCGAGGAAGCGGTGGAGACGGCGCGCAAACAGGTGGCCGACCTGATCGGTGCCACCGCGAAAGAGATCGTCTTCACCAGTGGCGCCACCGAATCGAACAACCTGGCCATCAAGGGCGTGGCCGAGATGTACGCCGAGAAGGGCAACCACATCATCACCGCGGCCACCGAGCACAAGTGCGTACTCGACACCTGCAAGCATTTGGAGAAACAGGGCTGCCGCGTCACCTACCTGCCAGTGGGCCAGGACGGATTGATCGATCTGGATATGTTGCGCGAAGCGATCACGGACAAGACCATCCTGATCAGCATCATGTACGCCAACAACGAGATCGGCGTGCTGCAACCCGTCGCCGAGATCGCGAAGATCGCCAGGGAAAAGGGCGTGCTGTTCCACACCGACGGAGTGCAGGCCGTGGGCAAGATCCCGGTGAACGTCACCCGCGACGGCATTCATCTGATGTCGCTGTCCGCGCACAAGATCTACGGGCCGAAGGGTGCGGGTGCGTTGTATGTTCGCCGCAAGGCGCCCCGCGTGCAACTCACCGCGCAGATGGACGGCGGCGGGCACGAGCGTGGCATGCGGTCGGGCACTTTGAATGTCACTGGAATCGTGGGACTTGGCGCGGCCTGCTCTTTCTGCCAGCAGGATATGCCAGAGGAGTCGGTCCGGCTGCGCGGGCTGCGCGACAGGCTCATGAACAAACTCATGACCGAGTTGGACGCCGTCTATATCAACGGCTCGCTCGATCGCCGCTTGCCGCACAACCTGAACATCAGCTTCGCCTACGTGGAGGGCGAATCGCTGCTGATGGGCATCAACGACGTGGCCGTTTCGAGCGGTTCGGCCTGTACCTCGGCGACGCTGGAGCCCAGTTACGTGTTGAAGGCGCTTGGCGCTGGCGACGATCTGGCTCACTCCTCCATTCGCTTCGGCCTCGGCCGCTTCAACACCGAGGAGGAAGTGGATTACGTGGGAGACAAAGTGGTGGACGTGGTGAAGAAGCTCAGAGAGCTCTCTCCGCTATACGAAATGGCGAAAGAGGGCGTGGATCTGACGAAGGTGCAGTGGGCCGCCCACTAACGCATCGCTGGCTGAAATCTCTTTGAGGAGTTTGGAATGGCTTACTCGGACAAGGTTCTCGATCACTACAACAACCCGCGAAACGTCGGTTCGCTGGACAAGAGCGATCCCAACGTGGGTACCGGAATGGTGGGCGCGCCGGAATGCGGCGATGTCATGAAACTGCAGGTGAAGGTCAACCCTGCCACCGGCGTTATTGAAGACGCGAAGTTCAAGACGTTCGGCTGCGGGAGCGCTATCGCCAGCTCGTCGCTGGCCACCGAGTGGCTGCACGGGAAAACGGTGGACGAGGCGCTGGCCATCAAGAACACGGATATCGTGAACGAGCTCAGCCTGCCGCCCGTGAAGATCCACTGCTCGGTGCTGGCCGAGGACGCCATCAAGGCGGCCATCGCGGACTATCGCCGCAAGGTGACCCCGCAGGCCGTTGCCGAAGCTCGCGCGTGATGGCCAGCAGCGCTAGAATGGAACTGGGACTGAATCGGTCCGGCTCGACCATGGCCACTGCTGATCTCGCGACATTGACGGTGATGGGCAACCCCGCGCAGGGGAAGCCGGAGCCCGTCGTGCATGTCACCGACAAAGCGGTGGCGAAGATCCGGCAGGCATTCGAGCGCGAGGGCGTGACCGGCGGCCTGCGCCTGGGAGTGCTGGGCGGCGGCTGCTCGGGCCTCAGCTACCTGTTCAAGTTCGAGCCGAAACCACGGGCCACCGACAAGGTGTTCGAGTTCGGCGACGTGAAGGTATTCGTCGATCCCAAGAGCATGGTGTTTCTGGATGGGATGACGCTGGACTGGCACGATTCATTGATGCAGTCCGGATTCGCTTTTCATAACCCGCACGCAACGAAGAGTTGCGGTTGCGGCACCTCCTTCTCCGCGTGAGTAACTGTTGGAATTGCGGCCGCGCCACCGAACCTCAAACAGGTGGCGCGCCGCTGTTTTGTCCCTCCTGTAACGCTCTGCAGCCGCCCCCATCGGATTACTACGCGCTGTTCGGCCTGCCGCCGCGCCTGGCCCTGTCGCCGGACGAGCTGCAGCAGAGCTTCTACGCGCTCAGCCGGGTGCTCCATCCGGACCGCTTCGTGCGCAAGTCCGAACGCGAGCGGCAGTACTCGCTGGAGGCCTCTTCGGTTCTGAACGACGCCTGGCGGACGCTGCGGAATCCGGTGGCCCGCGCCGAATACGTTCTCCGGCGGCACGGCTTCGATATCGGCGAGCAGCGCTCCAATAACGTGCCGCCGGAACTGCTGGAAGAAGTCTTCGAACTGAACATGGCCATCGAGGAGGTGCGCGGCGGCGACGATTCGGCCCGCCCGCAACTGGAAGCCGCGCGCGCCAACTTCGGCGCGATGCTCGGAGGCGTCGACCGCGAGCTCGACGCGTTGTTCCGCGTCTGGGACGAAACGCAGCGCCGCGACGAGCTCGCCGCCATCCGCGCTCTGCTGAATCGGCGCAAGTACATTCAGAATCTCGTAAGTGAGGTGGACGCGCTGCTGGCACCGGCGGCGTGAACGAACATGGGAACTTTTCAAATCGACTTCGGCAAGCGCGACCGCGTGGTGGGCATCGACCTGGGCACCACCAACAGCCTGGTCGCGTTCATGGATTTCACCGGCCCGAAGATCATTCCCGGCGAGGATGGAGACAAGCTGGTTCCGAGCGTCGTTTCCATCACGCCGGAAGGCGACGTGGTGGTGGGCAATCCGGCGCGCGAGCTGCTGCTCACGCACTCCGAGCGCACCGTGTATTCCGTGAAGCGGCTGATGGGCCGGGGCGTGGACGACGTCCAGCAGGAGCTGAAGCTGTTCCCGTTTCGCATCGCGCCGGGCAGCGAATCGGTGATTCAACTGGAGCTGGGTGAGCGCACCTGGACGCCGCCGGAGATCTCCGCGTTCGTTCTTCGCCAGTTGAAAAGGAACGCGGAAGCGTTTCTGGGCGAGACCGTCTCGAAGGCCGTCATCACCGTTCCCGCCTACTTCAACGACGCGCAGCGCCAGGCCACCAAAGACGCCGGGCGTATCGCCGGTCTCGAAGTTCTTCGGCTGGTAAACGAGCCCACCGCGGCCTCGCTCTCCTATGGGCTGGACAAGCGGAAGAACGGCATCATCGCGGTGTATGACTTCGGCGGCGGCACCTTCGACATTTCCATTCTGCGGCTGCACGACGGCATCTTCGAGGTGCTGGCCACCAACGGCGATACCCACCTGGGCGGCGACGATATCGACAACCTGCTGCTGCGCATCGCGCTCGAGGACGTCTCCAGCGAATGGGGCATCGATCCGGCCGCCGACAACGAGCTGGTGCAACGCCTGCGGCGCGCCGTGATTCACGCCAAGGAACGGCTCTCCTTCATCCCCGAGACCGTCATCGAGCTGAACTACCACGGCCGGCACTACGCGCGCGCCATCGACCGCGAATTGTATGACCGTTTGATTGCCCCCATTGTCGACCGCACGCTGGCCCCCTGCCGCGAGTGCATTCGCGACGCCGCGGTGGCCGTGGAACAGATCGACGAGGTGGTGATGGTGGGCGGTTCCACGCGCATTCCGCTGGTCCGCAACGCGGTGGAGCGGCTGTTCCTCACCCGCCCGCACATCGAGCTGAATCCGGATGAAGTGGTGGCTCTGGGCGCCGCCGTGCAGGCCGGGATCCTCTCCGGAGAGGTGGAGGACAAGCTGCTGCTCGACGTCACGCCGCTCTCGCTCGGCATCGAGGTGATGGGCGGCGTGGTGGCCAGACTCATTCATCGCAACTCCACCATTCCGGCCAGCGCCACCGAGACTTTCACCACCGCCGTCGACGGCCAGAAGAACGTGCTGATTCACGTGCTGCAGGGCGAGCGCGAGATGGCTCGGGATTGCCGCAGTCTGGCCCGTTTCGATCTGAAGGACATCGCCCCCATGCAGGCGGGCATGGCGCGCATCGGGGTGCGGTTCCTGATCGACGCCAACGGCATCCTCAACGTGACCGCGCGCGACCAGCGCACCGGCGCCGAGCAGAGCGTGGACGTCAAGCCGTCCTACGGGCTGAGCGACGAACAGGTGGCGCGCATGATCGAGGAGTCTTTCGAGAAGGCCGAGGAAGATTTTCGCGAGCGGCAGACGCGCGAGGCCCGTGTGGAAGCCGAGACCATTCTGCGCGCCACTGAAAGGGCGAAGCTGAATGACGCGTGGATGGAGCTGACCGACGAGGAGCGCGCGGCCGTGAATCGCGCCGTGAACCAGTTGCTGGTGGCGGTAAACTCCGACGACCATCACGTCATTCTGGATAAGATCGAAGCGTTGAATCAGGCCACCGGGAAGCTGGCCGAGAACATGGTGAACACCGCCTTGCGCGGCGCTCTGAAAGGAACGAAGATCTGATGCCCGGACTCTCGTGGGACCATACCGAAGACATCGCCCTGGCGCTGGCCGAAAAGTTCCCCGACCTCGACCCCACCCATATCCGCTACACCGACCTGCACAAGTGGATCACCGAGCTGGACGATTTCGGCGACGACCCGTTGAAGTCCACCGAAGGCAAGCTGGAGGCGATCCAGATGGCCTGGCTGGACGAGTATAAGGACACGCACGGGGAGTGAGGGCTACTCGATTGAGTCGAGCAAACCGTCCAGACAAACCGGATCAAGTTCGGCTCGCCTGGTCGGATCGAACCGAACGGAGTCGACTTGAATGTGGCCGATCAGCATCAGCTTCGCGCTCTCAAGGAATCTCCAGGACGAGGCCGCCAGCAAGTTCTCGACCCACTCAGGAAGCAAGTAGACGAAGTAACTGGGCGCATAGTCATCGAGTTGCTTGTCGAAGGCGCTCTGCAGCAAAATGAGCTTCCCTTTGTAGCGCGTTGCGATGCACCGAGGCACGTCATAGAACTCCCGATATTGAAACGAAACCATCTACATCGGATTGTCGCAGTGTTCAACATGTGTCTGGTAGTCACCTGCTGTCTCATCAGGATGAGATAATCGCGGCAGCGTGCCGAATGTGATCATCATCGCCGGGCCGAACGGCGCCGGTAAGACTACCGCTGCTCCGTTCCTGCTGCAGCGCGCGTGGGGCGTCACGGAGTTCGTGAACGCCGACTTCATCGCGCAGGGCATCTCCGTGTTCAACCCCGGGGCCGCCGCGATGGATGCGGGCCGGGTCATGCTGAAGCGCCTTCATCAGCTCGCGGAGGAACGCGCGAACTTCGCCTTCGAGACCACGCTGGCCAGCCGCAGCTTCGCGCCCTGGATCGTGAAACTGAAGGCGGCGGGATACGAGTTCCACCTGCACTATCTGTGGATTCCGTCAACCGATCTTGCCGTGGCGCGCGTGGCGGAACGGGTTTCGCTCGGTGGTCACGATGTGCCGGACGATGTGGTTCGAAGGCGGTACGAGGGTGGCTTGCAGAACTTCTTCCGCATTTACATGCCGCTTGCTACGGGCTGGCGGTTCTACGACAATAGGAGAGCTGGCACGCCGCGTCTCGTAGCGCACGGTTCCGGCAGTGAAACGACCGAAACACCGGGCAGGGATATATGGGAGCTCGTACAGAGATACCGATGACTGACAATCGCCCCATGGAGGAGAAGCTCCGCGATACGGCGCTGGCGACGCGTGCAATGGGCGCGGCTTTCCGCGCCGCCGTCATCCGTCATCGTCAGGCCGGCGTCCCCATGTCCTTCGAGGAAGACGGCAAGATCGTCATCATCCCCGCCGACCGGGTCAACATCGACGACATACCGGATCTCTAGCGCACCACCAGCCGCACGTCGCCCTTGAAGCCGAATTTGCCCGCGGTGAAGTCGGCGCTGGTGTCGCTGTAGTCGTCCAGCATATTGCCATTCGCATCGCGCACCGTGATCCTGGCCGGCTCGATGTCGATGCGCAACTGATACGCATCGCCTTTCATCGAGTGACTGGCCGTGTGATCCGCCTTGTTGCCGTTCACAAACGCGCGGCGGGACAGCTTGTGTTCATCCAACTGGTAGGTGACGCGGTTGCGATCGTCGCGGTAGCCGATCTGCCAGTCGATCTTGCCGCCGGCTCCAAAGATGCCCGCGCCCTTGCGGGCGATGTCGATACTGAAAGCGCCCCGGGTCGCTTTCAGCCACGCGAAGGACGGGCCCTTATGGAACCACCAGCCATTCTGCTCCTGCCAGGCGTCCGCGCTTTCAAAAGCGCCGGTGCCGGAAACCGGCTGCGCGGGCGTTTGCGGAGATGCCTGCTTGGGCGCGGCGAGCGTCCAGGAAATCGTGGCCGCCTTCCCCGGATCCACCTGTACGGTTTCCTCGTGCGTCTCGCGTTTCGACGCGCTGGCGGTGACCACGTACTGGCCCGGCGGCAGCGGCAGCGCGGTGTTGTTGCGCACTTGATGCGTCTGCGCGTCGCCCGCGCGGCGCCAGAAGATCTGCGCCCCCGGCGGCGTCACCAGGAAGTTCACCACCCCATAGGCGCGCATACGCACGTCGCTGGCGGAAAGGTGCAGCGTCTGGCCCGCGCTGAAAGTCCGTTTGGCCAGCGTCAGGTTCTCGAAGCCGTCTTTCCGCAGCTCGAGGTCATGTGCTCCGGGGCTGACCTCCCCGCTGAACGAGCCGGACGAATTCACCGTGCCCGCGTGGTTCCCGTCAATCCAGATCTCGGTATTCGGAATCGCCCCGTCAATCGCCAGCTTCCCGCTCACCGCGGCCGGCTGCAGGTCGAAGTTGAGCGCCCTGGTGTCTCCTTTGGCCAGGTCGACGTGCTGTTCGGCCGCGTCCAGGTAGCCTTCCTTCGACACCTTGACCACCCACGTTCCCGGCGTCAGCTTGCGCGACCACTTGCCATCCTTCAGATTGCGCTTCTGCACCTGACCGTTCCCGCTCAGGGTGACCTGTGCGTCGGGAACGTTTGAGGTGATCCGCAAAGTGCCCGTGTTGTCGTTCGTGGTCAGGTATATGGCCAGCACCGGCGCCGTGGCCGATTCAATGCTGAGGTTGCGCGCGTTCTTTCCGTCGGAGACCACCAGTTCGCTGTTAGGTGCGAGGTCCTTCAGATCCAGCCCGTGGGCCGGAACGGGTTCGAGCGGCCGGTCCTTGACGCCGGCCTGGCAGGACGGCGCGCCGCAGTAAACGATGGCATTCTTCCCCATCGTGCTGATTACTACCTCGTCGGGATTGGTCACCGGCTCGTCGAGGATTGCCGGATTGGCCGCCGTGGCGGAGAAGGCGATCGACAGTGTCTGGCCGGCGCGCCCGGTGATGCGCAGTTTGTGCGCCGCGAGGCTGACGTTGTCATCCGAGAAACTGCCGTCCTGCAGGTCCACCGCCGCGGCGTCGTCGAGCACGGCTTTTCCCGCATCCAGTCCGGTCAGGATTCGAACGCGCTGCAGCGCGGGCACAAACTCGAAGTGCAGGGGCGGGGCATTAGGACCGGCCTGGAACTGTGTGGCGATCGGCTGATATCCTGCCAGCTCGGCGCTGGCCGTGTGGGCGCCCGCGCTCAGCCGCACAACGCCGGGTTCCACGCTCTGGCCGTCTATGCGGATCGACGCGCCGGGCAGGCTGGCCTGCACCTGAATAGAATATTGTGCGACCGGAGCCGGCTTCGAGGCTGCTGGAGAGGGCCGGCGCACTACCTGGAGGATCCCGGCCACCACCGCCAACAGGGAAACCAGTGCGATAGCCAGCCAGACGATGCGCGGCAGGCCGGCGAGCGCGGCCAGAGGGCTCTGCCGCGCCGGCGATTGTGGCGTGGCCGTGGATGGCCCGGCCGGCTTTCCAGGCGAGGGCGTGGGTGGAGGCGCCGGGGGCGGCGCGGCGATTGGCAACGCCGCTGTTTCAGATTCTTCCAGAGAACTCGAACCGCCGGCCGAATAGAATGCCGTCGCATTGAGCGCGCTTGTTTCGGCTGATTCGAGCGGCGGCGGCGCCGGCAGCGGTGTCCGCGCCAGCGGTGAGTCCGCCGCGGCTGATGGCGCAACCGGAGACGGCGTTGGCGGCGCCGTGGGCGGTTGTCTGCGCTCGGGCGGCGTGTGCTGTTTCACCGCCTGGTGCTCCACCTCCGCGGCCAGCGTGCGCAACTCGGCATCCTCGGGGAATCGCGCGGCGATGCCCCGCGCCTGGTCCACGGCGGCCCGAAGCTGCTGCGGATCCGCGGCGCCCGCCACTCGGGCGATGAGCTCGTTCAGTTGCTTCCGATAGTAGATGCGCGTTTGCACGCGGCTGCCCGAGACCAGAGAGTTGCGCAACGTGCTCTGCAACTGCACCAGACGCGGTTCGCCGGGACATTCGACTAGCGCGCGATCCACCTCATCGAGGGCCTCCTCCATTTTCCCTTCGAGCTGCGACTGGCGCGCGCGTCCCACCACCTCGGCCACAAACTCCCGCCGTTTCCGATCCTGGATGAGCGCGCGCAGGCTCCTGGCGGCTGCATTTCCGGCGTCGTACGCGAGCGCCTGCTCCACCAGCTTCTCGGCGGGTCTCCAATCGGTCTCCACCAGCTCCCGCGCTTCTTCCACCAGCGCATTGGCCAGCGCCTGAGCGATGGCCGGGTTACGCTCGTCCAGCTCGGAGGCCTGCCGCAGACGCTCGGTTCCTTCTTCGTATCGCCCATCGGCGCAGAGTCTCTGACCCTCCTCGAACAACCGCTGTGCCTCCGCACTGCGCTCGACGCCCTGGCGGGCCAGCGCGGCGAGGTTGGAGAGCTCGGTGTCGCCGGAGAACTCCTCCAGCGCTTTTTCCGCCAGATCGAGAGCGCGCTCGAACTTGCCCGCTTCGATGGCCCGGTCGATCTGCTCGGTCCAGCGGCTTTTTGCTTCCTCCTGCGTCTGGTGCTCGCGCCGCTTCTGGAGCTGGTCGATTTCGAACCCGATGCCGGGGTACGCGCTGTAGATGCTGCGCAGGATCTCCCATTGTCCAATCGCTTCGGCGTACTGCGCGCGCTCTTCGTACTGGCGCGCCCGGGCCACGATGGAGTTCACCAGGTCGCGCCGCTCGCGGGTCAGTCTGAGCGCATCCTGAAACTGGCGCTCGCCCGGATACTTCTCCGCCGCCTCTTTGAGGATGGCGATTTTGCGGTCCAGGTCCGGCTCGGCGTCCACGCGCTTGCCGGTCTCCGCCAGAAACGAGGAGAGCTGCTGCCGCTGCTGCTCGCCCCCCTCCAGCTTCAGGGCCTGAAACAGCGGGTGGCCGGGGTACTTGTTCAGGTACTGATCGCAGATCTCCAGAGCGCGCGTGAAATCCTGCTCGGTGAGCGCGCGGCGGCCCTCCTCGTAGGCCATGCGAATGGCGTCGTGCTCGCTACGCACCTGGTTGTAAAGTCCCTGATACAGCGAATCGCGCTCGGGCACCGCGCGGTCGGGTATTTCGCGGTTTAACTTGAGCACGCGCTCCAGACGGCTCAGCGCGGTGCTGATTTCGCCGCTGTGAAAAGCGGCCCTGGCCGCATTGTAGAGTTGCTCCTTCTCGTTGCGAACGCGGATGGCGTCCTGCTCCTTCTGTTCCACCTCGGAGCGAAGCTGCAGCGCGCGCGTGTCCTTCGGATTGATCTTCAGAATCTCGTCGAGCCCCTCGCGCGCTTCGGTAAAGTCGTTGCGCCCCAGGTGCTGCTTCACCAGACGGAACCAGTTGTCCACCTGGCGCTCGCTGCGCTGGCTCTCGATGTTCTGCCGCAGGCCCAGCGCGTCGGCGTTGTCCGGCTCGATGCGCAACACTTCCTGGATCTTCTGCAGCGCCAGCGGATACTCCTCCTGTTCGAAGCGGGTGCGCGCGCTTTCCAACAACTGGCGGATGTTCTTCTTGCGGGTGGCCTGATCGATCTGCAGGCGCAGCACGGACATGTCCGGGTCGATGTGCCCCTCGGCTTCCAGCTCGCCCAGAATCTCCCCGGCGAACTGCAGGTCCCCTTCGGTGAAGGCCCGCCTGGCGCGTTCGATTCGCGGCCGTATCTTCGCCGGGTCGAAGCTCTCCACGGTCTGATTGTGCAGAGCTTTTGTCAGCGTCTCGGCGAACTCCCGCGCGCTGCCGAAACGATGCCGCGGCTGCTTGGCCATGGCCTTGTGGATCACCCGGCTGATCAGCTCGCTCACCGCCGGATTGACCTCGGAGGCCGGCGGAGGAATGAACTTCCGCACCGCTTCGGCGGTGTCGCCTTCCGACTGCCGTGCGAAGGGCTTCCGGCCGGTCAGCGTCTCGTATCCCACCACGCCCAGAGAGAAAACGTCGGAAAGCGGAGTCGCGGGCTGCAACTCCAGTTGCTCGGGCGCCATGTACTGCAAGGTGCCTTTGATTCCCGTAACCGAGTGCGTGCCGGTGAGGTGCACCACGCCGAAGTCGATGATCTTCGCGGTGTCATCTTCCAGCACGAAGATATTGCTGGGCTTGAGATCGCGATGCACCAGACCGCGCTCGTGCGCCGCCTGCAGGCCGCGGCAGGTCTGTAGCAGGATCTCCACCACCCGGTTCACGGTCAGCCTCTGGCTGGCGTTCTTGATGAGGGCGTCGAGCGTGTTGCCGGGCAGCATCGGCATCACGAAATAGGGCTTCCGCCGGCCGTTCTCCTCGTACTCGCCGGTATCGAGAATGTCCACGATGTTGGGATGGCTCAGACCCGCCAGAACGGTCCATTCCTTGGCGAACAGATCGAGGGCGGCCGGGTCCGCTATATCCCGCATGGTCTTGATGGCCACATCCCGTTTGGTCACGAAATCGTAGGCGCGGTAGACCACGCCCATGCCGCCCTGTCCCAGCGTGGATCGAATCTCGTACCGGTTGTTGATGCGATTGGTGATCGCCATATTCGCGCGAGTCCTCGCCAGACAGCGGTTCCGCGCGGCGACAGCCCCGCGAGTGTGCGTCCAGCCGATCTCTTCTTTCACGTGTAATTTAGCACACGTCCAACCGGCGCGTGGCGGATTGGGGTGGAGGCCGTCCAAAGACTGAATATTTCCGTGAGACGACTTGCCGCCGGGCGCACTTATGGCACATCGGGCATGGCGCAGCCACGCTGGGCGGCCCGGTTGTTCGCCTGGCCCCGACAGGGAGGAGACCGATGAACTCGCGATGGAGGGCGGATGCACCCCTGACGTCGGGTGGGGTTACCACGCATCTGCGTCTGCAGACGGTGGAAGGGGTTCTTTCGCTTGAAACGGACAGGCATGAGAGCGGGCCGAGGGTGGCGTGGAAGGTGTGGCAGGCCCAGGCGCTGCGCGGTTGCCGCATGCTGGCCGGTTTGTTGGGCGCCATCGTTGCCCTGCTGGCGTTCGTCTTCGCCGCCTGGTCTCTCACGGCCGATCTGAGCTGGACCTCCGCGTTCCCGTGGAGTAGCGGCCCGCTCGCGCACTGGCTGACCTGGTGCGCCATTGGCGCGCTGCTGCGAATGGCCGCCTCCCGTCTCGGACGGCGCGTCAGCGGTTGAGCGCAAAGGCGTCCGCGCCGCGCAGGCGCATAAACGTGGGTTGCCAGCGACGCGGGTGGATTGGGCCCCGGGAGAACATTCGAGTCGAAAAATGCTTTACGCGAGCGCCTTACGGCTTCCGAGCCGCTTTCTTACGGTTCCGGGCGAGTACGCCGTTGCCGCCGCATATCCATTCGGCCACTGCGCTGCGCCAGATCGCAGATGGCTCCAATTCTGCCGCATACCGGCAGCAGGCCGAATCGAGCCGCCCCGTGCGGTAGAATGACGCTGGGATGATCGATCCTGCCGCGCAGATATCTGTCGAGGAAATCCCGGACAAGCTGTACTTTCGCATCGGCGAAGTGAGCCGCCTGGCCGGGATCAAGCCCTATGTCCTGCGCTTCTGGGAAACCGAGTTTCCCGCGCTGGTGCCCAGGAAATCGGGGACTGGCCATCGCCTGTACCGTCGCAAGGACGTGGAGGCGGTCCTCGAGATCAAACGGCTGCTGTACGAGAAGCGATACACCATCGAAGGCGCCCGCAAGCTCCTGGAAGGCCGCGGAAAGTCCGCCTCCGCCTCCGCGCAGGCCCGGAAGACGACCCGCCAGCAGACCGGCCTGTTTCCGGCGCCCGCCCCCGCCGGAGCGCTCGACGAGGTTCGCCGGGAGTTGCGCGCGATTCTGGAGCTTCTGCACTAACCGCCTGCGGCCACCAGCCTGCGGCGTCCCATAAGCTACCCCAACCTGCGATGAGGCAGAACGGTGGCGTTCCGTTGTGCGCGGGTTCCGCCGAAGCTGTGAAGTGAAACAGGCCGGGAGAACCGCTTCGTGACCGTCGCGGCTCGGCTACGGTTTCCCGAGCCGCCGGGCCGCGCCAGCCTCCAGGTTCCGGCGCCAGTGCCGATAAGCCAGTTGTACCGGCCCATGATTCGCCTTACGCGCATCAATCGAATCCCGCTCGTCATCAACTCCGATCTCATCGAGCATGTCGAAGTGACGCCGGACACGGTGGTAAGCCTTACCACCGGTCAGAAGTTCATGGTACTCGAAAGCGCAGACGAGGTAATCGATCGGGTCATCCGTTTCCGGCGCCAGATCCTGCACGGCGAGCTGAATCGGAAACCGGTCTTCTAAACCACCATGGCCGAGGACAAGAACACAGCGGCAAAGAAAAGCGGCCTCAAGCCTGATCTGGCCACCATTGGCGGTATCGTGGCGGCACTGGGAGGGATCCTCGGCGGGCTGGTTCTCGAGGGCGGTCGAATCGGCGACGTCGGCCAGATCACTGCCGCGCTCATCGTACTGGGCGGAACATTCGGCGCCATGATGATCAGCACGCCTCTGGGCACGGTGATTCGCGCCATGAAGCGGTTCAAGGATGTCTTCTTCGTCGCCGCCGTCTCCACTCAGGGCGCGGTGGACGAGATCATCGGCTATGCCAGCAAAGCGCGCAAGGGCGGCATCGTGTCGCTCGAATCCGAAGCGGATAAGATCCAGGATCCTTTCCTCCGCAAGGCGCTCAATCTGGCCGTCGATGGCACCGATCTCCAGGAGTTGCGCAAAATGATGGAACTGCAGATCGCCATCGAATACGAGCGCACCGAAGCGGAGGCGAAGGTCTTCGAGGCCGCCGGCGGTTACTCGCCCACCATTGGCATCATTGGAGCCGTGCTGGGGCTGATCCAGGTGATGAAGCACCTGTCCAACATCGAAGAGGTGGGTCACGGCATCGCCGTGGCCTTCGTGGCCACCGTTTATGGCGTGGGCGTGGCGAACATACTCCTTCTGCCCGCGGCCAGCAAAATCAAGGCCCGCGCCAGGCGCGATCTGGAAATGAGAGAGCTGGTTGTGGAAGGCGTGGTGGGCATCGTCGAGGGCCTCAACCCCAAGCTGATCCGCAGCAAGCTGGACGCGTATACCAGCGGCGGCGAGGAGAAAAAGCCGAAGAAGGAAAAGCCGGCCGCCGGCAAACCAGCGGCGCCGGCGAAGGCCGCCTGAGGCTTCCATGGCGCGAAAAAAGAAGGCTCCGGAGCACGAGAACCACGAGCGCTGGCTGGTGTCCTACGCCGATTTCATCACCCTCCTGTTCGCATTCTTCGTGGTGATGTTCGCCACCTCGCAGACCGACAAGAGCAAGGCCAAAGCGGTGGAGGATTCCGTGAAAAAGGCCCTTGCCGAAGGCGAATTGTCCTCCATTGTCGTCACCATGTTCGGCGGATCGCCGAAAGACAAAGGCAAAGGCAACGCGCAGATGCACGGGCCCGGCGGCGCCGAAAAGATCGTCGAAACCCCCTCGGGCAAGCTGGCCGAGCTTCTGCCTTCTCTGCAGGTGCTGTCGAAGGATCTCGAGGAGGAGATCAAGTCCGGGAAGATCCAGATCACCATGGAACCACGCGGCCTGGTAATCAGCTTCCGCCAGGCGGCGCTGTTCCCATCCGGCACCGCCGGGGTTCTTCAGGACGCCCAGCAACCGGTATCCAAAATCGCTAAGGCGATCTCGGAAATCCCGAATCCGGTGCGCCTCGAAGGGCACACCGATTCGGTGCCCATCCACAACGGACAATACCAGAGCAACTGGGAACTGTCCGCCGCGCGCAGTATCGCCCTCATGCGCCTGTTGACCGAGGATGGCGTTCCGGTGGAAAAGCTCTCTATCGCCGGATACGCCGACAACGCCCCGGCCAACAGCAACGATACAGAAGAGGGCCGGTCGAGAAACCGGCGCGTCGATGTCGTGGTCCTCAACGAAACCGGCCTGCGAGCGGAGCCGCAGCGTTTTGCCGCTGCTGGCTCTTCCGCGAGCGCACCGCCCGGCGGCGGCAAAGCGCACCCCGCCGGACCCGTCAGCGGGCCCACTCGGTGAGTTGATCGAGCACCCGTCGCGCGGCCTGCTGGCCGGCGCTCTTCTTTGAACAGCCTTCCGCGCTGCCGCTCCATTCCTGACCCACCCTCACCTCCACCCGGAAGGTCTTGGCGTGTTCGGGCCCGCGCTCCTCCACAATGGAGTACTTCGGCAGCGGGAGCTTCAGCGCGCGCGCCATGTCCTGCAGCGCGCTCTTGTAGTCGGTGATCGCCTCGGTGTCGGCGTCCAGCAGGGACAGGCGCGCCAGAATGTGCTCGCGGACGAAGGCCCGCGCGGTGTCCATTCCTCCGTCCAGATACAATGCGGCGATCAACGCTTCTACCGCATCGGCGAGCAGAGCCCGCTTCTCGCGGCCTCCGCTCATTTCCTCGCCCCGGCCCAGCAACAGATAGCCGCCGAGTCCCAGTGTCTGAGCGACCTCGTAGAGATGTACCGCGCTGACCAGATACGCCTTCGCGCGGGACAGCCGGCCCTCGGCCCACTCGGGGTGCTGGGCGACAAGAGCGTCCGTGACAAAAAAACCGAGGATGGAATCGCCCAGAAACTCGAGTTGCTCGTTGTCGCTGTGGCCTGGCTCGGGGATGCCGTCCCGCACGCGGCTCTTGTGCGTCAGGGCGCGGGACAGCAGCTCGCGGTTCACGAACTCGTGACCGAGGATCTGTTCCAGCGCTGCCAGTTCGCCGCTCACCCCCTCGATCCTCCGCCACCTACTTCGCGGGTGTGGGAGGCGTGTCCGTCTGCACCGGCGCTGTGGCCGGCGGCGGCGCCGCGGTGGCCGGTGCGGCGGCGGGCGCGGGCTGTGCGGGGGCCGCCGTAGCGGGGACACCCTTCCGTCGCAATGCCTCCCGCTTCTCCCTTTCGGTGACCTGCTTGATCACCGGAATCAGGTCCGGCATGGCCAGCACTTTGTCAAAAGCCGCGATCGCGTCGTCGTATTTGGCGGCCTTGAGGTTGGCTTCTCCCACGTGAACCAGATAGACCGGTTCCGGCGAAATGTCGAATGCCTTCTGGAACTCCGCGACCGCCACGTCGTACTTCTTCCGGACCATGGCAAATAGCCCCAGCGACTGATGGCCGGAGGACTGCCAGTATTTCACCAGGTCCGGCCACCTCTGTTCCGAGAACGCGGCCGGTCTGGTCGCGGTCTTGAGAGCGTCCAGAGCGCCGTTGGCCCACTTTTCCGCCTGGGCGAGCTTCTGGTCCTTATCCAGATCGAACTCTTTGGTGGTGTCGGCGGTCACTCTGGCCAACGCCAGCATGGCCACGTAGCTGGTCGGATTGACGTCCAGGTCGCGCTGACCCCACGCCATCGTCAGTGGATAATCTTTCTTATTCGCGGCCAGTTCCACGGCCCTGTCGAGCAGGATCAGTTTGTAATCGCTGTCGGCGAACGCCGTCAGGAAATCGTCGATCTTCTGCAGTTGCGAGTCGACGCTCGGCGCTGCGTTAATGGCGTTCCACGCGTCGAGCTCTTTCTGCGACTTCATCCGGGGAGGGTTCTGTCCCCACGCCGCTGCGGCCAGTAGAACGATTCCAGTCAGTGTCAGGATGGCTGTCGTTTTCCTCATATAAGTATTCACCTGCTCCCGTTCTTCGGGGTTGATTGGTTGTCCAGTGCTTTCTGTGCTTCGTCCTTCGCCTTGCGAGAACCGCCCGGCGTATCCACCGCAAGCCGGTAATATTTCCGGGACTCCTCGGGCTGGTCCGCCGCGTCCTCCAGACGTCCCAGATAGTAGTATGCCCAGCAGCGCGTTTCCCCGTCCGGCCCGGCATCGAGGGCTTTCAGGAACGTCCGCTCGGCCGTTTCCGGGTCCTTCTGGAGGACCGCAATGCGAGCCAGTCCGTAATACGCCCGGGCACGCACGCTCGGCTGGGGCGGTTCCTCCAGCACCTTCTGAAACGCCGCGCGAGCCAGATCGAGCTGGCGGCGATCGGAGAGGTCTTCGCCTTCCGCCAGCAGCTTCTCTGCGTTGGTCAGTCGCGGTTGTGCGGGCCGCGCCCGGTCCGGCCCGCGTCTGGCCCGCGCCGCCGCGAACTGGATTCCGGTCAGCCGCTGCCTCTCCGTTTTCATGTTGATCGCTTTGATGAGGTCCGGATAGTACATTCGCATCGCGCGGTCCTGCTTCTGGTAGTCGGCAAGGCCGTCGTAGAAGGCTGGCGTGAGCACAAATCCCTCGTGCAACGCTTCGTTCACCATGGCCGCGCGCTTCTCTGCGGTGACCGGGCTGAGACGCGCTTCGATGGCCTTGATGAGCGATTCGGTGACCAGCATCATGAAGTCATCCTTGTACAGGGGCTCCAGAGCCGGCGCGGCCCTGGCGAACTCCTGCAGATCCTGCTTGGCGTCCAGCTCCTGGTAGTAGCGCACCGCCAGAGGATCGAGCAGCGAGTGCAGGTAAGCGTGGCGTACATCCGCGATCTGCCCGGCGGCAAGTTCTTCGGTTCGTTCGCTCGTCGCGCCGATGGCTGGCGTCATCACCACGAAGGTGTCGGTGCGGTAGTTGCGGGACTGGATCTGGCCGGGCGCCCCCAGCAGATCGACGTAAATCTGAAAGCGATGCCCCAGCACGCCGCTGGTCTCGCTGCGCAGGAAGGCATTGGCCTCCAGAATCGCTCGCGACAGCGGCGTATGGTAGAACGCGATGACCTGATCGAAGGCCGACTGCGATTGCAGCCAGAGGTCCTCAATACCAGCCTCCTCGTAGAACAGCGAAAGAATGGCCGGAAGCTCCGAGAGCTGGCGGGCATCGGGAGGCAACTGGCTGGACATGTAACGGAAGGGAAACTCCGGCGGACCGCCCACCGACAGCGCGAAGGAGATGTACTGGGCTAGGTCCTCGGTTGGGTCGCCGTGCCGATGGTCGCTGTAAAACCCCTTCAGGGCGCGGATGGAGGGCAGGTCTTTGGCGGCAAGCTGCTGGCGAATGAAAGCGCGCAACGGGTGGGCCGCCGCCGAATTCGCGCCAGTATCGTATCCGGCGGCATTAATCGCCGCCAGAACCGTAAACAGCGTCCGGTCCGCATCGAGCTGGTTCTCCGTTTGTTGCTTCTGCGGGCCTGCTCCTGGCAGGTTTCCTTTTTCGGGCGCCTGGGCTGAAGCAAGAATGGTGGCGGCGAGGATGCCAAGGGTGACAGTCTGAAGACGGTTCAAACCGGCCTTCCTGATTCTGCGGAAGTTATCATCAGTGTATCAGTTCGAGCCTTTCAGCACCGTGGGCGCCTGCGCGACAGCCCCGGTATCGGCCACGCGGAAATCCACCAGCCGCGTCACCACGTTCCCGCCCTGACGGATGGTCAGCCGCGCCTGGCAATCGGCGGCGCTCATCTTGTCCACGTTCATCGACGCTATGTAATCGAAACCGTGCTGGAGCTCGCCCTTCATCGAAGAGCCGCGCATGTCCTGAGCGCTGTTGCGCAACATCGATCTGAAGGGCATGCTGGCCTGGCTGACCACCTTCCCCTCCTGAAGGATTTCGAGGGTGATCTGCGGCTGAGATCCGTAGACGTCGGGATAGAGGATGAAGTACAGCTCCACCTTGAATGGCGTGTTCGCCGGAAACACCGGACCCAGCAACGGAGCGATGGCATTTCCCTGGTAGTCGAGGACCGTGTCGGCCTCGAACTTGTCGACACTCCCGCGTAAGGACTTGACGAACATCGCATCGCTGACCATCAGACCGGGCACGCCGGATCCGGTTTTCAGCGGCTCGCTGACATTTGCGGTCTTGTTGGCGAGCACGTCCTGCACCGTTGCCTCCAGGTTGTACTGGCCGGCCGGCAACTGCACGTCACGCAGAAAGTAGAGGTTGCCCCCCTCGCGGTCGTGCAACTTCGCCAGAGGGCCGTTAATCTTCACATCCCTGGTCTGGTGCCAGACGGCTTTGCCCGCGTTCTTGCCTGAGGAGCCGCGGACGGTCACGGTGACCACCGCATGGCCGGAGTAGGAGCCCGTTCGATC
This sequence comes from Bryobacteraceae bacterium, assembly GCA_049520275.1. Lineage (GTDB taxonomy): Bacteria > Acidobacteriota > Terriglobia > Bryobacterales > Bryobacteraceae > CAWACP01. The sequence continues at coordinate 122,011 of JBEKPY010000004.1, forward strand.
GTCCTTCTCGAAATGCAGCGCGCTGAGCGGCGCCTGGGCGATCACATAGCCGTGCAAGGGGCCGCCCGCGCCCTCTACCCTGGATGCCCCTTCGCCGACATTGGCGCCGTATCCGGCGCCGCCAGAATCGACGCCGAGCTGCGCCTCCTGAGATTGAGTCGCCGTGGTGCGATTCGAGACCTGAATGAAGCGCACGTAAACGGGCAGGTCCGCCGCCAGTCCGGACGGCGCCTTCGAAGCGGCCGGTTCGGGTGCGGCGGGCTCGGAGTCCGCGGCGGCCGGATGCACACCCGAAACCGAGAGCAGGGCGCTCGCCAGTGTTCCTGAATCCTGAATGAATGCGCCGCTGGTGGCGGAGCCCGCCAGCTTCCAGATCTCGCCGGACGTCTCCGGCGATGCCTTCGATGGGTCCAGAAGGACGATGTGAACCGCGTTGTCGGAGGAGAACTGGATGATCTGGCGAAGCGCTTCTTCCGTCTCGCCCGGCAGGGAGGCTGCATCGAGGATGGCCACGGCAACTCGCAGTCCGGGACGGTTTGCCAGCGCGTGGACGGCGTCGTCGAGCGTGGACACGAGGTCGGCGGGATCGCGGTCGCCGGCGTCCTTTGCCGCTGCCAGAAACGCGCTGTCGAGGCCCTTGCCGGCGGCCTTGTCGAGAGTAACGCTCCCGGAGCTTCCGGCGCGGCGAAGTTCCGCGCTGGCGCCCGGCTGGTTGAGCCAGCGGCGGCAGGCAAAAGCCGCCGATCGGGCGGCCTGGAGTCCCGGGTCCCCGGCGGCCGGCCCAATCACGAAGATGGCCGATCGAGCCTCCAGCGGCGGCGTGGCGGCCCCGGCGAAGATGACGAACCCAGACCCTGTGATGGCGAACAGGATCGCGACATTATGGCGGAGCGCTAGGCGTGACCGGGACATCGTGGTCTCCAGATTACATCCGGGATGGTGCAGGGCAGGTTCTCGGCCTGCCCTGAAGGTTACTTCTTCTTCGTCTTCGCGTTCGGATTCTGATACGTGGTCTGCACGCTGGTCGACAGCAATGCCAACAGACCTTTGGCCGAATCCGCGTTGGGACCGTTGGGTGCCAGTACGAGGTATTTCTCCAGGGCTTCCTTCATGCCCGGAGGAGCAATCACCTTTCCGTCCGGACCCGGAGGCGGCATCTTCGCGCTCAGGTAGATCGCGAACTGATACTGCGCTTCGGCGTAGTTCGGATCGGTATCGATGGCTTTCTTGAACGCGGCGCCGGCGGCTTCGGGCTGATTGATGTTGGTGAGAATGGCGCCCATGTTGTAGTAGTATTTCGCGGCCGAGGAAGGATCCAGCGTGGCCGCCTTCTGCAACTCCGCCTGGGCGTCGTCGATCTTTTTCACCTTCACCAGCGCGAGCGCATAGTTATTATGCAGCGCGCCGTCGTCCGGACTGATGGCGATGGCCTTCTGGTACGCGTCGAACCCCTTCTCATAGGCGGCCTGCTTTTCCGCCGCGTCCGTTTTGGAATCTCCCAGACTGACGTAGGCCTCCGCCATGTTGCTCCATATGGCCCCCTGACTCGAGTCGATTTCGGCGGCCTTGCCGAATTGCGTCACTGCTTCGTCGAACTGCTTCGCGGTCATTGCCGTGCGGCCGGCATTGAAGGCATCGTTCAGGGCCTTGTTTTTCGAGGCCAGTTTCTGACGCTCCTTCATCTGCTGTTCGATGGCGGCCTTCTGGTCGTCGCTGAGCCCGCGCGTCTGTTCTTTCGAGAGCTTGCCGCTTTCGGCGGCCCTGGTCAGCGCGGCGGCCTGCTGCGCCTTGGCGTGCAAATCGAAATCGATCTGCTGGGCGTCGCCCGCGAAATGGTTCTTAACATGGTCCGCGAAGTCGCGTTCCTTGCCGTCCACCTCTACCGAAACCCGATACGTGCCAAGCGGCAGGCCGGTATAGATGTAGTGTCCTTTCTTGTCGGTCGTAACCTTGTAATTCCCCTTGATGTCCTCGCGCTGGAATTTTACCAGCGCCCCCTTCAGCGGGGAGCCATCCTCGCCGATGACCTTCCCTTCAATTCCACCGGTCTGGGCCCATGCGGCGCATGCGGCAAAGACGAAACCAGCTATGAACAGGCCTTGTAAACGCAACCTGGCGAACATGCATCAGCCTCCATGAAACAACAAAATGACGTGTATCTTCAGCATAGCCTGTTTCGAGCCGGTGGGGGTACGACCGCTGGCGCGGGACTCGGGGCCGCGCGGCCTCGCGCAAAACGGAGCCCTGGTGACGGCTCCATCGGAGATCCTCCTTCGTCTGGACGCCCGCCGTCAGGCCCTCTGCGCCCGCAGGGAATCCGGGTAGTGACCGCCGGCGAGACGCACTCTCATGCCGTGCCCGCAGGGCTGGTCGGCGCCGGTTCGGCCATTCTTGCAAGTCTTTTGTATCAATTAGTTACGAGCCATACTTGTCACTCCTCCCCGAGGTGTGCTAATAATTGGACTGAGCCCCACGGTAGTCACCGAGGCTCGAAATCGTAAGCAAACTACCAGTTCAGATTCGTTTGGAGGTCCAGGGTTATGAATATTCGACCGCTCTATGACCGCATCGTTGTGAGGCGTATCGAGCAGAAGGAAACCATGCAGGGCGGCCTGTATATTCCGGACAGCGCGAAGGAGAAGCCTCAGGAAGGTGAGGTGGTGGCCGTTGGCAAGGGCAAGCGCCTCGAAGACGGCAAAGTGGTGGCGCTCGACGTGCAGCCGGGCGACCGCATCCTGTTCGGAAAGTACTCAGGCAGCGACATCAAGTTGGATGGCGAAGAGTTGCTGATCATGCGCGAAGACGAGGTGCTGGGCATTCTCGAAGGCGCAACGAAAACAGCGAAGGTTGCCTAGGCAGCCGGATTGTAACAAGGAGAAAGTTCCATGGCAGCAAAACAAATCATTTACAGCGAGAACTCCCGCCAGGCAATTTTGCGCGGCGTGAATCAACTGGCCGAGGCCGTGAAGGTCACGCTGGGCCCCAAGGGGCGCAACGTTGTCCTCGAGAAGAAATTCGGCGGCCCCACCATTACCAAGGACGGCGTCACCGTAGCCAAGGAAATCGAGCTGAAGGACCCGCTTGAGAACATGGGCGCGCAGATGGTGCGCGAAGTGGCGTCCAAGACCAGCGACATCGCCGGCGACGGCACCACCACCGCCACCATTCTGGCCCAGGCCATCTTCCGCGAAGGCGTGAAGAGCGTGGCCGCGGGCGCCAACCCGATGGCTCTCAAGCGCGGCATCGAGCGCGCCGTGGAGCTGGTGGTCGAGGAAGTGAAGAAACTGTCCCAGCCGGTGGAGAACAACGAGAAAATCGCCCAGGTGGGCACCATCTCGGCCAACGGCGACGCCACCATCGGCAACACCATCGCCGAAGCGATGCAGAAGGTGGGCAAGGACGGCGTGATCACCGTCGAAGAGTCCAAGACCATGAACACCGAACTGCAGACCGTGGAAGGCATGCAGTTCGACCGCGGTTACCTCTCGCCCTACTTCATCAGCGATGCCGACCGCATGGAGTGCGTGCTCGAGGACGCTTACATCCTGATCCACGAAAAGAAAATCAGCAACATGAAGGATCTTCTGCCCGTACTCGAGCAGATCGCGCGCGCCGGCAAGCCGCTGCTGATCGTCGCCGAAGAGGTGGAAGGCGAAGCCCTGGCCACCCTGGTGGTGAACAAGCTGCGCGGCACGCTGAACGCCTGCGCGGTGAAGGCCCCGGGCTTTGGCGACCGGCGCAAGGCCATGCTGGACGATATCGCCATCCTCACCGGCGGCACGTCCATCATGGAAGAAACCGGCATCAAACTGGAAGGCGTCCAACTGAAGGACCTCGGCCGCGCCAAGCGCATTGTGGTGGACAAGGACAACACCACGCTCGTCGAAGGCGCCGGCAAGGAAACGGCCATCCAGGGCCGCATCAAGCAACTGCGCGCGCAGATCGACGAGACCACTTCCGACTACGATCGCGAGAAGCTGCAGGAGCGGCTGGCCAAGCTGGCCGGCGGCGTCGCGGTGATCAAGGTGGGCGCGGCCACCGAGACCGAGATGAAGGAGAAGAAGGCCCGCGTCGAGGACGCTCTGCACGCCACCCGCGCGGCTGTCGAGGAAGGCATCGTTCCCGGCGGCGGCGTGGCTCTGCTGAGGGCCGCGGAAGCGCTGAAGAGCCTCAAGCTGGAAGGCGACGAGCAGATCGGCGTGGAGGTGGTTCGCCGCGCCTGCGAGGAGCCGGTTCGCCAGATCAGCGGCAATGCCGGCGTCGAGGGGGCCATCGTCATCGAGAAGATTCGCAACAACGCCAGCCCGAACTTCGGCTTCAACGCCGCCACGCTGCAGTACGAGGACATGGTGACGGCCGGCGTCATCGACCCCACCAAGGTGACCCGCTCGGCGCTGCAGAACGCGTCGTCGATTGCCGCGCTGATGCTGACCACCGAAGCGATGGTCTGCGAGATCCCCGAGAAGAAGCAGTCTCAACCCATGCCCGGCGGCCACGGCGGCCCGGACATGGATTACTAATCCGGCGATTTGTTTCGTGTGTGCGAGAGCCCGCGGCCGCGAGGTCGCGGGCTTTTTGTGTTTGTCGTTCCGTTATTACTGTAACCGGCGTATGGGCATTCTAACCAGGCCGGCGTTACCAGAGGGCCGTATCCTACGGTCCCTTATTGCCGCGGGCCGGGCTCCACATAGGTTCCGAATACTGGACCGGAAAGCATGAGTTGCGATCCGGCGACGCCTGTGCCGGTCACGGTCAGCAGACCGCTGACGTTTCCGACAGCCATGCCGGTGACCGGATCGGACGAAACCTGGGTCACGCTCAAACTCAGCGAAGCCTTGGAGACCCACTGGAGCACCACATTGAGAGGCGCAAACCAGGAATTCGGAAGAGCCTGCACGTTGTTGAACGTCAACGTCATCCCCTGGCTGTTGGTGGTAGCTGTTCCGCCCACCAGCGTCGTGCCCTCGGGAAAGGTGGCAGTGTATTCCGTGCCGCCGTTGGTGGGGGTGATGGTGAAAGCCACCAATTCCAGCGGGGCGTACAACGGCTGAAACTGCGAGTAGACATTCAGGCTCGTGAAGGGCGGTGCAGCGGCCTGCGGCGCATTGGCGGTCACCGGGATGGAAGTGAACGCGGAGCCGTCAAACCGCAGCCCGAGTACAGACACGCTGCCTTTCGCTACCGTGAACTGCGCCGTGCCCTGCTTGCCAACGATGCCGCCGAGACCCTTGAGGCTCCTCAGCTCCGACACAACCTTGTTGTACGCCGGCAGTGCGACCGTGGATGTCCCCAGCGTGTTGCCCTGCTGATCCAGCGCCGTGACGGTGACAATCGTGTCCACCGAGCTCGGGTTCACCATGGCCACGTCGGTTACGAAACTGGTCTCGTCCCATATAAGCGTGCTCGCGGTAGACGCAGTGCTGGAAAACGGCACGACAGCTTCCTGAGCCGAGCGCCCGTTCGCGCTCTGCCGGAATACTCCATAGCCAACGACGCCGCTTGGCAGAACGAAGGTTGCGTATCCCTGATTCAGCGGCCCAACGTTCGGCGTCTCGATAACGACGCTGCCGTTCGCCGGCAGATTGACCGCAACGGTGTAACCGGCGGACGTCGAAGTTCCACCCAGCGACGGCACGAGCAACGGCGCTCCCTGGTTGTCGACCAGGTTGACGGCGAACGAAGCGGCACTGGCGTTCTGATTGGTGAAATACAGGGCTGAGTACCACCCTCCGCCGAAGGCAAGCTGCGGAAGAACGTACGATGTGACCTGGGCGTTGGCTAGCGCCCACGGCGTCATGAGGAGCCCAACCGTCCCCAGTCTCTTCAGCCACCTGTCTGGTTTGCGCATGCTTACATTCTCCTCTACTCTTCCTATAAAGTCATTTGCCGGCGGCAATGTTCGCACTCAAAAGCGCAAATCGCCCGGCGGCGGGCCGCCACACGGAGGAGAACTTCGGCGCCCACTGCCGAAGCTCCGTTTTGCGCGAGTTCTTTCAAAACAAAGTAAGACGTCTCCGAGTCAGCGCTCGGCGCGGACAATCAGCAGCGGAACCCGCAGATTGTGACGCACTGCATTAATTGTAGTACCAAACACGATGTCTTTGAGACCTTTATGTCCGTGGGCCCCCATCACGATCAGGTCCGGCCCGAGTTCCCGGGCGTAGCGGACGATCTCCGTCTTTGGATTCCGCGAATGGCGGACCACCCGCTCCACGGAGACATCTTCGTCAGCGATCAGCCCGGCGATGTCCTGCAGATAGCGGCTGCCTTCCTCCACCTCCGCCGTGGAGGCCTCCTGTCCGTACATCTGGCTGGTGACGTCTTCCTCCACGTGCAGCAGATAGATGCGCCCGCGCCGCGCGCGGGCCATGGCCACGGCGTGCGCGATGGCGGCACGGTCCAGCGGCGAATGATCCAGCGGAACCAGGATCTTCGTGTACGCGGGGGATGGCAGATGCTCGGCCACGCCGTGGGGCACCACAAAAGCGGCCCGCCCTTTGCGCCGCAGGCCCGCGGGCAGCCACGGTTCCAGGATCACCCACAGCAACAGCACGGACACCGCGGCGAGCGCCGGCCCGAGCAGCCATTCCACCAGGCTGCGGCGCGCTCCGGCGGTAGCCAGCCAGTCTTCGAGAGTTTGCGCCACCAGCCAAGCGTTCAGACCGATAACCAGCGCCGCGGTGGCCCAGGCCAGCGTTTTCACCCAGGCGGGGTTCGCGAACGGGCCCATCTTTTGGCGGTTGTTGGTAAAGTGCACCAGCGGCACGATGGCGAAGGGCAACTGCAGGCTGAGAATCACCTGGCTTAAAATGATGAGCCGGTAGGTGCCCTGATCTCCCGCCGTGTAGATCACGACAAAAGCGGGGATCACGGCGAGCATCCGGGTAATCAGCCGCCGCAGCCACGCACGCATGCGGAAGTTGAGGAAGCCCTCCATCACCACCTGGCCGGCCATGGTGCCGGTGAGCGTGGAAGACTGGCCCGAACACAACAGCGCCACCGCGAAAATGACGCTGGCCGCCGCCGTGCCCATCATCGGAGTCAGCAGCTCGTAGGCCTGTTTGATTTCCGTGACGATGCGGTGCCGGGTAAAGAAGACCGCCGCGGCCATGGCCAGGATGGCGATGTTCACCAGCATCGCGCCGTTCAGAGCCACCACCGAGTCAATCAGGTTGAAGCGGCAGGCGGTGCGCTTTTCCACTTCCGTCCGGCCGATGCGCCGCGTCTGCACCAGCGCGGAGTGCAGGTAAAGATTGTGGGGCATCACCGTCGCGCCCAGGATGCCAATGGCGATATACAGCGACTGCCCATTCAGCCGCGGGATAACGCCGTTCATCAGTTCTCCCACGGCCGGTTTCGCCCACAGGATCTCCACCAGGAAACAGCCGGCGATCACCGCTATCATCGATAACACGATGGCCTCCACCATGCGCACACCCCGATTGGTGAACCAGAGCACCAGCAGCGTGTCGAAGGCGGTGAGCCCCACGCCAATGAGCAGGGGAATGTGAAACAGCAGGTTCAGACCGATCGCCGTGCCCAGAACCTCGGCCAGGTCGCAGGCGGCAATGGCGATTTCGCAGAAGATCCACAGCGTGAACGAAATGGGCCGGGGATAGGTCTCGCGGCACGCCTGCGCCAGATCCCTCTGCCAGACAATGCCCAGACGCGCGCTCATGGTTTGCAGCAGGATGGCCATCAGGTTCGAAAGAACCAGCACCCACATCAGCCGGTATCCGAATCGCGCGCCGCCCTCCAGATCGGTGGCCCAGTTGCCCGGGTCCATGTATCCCACGCTCACCAGATAGGCAGGACCGGCGAAGGCGAACGCTCGCCGCCAGAAGGAGACGTGGCGCGTGCCGATGGTAGAGTGCATGTCGGCCAGGGAGGCCGGGTTGACCGGAGTGGTCCCCACAGTATCCATAGGATTCGCGCGAAGGCCTGTCAGCGTGCCGGTTGAATCCGATTCCGCTTGGTTCCGCTCCGTGATCGTCGCGGCTCGGTAAAGTAGTTGCAAACCGGGACGGCTATTCTTATGACAGGCCCAGGTCATCCGTAGTTTACCATCGGGTGCCGGACACGCAGCGGCCGGTACTGCGCTGGATTCTGGTTGAACGGTTAGCGCGCCGGATTGAAACCAGAGATGAGTTTTCTTATCGGCTCGATTGCGAGGCCGAGCAGGGCGTAAATAGCGCCATTGAGCAGAATGAACCATTGGTACCTAAGGGCCATATGCCGCCCAAGCAATGCTGCAGGAGCGGTGATTGCGACGATGGGCCATCGCCCGAGATTGTGAGTTGGTCCGGCGGCCATCCCGTATACAAACCAGAAGCAGGCCACGGCGAGCCCGCAAAGTGCCCACAGAGCAATTCTCCGTCTCATAACTGCTCTCCTCGTAGTGATCGTACCAACTCTTAGTCAACTCGAACGTCAGCCAGCTTTCAGCGCACTACCCTGCGGCCCGCAAAAACGCGGCTGCCGCCGCGTGTACACTACACGGGAACCGCTCGAAGGCAGCCACCTGGCCGAAAAGCACCAGCGGAGCTGCCAGCGGCCGGAAGGTAAGTGGTTGATTCAATGCACCGTTCCTGTTGGCATCCGCCGTGCACTTCAGCGGGCGTCAGTGGACGGTGCAGCATGAAACGAATCCTGTTTGGCCTCTTCGTTCTGTCAACCCTTGCCGGAGCAGTCCGGGCGGACGACTCTAACGATCCCAGTCGCGGCGTTGCCCGTATCGGCACCCTGCAGGGAGACGTGTCCGTGCGCCGGGGAGACTCGGGGGAGGTGACGGCGGCTGCCACCAACGCGCCGCTGATGTCTCAGGACGCGGTGCGCACCGGCCCGTCGTCCCGCGCTGAAATCCAGTTCGACTACGCCAATTACCTGCGCATCGCGCCGAACTCGGAAGTGCATTTCGCGGACATCGAACAAGGCCGTTTTCAGATACAGATAGCCTCCGGCACCGTCACTTTCACTGTGATGGCCAACTCCGGCGCGCAGGCGGAGGTGGATACTCCCAGCGTCGGCGTTCGCCCCAGCGGCCCAGGAGCTTTCCGGGTGACGGTCGGTGAGGATGGCGCCTCCCAGATTACCGTGCGCAGCGGACAGGCGGAAGTCTTCAGCCCAAAGGGTTCGGAGACGATTCGCGAAGGCGAGACCATGCTGGTGCGCGGGCCGGCCGAGGACCCCGAGTTTCAGACCACGGCGGCGATCGGCTTCGACGAGTGGGACCAGTGGAATCAGGAATGCGACCAGCGCATCGAGCGCGCACAATCGGCGCAGCGCAAGTACGTCAATCCGGAGGTCTACGGCACCGAGTCCATGGAAGGGTACGGCCAGTGGGTCAACGACTCTGATTATGGCGAGGTCTGGCAGCCGACGGTGGCGCCGGGCTGGGCGCCGTATCGCTACGGCCGCTGGGTCTGGGAAGACTGGTATGGCTGGACGTGGGTCAGCTACGATCCGTGGGGCTGGGCGCCGTATCACTGGGGGCGCTGGTACATGGGCCGGGGCGGCTGGTGCTGGTATCCGGGCGCGGCTTATGGGCGCGCTTTCTGGAATCCGGCGCTGGTGGGCTTCTTCGGCTTCGGTTCGCGGGCCGGCTTTGGCGTGGGTTTGGGATTCGGTTTTGGCAATATCGGCTGGGTTCCGCTCGGTCCGTACGAAGCTCTTCATCCGTGGTGGGGACGCGGCTTCTATGGCGGCCGGGGCGGCATGGCGGTTGTCAACAACACTAACATCCTGAATGCATATCGCAATGCTCGCGTGACCAACGGCGTCACGGCGGTGGGTGCGGCTCAGTTGGGACGGGGCGGGGTCAACGGAAACAGCCTGCGGGTGACGGCAGCCGATCTGCGCGGCGCCGGGCTGGTTCGTGGACAGGTCCCGCTGACGCCGGGGCGAGAAAGCCTGCGGATGTCGGACCGTCCTGCGCGGGCCACTGGTTTCAGCCAGGGCCGGCAGCAGTTCTTCAGTCATATGCAGTCCTCGCACGTGGACCGGGTTCCGTTCGCCCAACAACAGCGCGGAATTCAGCAGAGCACGCAACATTCCTCGAACGCGCCGGAGAGTTTGAACAGGACGGCGAGCGGCGGCGCGACGGCCCGGAGCAATGCCAGCACCGGCGCCAGTGGATGGCGCCAGGTCGGCGAACCAGCGGCGCAGCAGCGAGCGGGCTCGGAAGCATGGCGGCCTTCGTCGCCTTCCGGGGCTGAGAGCTGGCAACGTTTTGGAACGCCGGCGGGGCGCAGTTCGGGCGGTTATGGCGGGTATAACAGTGGCCAGCCGGTGCGTATCGCTCCGCAGATCGTGCACGAGCGGCCATCAACGGGCGGCGGCTATAGCGGGTACCCCAGCCGTGGCGGATACAGCGCACCGGCTTACCACGCGGCGCCGGCTTCGTCCAATCGCGGCAGCAGCGCACCCGCTCACAGCTCGGGTGGTGGTGGCGGCGGTCACAGCTCCGGCGGCGGTCATAGTAGCGGCGGCGGAGGCGGCCACGGCAGCCATCGCTGATGGCGAGGCCTCAACGCGAGGCCAGGGGTTTTGACAAGGCTGAGTCTTCTTCCCTCAGGCCCGGTGGGCGAGCAAATCGCTCCCGGGCCTTTTTTCATGATTCCGCGCGCAGCAGCACTTTCATGACGCCTTTCTCGGCGGCGCGGGCGAACGCCGCCGGGGCCTGCGAGAGTGGATACTCGCCGGAGATCATGTCCTCCACGTTCACCTTGCCCGAGCGCAGCAGCTTCAGAGCCGGTTCGAAGCGGCCGCAGCGCGAGCCCACCAGAGTGATTTCGTTCACGATCAGCGGCGCGGTGTCGAGCGGGACCAGCCCGTGCACCGTCGACTTCATGATCAGCGTGCCGCGCGGCCGGGTGATGGCCGCTGCCTGTTGCAAGCCGTCGGCGGATCCCGTCGCATCCACCGTCCAGTCGTAAGCCGCGGCGGGGAGGCGCCCGCCGGCGATCTGGGTGGCCACTCCCGCCGCTCGCGAGATCCGCAGCTTCTCGCGATGACGTCCGAAATGGTGCACGCGCGCGCCATGCGCCTGCAGTGTCTGGGCAATGAGCAGGCCAAGCTTGCCGTCGCCCAGAACCGCCACTTCCGCGCCCCGCGGAATGTTCACCTGGTCGAGAATCTCGCAGGCGGCGGCCAGCGGCTCGGTGAAGACGGCGCGCTCAATGGGCAGGTCGGCGGGCAGCGGGTGCAGATTCGCTTCGGGCAGCGTCAGGAATTCGCGAAAAGCGCCGGGGTGCTTCACAATGCCGAGCACGGTGCGGCGCGGGCAGTGGCGGCCGAGGCCGCGCGCGCACCACTCGCAATGGCCGCAGGCGAGGTTGATCTCGCCCACCACGCGTTTGCCGATGAGTGCGGGCGTGTCCGCCTCCACCACCTCGCCCACGAATTCGTGCCCGGGTACGCCGCGGAATCCGTAGTAGCCGCGCTGGAGTTCAAGGTCGGTGTTGCAGATGCCTCCCAACAGAAGACGGATCAGCGCGAAGCCTTCGGGGCGTTTGGGACGGGGCGCGGCGCCAACGGAGACCACGCCGTTGTCGAGGTGCACGGATCGCATAGTTTCATTGTTCAATATAGGTGTGAATCACAGACAAGGGAAGTGGGCGCTGGTCACCGGCGCCAGCTCGGGAATCGGGCTGGCCTTCGCGGAGAAGCTGGCCTCGCTGGGCATGAATCTGGCGCTCACGGCGCGGCGGGCGGACCGGCTGGCGCAGATTGCGGCCCGGCTCGCCGGCCTCCACAACATTTCCGTCGAGGTTTGTCGGGCGGATCTGGCCGAGCCAGGCGGACCCGCGGCAGTGCACGCCTTCACCGAAAAGAAGGGCATCGCGGTGGAGCTTCTGGTGAACAACGCCGGCGTGGGCGGCTATGGCGAGTTTCGGACCAGCGACCCTGGCCGGCAGGTCGACATGGTGCGGTTGAACTGTACCGCCGTGGTCCACCTCACGCACCTGTACCTGCCGGCGATGGTGGCGCGGCGCGGCGGTGAAATCGTGATCACGGCTTCCACGGCGGCCTTTCAGCCGACCCCGTACATCGCCGTCTACGGCGCCAGCAAAGCGTTCGACCTGCTGTTTGCCGAGGCGCTGGCGGAGGAAGTGGCGCGCCATGGCATTCGCGTGTGCGCGCTGTGTCCGGGGCCCACCGAGTCGGAGTTTCATGCGGTCGCGGGCGTGCCGGAGGAAGGGCACGAAGGCAGAATGCCGGCCGCGCCGGTGGTGGAGGCCGCCTTGCGCGCGCTGGACTCGGGGAAGCACCTGGTGGTTCCCGGCGCGGGGAATCGCTGGCAGATCCACCTGCAACGGCTGGCGCCACGGCGCTTTGTCAGCGGCGCCGCCGAGCGCGTGCTGCGCCCGCCGCACCTGCGGAAGAAGTGAATGCGGCAGCGGATCGCACGGAACGTTCGCTGGAGTGCTGGTTTCCAGGATATCGGTGCTGCATAGACTGCATGCAATCGGCATCACGTTACTGCTGGCTGGTTGCGGGCGCGGCGCACGCCGTCAATCTCCGGCCGCTCCCAGAATCAAGGTGGGGTCGGTGTTGAGTTGTTCCCGGCTCGCGACAGCACCTCCGGGGCACCGTGAAACTGCGAGCTGTGATCGGCATAACCGGTGAACTCCGGAACATCCAGGTGCTGGAAGGTAATCCCTTGTTCGTGGCCACGAACAAACACCGATTTTACAGGCCCAGCGAGGACGGCAGTTCCAGCGTGGCGCCGGAGGCGTCGAGCACCTCGATGACGCCGCCAGCGAGCCGGACATCCGCGATTCTCGTGAAGCCCGCGGGCGTGCGCGTCCAGAACAGCAGGAACCGGCTCGTGATGGCCGATCTGGCGGGCAGCCAGCGGTAGGTTGGCGTGCCGAACATCGCGTTGGTCTGGACGGCTTCGCGGCGCGGCACGTCGAAGGGCATGGTGGAAAACTCCAGTCCGCGGGCGAGTTGATTATTAGCCGGGTAATATTCCCAGTTCTGCACCCAGGGGAATTCTTGCCGGGTAAAAATATAGCCGAGGAGCAGGCGGCGTGCCGGGTGCAGGAAGGTAATGAAGGCGAGCGGCCGGGCGGGGTCCATCAGGCAGGTGGTGTGGTCGCCGGATGGATGGGGCCCGGCGGCGCGCAGGTCGATGGGGCCGCTCTCCACTCCGGGCGCCAGGGGCCACGCGAAGTCCTGAAACGAGGCGAGGCGGTGAGGCAGGTCGTCGCTGGGCTCCCACGCTCGGGTCTTCGCGCGAGCGGCGGGCATGTCCACCACGGTCGCGCCACGCTCGAGATACGGCGCGCCGATGGTGGCGTGCTCGGCCCAGTGAACCGGCCGGTCGAACGCCATCAGGTTCTCGAGTTCGCTTTCCACGCAGACCACGTTCTCGCCCGCTACTAGACGGTACGTGCGTGTGAACGCCTCCTGGACCAGCGGGAGCTTCGCGGCCAGCGTCACTGTGCTGGTGGTATGCTCGCGGACTTCATAGGTTGCGCGGTGCGCCTCGCCGTGCATGGGGAGCCCGGCCCGCTGCTCCTCCGGGGAAACCGGCCCAAAACCGTCGACGCAGACGAAGTGTCCGAAGCCCGGCGTCTTGCCGAACGGATGAGGCCGGCCCGCGGCGATGCGCTGCGGGTCCCACAGCGGGTTCAGCCTGGCGGCATCGTCGGCGAGCACGATGCTCACCAGCGACGCGCCAGTGGTGAGGATGGTCGCTTCCACGCGGCCGTTGGAAAGCACAAGGGCGGGAAAGTCCTGGCAGGTGGTCGTCATAATGGGCTGGCTGCCTGCTAACATACAGCAGATGACCCGGCGTCGTAAACGCTGGCTGATTGGCATCGCGGCATTCGCGCTGGCCGCCGTCGCCGCGCTGTTTGTGGCCGCGGCGATCCTGGCAAAGCGCTTCGAACCCATGGTGCGCGATCAGGCCGTCCTCTACCTGCGGGATCGCTTCCACTGCGACGTGCAACTGGCTTCTCTGCACGTCCATCTGCCGAAGATGTCCACTCTGGGCCTGCTGCTGAAACGGGAACGCGGCGCCAGGCTGAGGGTAGATGGCACGGGGCTGGTGATGCGCCTCAGCGGCCGGGAAGACCTGCCGCCGCTGTTCTCCATGCGCAAGTTCCGCTTCGAAGCGGATTTGCAGACTCTGACGGAAGATCGCAAGATTGTGGACAGCGTCTCCATTGAGGGGCTCGAAATCAACGTCCCTCCGAAGCAGGATCGCGTGGCCGCGCAGGAGGGCTCCGTTACCGTCGCGGCTCAGTCAGGCGCTGGTGCGGCCCAGCCGAGTGCGGCCCAGCCGAGTGCGGCCCAGCCGAGTGCGGCCCAGCCGAGCGTGCTCATCGAGGACGTGAGAATTAAAGACGCGGTGCTGGTGCTGGTACCGCGCGACAAGACCAGGAAGCCGGTGGGGTTCCAGATCGCCAGTCTGCGGCTGACCTCGGTGGGCGCCGGCGCGCCGATGAACTACGACGCGGCGTTGACCATTCCCAAACCATCGGGCCAGGTGCACAGCCAGGGCGTCTTTGGTCCGTGGGAGACCGGCGATCCTGGCGCCACGCCGCTCAACGGCATCTACACATTCAACAAGGCGGACCTTGGCGTGTTTAACGGCATCGCCGGAATCCTGTCTTCCACCGGCCGCTTCGACGGCAGCCTGGCCGCCGTGCACGCCACCGGCGAGGCCTCGGTTCCCGACTTCCGTTTGAAGATGACCGGCAACCGGGTGCCGCTGTGGGCGCAATTCGAAGCTCTCATCGATGGCACCAACGGCAACACCGTTCTGCAGCCGGTGCGGGCCAGGCTGGGGAAGACGGCCTTCACCACCACCGGCACGGTGATCCGGCACGAACAACAGACCCGCCGCAGCATCGACCTGCAACTCACCATGCCCGGCGGCGACATGCGCGACCTGCTTCGCCTGGCCACCCGACAGCCGCCTTTCATGGAGGGCCGCCTGGCGCTGAAGAGCACCATCTCCATACCGCCGCTGTCGGGGAAGGTGAAGGAAAAGCTGGTGCTGGACGGCACGTTCCAGGTGAGCGACGCGCGTTTCCTCAAATCGCACATCCAGGATCAGCTCGACCAGCTCAGCCGCCGCGCGCAGGGCCAGCCGGGCAATCGGGAGATCGACCAGGTGGTCTCGAACATGTCC
The DNA here is from genome assembly GCA_049520275.1 of Bryobacteraceae bacterium. GTDB lineage: Bacteria > Acidobacteriota > Terriglobia > Bryobacterales > Bryobacteraceae > CAWACP01. Next base: position 137,156 of record JBEKPY010000004.1, read on the forward strand.
GGCGCTTTCCACCTCGAGAACCAGGCGATGACCTTTCGCAAATTGTCGTTCGGTGTGCCGGGCGCCGTCGTGAACCTCACCGGCGTCTACGATATGGGCCAGGACACGCTCGATTTTCACGGCACGCTGAAGCTGGTGGCGAAGATCTCCGAGATGATGACCGGCTGGAAACACTGGGCTCTGAAGCCGGTGGATCCGTTCTTTGAGAAGAACGGCGCGGGCACCTTTCTGCGCATCCGGGTAGGCGGCTCCGCGAAGCAGCCGAGTTTCGGCCTCGACCACCAACACTGATTCAGAAATCGACGGCGCTTCTTCCGCAGCCCCGCGGGCTGTAAACCGCCACCTCCACGTTGGCCGGCGGGCCAGCCGGCCCGGATTGCCCAGCCTGGTAGCTGACCGCATAGCGGTTCAGGAGACTCTGGTACGCCGTGAGCATCAGGTCCGCGATGCCTTCGATCGGAGTCACGCGGATATTGCCGCCGGTTTCAAAACACAGCCGTCGCAAATCGGCGTAATCGCCCTCCGGCCCGGCTACGATTCCGTTCATCGTAATCCTGCGCGCCCGGGCCGTCTGTAGTATCCCGATAATCGCCCCGGCCGGAATTCGCTGCGCCGCGTCGAGGCAGAAAAAGACATGCCGGGGCAGCGTAACTCGCGCCAGAGCGCCCATCACCGTGGTCAGGCAGGCCGCAAAGTGCGGTGCAGCGCGCCGTGCCGGACCGGCGCCGGCACGGAACTTGTCGATGATCAGCGGGTCCGCAAGCAAGCCGCGGTTGTTCTGCATGTGCTCTTTCACGAGGGCATCGTCGGGTGTAGCCGGGCGCGTCTTCTCGTCCTCGTCTTCGTCCGCGTCCGCGGCGCCCTGGGAACCCGGCCCATACTGGACGACGCTCCACAGATCGCCCTTGCGTTTGACGTCCAGACAGGCATCCAGCCCGCTCTCGATGGCCATCCGAAGAGGGCTCGCCTCGGCCTGAATCTCCGGCATCGCGAAGCCGATCAGGAGGCGCTCGGTAGTCCGGAGGGCGGTGCATTCGTAGCTGGCGATCTGCTCGGAGCCTTCCCGAATCACAACACTGGTGGCCGGCAGCGCGCCGGTGGGTTTGCGCGATGCGAGCAGAACCGACATCTCGAACGCGCGCGAGGAATCGTCAAGAATGCGGCCGCGGCCTGGCTGCACCACCAGCGTGCCCGCCTGCTGCATCGCCGCCAGATTCTGTCGAATCCGCGACAGGGACCGAAGTACGACACCGCCGCCTTTTCCCAGGTCATTCCTGAATGCAGCGGTGAGCCAGGGAAGGAACCGCGGATCGCCCGTCTCGCCCATGGCCCAGCGCGCCGACGCGCGGAAAAGCTCCGAGGCGTGTTCCGCCATGGCGAACAGTCGCGGGATGCTGCTCTGATCCCCCAGGCGGTAGAGGCCAACCAGAGCGTTGGCGGCAACGCGGTTGTTCGCCGATTGCGCCGCTGTTTCGAGGAGCGGGCGGAATTCGTCGGCAGGCAGGCCCCAGGTCGCCTCCACGGCGTTGGCCTGAACCCGCGGATCGGGGTCCTTAAGGAGCTTCTCGATGCCCGTGACATTCCTGAGAACTCGACCGATGATCACGGCGGCTTTGGAGCGGATGCGCGCGTCGTTGTGGGCCAGCAGGGCCGACTTGAACGGCGCCACGCGCTGCCCGCAGTCGAGGGCCGACAACAGCTCGAGCAGCCGATACAGGAACATCGGCCGCGCACCCAGTTTCTCGATCTCCTGAGCCAGCCGGTCGTAAAGCCGTGCATCGACGCCGCCGGCGCCTTTCACCGCCGCCCGCGCCACCTCGAGGGCTTCGGTCAGACTGAACCGGCTGGGGTCTGCCAGAGACTCCACCGACACATAACGACCGTCTTGTACGGGTATCACTCTGTGCGTTCGCCTACGTGTTAAGTCAATCGGATGAATCGCTCTGGAACTTGAGGTCCCGGGTGCTACCGGCTGGCTGCGCAGGCGACCGGACGCTGACGAGTCACAATTCCCGGAACTCCCGGGGGCAATTTGCGTCTAACCGGGCAGGAGGGATGGGCGATGAGCAACACCAGACAGCGGTTGGAGCTTTGCGAAGCCATCCTGGCTTTGATCGAGCAGAAGCGCGAAGAAACCGGCGACGAGTCGCTCGGCGCGGTGATCGAGCGTGTTGTAATCGACAGCCAGTTCGAGGATCTGGAAGGCGAGATTCTCGAGAATCCCGGCGCCATCGAACCCTGGTTGATTCGCCGCCGCCGTGGCGAAGTGTAGCCAGGCGCCATCCTCCTGCGCGTGTCATCATAGTCCAATTCGGGGACCGGCAACGAAACCGCGCACGTGAGGGCTTGCGGTTTGCTTGGGCGTTCTGTATCCGAAGACGAGTCGGTCAGCATTAGAACGCTTGCGTCCGCGGCGATCAATCCGTCGAGTTTGACTGATGACCAGCGAACGGCGGCGATGGAAAGGCTGAATCGGTACTTCGCCCGCGTGGACGCCCAGCGGCAGCCAGTGAGCCACGAGGAAGAAGAAGCGACCATCAATGAGGCCTTGCGGTCAACGCGCCGGATTATAGGCCGATCAGTTGAGGGTTGTTCTCGACACCCTGGCATGGAGATGCTGGAGGCTTTCCTTTCCCTTTCCCGGCTCCTGAAGCCGCTATCCCGCCCATGACGCCGCCGCCGAACCGTGGTAAAAGGCTACGATGAAAGGAGGGTAAGAACATGGCGACTCTTGATTGGTCCGATTGCCCCCTCGTTGAAGTCATTCCCGGCAAGGTCAGCGGTGCGCCGCTGCTGAAGAACACACGCTTGCCGGTGGACGCCATCACCGGGAACTATGACGCCTTCCGCGAAGAGGGGTTGTCGCCGGACGCGGCCATTGCTGAAACTCTGGATTGCTACCCGGAGGCTGGCCTCGACACTATCAAGGCGATCCTTGCCTGGCGCGCCGCGCATCAACTTCAGGCGCAGCTTTGAAAGTATTTTTCGACGAGGACGTACCGCGCAAGCTGGCGCGATTTTTCCCTCAGCACGAGATTCACACCGTCGTGAGCATGGAGTGGGGCGGCGTCAAAAATGGCGCGTTGCTCATGCTGATCGAGCGCGAAGGCTTTCAGGTGTTTCTTACCGGCGACAAGAATATGGAAACGCAGCAGCGCCTTGAAGGCCGCCCTTTTGCCGTGCTGATTATGTCCGCGATCAACTGGCCAGTGGTCCGGCCGCATGTTCACAAAATTGCCGCCGCCCTCGATGCGGCGCGACCCGGCACAGTTGAGATGATCGATTGCGGGGCGTTCACTCCGCGCTCAAAGCCCACCAGCGGGTAGCCCGCACCCGTGTTTCGCGCGCGCGGACGTGGGTGAGGCGCTTACTAACACGGGCGAAAACGCCTGCTTCGCATCGGCAGGTGAATGGTTTGCAGTCGTCGTGGAGCAGGCCTTCGGCCCAATGCCACTTAACTTTTGAGCCTGTCTGGCAAGTGGTTGATTCTCTGAGTTTGTGGGGCGGGCAATCCTGCCCGCAGCCGGCTTTCAAGCCGGCCTGGCGCCGCGTGGAAACGCGGC